>CANJQJ010000088.1 GCA_947476425.1 Sphingomonadaceae bacterium | reverse complement strand
TGCGGAGCTCACAGCCGCAATATCAATAGCTGGGACCGGAATGAAACCGAGCCCTGCAGACAATGCAGCATATTTACGTATAAGGGATTTTGCCGTGGCAGCGCGCTTTTCTTCTGGGGTCTGCTCGACTACTTCTACCGAGGCCTGCGCCACTGTTGTCATTGTCAAAATCCTTTCAAAAAAGCTAAATTTTGTAAATTGTTCTGGATACCTTTATTTCGTCAACTAGGGCTTCTACGCGGACTCACTCACGATCAGGGAACGCGGTTGCAGTTAGGCTGGCAGCACCTTCTTACTCTTCTTTTTATCGATTACGCGCCGAGTTGGAACATGTCAATGACCTCGCCCTCGTCCAGCGTCTCCCTTGGGTCCTGTCAGACTAAAATTGCAGGCGGGGTAGGGCGCTGGTAAAACGGTGAAATGACCATGCCCACCAACCCGTTTCGTTGTTTCAATTCGTCGCCAGAGGTGATCCGGCTCGTGGTCATGATGTACGTACGGTTCCCGCTCAGCCTGCGCAACGTTGAGGATCTTCTGTTCGAGCGCGGTATCGACATCTGCCATGAAACAGTGCGGTTTTGGTGGAATCGGTTTGGGCCGCTGTTTGCGGCAGAAATCCGTCGCCAGCGTCAATGCCGAATGCGGGGTTTCCGGCATTGGCGCTGGCACGTTGACGAGGTGTTTGTGAAGATCAATGGCGAGCGCCATTATTTGTGGCGAGCGGTCGATCACGAAGGCGAGATCCTGGAAAGCTACGTTACCAAAAAGCGCGATAAAGTAGCGGCTTTGGCCTTTCTGAAGAAGGCTCTGAAGCGTCACGGTCGGGCCGAGACGATCGTTACTGACGGGCTTCGATCCTACCCGGCTGCAATGCGGAAACTGGGCAATCTTGATCGGCGCGAGATGGGCCGCTGGAAGAATAATCGGGCCGAAAATTCACACCTGCCATTCCGACGACGAGAGCGGGCGATGCTGCGGTTTCGAAGGATGAAGTCGCTGCAGAAATTCGTTTCGGTCCACGCCTCGTTTCACAACCATTTTAACCAGCAACGCAATCTCGTCGATCGTCAGACATACAAGCTGCGACGCTCGGCTGCCCTAGCCGAGTGGCAGTCGCTCGCCGTCTGAGGTTGGCCACTTTGGCTATTCGTGCGCCAAACGGAGACGAGTTGCGATTAGACTGACAGCACCCAGGCGATGCTCCACGCATCGTTGATCCAATGGATCGCCAACCTGGCATTGATCCAGGATTTCGTTCGGCAGGCACCGTTCCTTGGCGTCACCTGGACGCTGGCGATCGAGCTGATCTGGTATGGCCTGTTTGCGGTGACGCTGCTTCAGTTCGGCGACAAGGCAGCCACGCGGCTTGAGCTGCTGATGGCGGTCTTCCTGATCCTGCTCGCCGTCGGATCGCTGATGATCGGAACGCGCCTCGCGACCGGCAGGCCGACGATGGTCTACGCCGCGGTTATCGGCTTCCAATGCTATCGCTATCAAGCCGGGGAGATCAGCAAGATGCGTCTCGCCCAGAGCATCGGCTTGTTTGCGGCCGTCGCGCTCGCCGCAAATTATGTCGGGTTCGGGATATTCCACCATCCCAACATCACGCTTGCCCAGGCGCTCGGACCCTGGACGCTCGCGACGACGCTGTTTCTCGTGATCGTGCTGGTTCGGCCGATTCGGGAATTTAGGCCATTCAATCACGGGCTCCTGCCGTTTATCGGAGCGACGAGCTATTCGATCTATCTCCTGCACCCGATCGCCTTCGGGATCGTCGAGGCGCAGGTCGCCGCGAGCCTCAGGGTGCCGGCCGCCCTCGCGCTCACGACTGCCTTCGCTCTTGCCGGCTATTATTGGGTGGAACTACCCGGGATCACGCTTGGCCGCGCGGTCGCCTCATGGTGGAAGCGATCGACCGCAGAGCCGTTGCTTGAGGTTGCGCCATGAACGAAGGTCCGGTGGAAGCGCTATGCACCTCCACCGGGACGCCGTTATCGATTGCAGATCGCGAGTAACCCCTCGCGCAACATCGACCGTACATGGGTGGTGATCGGCGCCGTGGTGTCGACGCCAGCCGCCAGGGCTTCCGCGAGCATGAGGTCCTTTTCACCGATCCCAGCCTGGCTTGCGAAGAAACCACGCTTGGCGGCATCGCCCGGATTGTTGCGAAACTCGATGAAGCCCTGCATCGGCGGCGTCAGGTTTCCGTTGCGCTTCATTACGGTAAGCAGCTTGTCCATCGGCACGCCGGCTGATTCGGCGAGATTGGCGACCTCCAGGCCAAGCATGATGCCGCACCAGGAAACCAGATTGTTGCAGATCTTCAGCGCCATCGCCGAGCCGAGCGGGCCGACGTGCATGGTGTTCGTCGAGAAAGCGTTCAGGACCTGCTGGACGCTGGCGGCAATTGCTTCGTTTCCGCCGGTCATGCAGAAAACGAAGGGGCCATCCTTCGTCATCTCGGTTCGCGTGACCGGTGCATCGACGACATCGATCGACTTGGCAGCAGCCCGTTCGGCAATGCCGATCGCGGTCTGCGGCTTGATGGTGCTGTGAATGAGCAGCGCCGACCCGGGCTTCATCACCGGCAAAAGCACCTCGACACATTCGAGAACCTGGGCATCATCCCGCACGCAGATGCCGACGACATCGGCATCGCGACCGACATCGGCCATTGTTGCCGCGAGATTGGCCCTGCCTTCGAACGCAGCCAAGGCCGCCGGGGCAACATCATAAACGGTCAGTTCGAGCGGCAGCTTGGCGAGCTCCCGCGCCTGATCGCCGCCCATGCTGCCCAGTCCGATGAACCCGATTTTTCTGATGCTATCGACCATTTTATGTCCTCTCCCATTGGCTAAAGGGATCGACTAGGGTCAGGACTCATTGATCACAACCAGAAGATGACGGTAGCGGCGATTGCGATGGCGGACATGAAGGTGTGGGCGCAGCGATCATATCGGGTGTGAATGCGCCGCCAGTCCTTGATTTTGGCGAACAGGTTTTCGATCAAGTG
>CANJQJ010000087.1 GCA_947476425.1 Sphingomonadaceae bacterium | reverse complement strand
CATCAATCGCCGCAAGAAGCCGGACACGCAAATCCAACGATAAAGGCTGACCCATCCATGCTGGCCTCCTTCACCAGCACGGATTCTGAATCAGAAAATCCGCCCCTTGGGAATCCCTTACGATTCAGAGCGGTCGAAAACCGCTCTAGCGTCATTCCAGCGCAATTACGGATCTCCCCGCCTTGACACGGGTCCGGCAAATGAGGGAGCGAGCTTGCGTCGGGAAGTTAAACCGAGGCTGCGCGAATGCCTTGTTAACCATTTCTCGCGATGATGTGGCGGTCGGGTGGACGGGGAATTGTTCTGTGGCTGAAAATGCGTTTCTTTTCTACGGATTGCTGGCGAGTTTCGTGCTTGGCAGCCTCGGCCGCAACAAGCGGATGGGGCGCCCGCACATACCCCAGCTCGTGGCGATGGGGTGGATGCTGTTTGCAGTGTCACTGAGCGGAGCGGCGTGGCTGTCCGTGCAGGCACTAGACATGGCGATGTCGGCCTGATCGATCGGGTTGCGGGCTAACCGCCGATGGCCCTCAAGGTCAGCGCTTCATCGTCTCCAGCCAGCGGGAAATTGAAGCGGCCGAGCATGTCCGTTGCGCGGGCGCGGTCGACTGCCGCCGAAAAATAATGCCCCTGTCCGTGCCGACAACCGAGTTCGCGAAGGTGCGCCGCCTGTTCCCGGGACTCAATCCCCTCGGCCGTAACACGAATTCCCAATCCATGGGCAATGCCGATCAGGCCCGCGACAATCACGTCCATTGCACCGCCGGACGTCGCTCGCCTGACCAGCGAAGGATCGATCTTGATGCTGTCGATCTGAGCAGCGAGCAGGTTGGTCAGTGAAGCGTAACCGGTGCCAAAATCGTCGATTGCGATCTGCAGCCCAAATGCTCGCAAGCTCCTGATTGCGCGCTGAAGGACTTCGTCGTGTATTTTCAGGTGTGTCGATTCGGTTATTTCGATGGTCAACCGGTCAAGCGGCACGTCGACCGCGCCGAAGGTGGAACGCAAGGCGGTTTCAAGCCGGTTGCCATGAAGGTCAGCCGCTGAAACATTGATCGCGACCCTTGGTGCATCAAACCCCGCACGGATCCATTTCGCCATGTCGCCGGCGACGATAGCCAGCATTCTCTGGGTCAGGCCGAAGGAAATTTGCACGTCGGACGTGGCCTCTCGAAATTCGGAGGCGCATCGTATTTCGCCAGTTGGAGAGACAAGGCGACATAACGCCTCGAATCCGGTCAGCGCCCCGGTCTCGAGGCACAGCATTGGCTGATACCAGGCATCGATTCGATCATCGCGCAGCGCGGTCTCGACTTCGCGAATTGCGCGCAACCGATCGGTCATCGCGGTACCGAGACCAGGCCAATAGCGCACAAAACCGCCACGGCCGGTTTTCTTGGCATGATAGAGCGCATAGTCTGCATTCTGCCTGACGACTTCCGGATTATCGTCGCCAACGCTGAGCGTCGCGCCGCCGATCGTGCCCTCAGGCTCTATGCAATAACCACCGCATTGCGCCGGCTGGGACAAATCGTCGAGGATGCGCGTGGCCGCCGCGTCGAGATCGGCAAGTGCCCGACGGGATTGCAGCATTATTACGAATTCGTCGCCGCCCAACCGGAAAGCCAGGTCGGGCGCCGCAGCGGCCGCCAAGCGTGCTGCGGCTACCTGCAGCAGGCAATCGCCGGCATGATGTCCGAAAGTGTCGTTGACGGTCTTGAGATTATCCAGGTCCAGGATCAGCAAACCCCAGTTTCCCGGCTCCACGCAGGACATTCGCGCGAGCAGGGCGTTGAAGCTTGCGCGGTTGCCGAGGCCGGTCAATTCGTCATGCGCGGCACGGCGTTCGCGTTCGAGGACGCGCTCGTGGCGCTCGATCGCAATCGCGCACAGATTGATGCAGGTGGCGACGATCATTTCCTCGCGCCGGTTTGGCCCCCTGCGCTCGCGATAATAGAATGCGAACGCGCCAAGAACGCGGCCGTCGCTATCGGCGATGGGAGTCGACCAGCAAGCTGCCAGCCCAGCGGGAATGACGGCGTGGCGCACCAAATCCCATCGGGCATCGGTTGCAATGTCGGTGACCGACACCGGATGGTTGAAATAGGCGGCGGATCCGCAGGAGCCGACCATTGGCCCGATGGGCATGCCATCGACAAGTTCACAAAGTTCCCGAGGCACGTCAGGGCCCGAAAGCGGATGAATCAAGCCCGCCCTATCGACCGACAATACGGAGCAAGTCACGTCCGGCAGTAATGCCTGAACCTCGGCGCACAGACGATCAGTGGTGACCTTCAGCGGCTCACCCCTCGCAACCATTTCAAGTATGAGGTTCTGAAGCTCTAACAACGGGGTCCCCAACCGGATAAAATGGCCGTGACCAAGTAACTACACGTAAAATCAGTATTACCATATGATAATAATTGGCTAATGTGAGATTAACGACTATTTCCTAATTGGCGTTAATTTCGGAGGTGTTCCGGAGGATTCGAATATAGAGAAATATATTCGAAGAACAGGCCGAATTTCTGTTCTGGAACATCGGAAAAATGTAGTTTTGGTTAACGAGAATGGCCTGATGAGAGATGCCGCACCTTGGGCTGCATTCCGATTGGATCGCGCCCTAGAGTCGCAATCCGAAGCGAGCGCCAGTCCAGATCATGGCGAGATAGAGAATCACCGTCAGCGCGCAGCCCGCGAGGAGCGCCGCCTGGAAGCCCCAGCCGTGGCGAAGCAGTGCGGGGATGAGCAGGAACATTGGCAACGACGGGATCACGTACCAGAAGGTCGCTCCAACGTGCGCCGCCATGCGGTCGGGATCATGGGTGTCACGCCAGAGCCAGATCATGCCGAGGATGGACACCAGCGGCAGCGAAGCCAGCAGGGCGCCCGCGGCGGGGCTGCGTTTGGCGAGTTCGGAGACCGCGACGATGATGATTGCCGAGATGCCGGTCTTTAGAGCGATTTTCGATCAGTCTGGATCATAGCCGCACGATGTGAAGTAGTTTGCGCATTCGTTTGGCTTGAAGATATCGATGAGCCTGCCGATCAGGTCCCAGAGGCCGTTCACGGTCCGCTCACCGATCTTTCTGAGCATGGCCTT
>CANJQJ010000086.1 GCA_947476425.1 Sphingomonadaceae bacterium | reverse complement strand
GAAAGACGCTGATTACGCGCGACGAGCACGCCGTGGCGATCGACCAGTTCGACGAGGAAGGCGGCGTCCTGCGCAGACAAGGGGCGGGAGAGATCAGCCTCCAATGCGACTCCGAAAGGAGACAGCGGGGTGGCGCGAAGTTCTGATCGTCCAGCCGATTCAGCGCTGACTTCCATCTGTGGCATCAGTTCCCTCCCGGCCTGTTTGCAGGCGAGGCTATGCGAGGATGGACTATCTGTCATCCGGCGATTCAAGTGCCGGTGGCAGGAAAAGATGGCATGGCATCAGAAATAGGGACGGTGAACATGCGCCGGCCGAAAAATCGGCTGAACATCCCGAGGTCAATCATTTTGCATCCGATCGAGCATAGGCATAGGATCGAAAGCGCATGCCTCGAAAAAAGGACATATGGCGCTGCGGAATTTCCCGACGGTCAATAGCAGAGATCGTTGTGAGCGGGGAAATTGGCAATGACGTCGTTTGGCTACCCGTCGAACCGGAATTTGAATTTACCGCGGATCCTTTTGGCCACTGGGTTGATGACCAGCTTCACGTTTTCGTCGAGCATTATGACTATCGTTCCCGGCATGGTGTAATACGCAAGCTGTTGTACGATCAGGAATTAAATTTAGTCGGGCAGATGCGCTGCCTCTCCGAACCATGGCATTTGTCCTACCCGCAGATATTCCAGGGAGAGGGTCAAATGTGGATGTTACCGGAGGGATACCGTTCGGGACATCTGACTATTTATCGTGATCATGGCGGTTTGACCGACTGGCGGCCAGAATACCGGCTGGCGCTCGATTTCGTGCCGGTTGATGCCAGTATCCTGCACCATCAGGATCGCTGGTGGTTATTCTATTCACCTGCCACCAGCAAAGGCAGCCGAAAGGGGCATTTGCACGTCGCCTGGGCGGAAAGGCTTTGCGGGCCGTGGACTACGCATCCCGGCAATCCGGTTCGTGTGGATCCCGGATCGTCTCGCCCGGGTGGAACGCCTGTTGTCATTGATGGTCGGGTCATGCTGCCGGTGCAGGATTGCCGGGTGACTTATGGCGGAGGGGTGCGACCACTTTGGGTCGAACAGCTTGATGAGAAATCGTTTGTCGCTGAGGCCGGAGCACCAATCAGTTTGCCGACTTCAGCGGGAAGCTTCACAGATGGTATGCACACTTTGTCTGCCTGCGGCGATCTGACACTGTTCGACGTCAAGCGGATCGACCGATCATACCGGGGGTTGTTTATCGATTTCAGGCGGATGCTGCGCGAATTCGATCGACTATGACGGTGCCATTCGCCTTGAACTGGGCGACGGAAAATCGATCCAGAATATCCTTACGGGCGGCTTCACCCATGACCTGCAAACATTCCGGACTGCTCAACAATGTTTCGAGTCCCGCTGCCAGCGCCTCTGGGTCGTCGGGCCGCACGACAAGGCCGCTCTTTCCGTGCTGTATCGAGTAAGGCAGTTCACCGACCGCGGAAGCGATCACGGGTAAGCCTGAAACCATGGCCTCATGGGCTGCGATACAGAATCCTTCGGAGCGGGAGGGCTGCACATAGAGGTGAAGACTTTCCAGGAATTGCAGCGGCTGGTCGGTAAAGCCGGTGAAACTAATGTTATCCAAGCCTGCGTTTCTGGCCTGAGCCGCCAGTCGATCGCGCTCCGTGCCGTCGCCGGCAATCGAGAGCCGCCAAGGCGCCGGCGGATGGAAACCCTCTGCCTTGAGCCGGGCTAGCGCGGAGATCAGAACATCATATCCTTTGACCGTATGAAGTCTGCCCAAAGATCCGATGTGGATGTGTTCGCCGCTTCGCCAGCCAGGAGCCTGTTTTATCTTTGGATCGGCGGCGAAGATCGGCCAGCATGTAACCCGATCAGGCGGCACTTGCAGCCGAGCGCTTGTCAATTGGGTGACCGATCTCGAGTCCCCTATCCACAAAAAGGCGCGGCCTTGCAGCATTCGCATCAGCCGCAGGTTCCATGGCTTGAGGAAGGCGGCATGCTGCCAGCATATGACTGGCAATCCCATCATCGGTCCCAGCAACAGGCCAAGGATCGTCGCTCGGCTGAGCGATGTCCAGATGTGGGTGGCACCCCAACCCCGCACTTCCTTGTAAAGCCAATGCGCGGCGGCGACATGATCGGTCAGGCCTCCTTCCCGCACGGCCGGGTCCAGACCGGCCTCAATCATGGCTGGCAGTCCACGGCGATCGCGCGGTTGCAAAGCAAAGACGCGAACATCCGCGCCGGCTGCGCGCAGCACTCCGGCGATTTCAGGAACAGGTCGTGAAGCCCCGCCACCCTCGACAGAATTGATGACGTAAGCGATCCTGAATTGTTTCATATCTGGTAGCTGCGTCGCCAGGCGAGCCCTGCCAGCAATGTGCTAGCTATCAGAGATTGTCCCAGAGCCAATGCACCGGCGCCCGTTAGCCCCCACTGATGCAGAAGCCAGGGAAAAAGCGGGAGGAAGATCATACTGGCAAAAAGATTGGCACTCATCGACAGAGCTGGGTAGCCCATAACCGACAGTGCTGAGCTGCATGGCGGACCGATTATAGTGATCGCCCTCGCCAACACCAACATCACCATGATCGAGCCGGCAGCCGCGAATGCCTTGCCACCAAGGAGGATCACGATCGGGGTCGGAAATGCCGCGACCAGCAAGATGACCGGTGCTGCCGCCAGCAATGCAATTCCGATCACGCGCGACAGCGTGTGCCTCAAAGCGGCTCCTCCCTGTCGGGACGCGAGCAACGCAGCGAGCCCTGAATAGGATGTGTTGCCCAGTATCTGGGCGGGCTGGGCGATGATAACTGTCGCACGCTGGGCTATAGCATATAGTCCGGCGGCTGCCGGACCGAGCACCCATCCAACGATCAGGGGAGCGATGCGCCCTGCCAGTTCGCTTAGGGTCAGGTCGGCATTGCTAGCAACCAGGAAGCGCCAGATGCCGGGATTTTCGGTTGTGGCGCTGCCTGGCTCGGGTCGTGCGAGGGCCTGGCCCAAACGCCGGTGTGCGCAGACGGCGCCCATGATCCAGAGAACGGCGAACTCGCTCAGCGCAGCGGCCAGCCAAGCGAACAGGAAACCACGAAGGCCGAATCCCAACAGCCATGCGGCAGTTGCCCCAGCGAGTCGCGTTATTGGCTGAACGACGTTGTGAAGGCCGATGAGATCGAAACGGCCGATCAACTGAAGATATCCAGCCGGCACTGATCGGACAGATCCCAGTACCGCAAGACTGTAGAGAATAGCGAAATCTATCAACTCTGGCGGCCAGCCGAGATGCGGGCCGACAATCGG
>CANJQJ010000085.1 GCA_947476425.1 Sphingomonadaceae bacterium | reverse complement strand
ATGCGATCGCGGGAAAAATGGCTTGATCCGGCGCATCTGCACCTCGCTCAGCATAAACAGATCGTCCACAAGCAGCACCTCCTGGTGCCACCATTGAATCAACCCTCAGCCCATCATGCAAGCAATTTAACAGGTCCTGACCCTAGCCCCATTAACGAACCTGAAAATGAGATGCTTCTGGTTTGCGACGGTTCAACATTCACGGTTGTGCCAACCTCCCAGACCAATGCGCTTGTCACAGATAGTCATGGCAACATGGTAGTCGGATCGGCGACTTCCTCGGCACCGGCAAATGTAGGATTTCAGGTTCAGTTGCGGATCAAGGGAGGGTCTGCTGAAATGCAAGTTCCAGAACTTGGGGGTCTCGCGTTCCTTTTTATTGTTAATGCGGGGTGGTATAAAGTAAAAAATCTTATTGTCGGGGGTGATGAAATAAGCGGAAAAGTGAGATTTGGTGCTTTTGATTCGTCAAAATTCCGAATTGATCGGAGGACCGGTTCAATCAGTTTACAGGGCGTTTTTTCAGGGAACTGCCGCAAAGAAGACCTGCAAAAGCGCGCATTCTGATCTGCCAAGGGGGCCATCCAAACTTTGGCGCTCCCAGTCCTTGGCCAATCTGCGCTAATAATCGTTAACCTTGGCTTTTCCCTCATGCGCGCGCGTACCTTTTCGAAAAGCGGAAGGTATGGCGAAGCAAAAGGGGGATATTTAGGGGGATATAAAATCTTCCCCGAAGGGAAAGTCTAGTAATTTCAGGTATTTATGGAAGACAAATGGTGCCCAGGGACGGAGTCGAACCGCCGACACTGCGATTTTCAGTCGCATGCTCTACCAACTGAGCTACCTGGGCACGTGCTTGGTCGGGGGCCTATAGAGGCGGCTAGGCCTCGCTGTCTAGCCCGTCCGTGTCGATTTCGTAGCCGTCGGGGGCCGCGGCGGGGCCGGGGACGCGATAGCCGTCGCCGAGCCACTTGAGCAGGTCACGATCATGGCAGCCCGCGCTGCAGAAAGGCGCATGCGGGGCCTGGGCAGGCTTGCCACAGATCGGGCAGCCTTTGGATTTGCGATTAGGAGTGCTGTGCTTCGGCATGTCCACCCCATGTGGCGATTTCCGGGTCGGGCTGCAAGAGAAGTGCGCGCCCGGAGCGACGGACAAGCTGGTCTTGCCAATCGGTCTCCGCAGTCAGGCGTGCAAGCAGAGCCGGCGCGGCGAGCAGGCGGATTGGCCCGCTACCACCGCATCGCTCCGCACGGCGAAGCAGGAGGCGCAGGGCGGCGCCCGTTGGATCGCTTGTCAGCATTTCGGGCAGCGAGCGGCGATCGCGACGGCGGATTATCTGGAGGAAACCGAAGCCGTTGACCGCGGTGCGTTCGAAGGGTTGCGGCAGGTTAGCGTCGAAAGCCGCGGCCGCCGCCTGGCGCTCCGCCTTGTTCTCGAGCGTGGGCAGGTCGATGCCGATCGATCCGCCAAGACCGAGCCGCCTGATCGCCCGTGCGGCGGCAGCAGCGCCCGCAATGGCAAGCTCCGCGCGAGGCAGTCTGCCGTCGACGTCAAACAACGACATCGCCGGCGTCAGCGAGAGGTGCAGTGAGCCTCCGGGAAAGGCGATCTCGCCCGAGGCTGCTTCCTCGATGAGCTCCGACCAACCGGCGGCTTCCAGTTCGTCCGCACCGTGCGCAAGAAGCGTGCGCGCGCTAATCCGTTCACGCAGCGCAGCTGCCGGCCCCGGCTGAGCATCGGGATCGGCAAGACGAACCTTGGGCCATTTGTGCCGCGTACCCTCGGAGAGGGATTCCCGCGTGATTTCCACCCGGCAGGCGCTTCCCTGGCTCTTCGGCGTGGTGGGGAGCGGTGACAGGATTGCGGGACTACCATCGGGAAGCTTGACGAAGGCCTGGTGGCGAGCGCGATCGATCTCGCCGATGCGAGCGTCGGCAATGGTGCCAACGGTCCAGTGAAGGTCGTTCCACTCGATCCGGGCTTCTAGGATCTGGCCGTTCTCGACAAGCGCGGCACGGGCTTCGCCAATGCCATCCTCGTAGAGCCATTCCGCCAATCGACTACTCCTGGCTATTCGCGTCGCCGGCCATGGGATAGCCCGATGCGCGCAACAGTGCGCGTGTTTCGAACAATGGCAAGCCGACGACCCCGGAATGGCTGCCGTCGAGGCGGCGCACCCAGGCTTCGGCATGACCCTGGATTGCGTAACCACCCGCCTTGCCGTGCCATTCCCCGCCCATGATGTAGGCGTCGATCTCGATATCCGACAGCAAGGCGAAGGCGACGATGCTGGTCGACAGGCGACGACGCGTATGGCGCTCGATATCGATCACTGTAATGGCGCTGAAAACGCGGTGTCGCCGACCTGAAAGGATCGACAGGCACTCGCGTGCCTGTGTCTCGGATTCCGCCTTCGGCAGGATTCGACGACCGACCGCGACCACAGTGTCGGCGGCAAGGACCAACGCTTGCGGGCGACGAGTGGCGACTTCGAACGCCTTCGCGTCGGCGATTCGACGGGCGTAATCGGCGGGCCGTTCGTTCTTGTGAGGGGTTTCGTCAATCTCGGCGGGATCGATGATATCCGGGGTTACGCCGATGCGGGCAAGCAACTCCGATCGCCGGGGGCTAGCCGATGCCAAGACAAATTTCATCGGTTTCGCCGGTGGGCGGGCATGCCCATGAGCCTATTTGAAGCGATAGGTGATTCGGCCCTTGGTAAGATCATAAGGCGTCAATTCGACCAGCACCTCATCCCCCACCAACATGCGAATGCGGTTCTTGCGCATCTTGCCTGCAGTGTGTCCGAGGATCTCATGATCATTTTCCAGACGCACGCGAAACATCGCGTTGGGGAGTAGCTCCACAACGGTTCCGCGCATCTCGAGCAGTTCTTCTTTCGTCATCAATCCTCGACAGGGGTCAAATTCAACGCGCCGCCTTAACGTGGAGCATCGCAAAAGGGAAGCATGGCCGTGACACCGCCCGGTTTTGATCTTAAGGGCCATGCGAACTCAACCCCTGATACCGTTGCCGAGGCCCCGATGAACGACACGCCTGAAACCGAAAACCAGCCAGCACAATCTCCCCCGGACCGTCTTTCGACCGATATGCGGAGTGATTGGTTCAACGCCGAGGCGCTGCAGCGCGGCGTAGGAATTCGCTTTAATGGGGTGGAGAAGACCAACGTCGAGGAATATTCAGTGAGCGAAGGCTGGGTCCGCCTCGCGGTCGGCAAATCGCGGGATCGCAAGGGCAATCCGATGACCGTAAAGATGCAGGGCGTTGTCGAGCCTTATTTCCGGGATGTAGCTGAAGGCTAATTTAGAGCGATTTTCGATCAGTCTGGATCATAGCCGCACGATGTGAAGTAGTTTGCGCATTCGTTTGGCTTGAAGATATCGATGAGCCTGCCGATCAGGTCCCAGAGGCCGTTCACGGTCCGCTCACCGATCTTTCTGAGCATGGCCTT
>CANJQJ010000084.1 GCA_947476425.1 Sphingomonadaceae bacterium | reverse complement strand
CACTTGATCGAAAACCTGTTCGCCAAAATCAAGGACTGGCGGCGCATTCACACCCGATATGATCGCTGCGCCCACACCTTCATGTCCGCCATCGCAATCGCCGCTACCGTCATCTTCTGGTTGTGATCAATGAGTCCTGACCCTAGTCAGGTGGCGTCCTCGGTCATGCAGGCGCATGCGGTCGAGGGCATCAGGCTTAACCTGAAGGTCGATACCTGGCCCGTTTCGATCAATATTGCCATGCCCACCGGCCTCGTCGTCAATGAACTTCTGACCAACGCTCTCAAACACGCTTTTGTCGGGCGCGAGGGCGGAACCATCAACTTGATCAGCATTGTCGATGAAACTGGCTGTCGCGTCATGGTTTCGGATGACGGGGTAGGCTTGCCAGTGGACGCGACATGGCCAAAGGCCGGCAAGCTTGGAGCCGTGATTGCCCAATCGCTGCGGCAAAATGCCAAGGCCGAAATGGAGGTGCGGTCCGTGCCGGGAGAAGGGCTTCAGGTCACGATTTATTTCGCCCGCAAGTCGGCCGCTCCGGAAGACGCGCAATCGGCCTGACCGCATTCGCGCGTTAGCAAGCCGAGCGCAAAAGCGACCACAATGACAGGGCTAGTCCGAACGTCGCGTGATCAGCCAGGACGACAGCCGAGCCCGTACAGGTACGTCAAATCGAAACGTCATAAGATGTGCTACGACGAGCACCGTGGGAAGAACCAACCACACAAAAATCGACGGCATTTCCTCATCCCAACTGAGGTGTAGCCTGGGACGGAGCAAGACTTCGATTCCCTGCTGTACGGGCGAACCAATAATGTAAACCGCGTAGGAAAGAGCCCCAAGCCAAGTCATCGCACGTGTCAGTCGCTGAGGTCCGTGACTGGCCGCACCAAGCCATATGAGCACCGGGTGGCATATGAAGATCAAAATAACGTCGTATTTCCGCTCGAAGACGGGATTGATCGCATAGAGCGCGATCATCGAAAAAAGGATCAAGAGCGGTGGCACCTTGGGGCGTGGACCAAATTTGGTCGCCCAAAGGCGGTACAGAACCACACCAAGAAAGAATGAGAAGAAGACGCGCGGGAAACCGCGATGGAAATCTACATATGTAGAGCCGCCCCCCGCGTCCTCCCATTTGATTACCCACAATAGCAACGGTGCGGAAACTGCCACGATCAGCAGCGAGGGTCGTATCCTCCATCCGGTCCACCCGAACACCACATTGCTGATAAGCTCGAAAAATAACGACCACGATGGCCCATTAAGCGGAAAGACACCCAACCAGGCTGTCGTAGGCGTTGGCAAGAAGAACATGCCTAAAATCAGGGATTCGGAGAACCTGCGCCACGTCCAGTCCGCAAATCCTTGGCTCACCATCTGTGACGTGACGATAGCGCCCACTACGAATGCGACCAAATATAACGGATAGAGCCGGATAAGGCGCTTGATCATGAAGTTCCGATGCCCGGCACCGTTTGCGAGTTCCTCGCCGTGTGAGTGCGAAAGCACAAAGCCGCTGAGCATGAAAAAGAGATCGACGCCCGCATAAGCCATTGGCATTATACGGTAAGTTGCGTAATAAACGACAACGGAAACTGCTGCCACGCCACGCATGGCGTCAAGCACAATGAAGCGTGGGATTTCCTTGTCATCCGAACCCAACCGATTTTGAGCCGTTGGCGACGAGTGACCTGTGAGGAATTTCCCAAGGAATGACGGCACAGCGACTGGACGAGGTTTGGGGGGCAAAATTTTCATATCCCTCTGGAACCATGCCCTTCCAGCTGACCTCGACTTGCTGGCGCCCGCATATCATGGTGCGTTCAGGAGTGCCCGAGAAATCACACAATGCTGCCCAGTGCCTAAGAGCGGGGTGTGCTCCTAGGGCTTCTGTCGATTTCCATTGATTTGGAAGCTGGTGGGCGTGGCAAGGATTGAACTTGCGACCCCTGCGATGTCAACACAGTGCTCTACCACTGAGCTACACGCCCACTCTGGGGCGGCTGATAGTCGAGGATTCCCGACCGCGCAAGCCGCCAAATGAAGCATTTCTCAACCGCCGCTCAAAGGCCCGACGCGTCGCCTACCTCGAACATCCGATCGACCTCCGCGACCAGATCGCGCAGGTGGAATGGCTTGGAAAGTACCTTGGCCTGTGGCTGGGGCGCTCCGCCCTTCAGTGCTACCGCCGCAAAACCAGTTATGAACATCACGCGCATCTCGGGTGCGAGGACTGCAGCGCGCTGGGCAAGTTCGATCCCGTCCATCTCGGGCATGACGATATCCGTTAACAACAGATCGAAGGTTCCGGATTCGATAAGCGGCAGCGCCATCGTCCCGCGATCGACGGCAATGACCGAGTAGCCGCTCTTTTCAAGCGCACGCGCAAGATACACGCGCATTGAGTCATCATCTTCGGCCAACAATATCCGGATCATTTGCTTCCCGTTCTCCAGGCCCGTTCGGGGCTTCTAAGCGCGCCCTTCAATATGGCCGAAGCCCTTAATATTTTCCAGCACCTTGGAACGCGGCGTTGCAAATTCCGGCCAGCTTCGCCACACTTTTTTCGTGCATCACCCGCTCACGCATCCAGGCTTCACGCGCATCGGTCCGAAACAGCCGCGGCTTCCGGTCGTCATAGCGGTTCCCCACGCCGGTCGTGAATATCCCGAATCGCTGCTCGCCAATGCCGCCATATCGCCACATCGACTTGCCCAGCTGGAGGATCGCCACGCCGACATGCTCGTATCCGATGCCGTCGGATCGGGCGCAATCGCAATCGTCGCGGTGCGCGCACGCGCCTGGCTCGACCTCAATCGCGATCCGCGCGAGATCGACCCGGCCATGATCGCGGACGCAATTCCACCAGGCCTGATCGTGAGCAAGCGAACTCGCAGCGGCCTGGGCCTGTTTCCCCGCAGGATTGGAACCGGCCCGGAGCTTTGGCGCCACCGCATGACCGCCAAGGAGATTGCGGAGCGTATTGCCGCACTGCATGAGCCCTATCATGCGGCGCTGGCAGCGGCGCTTGCGGCAACCCGTGATCAGTTCGGCATCGCGATACTCATCGATTGTCACTCGATGCCACCAATACGTCCGGTGCGCACAGGGCATGGCCCATCCATCGTCATCGGCGATCGCTTCGGAAAAAGCGCCTCGTCGGGAATTTCCGACCGAATCGAAGCCACCCTCGACGGGCTGGGCATCAGATTCGCACGCAACACGCCCTATGCGGGGGGATATACGCTCGATCGGCACGGAAACCCTGGAGAAGGCATCCACGCAATCCAGATCGAGTTTGATCGCAGCCTCTATCTAGACAAGGCACTCGATGCCGCCGGACCGGGAATGGTGCCAACGCGGCGTGTTTTCAACGCGCTCTTTCATGCCTTGGCAAATCAGGCCGGCGAACTGCCCGGGGCCTATACCTTCCCGGCGGCGGCTGAATAACCCCCATGAAAAAACCACCTCGCGCATAGCACGAGGTGGCCAGGTTCAGGGAGGAGCGCGCCCGAAAGCGCGCTAATGCACGATCGCGAAAGGGGAACACGACCGCAGCATCACTAAGGAAGATAGGCGTTACGCTTCGGTCTTTCAAGCCGGAAGATGAACGCTATCCGGCATATTGGACGTTGCATCGAAGACGCTAGCCGCCGGTTCCCGCGAAGCCGAAACAACCCCGGATCAATCTAGGGTCAGGACCTGTTAAATTGCTTGCATGATGGGCTGAGGGTTGATTCAATGGTGGCACCAGGAGGTGCTGCTTGTGGACGATCTGTTTATGCTGAGCGAGGTGCAGATGCGCCGGATCAAGCCATTTTTCCCGCGATCGCAT
>CANJQJ010000083.1 GCA_947476425.1 Sphingomonadaceae bacterium | reverse complement strand
TCGAGCCGCCCGAGCCGAAATTGATCACCCGGCCGCCATGCTCCTTCATCGTCGGGAAGCAGGCCTGCATCGGATAGAGCGAACCGTAGATGCATGAGCGGATGGCGAGCTCGAGATTATCGTCATCGATATCCTCGACCAGCCGGTCGTCGGCGGCATAGGCATTGTTGACAAGCGCCCAGATCGGGCCGAGCGCCTCGGTCACCGAGGCCACGCCGGCATTGACCTGGTCGCGAAAGCGGACGTCGCCGACGGCGATGTGCGAGATGCCGCCCACCTCAGCTATCTTCGCGGCGGTTTCTTCGAGCGCGTCGCGATTGCGGCCGAACAGTCCGACCGAGGCGCCGGCCTTGGCCAATGCCATGGCGATGCCGATGCCGAGCCCCCGTCCCGCTCCGGTCAGGAACGCAACCTTTCCTTCCAATGGTTTCATCAGGCGGCTGCCTTTTCAATGACGGTTTCTTCAGGACGTTCCTCGCCCGGCTCGAAGGCGATCGGCAGACTTTTCGGCCCCCAGATGCCGAGGAAGTGACGCCAGGTCGCTTCGCCGTCACGGCGCGGATTGCGGATGCGCTGGGCGCACATGTGGATCGCTTCCTCGATCTGGAGGCGGGCGAGGTGCATGCCAAGACAGATGTGCGAGCCCTGGCCGAAGCCGATATGGCGGATCGTCTGGACACGTTCGGGATCGAAGCGGTCGGCGTCGTCATAGACGCTGGGATCGCGGCCGGCGATCGCGGGAACGAAGGTGATCAGGGTACCGGGTTGGAAGGTAAATCCTTCATATTCAATATTTTGAACAACAATCCTCATGGGTGGTGCGACCGGTGCGAAGCGGAACATCTCGTCGATCACCTTCGTGCAGAAGGCGCGGTCCTCGGCGCAGCGCGCCCAATGCTCCGGGTGATCGAGCAGGGTGTTGACCGTCATCGCGATCATGTTCTTCGAGGTATCGTAGCCCGCCGGGAACAGCATCATCAGCAGGAAATGCAGCTCGGTTGCATCGATCCGCCCGTCATCGCGCGCGGCAATCATCTCGTCGAGCCAGCCATCGTCCTGGCTCCCGGAAGCTTCGCGGTCCCTGATCACGCCCTGCACGAAGTCGGACAGGACGTCGTAACCGGCGAGCAGATCGGGGAACAGGCTCTTGTCGAAGGTGATCGAGTTGGCCTGCACCTCGAGATTTTCGCGCACCGCCATCGGATCGGCTTTGGCGCCGAGCAGCCGCGCCAGCACCGCGACCGGGAAATGCGAGATGAAATCGGCGAAGTCCATGTGCCCGCTCGGCGTCCAGGCATCGAGCAATTCGCGCAGGACCTGCCGGATCTCGCCCTTGAAGCGGTTCGCGGTGCGCGGGGTGAAGGCGGGGGCTATCGAAGCGCGGATCCGGCTGTGGGTTTCGCCCGCTGGTGTGGAGAGCAGCATCTCCTTCATGAAGCGGCCCCACATCGTGCCTTCGCCGCCGTAGAACTCGACGAGGCCGCCGATCGCCGGGATCATCTTGTCGTCGCGGACCACCAGTTCCTTGATCGCCTTGTAACCATGGACGACATAGCCGTCGCGATAGCGGGCGAGCCAGGGATGCTGCTTTCGGGCGACCGCGAACAGCGGCCAGGGATCGGCGTCGAACTCGGGCTTTTCGATGGCCAGCGTGGGAAGTTCGGCGTCAGTGACAGTCGGCATCGCGGCCTCTCCTGAGAGTCCTGGCGCCCATTCAGGGGCGGCGCATGGCGCGGGCGGGTCAGAACTGCTTTTCGGGCATGCGCAGGACAAGGCCGTCAAGTTCGTCAGTGACCGGAATCTGGCAGGAAAGACGCCGTCCCGGAGTGGACTCGTCTGCGATCTCGAGCATAGCCGATTCCATGTCCGACGGTTCGCCGACAATGGCGCGCCATTCCTCGGCGATGAACACGCGGCAGGTGCCACAGGCGCAGGCGCCGCCGCAGTCGGCGAGGATACCGGGAATGCTGTTCAGCACGGCGCCCTTCATGACGGACAGGCCTGTCTCCACCTCGACGCTGTGCTCGGTGCCATCATGCTCGATATAGGTGATCTTCGCCATTTGATCCTACTCCCTGCGCCTCGCCCCGAGGGCGACTTTGCAAATGCTGTACACATGCTTAGCCTGTGGCGACAATGACTGAAGAGGTCAACGCGCCCTTCAATTTCGGTCCTTGCCAGCGCTCGCTTCCACCTCGTCGATCTGCCTTTTGACGAGGGCGACCAGTTCGGCGTGGCCATGTTCGATGTCGAGATTAGATTCCATCTTCATCGTCGTCGAAATCGTCATCATGAGCATCACGATCGCCGATGGCGGGTAGGCGACGACATCGATGCCGACCCGCCGCATCGCCCGATCGAGCTCAGCGATCTGGCCGATTCGGAATTGTTCGGTGGCACCCGCGATCTTGTCGCGTACCGCGGCGCGATGATTGGCGAGGGCGAAGAACTCGATGACGATCACCGCGACAAACGTGTCAGTATAGAGATCCCAAAGAGCGGTGAGCGGGCGCGCCGACGCGAGGGCCTGCGCCTGGCGATCGAGGAAGCGCTGCGCGAAGCGATCGAACACCGCGAGCAACAGTTCGTCCATCGTCCGGAAATAATAATGGACGAGCTGCGGTTTAAGGTCGGCGCGTGAAGCAACCCGGCGCGCGCTGACGGCGACATAGCCTTCTTCCTGCACCAGCAACTCGGCGGCCTCGACCAGTAATGCGCGCGTGCGCGAGCTTTCCGCTCCAAGCCTGCGCTGCGTTGCCATTCAGTCCCTCGCTTATCGTGGCATCAACATAAGGAGCTGGGCCTTCGCTGTCTCCCTCCATGAGAGGGCGGTGAGGACCTTAGACGATCCCCAGCCAGGTGTAGCTCAGATCCTGGCTGTTGCCCTTGCCGACCGCTTCGGTGGGCGTGCCAACGGCGTTTGCATAGTCACAGCCATCCTCGAACTGGCGGAACCAGTCGGACATCACATAGCGTTCAATGATCCGCCATTCGCCGTCGCGGCGCTCGAACCGGTCAAGATACCGACCTCCGCCGATCCGGTCGTAGCGGCCGTCGGTGCCCTGGACCACGCACGACCAGAAGTAGCTCTCGACCTTCGCGGTCGCGCCGTCGAGATTGATGATGACGTTGGTGACGTGGTGCTGATGGTTGGTCATCGTCTTCATCATCGGCATGGCCCAGGCGATGAACTCCTCGATATTGCCCTTGAAGCTCAGATGGGTGTCGATCGCGTCGGGCCAGTAAGCGGTGCGCAATATGTCCGCGTCGCGCCGGTCGATACCGCGGCAATAGCGGTAGAGGCATTCCTTGATCGCTTCGCGGTCGGCCAGTTCGTTGAGGATTTGTGCAACGTTGGTCATGGAGTCCTCCTATCGGCCGGCAAGCGCGTCCCGCGTGCGGGAGCGGATATAGTGCTGAATGGTGATCAGGTCGTCCTGGCTGAGTTCGTCGAATTTGGGCATCGCATTGTCCACGAGCCCGCCTTCCCGGACGACGGCGTTGAAGGCTTCGAGCGACAACGGGACGTCGGAGCGACGCAGATCCGGAGCGGCGCCGCCGGCCAGCATCCCATAGCCGTGGCAGATCGCGCAGCGGGTGAAGAAGATCTTGTCACCCGCTGCGGCGCGAGCCGGATCGACGGTGAAGGCGGGGTCGTCGACGAAGGGGGCAGGGACGACGGACTCGTTCGGCAGCTTGCCCTTCGCATCAAGCGCGAATGTCAGGATGCGGCGTTTCTGGGCCCGATAGTCCCATTCGGTGGTCCAGCCATTGGGGGTACTGCCCCGCCAGCCGACGGTGATGCTGATATATTGCTGCTTGCCGACCAGATAGGTGACCGGCTGCGCCATGATGCCGGTATGGGCGTCGAACGACCAGAGCAGCTTGCCGTTTTTCGCCGACCAGATGCCGATCGTGCCCGAGACATCGCCCTGGATGACGAGATCGCCGCCGGTCGCGAGCACGCCGGCGGCGCGCATGCCGGCACGCGGCACCGACCAGACGGCTCTCTGCGTGACCGGGTCCCAGGCGGTGAGACGGTTGGTCCGGGGACCGCGCGACGGATCGTCGGCCGAGACGACGCTGGGACCGACGCCGAGCCCGGGGATGAAATTCCAGGCGCCAAGCGGCTGCGGATCGCTCATCCTGAAGCCACCTTCTGCGATCGGCAGATAGACGAGCCTGGTCTTCGGACTGTAGGCCATCGCCTCGGGACCATGCGCACCCAT
>CANJQJ010000082.1 GCA_947476425.1 Sphingomonadaceae bacterium | reverse complement strand
CTTTCCTCGCGATCCACCTGCCCGCGGCGATGATGCTCGGGCCGATGATCTCGGGGATCGTGCTCGGTGCCAACGGTGCGCGGCTCCATATCCCGTCCTGGCTGCTCACGATCTGCTTTGGCATCGTTTCCTGCCTGATTGCGCGCAGCATCGATCTGCCGCTGC
This sequence comes from Sphingomonadaceae bacterium, assembly GCA_947476425.1. Lineage (GTDB taxonomy): Bacteria > Pseudomonadota > Alphaproteobacteria > Sphingomonadales > Sphingomonadaceae > CANJQJ01. The sequence continues at coordinate 4,823 of CANJQJ010000082.1, read as the reverse complement.
TCCGTCTGGTGCTGGCCGAATGGCCGGTCTTCCTGTTCGGATCGCTCCTGACCATTGCGTTCGGCCTGATCCTGGGTGTGATGATGGCTCGGTTGCGCTTGTTGCCCGGGACCAGCGCAGTCTGGGGATCGGCACCGGGCGCCGTCATGATCATGCTGGTCATGGCGCGCGAGGCTCGTGCCGATGTCCAGTTGGTGGCGGTGATGCAATTCCTGCGGGTCGTGATCGTGGCCGGACTTGCCGCGTTGGTGGCATTGTTCTTCGGCACGCCAAGTGGTGCCGCCGCTTCGATGTCGGCGGTCGCTCCGGTCCCTTTTACCTGGGGGGCCTTCGTCGGCACGCTGGCGCTTGGCACTGGCGCAGCCTTCCTCGGGCACCGGCTTCCGGTGCCCGGCGCGTCCATGCTCGTGCCGATGTTCTCGGCGATACTGTTGTCGAATATGGGCGTGTTGGTTATCACCCAGCCCAACTGGATGCTGATCTGCGCCTATGTCTTTTTCGGCTGGTCAGTCGGGGTCGGATTCACCCGGGAATCGCTGATTCATGCAGGGCGGCTCTTGCCGCATATCATCGGCTTCATCTTGATCCTGACCGCGATGTGCGCGGTGCTGGGATATGGCATGCACCTTGCGATCGGCACCGACATGCTGACCGCCTTTCTCGCCACCAGCCCCTGCGGCATGGACCTTATCGCGGTGATCGCCGCTTCGACACATGTCGACATGAGCGTGGTGATGGGGATGCAGGTCGGGCGTTTCCTGATCGTCAGCTTCGCCGGGCCGCCTGTGATCGCGATCATCGGGCGCTGGGTTGAGCGCAGCCTCGCAGCTGAAGGCGCTCCGCTGCCGCCGTTGATGGCAGACGACGACGTCGATCTCGAAACAGCTGAACCTTTCGAGTAGCGGGAAATCAGGCCGCCTGGACGCGGGTGCGGGCGGCTTCGGCGACGGCAGGCGCCGACAGATCGAGCAGGGTAATGCCGTTGACGGTCGCCAGCATCATCGCCGCCGCGCTGCGCGGCGTCACTCCAGCCGGAAAATGGACGCTACGGACGATCCAGTCATTCCAGAATTCGCCGATCGTTACGGCAATGTCCTGAAAAACCGGGTCGCCGCGACCGGCCCGCGCCGCGATCTCGAGCCAAAGCTGAAGATAAGGCCGGCCCTTTGCGGACATCATTGCATTGGCGGTGTGACCGACCATGTTTTGTGGCTGCGCACGAGCACCGTGCCCTCGTGCAGCTGCATGAAATACATCACGGTATGGAGCCCGATCCCGGTTCCCTTGATGTCGCGCGCGTTGCTGGCCCTGAAAAAACGGTTGAACATCTTGGGCTTGTCGCTTTCCGGAATGCCGATTCCATCATTGGCCACAGTGACCGAAATATGGTGCGGTGCCAGCCGGACAGTGATGTCTATCGCCGTATCGGCGAAGGAATATTTGATGGCGTTTGATATCAGATTGTCGAGGCATTGTTCGACCAGCATCCGATCGACCATCATCGGTGGAAGATCGACGCGGTCAAGGCGCAGCTCTCGGTTCGGGGCGAGCTCATGCTGAACGCCGACCGAGCGCCTGACGATTTCCACGAGATCGCTTTCGACCGGGTTGAAGGCGATCTTGCCGGCCTCGATTCGTGAAGCTGTCAGCGTCTTGTCGATCGCCGCCGTCATCCGCGCGACCGAGCGGCGGATCGATTGTGCGCGCTCGATCACGCCGGCATCGGTCGCGACGCGCAGGATCTTGCGCGCCGCGCTATCGATCAGCGCCATCGGGGTGCGAAACTCATGCGAAGTGAGCGACAGGAACTGGCGCTGATTCTCGTTGATCGTCCGTTCGCGAGCGAGCGACCGGGCAAGCCGTGCTTCCAGCCTGAATGTCTTGGTGCGGTCGTAATGAGTCACGAGCAGCGAAGCCGCGCCCGTCAAAGGATCAACGATTCTCCGAAGATTTACGCTGTGAATGCGTTGCCCGCGTCCTCGCATGCGGACCTGGGCCCAGGAGGTTTCTTTCCGCAGTGCCCGAGCCCGTAATGCCTCGGCGCCCGTACGGTCCCTGAACATGTCGAGGAAGAGATCGCGATCGAAATCCTCGTCGAGTTTCACTTTGAGTAGCCATGCCCGTGCGGCGGGATTGTGGGTCAGTGAGCGACCATCCGCGCTGAACAGCGACACCATGAACGGGAGATGGTTGAGGGCCTCCACCAGACGCAGCGCGGGGAGTTGGTCCTGGGCGAGCTCGATCGGTCGTGCCTCGACCATCATCGCGACATGGCCATTATCCAGCTGCACCCCCTTGAAGGTACAGTCGAGCACCTTGGGTTTGCCGCCTGGATAGAGCGTCCAGTTCTCCCGGATCGAAGCGTGGTGCTGCAATTCCTCGCGCAGCAGTTCGAGCCGCTGCCTGACGCCTACCGACTGCGGTGTGCCGTCGCGCTGGCGGAACTCGTCGACCGACGGAGAATCCCACAGGGCGAGTGCTGCGGGGTTTGCCCAGACAAAGGCGAAGGCGACGAGATCGAATACCCAGATTGCGGCGTTGAGAAGCGCGAGGGACGACTCCGATTCCTCATGAAAGAGAGGCAATCCGCCTGCGTTTTCGCCGTCAACTAGCATTATCCGCAGTTCACTCCCCAAGTAATAATCCTTAGGACCATCGCCGGTTTGGGGGCAAGATTATTTCGCGCCCGTACGGGCGCGATTTTGGCGAGTAGTGGTAGCATCCGGTGGAAAATAATAAAATAAGCCTATCTTCATGGATTGCCCGCAACTATTTGCGCGTTGCGATTGTACCTCTATTCTCGTAGAGTTAATATTTCTTACTATATATTGGGTAAGCAGCAATTTTATTTACGAACGAAATGTTGCAACAGTCGAGAATGTATCGAAAGACTACATCACTGATCTTGCCTATCGCGAAGCTCTGGTACTAAGCGAATCGCTTGGACGCATACAGGACTTGACCAGTGTCCTGGCGGGCCAGACCAGGCATGCGCTGGCGACACCCTATGTGCCCTCCGCTGCCGAGCAGGCTCGCTATGGTTTTCGCGACGGAGTCTATGCGACACTGACCGGAAAGGACGAGTCGGCCAGCTTCTACAGCGCCGTCACGTCGATCGGCCCCGAGCAGATCGACAAGGTGCGCCGACTGAGCCAGATTGATCCGGCTCTCAAGCAGATCAAGCAATCTAATGCGCTGATTTCCCAAGTCTATTTCAACAGTTGGGATTCCTACAACCGCATCTACCCCTATTTCGATACCTGGAAGCAATATCCGGCGCGGATGCGCATTCCGGACTATAATTTCTATTATGAGGCCGATGCCCGCCATAACCCCGGCCGTGGTGTCGTCTGGACTGATGCCTATCTCGATCCCGCCGGTGCCGGATGGATGGTCTCGGCGATCGCGCCGGTTTACTCGCCGCGGCGTCTCGAGGGTGTGGTCGGGATCGACATCACGATCCAGTCGCTGCTCCAGCCGGTCATCGACATGAAGATCCCGTGGAAAGGCTATGCGGTATTGATCAGCCGCGAAGGAACGATTCTGGCGCTTCCGCCGGCTGCCGAACGGGATTTCGGAATCGCCGAAGTCGGTCGTCACGCCTATAAGGGAGCCGTCACCCAGGAAGTCTTCAAGCCGGAGCAGTTCGATCTCCGAAGGCGGGCGGATCTCAAGCCCTTGCTCGACGTGATCACCGGCCCCGGCGATCCGACCGTAACCCTCAGCTTCCGCGGGCATCAGCGGGTCGTAGCGCACAGCCATGTCGCCGGAACGAAATGGACCCTGCTCGTCGTTGCACCGGCCGACGAGATCGCCGCAGAGGCGGTTGGGCTTCGCAACCGCCTGCAGCGGATCGGGCTGGTGATGGCCTTTGCGCTCGCCCTCTTCTACGTGATGTTTCTCGCCTTCCTCCTGTTCCGAACCCGGGCCTTGAGCCGTCAGCTCGCCGCACCGCTCGAGGAGATCGGGGACGCGATCACAAAGATCGGCGAGGGGAATCTCGATCATCCCGCCCCCCGCTCCCGGGTTGCCGAACTAGACGCCGTTTCCCGCAGCGTAGTCGGAATGGCGCGAGGCTTGTCGAAAGCCTATGCGACCATCGCCGAGCAGCAGGAGAAACTGGGCGAGTCACTCGATCATGAACGTGCGATCAATGCGGCGCAGCGCCGCTTCATCGACGTCGTCTCACACGAATTGCGGACCCCGCTGACGATGATCGACACCGCTGCACAGATATTGCAGCGCCGCGCCGAGCGGCTCGACCCCGAAGCCGTCCGCGAGCGCGCCGGCAATATGCGGCGGGCAGTTGCCCGGGGCGAAGCGGTGATCGCCAGTATGCTCCAGCTCTCCACGGCCGGCGATTCCGATTCGGACGGCGCGTTCGAGCCCCGCATGGTCGACGTGGCGGAGATGCTCCGTCAGCAGGCAAATTTCGTGCACCTGACGCGTCCCGAACAGAAGCTCGACGTCGCGCAAATCGGAGCGGTCGAAATTGAGGCGGAACCGGCGATGCTGCACATGGCGCTGGCTGCAGTATTCGACAATGCGGTGCGCTATGGCGGCCCAGGAGCCCATATCAGGATCGTGGCCCGGCAGGATGGCGGTAATTACCCACCCCCTTGCCAAGGCGGGTGTGGTGTGATTCATCCTATCGATGAATCGCGAGGAACTTGAGAGGCTTACGAAGCCTGAGTTGTAACCGGGGCAGATTTCCGTGCGCTGGGGCTATGCAAGATGAATCGAGTATGATTCACACTGCCGATGGCTCGGCGCGGCACTGGCAAGCAAGAAGATGCGACGCTTACTGCTGTCCGGCGGGTGAT
>CANJQJ010000081.1 GCA_947476425.1 Sphingomonadaceae bacterium | reverse complement strand
TGGAACTCGTCCAGCAGGGATTGCACCAGCGGACGACCAAATTCACCCGGCTGGCGAACTATCAGGAGAAGCGGATCGTGAACCGCATCGCCCATATCGATCGCTATTATGAGACGTTTTCCGAGTGAGGTTTTGGCGATGAAACGGCCGTGACAGAGAGCGTCGACGGCGCACGAATGAGGGGAGAATCCATGCCATCGCACTATGCCGGGGATCTGCAATCGAAGCTGCTCAGGCTCGCCCTGCTTTCGGCGGCCATGCTGGCGGCGACATACCCCTCGATCTCGTCAGCGGCAGGGCCCGCAGCACCGTCCGAGGCGGCGGCCAAATCGAGTGAAGCCCGGTTGAAGCACCTCGAAGACCTGGAAGAAATTCGAAATCTCAGGATGATGTACCATTACTACATCAACGAAGGAAAATGGGGCCAGATTCCGGACCTTTACACGGCCGATGCCTATGTGAACTTCCAACGGATCGGCGGAGCTAATGGGATCAAGGAAATCCGGGCGCTTTTCGATTCGATCGGTACCAACGTCTCCTACATCAAGCAATTCATCCACAACCATATCGTCGATATCAAAGGCGATACCGCAACGGGCACGTCCTATTTCGACGCGCGCTATGCGCAGGGCAAGAAGAGCATCATCGCCGCCGGAACATACCGGGAGAAATATCGCCGAACGCCCGATGGCTGGCGCATCAGCGAGATGCTTTCGGAAATCGACTTTGCGGGGACCGTCGAGGAGGGATGGGCCGAGCACGAGGTCATCCTCAAGGGACCGGATGTGGTGCCGAGGCCGGAGAGCAATCCGCCCAGGAAATAAGTAGCGAACGAGGATGTGAATCCCAAGGGTGACAGGAGAGTGCCGAATGCTGACCCTCACAAATGCGCGGCTGTTCGATGGCCACAAGATGCTGGGCGGACGGCATAGCGTCGCCCTGGATGGGACGACCATCGCGGCGATCGACGGGTCGATCGGCCAGGGCGATGAGGTGGTCGACCTCGACGGGATGACCCTCATGCCGGGGCTGATCACCGGCCATTTTCATGCGGATTTCTTTCGCTTCACCGTTGAGGACGGGATGAACGGCATCCAGCTCGGCAAGGAGCTGCCGCCGGGTGTGATGATGGCGATCGGCGTGCGCAACTGCGGGGTGCTGCTCGACAGCGGCTTCACCGGCTATATCGGGGCGGCCTGCACCAACCAGGTCGACGCCTGCCTGAAGATCGCAATCGCCGAGGGGATCATCCGTGGTCCGCGTATTCGCACCTGCGGCCATCATATCAACACCACCGCGGACATGAACGATTCGCGCAAGTGGTGGCAACGCTTCACCGCCCCCGGCACCGACATCTTCGCCGACGGCGTCGACGATCTGCGCAAGCTGGTCCGCGAGGAGATCCGCTGCGGCGCCGAGATCATCAAGATCTTCGGCAGCCAGGGCCATGGCATCCCGGGCCGGGCATCCCGCAACATGTCCGCCGACGAGACCGCCATGGTCGTCAACACCGCGCATGAGCGCGGCGTCAAGGTGCGCTCGCATGTCTGTGATCGCGAGATGATCCTCGAGTCCATCGAGCTTGGTGTCGACCTGCTGGATCATGCCGATGAGATCGACGAGCAGTGCATTGAGGCGATGGTGAAGCACGGCACCTATTGGTGCCCCAGTGTGCTGGTTCCCGAGGGCTGGGTCCGCACGGGCTTCGACAAGGACGGCACCTTTGCCCGGATCATCGCCAATGTGAAGCGCATGTTGCCGATCGCGCATGCGGCTGGCGTGCCTATCGTGATCGGCGACGATTACAGCGGCATGATGCGCAATATGCTCGAGGACGATCCGCTCGATCATCAGGTCGGCAATTATGCGCGCGAGCTAACTTATTACGCCGCCGCCGAAGGCGTCTCGCCGGCCCACGTGCTGACATGGGCGACCGCCAATCCGGGACGCTTCCTGGTCGATGCTCCGGTGCGAACCGGCATCATCGCCGCCGGGGCCAAGGCCGATCTGATCGTAGTCGATGGGGATCCGCTCGCCGACCTGTCGCTGCTCGCACGGCCCGAGACCTCGCTCAAAGCGGTGATAGTCGACGGTGCGATGATGATCGATCGGCTGCCCGTCCCGCGCGAAAAGCGCTCGGCAGCATAGCCGGAGGCCCAATTATCCCGTTCAACGAGATCCAGTTCAACCGGAGAGAGCGAATGGACGATATGCGTTTCGAGAGACGGGTGGCGATCGTGACCGGTGGCGGGCGGGGAATGGGCCGGGCCCATTGCCTCGAGCTTGCACGGCGCGGCGCGAAGGTCGTCGTCAACGATCTGGGCACCGCGCTCGACGGATCGGGCAGCACGACCGGCCTGGCCGATGACGTGGTGCGGGAGATCGTCGAGGCGGGCGGCATCGCGGTCGCCAATGGCGACAGCGTGACGACCGAGGAAGGCGCGGCCGGGATCGCGAAGACGGCCATCGACGCCTTCGGTCGGATCGACATCCTCGTTCACAATGCCGGCACCGCCACCTACGCGCCCTTCGCCGAGATGAGCTATCAGATGTACCGTGACCTCGTTTCGGTCCATCTCGACGGCGGCTTCCTGACCGCGAAAGCGGTCTGGCCCCATATGCAGAGGGCCGGCTATGGCCGCATCATCTTCATCACCTCGCAGGCGGGGCTGAGCGGGTTTCCCCACATGGCGCATTATGGCGCCGCCAAGACCGGCCTCGTCGGCCTGTCACGCTCGCTGGCCGTCGAAGGCGCGGAGTTCGGGATCAAGGCCAACACGCTGGGCGTGGCCGCCTTAACCCGGATGATGGACAATTTCTTCGAGACCGGGGACGACGACAAGCCCGACATGCCGGGATCGAGCGAAAACTGGTGGCGGCGCTTCCTGCGCCCGGAGATGGTTTCTCCGGTCGTCGCCTATCTTGCGCATGAGGAATGCCCGATCACGGGTGAGATCCTCGATACCAGCGGCGGCCATGTCGCCTTCCAGTTTCTCGGCACCACCCCGGGATTCGGCGATCTCGGGCTGACGGCCGAGATGGTACGCGACAACTTCAGCACGATCGTCGATCCCAAGGGCTATGACGTGTTCAAGCCCGCGTCCGATTTCCTCGAGTGGCGCAATGGTAAGATCATCGACATGGGCGCCGAATAGAGCCCTCTGTCCGCGTTCAGCACTCGAGGCGAAAGGCGTCGCCGCTGCGTTTGACCATGCCGGCAGTCGCACCGGCCCAATGGGTTCCGATAACGAGAATCGGCTCGTCGGCGACCTGTGAGAATACCTCCTGCCGCGTCGCCGTGCCCTGATCGCTGTCGAAGTCGATCTGAGGGATGCTCCAGTCCAGGTGCGCCAACTGGCTCGGATGATGGGCCATATCGCCGGTGATCAACGCCTGCCCGGTGCCCGAAGAGATTCGAACGCTCACATGCCCCGGCGTATGTCCCGGGGTGGAAACGAGAACGACTTCATCGCATACCCGATGGTCATCCTCGACGAGATCGACCAGCCCGGCGTCGAGCACCGGTTGCAGCGAGTCGGCCATCGTCAGCCGCTGGACCTCGTCAAAGCCCGGCTGGGCAGCGTGCTGGGAGGGCGCAGACCAATATTCGAACTCGGTCCTGTTCAGCAGATAGCGCGCATTGGGAAAGGTCGGCACCCATTCGCCATCGAAGAGCATGGTGTTCCAACCGACATGGTCGACATGCATGTGGGTGCACAGCACGACGTCAAAACTGTCCCGCGCGAACCCCGCTTTTTCGAGGTCCGCCAGAAAGGACGTCTGCAGATTGGCGTAGAGCGCCCATGCACCGCGGTCCTTGTCATTGCCGACGCATGTGTCGACGATGATGCGTCGGGTGGGCGTATCGATGACCAGCGCATGGACGCTGAGGATGCCGCGCCCCTCCGGCGTGACGAAATGAGGGCTCAGCCAGGGTAGCGCCCGCACCTCTTCCAGCGTGGCCTTGGGAAACAGGTCCGGAATGTCGAACAGGGTCTGGCTTTCCACGATCCTGATGATCGTGACATCGCCAACCCGCCAATGCTTCAGGGTCGAACTGCTATCATCGGAATTGTCCTCCGGTGCCATCCAACGCCCTCCATCTCCAGGCCCGGCGAGACCCCACAGATCCCGTTCCCGTTCGCCAGTCATTGCTGATGCCATAGCAACCATGCGGCGGCCACCCTCCCGCGTCCGAATTCGGATAGCCCGGGCGATCGGCCAGGCTTCCCGCGCTGGCGAGGATCACCTACCATGAGCGGGCACCGGGCCGGTGGCGATGGGAGAGGACAAACATGGCCGACAGCTTCGACCTGATCATCCGCAACGGCAATATCTTCGACGGGACGGGCGCGGCGCCCTTCATCGCCGACATCGCGATCAGCGGCGGACGGATTGCGGCGATGTCGTCGAATTTGGCCGGCGAAGCGGCGCAAGAGATCGACGCGACCGGCAAGATCGTGACGCCCGGCTTCATCGACGGCCACACCCATTATGATGGCCAGATCGTCTGGGACACAGCACTCGAGCCGTCCGCCTCGCACGGGGTGACGACAGTGGTGACAGGCAATTGCGGCGTCGGCTTCGCACCCGTCCGCGCAGAGGATCGCGATCGGCTGATTGCGATGATGGAGGATGTCGAGGACATCCCCGGCACCGCCCTGCACGAAGGCATCAACTGGCAGTGGGAGAGCTTCCCCGAATATCTCGATATATTGTCGCGCCGCAGCTACGCTGCGGATGTCGCCGCCCAGCTGCCGCATGCGCCGCTGCGGCTCTATGTGATGGGCGACCGCGGCGCGAATGACGAGCCTGCGACCGCAGGGGACATCGCCGCCATGGCCGCGCTCGTGAAAGAGGCGCTGGAGGCCGGTGCGGTCGGTTTTTCCACGTCGCGGGTGCTTGAGCATCGCTGGCGGACCGGGGCGCAGATCCCCGGCACTTTCGCGGCGGAAGACGAACTGCTCGCACTGGCGGACGCGGTCCGCGCGGCCGGCCGCGGCCTGCTACAGGCGGTGCCGCGCGGCTCGGTCGGCGGCACGATCGTCGCCGAATCCGCGCATCTGCTGGAAGACGAAATCGAGCTT
>CANJQJ010000080.1 GCA_947476425.1 Sphingomonadaceae bacterium | reverse complement strand
ACTTGATCGAAAACCTGTTCGCCAAAATCAAGGACTGGCGGCGCATTCACACCCGATATGATCGCTGCGCCCACACCTTCATGTCCGCCATCGCAATCGCCGCTACCGTCATCTTCTGGTTGTGATCAATGAGTCCTGACCCTAGATATACCGGAATATTCCAATGCGGTAAGACAATCCACAATGAGCATTCCGACCACCACACGGGTGGATAATCGGCCTAATGTCCCTTAAGTCGCGATCATTCCTGGGGTCGCAAGTTGGCCGCAGCCGGTCAGAAGCTTGGGCGTCCCGATGCAGGAAAGCGGATGTTGCAAACCGATATGATCCCAGCCTTTAGCGCTCGTGCCATGGTCATCTCGATTGACAGCCCCCGATAACTGTAAGATGAGAGAAGCATAATATAACTGAGCTGCCACTTTTAATGCGCGGCCAGCAATATTGGGGGGATGCTGACATGCCGAACCACTCTGTTTTCTTCGTCGGGTTTTCTCTGGCGCTTTCAGCTTGTGGTTCCAAGCCGGGTTTTCCTGAAAACGTCATCGAACAGGCTGCGACTTGCGCTGTCGTCGCGGCTTCTGACGCACGTTCGACGGTGAAGAGTCTCGATACTCCGCTCCCCTTGGCACGTCAGAGCCAGATCATCCAATATGCGTTGATTGCGGGCGCGCGCGATCCGGGTTTTTCACGCGATAATGCCAATGCTGTCGTTAATCGTATGCAATCGCTCCAAGAGAGAATCACCGGTGACAAGTGGGTTCCACTGGTCGCACCATGCAAGGCTGCATTTCCGGAGGCCGAACTTGGACGCGGGGTGGCGTTACCCGCCGCCCCTGGGGAAGCTGAGATGGCCTGCTACGCTCTCGGTGACTTCATGTCGCGGGCGCTTGGCGCTTATGAGGATGCCTACCGAGCGCAGTTGATCCAGTATGGCGGGCTGACGAGAAAACTGGAACCGGTGATTGAAACCGTGATGACCGATCGTGGGATTAAGGCCGGCGCGGACAAGGAGCGCAGGGCGGAAAAAAACAAGGCGCTGGCAACCGCCGCAAAGCTTGGCACGCCCTCCAAAGTGCTGGATGTCTGCCTTGAGCGTTTCCCCCCAGATACGGAAGTGAAGTTGCCAGAAAAACCTAAGGTATCTGCATTATAGGCCGCCTCGAGCAGTCGCGATTTCCAACTGATTTTTGACGCATGACGAGAGCTGCTAGGCAATTGGTCGAGGTTTTGGGTAATTGAGGTCTTGGGACCGCTATGCCGGATCTGTGTGGACCACGCGTCTGTAGTTGGCCGATGTCGGCCGCTGGGTTGATCGTCCCGATCCAGGAATACGGACATTGGCGAGATGTGATGCGATGACCGGTTGAACCCGCCGTCCCATTTTCCACCTTTGGCCGACCCCGGTGATCAGGTTGAGCATCCCAGTGCAGGAAAGCGGACATAGCAAGAACCTTCATCAGTTTTCTTGCAGTCTTGTGTTACTGAGTGTTCGGATCAGCGCGCCCTGCTTCCGACACGCCCATTGGGTCTCGTATCTGAACCCGTCTGCTGGGCGTGGCTACGCGTCATATAGCGATCAACTTGTCCACGAATTCGCCGCCGCTCAGAAGCGATGACCGATGAGTTGAGACAGGCCTGGAACAACCGAACGCAAGATATAACGGCCGGGGGCATCGTAAAATGGGCCAATGCGCATACTGATCCTGAGGAACAGATGGAGCAGCGTACCCAGCATGGCGTGACTGAGGCCCAGGAGCAGGATGTTCGGCCGCCAATAGAATAATCGTGACCAGCACAGACCGGCAAGCAACGTAAATGCCATCAACGGCAGATTGGGGTAATGAACCGCCGAAAAACAGCCGGCAGTCGCCAGCGCTACAAGCGACTGATGCATGCCCGGTTGCGCCGCGAGCCCGGACTGGGTGATGATCTCGCGCCAGCGCGTGTGGAGAAAGCCGAAGAATATCAAAGCCTGGATTGGCCCGAAAGCACTGTAGCCGAGAAGGCGAATAACGAAGGTCATCGGTGGAATCAGGCTGAAAATGGCGGGGTTGCGCCAAAGGCCGACGAGGATGATCAGCGTGCCCGCTACGAGCGTGAAGCCCGCATAATAGGGCCATGCGTTGGATATGCTCCCGCGATCCATGCGCGGTTGTTCTGAGCGCAATGCCCACCCGCGAATGGCGGCAGGATCGCGATGCAGTACGAAGGGCGAAAGCCAAAGGATCAATGCCGCCCCCGCGCTGACGAGCAGCCAATAGACCGGCAAGAGCATCCGATTGCCCTGGATATTTGGGCCCAGCCCCCAAAGCGTGGCCAGCAGCAATGCACCGAACAGAACCACCTCGCTCAGGCCGCGCAGCCGCGGAGAATGCGGAATCATTCGGCGGGAACGTGTCCGGAAACACGGCGCCCGGATCGAGCGAGCAGATAGCCCCGTCTCATGGCTTCGAGGACAAGTGTGCCGACGAGATTGGCAATGAGATCCTGCATGTTGTTATCATAGGAGCCGACCCCGTTGGTGGTGACTGTCAGTGACACGAGATATTCTATGATCTCGACGATTGCGCCAGCGCCCAGCACGGTAAGGATGACGAGTATCGAAAGCAACGGGCTCGTGCTGCCCGTTTTGTGGAGCAGGTGATAGGTCAATGCCGCACCTGCCATGGAGTTGAACAGATGGACATATTTGTCGAACCGGATGCCAAGCATGTGCGCGTCATAGAGGCGACCATGATCAATCTGGACAAAACCACCTGCAAAATGGAGGAAGATACCGATTTCGACAAAAACAAGAAGCCACGTCGGGAATGATAATTTCCTCAGAAAATACCATATTACGATTATCGTAGTAAGTATCGCGCACGCATACAGGAAAAATTCGTGGATATTTCCCTTGCCCCTAAATTCAACAAGCCGATCATAATAGACCGTCCAACACATAATCAAGAAAAGTATTGTGTTGAATCCTGCGAAATAGTCAGCCTCAAGGACCTTAGAACGCTTCGACATGCACGCATTCCTCTCGGGATACTTCATATTTCGTTTTTTATTATTTTGCCATGACCCGCTTTAACAAAATGATTATAAACTGATTCCCCCGGTCAAGACAATCGCTGTGCCGAATCCTCCGATCGATACCTCGTGGTCGAGAAGCGCCGGGCCTGGCGGACTAGCAAGGTAGCGGTGTCCTCGAGCCCGGCGATAGGCCGGCCGCCAGGAACATGCGCCACGCGGTGGTACATCCAGAGGATCATTGCGGCGAAGAGCGCGAAAGGCCCCCAAAAGGCAATCACTGGATCGATCCGGCCGAGTGCGGCGACATCCTCTGCGTAGAGGTTGATGCGCAACTGCGCGATAAGGATGACGATCGACAGGAATACGCCAAGCCCGGATGCGGATCGCTTGGGCGGGATGGCGAGCGCGATCGCCAGGAAAGGCGTCAGAAAGATCGTCGCGACCTTTACGAGCCGGAAATGGAAATTGGCGAGATTGCGCCGGCGGATCTCGATCGGCGTCGTCGGAGCTCGCGCCTCGGTGATCAGTTCCCGAAAGGTCATTTCATTCTCGGCATCGCCGCGCGCGCGGAACAGCTTCACCTTCGGCAAGTTAATTGGAAGGTCGTGTGTCCTGAAGCGGAGGACGCGCGGGCCGGACAAGCCCCGCGATTCATGGACGAGCACGCCGCGCGAAAGGCGCAGGATCATCCTGTCGGGATCGTCGCTGGCGAGAAATTGGCCCTGCTCCGCCGTCACCACGAGCGTTTTCCCATCCTTGCCCCGGGTCGTCACGAACAAGCCAGAAAGCGCGCGGCCGCCATTCCGGCTTTGCTCGACTCGCAGGACGACGCGTTCACCGAGTCGTGTGAAATCGCCGACATTGATCGACGCGCCGAGCGCGCCCGATCGCAACTCGTAGCGCAGCCCGGCATAGGCATAGCGCGCATTCGGCTCGACGACATCGACGATCAGCCAATTGAGCCCCGCCATCCCCACGGCGAAGGCAAAGGGGATGCGCAGCAACCGACCGAAGCCGAGACCGAACGCCTGAAGCACGTCGAGTTCGCTAGTCAGCGCGAGGCGGCGAAAGGTGAGCAGAATGCCGAGCGTCAGTCCGATCGGAATCGCGATCGACATATAAGTGGGAATGAGATCGGCGATCATCCGCCAGACGACGCTCACCGACCCGCCCTCTGCCGTGACGAAATCAAACAGGCGCAGCATCTTGTCGAGTACCAGGAGAAGGACGGCAATCACCAGCGTCGCAACCAGCGGCACGCCGATCAGCTTGGCGATATAGCGGTCGATGCGGGTAATGCCGGCCATCCTCTTTATTCCTTTCGCCCGTTCTAGCCGGTAATGCCGACAGGGGGAATTGATGCCCCCCCTCTATGCGGCCTAAGGATCAATCTAGAGCAGGATGGGGAACACGGATGGACATCTTTTTTGCCTCCTTGCTACTGGGAATCGTCGGCCAGCCGCCTACGCCTTGCGCTTGGCCTGCCATATTGGTCCATGTCACTGGGCTGAAGGATCGCGCGGGAACGCTGCGCCTGCGGACGTTCGGCGGCAAATACACGACCTATTTCGACAAGAACCGTGCGCTGCACCGTCTCGTGACAGCGATCCCGCCGACTGGTCCGATCGAGATTTGCATGCCCGTTCCCGGGCAAGGCCGCTACGCAATCGACGTGCGACATGACTCGAATGGCGACGGCAAGACGGACATTTCCGATGGAGCGGGCATTTCCGGCAATCCGGACGGCACCCTGTTCGACTTCCTTTTCCGGATCAGGCCGCCCGCGCACAAGGTTCAAATTGTCGTTGGAAACGAGGTCGTGCGAACGTCGATCGTCGTGAAATATCTGTCCGGCGGACGATTCGAGGCCGTCAGCCAGCCGGCAAGTTGAAGCATCCGTGCAACGCCAAAAGCAATATGGTCACCCGGGATTCGCACGAAATCAGGTCATGTTCAGCTGCTAACGATGCCGCCGGCCATGCAATATTGGCCAGATACATCACTAGAGCGATTTTCGATCAGTCTGGATCATAGCCGCACGATGTGAAGTAGTTTGCGCATTCGTTTGGCTTGAAGATATCGATGAGCCTGCCGATCAGGTCCCAGAGGCCGTTCACGGTCCGCTCACCGATCTTTCTGAGCATGGCCTT
>CANJQJ010000079.1 GCA_947476425.1 Sphingomonadaceae bacterium | reverse complement strand
CGGTGAGCGGACCGTGAACGGCCTCTGGGACCTGATCGGCAGGCTCATCGATATCTTCAAGCCAAACGAATGCGCAAACTACTTCACATCGTGCGGCTATGATCCAGACTGATCGAAAATCGCTCTAGCGCAAATTAGAGCGCCGCTTTTACTCCCTCTTATGCTCTTCGTTAACCTTTAATGGCCAAATATGCCATTCGAATTATGCCGTAAATGGAGTTGGTGCAAAAAAGCTGTGTTAGAAAAGCAGCCTAGCTTGACAGAGACCCGCAGACTCATCTGGATGATGATGAGCCTGATGTTGCTTGTCGGCACTGCATTGGTTGGCATTGTGCTTTATTCGGCGCGCTCGATGGATAACAATATCATCGGAGCGCAAAGCGAGCTGATCAATAATTCGATCAGCGAACGCCTCGTGCGTTCACTAAGTGAACTGCGCAGCGTCGCCTGGTGGGACGAGGCAGTCGTAAAAAGCGGTCCCTCGGCTTTCAACGGCAAGTGGCTGGATCTCGAGATCGGCGTGTTCATGACGGAATCCTTCCATCATGACCGTATTATGATCATCGATGAGCATGATCGGCCAGTATATGGATTTTCCAAGGACGGGCATACGAACGCCGCACTGATGCAGCAGGATCTTGCAGCGGCGGGATCGCTGATCAAGCAGGTCCGCGGCGGCCCCAGCGTTTCGCCGCGCGTGCGCGATGCCGATTACACAACTGACGCGGTCGAGGACAGCCGCTATAGCAATCGGCGTTACGGCCGGGGCGCTGCGGCGGTGATAAAGCTTGGCAATCACGGCGAATTGGCATCGATCATGGCCATAACGCCGTCGGTTGACATGAAGCTTATGCCGCAACGGCCGCGATTGCTGATCTCGTTCATTCGACTGGATTCGGAGTATTGGAAGAACTCGGGTCGCGACCTGCTTCTTCCGGATCTGGGCTTCTCCCTGCCGCACGATGTTCGAGGGGGCGATTTCCAGCTCAAGACCGATGACAACCGGATGATCGGATCATTGCGATGGACGCCGCGCCGACCTGGCCGCATCCTTATCCGCAACGTTCTTCCGATCGTTCTGGTCGGCTTGGCACTATCGACCCTGTTCGGTTCCGCATTTTCACGCCGTCTGGTCTCTGCGACGCGGGCACTTGCTGAACGCGAAGCGACTGCGCGGCACATCGCCAATCATGATGCGCTGACCGGATTGCCCAACCGTCGGATGCTGGAATCCGAAATGCAGCGTTTTGCCGATCTGACTCAACGAAGCGGCATGCCTGTTGCAATCGCCTGCATCGATATCGATCGCTTCAAGGACATCAACGATACGCTCGGCCATTCGGCGGGCGACCAGTTGATCCGCGGACTTGCGGCCCGTTTGCGGGCTGAGATCACCGAAGAAGATTTTCTCGCCCGACTGGGCGGAGATGAGTTTGCCGTGCTGCGTCGCTGCAATAGCGACGCCGAAGCCCAGGACCTCATTTCTATAATTCGCGCCTGCATGCGGGAACCCTTCCTCGTGAACGGGGCTCTGATCGAAACAAACGCATCAGTGGGCCTCGCCATGTGCGATGCTGGGCGATCGTTCGAAGATGTGCTTCGCGAGGCCGATATCGCTCTATATGAGGCGAAGGCCCGAGGGCGCGGCTGCGATGTTCGCTTCGAAACGACAATGTCGCAAAAGATCGAAAAGCGTCGCATGATCGAAGTCGATCTCCGCCAAGCCATCGCCCAGCGGGAATTGACGGTCGTCTATCAACCGATCGTCGAGGCACATACAGGCCAGATCACGTCTGTCGAAGCACTGGTACGTTGGAACAGCGAACGGCATGGCCCCATCGGACCGGACGTGTTTATTCCCATCGCTGAGGAAGCCGGCCTGATGGCCGATCTCGGGCGATTGGTGATCGAACGTGCGATCAGTGACGCAAGGCGCTGGCCGCAATTGCAGACCGCGATCAATGTTTCTGCGGCGCAGCTGCGCGCGACTTCAATCCTCGAGGATCTGATGGAGCCGACGCGTCGTTTCGGCATTTCAGCAAGCCAGATCACGATCGAAATTACCGAGTCGGTCCTGATGGCCAATGACGAGCATACTGCTCGCATTCTCAAGACACTGAAGGACGAAGGCTTCGCGCTCGCCCTCGACGATTTTGGGACAGGCTATTCCAGCCTCTCCTACATTCGTGATTTTCCCTTCGACAAGCTCAAGATCGACCGCAGCTTCATCCACGGTGTTGCGAACTCCGAACGCGCCCTGGCGATCATTCAGGCCGTGGCCAATTTTGGCAGTATCCTCGGCAAAGACATCGTTGCGGAGGGTGTCGAAACCGAGCAGGAAATGCAGGCGATGCAGCGCACGGGTTGCACGCATCTACAAGGCTATCTCTTCTCGAAACCAGTGCCTGCCGAGCATATCGAAGCCATGATCGCGGTTGGCCGCCTGGGTGTGGCGCGAAGCACAGGCAAGGTTGCACAGCGTGTGATCACCCGGCGACTGAGCCACGGCATCGGCAAGCGTCGTCGTAGCGACGGCGAAATCTGAGCGCCAGGGCCGCCGGTAAGCGGCTCTGGAATTCAGTCGATCGCGGGTCAGTTCATATATGCGCTACGCGGGTTGGCATGGTGGGCCGTGGCCCCGGTTTGAGGAATCCAAGGCCGATAAGTCCGGGCAGACACAGCGCAGCAAACCCGATGAAGGCGAGGGTGTAAGCTCCGGTCTGATCGTAGAGCCAGCCGACCACCACGGCAAAAAGCGTCGCCGGAAGGAAAAACAGGTTTAGCAGCCCGAATGTGCGCGCGAAGGCCACCGCGCCAAATGTGCGAGTAACCATCGATGCGGACCACGGCATTACACCGCCGCCCGCCAGTCCAAGGGCGATTGCCGCAGTCAGCAGGCCGGGCATGCCCGGTTTGGTCGCGAACAGCAGCATCGACACGATCGTCGCGGCGCTGATTCCGAGATAGGCGATGCGGTGATCCAGTCGATCGATCAGCCAGCCAAAGAGCAAGTTGCCAAGTGCAGCGGTCACCGAAAAGGCGAGGATCAAGTAGCCGCCCTTGACGACGTCCTGCCCCGATTCGATCGCCACGGATACAAACTGCGGCGGCATGGCGGAAAGCGGTAGCATTGGACAAAGCGTCGCCACTAGGATCAGCCAGAATGACGGGCTTCCAAGCGCACCGAATTTGCTGGTCTGTGCATCGGCGGCGTCGCTCGCCGACTGGTCGTCGGATTTCAATGTCCTTGCCGCGGCACCTTCGGGAACATTGAGGACGAGCCAGCCGAGCGGAGCAAGCACCAGCGCCGTGAATCCTGCCTCGATGAGGAAAACGCCGCGCCAATCAACAACGGTCAGAAGAGCGGGGATGACCACCGAGAAAATGACACCACCCAAGGCAAGGCTCATCGTCACGCAGCCGCTGACAAGGCCTATGTTGCGCGGGAAGAGGCGGACAAGAATGGTCTGCGCCGGCAGCATTCCGCCCAACGCGGTGGCTGCGGGCAATATCGTCGCGTAGAGGAGCAGGACCTGCCAGAAGGCGGTCGCCATCGAGACAAGGCCCAAGCCGACTGCCATGAGCAAAGCGCCGCAGCCGACGGCAGTTCGCACGGATATCCAGTCGAGCAGTCGCCCCGTTACTGCGACGCAACTCGTCATCACCAGGGCGCCCGTGGTGTAGGCGATCATTATCGTGCCTTGTGAAAGGTGGAATTCAGATTTCCAGGGCGCCACCCAGAATGCAAAACTCATCACCAGCATCGCATAGATTATGCCCGGCAGAAGCATGCTGAGGCCCAGGATGACGCGCGCACGCGTCGGAGAAGCGGCATTCATGTTCGGCTATCCTCCCTTATTCTTTGAGGGAACACTAGGCCGTATCGCGGGCTGGAGGAAGCACCGGAAATAAAACGCAATCGGGAACGGGTCGCCGTGCCATGCATTCTATTCGGCGAAGGCGTCGATATCCTGGCTAAATTCCGGCCGACGCGCCGCATATAGGAAAGGAATTTTCGATGTTATGGACGATCGCTGCCATTTTAGTGGTTCTCTGGCTGCTTGGGTTTGTTGTGTTCCATGCTGCGGGCGGACTGATCCACATATTGCTGGTAATCGCGATTATCGTCGTCATCGTTAATCTCGTGACGGGCCGCAAGACGCTTTAGGCGCGGCACGCCGACTTGCTCCTGATCGTCGCGCCATGATCGGCGCGACGCCGGAGCATCAGCGGTAACGGCGATCGCGAAATCGGTTGCTTTCGAAGGAAATAACAGCCCCGGCATCGGAGCCTAGCGGGATCGCGGCCGTTCCAAACATTCCTCGTTCTCCCCCAGTGCCAATCATGACGCCGACTTCACCGTGAATCTGACGACTGCTGCCATCGCCCAAATCCTCAGTGATCGGCGATTTGGACGGATCCCGGCTGCTGGCATTCAGCAGATCGGCACGTTGTTGCGGGGTCAAGGAATATGTTTGTGGCGGAGCAAGCTCGGCTGCCTGGGCATCTGCCATGGTAGAACAGAGTCCCGCGATGACTACGCCGATTGCCAGTATCACGGCACGGGAGGACGCGGAATTTGCGGGAAATATCATCATGCCATGTGGTGTGCGCCGTTGAAACTGAAGGCTTGGTGAACGAATGACAGCGACTTCAGCGCATCGATCGCACCGTCGATTCCAGCAGGCCATCCTGTACCAGCAAAGCGTTGAACGATGGATCTGATTGCCGAAGCCTCGTCGAAAGTGTGCCGGCGCCTATCAGTCGAAGCGGTCGGCTGCTTGAAATCCACACCCTGTCGAATGCGTCGTGAACGTGGCCACTCAGAACGACATCGGCGCCCGCTGCCGCTAACGCATCGATAGCTTCCAGTCCGCACGTGGTGGCGCCATCAACTGGCATATTATCCGAGGGCGCCAAGGGATGGTGACAAGCCACGATGGCAAGTGCGCCCGGCGGCTTATTGTCCAGCGTGGAAAGAGCAAGGTGAAGACTGCGCTGGCTTACCGCGCCTGATGCCCAATTCAGCCGCATCTGTGCGCGCGCGGTGGTCCTAAGCGGGACGAGGATCATATCTGGCAGATTAAGCGGTTGCTCAATCGCGCGTTCGACCCTCCTGAATCGCTTGAATGGCGAAACGAGCCGTTTGAACGGGTTGTAATAAGGGAGGTCGTGGTTGCCGATTTCCAGGGATACCGGGACATTAAGCGACACAAGCCAATCCTGCGCAGCGGCATATTCCCGCGATCGGGCGCGCATGGTGAGATCGCCCGTGACGATAACTGCATCGGGTCGTTCATTTTTGACCGCATCGGCGAACCAATCCAGTGCCATCCGATCTTCGCGGCCAAAATGGAGATCGCTCACATGGAAAAGTAGTGACATGAAATCCTAGAGCGGTTTTCGACCGCTCTGAATCGTAAGGGATTCCCAAGGGGCGGATTTTCTGATTCAGAATCCGTGCTGGTGAAGGAGGCCAGCATGGATGGGTCAGCCTTTATCGTTGGATTTGCGTGTCCGGCTTCTTGCGGCGATTGATG
>CANJQJ010000078.1 GCA_947476425.1 Sphingomonadaceae bacterium | reverse complement strand
TGCCACAGGATAGTTGCGTCCAAAATCCCAGATTGGACACAAAACGGCCCCAATCAAACCAATATCAGGTCCCAATGCACCGATCAGGCGCGTGAAACGCAAACATCAGCGCAGTGAGATCAAAACCAACGGTTAATGGAGGTGCCCACATTCCGATGGTCTTTTGGGCAGTGCCGGCGATTGCGCCCATGGCGCCCAGAACGACGAGCGAAATGATCAGGCCATATTCGACGGCGGTGGCGCCATCCTCACTGATCCAAAGCTTGCGCAACCGACGCAGCATAGTATCCCGCCCTTAGTAAACGATCCCATCGACACAGATAGAGTCTAGAGGTTAACAAAATATATGGGCGCCACTTCGGAAGTCCGCTCCGATATGCTGATAATCGTCGCTGCCGCGCTGGTGGATGCCGACGGCCGGGTGCTTGTCCAGCAGCGCGCCGAGGGTCGGGCAATGGCTGGGCTCTGGGAGTTCCCGGGCGGCAAGATCGAGGCCGGCGAAAGTGCTGAAGCCGCTCTCGTGCGCGAACTTCGTGAAGAACTTGGCATCGAAACCCAAACCGCATGCCTCGCGCCTGCCGGATTCGGCACGGCGATGATGGTCGAAGGTGGCCAGTTATTCCTGCTGCTCTACGTTTGTCGCAAATGGCAGGGGATCCCGCGGCCGCTGGACGCCGCAGAGCTCCGGTGGCTGCGTCCGCATCAACTCCACGACCTGCCGATGCCTCCCGCCGACCTGCCGCTTATTGGGCTGCTCGACGCGCTTATCTAGGGCTTGTCCGGTCGGGTGATGTCTACTCGATCTGAAAAGGGTGCAGGCTTGAGTGCATCGGCAAGCGACTTGCCGCCGCTACCACGACGCGCGGGTTGAGGCTGGTTGGGACCGGGCGACCAGCCAGTCATGAAAACCAGTTCAAAGCGCTCCGTCACCGCGCCATCGCGCTCGGCCTGGCTTGCAAGGCTTTCGGCGATCGTCGCGAGATCCTGACGATTGAAATGCCTAGCGGGTTGCGCATCGATCAAGTTCGTGGCGGCCATCCCGCGCAGGTCGGAAAGGATCCGGAACGGATTCGAATAACGCACCGATAGCGTTTCACCGTCAGCCACGGTGAGTACGAAGCCCGCTCGGCTGAGGAGGTCTCCCGCCGCCCGAACGTCGATCTGAGGATGAATTCGCGGTGCGACCGCGCCACCGTGAACGATATCGGCAGCCATTACCGCCGAACGCGTCATCGGCAGGCTGCCCGCTCCTGTAAAGCCGGCGAGCAGCAGTCCGTCCGGCTTGAGGATGCGGCCAATCAGTGTAAGCGCGCCGGGCAGGTCATTGACCTGGTCGAAAACACCTGCCGAGATCACAAGGTCGAAGCTTGCATCGGCGAAGGGCAGGCGGTCCTCGTCGCACTGGATGCCGCCCGCCATTTTTGCGAATCTATATCCTGCATCGGCGCTGACCACTTCGATGCCGCGCCCGCGCAAAGCCTTGGTGAGCCTGCCGTCATGACAGCCGAGATCAAGTGCGCGATCGAAGCGGCGGCTGACGAGGTCAAGCCGATCGAGCAGGCTTTCGATGATGTGATCCACGACAAAGGCATGCGCGGGAAAGCCCGGAGCGGCGCGATCGCGGCGCAGGCGTCGAAGTTTGCGGTTGAAGATTTCGGGGGCGCTCATTGCGGGGCTTGTGCCGCGAAGCGGATGCGGGGACAAGCGCCCATGATACGGGCATTACGTATGGCATTGATTCCATTGCGTCTCGCGATCGATTTCGCGTTGCCACCACGGTGCCCGGCGTGCGGGATAATAACGCTGGCCGATCATCTCTTCTGCCTCGAATGCTGGCAATCGCTCGAATTCCTGGTGGGTCCGGCCTGTGCAACCTGTGGCGATCCGTTTGAAATCGATCCCGGTCCGGGCGGATTATGCGGGTCGTGCCTCGCCGCCCGCCCGGCCTTCGACTGCATGCGCGCGGCAGTGGCCTATGGCGATATCGCGCGGGGGCTGGCTCTGCGGCTGAAATATGCCGGTCGGCCCGGGGTCGCGATCACGCTCGCCAGACAGATGCGCCGCCTCGTCGCGGATATGCCGGATGCCCTGCTGGTGCCGGTACCGCTGCATCGCTGGCGGCTATGGCGGCGAGGTTATAATCAGGCGTTGCTGATTGCGCGGGCGCTGGCGCGGGAAACCGGGCTTACCCTGTCGCCCGACCTGATTGAGCGGCGTCGTGCGACGCCACTGCTTCGGGGCCTTGACCGAAAGGAGCGCAAACGGACCGTAAAGGGCGCGTTCCGGATCCGCGAGAAACGCAGGGCGCACATTGCGGGCCGCGCGGTAATAGTTGTCGACGATGTCTTCACGACGGGCGCCACGGCCGATGCCTGCGCGCGCGTGTTGAAAGCCTCCGGGGCAAGTTCGGTCACTATATGCTGCTGGTCCCGCGTCGTGCGACGCATTGACAATGGGCCTCCTCGATAACAACTGGAGATAGCCAGTTGGAGGAAAATTGATCGCATGGCGAAGGTTGAAATCTACACAAGGGATTTTTGCCCCTTTTGCACGCGCGCAAGGGCGTTGCTCGAATCCAAGGGGATTGATTTTGCGGAATATGACCTGAGCATGGGCGGCCCGCAGCGGATGGAGATGGTCCAGCGTGCGGCGGGACGGACTTCAGTGCCGCAGATCTTCATCGACGACTATCATGTCGGCGGATCCGATGAGCTCGCGGCGCTTGATCGCGCGGGCAAGCTGGACTCGCTGCTC
Organism: Sphingomonadaceae bacterium; assembly: GCA_947476425.1. Classification (GTDB taxonomy): domain Bacteria; phylum Pseudomonadota; class Alphaproteobacteria; order Sphingomonadales; family Sphingomonadaceae; genus CANJQJ01. The sequence continues at coordinate 2,790 of CANJQJ010000078.1, read as the reverse complement.
GGCCTGTGAGGGAATGAATTGATGCGCGCGGCGCTGTTCCAGTCCTGTACCGGTATTGATCCCACGGAGAGTGCCAGCACTCTGCGCGAGGTGATCAGTGCGGCCGCCGCGGACGGTGCCGAGATGTTGTTCACGCCGGAAATGAGCGGAATGCTCGATCGAAATAGAGAGCGTGGCGCGCCGCATCTGGCGATCGAGGCCGAGGATCCGGTACTCTTGGCAGTGCGCGAGTCAGCGGCCAAAACGGGGATCTGGGTGCATCTCGGTTCGCTCGCACTCAAGTCCGACAAAAGCGATGGCCTGCTGTTCAATCGCGGCTTCGTCATCGACGGCACCGGGGAAATCCGAGCGCGCTACGACAAGATCCATCTGTTCGACGTAAACTTGCCGACAGGCGAAACGTGGCGGGAGTCCACTTCCTATGCGCCTGGCGAGCGAGCGATTGCTGTCGACACGCCATGGGGTAGGCTTGGACTTTCGATCTGTTACGACCTGCGATTCCCTGATCTTTTTCGAGCATTGAGCGATGCGGGGGCGACGATGCTTTCAATTCCCGCCGCATTCACCGTGCCGACTGGTCGCGCGCATTGGCACGTCATGATGAGGGCTCGGGCGATTGAAGCTGGCTGCTGGGTGATCGCGGCGGCGCAGGGCGGGACGCACGAGGATGGACGTGCCACGTTCGGCCATTCGCTCGTGGTCGATCCCTGGGGCGAGGTCGTGCTTGACATGGGGGAGCGCAATGGCCTTGCCTATGCAGAGATTTCGCTTGAGCGTGTCTCTGAGGTTCGCGCACGCATACCGGTTCTCGATCACCGGCGGGCGATTGGCGAAGTGGAAATCGCGCGATGATCGTTTTTGATCTCGGTTGCGAGCAGGGACATGTCTTTGAGGCATGGTTTGGATCGAGCGAGGATTACGACAGTCAACGAGCGCGAGGCCTGATCAGCTGTCCGATCTGCAATTCTGCGCATGTCGACAAGGCGGTGATGGCACCGCGGATCGGGCGCAAGGGCAATCAGCATCAAGTAGCTCCCGGGGCAATCCAACCGACCGAAATCGATAATATCATTCCACCGGGACAGGGGAAGGCCGCGCTGGAGGCGCTCGCCCGTATTCAGGCGAGGATGCTCAGGAACAGCGACTTCGTGGGCAGTCGCTTTGCTACCGAGGCTCGCGCGATGCACGATGGCGAGATCGAGCAGCGCACGATCCACGGCCAGGTGACCCCGCATGAGGCCCGGTCCCTGCTTGAAGATGGCGTACCGGTAACGCCGCTCCCGCTCCCTGTTCGCACACCCGGAACTGACAATTAAGCAGGCTTCAGCTCACCATATGTCGCCCAGATGGCAATTGCTGCCAAGTTCGTGACCGGGCAGCGCCGGCTCCTCGCCACAGAGCGAGCATAGCTTTTGCGTCTCCGCCGGCTCCACAGGTTGCCGGTGTTTCAGAAAGCGCGCGAATATTTGTTCGATCGCGCGGGATAGCCGCGCGAAAGGAGCGCTTGGCGCGCCTGAAAACCATTTTCCGTGCATCGTTGCCCACCGCCCGATCTCAGATGTGTGCATACATGCGATTATTCTACAAGTCGTTTAATAATTGCGCTGAAATGGTGTAAATGCTGGATTTGGGCCTCGGTATGAGTGCCCCCAATGGTCGTGCGCACCGGGATTTCGAGCCGCTGTTGCAATCATCGCCATGATCTGGAGACGAGACAGCTTGATCGAGCGATATTGCGCACCTGCAATTACCGATCGCCCGAAATTATATGAATGGCCGACTTCTGCACGTGGATGCGGCGACTTCCGGTTGTGCGTTGACCCCCAAGGCTTCGCCCGGTAACCAGCCGTGCCAAGCCCCCGTAGCTCAGCAGGACAGAGCGACGGTTTCCTAAACCGCAGGTCGGGAGTTCGAGTCTCTCCGGGGGCACCAATTTTAATAATAAAAACAATTAGTTATATAGTTAACAGCTTGACGTGACCGCCATTTTAGGACCCTTATAATCACCCTTATAAAAGTGGTCAGTGCGGAATCTGGGTTGTCGAGATCAGCCACAGCAGAATGGCCTGATTTCCCCGAGCCTAGTGCTTGGCGACTCACCATATTGTGAACCTATATGGTGTTTTATCGATAGGTCACCCACCGCCGTGAGATGATGCCGTGACCGCCTGAATAGGCCATAATTCTTGAAATCCTGCATAAATCGCTTGGCCTTTTTAGCCAATATCCTATTGTTTATCGAAACATAGGAGAAATGATGGGACTAACGGAATCACATATTATCAGGCGGGGACTCTCTATCTTCAAGCAGCCTCTCTCCAAGGGGAAAGGTAGTCCAAATTGGTACGCCAGAGTCTACATGCCCTTCGGAGGTCGGGAAAATCATGTTGAGAGTACGAAAACCTCGGATAAGCGACAGGCAGTGAAATATGCCGAGACGTACTGGGCGGAATGCCAGCTGTGGAAGGCAGGAGGCCCGGATTCGATGCCAGCATCACTCCGTAAGCGTGTCGATCCGGCCAAGCGATTCGATCGCATTGCCGAGGATTGGCTCGACCAAATGAAGCTCGATGCAGGTTCTGATGAGGTCCGCCTTCGGGATTGGCGAGACAAGAACCAGACATATTCTGCCGTGAACGGGTTAGCCCGGATTATTCACCGAGGCCTTACTGAAGGGTTGGCGGGAGTGGCTTAAAGCACTGACTTGATGTAGGAAGTTGGGTGTCTAGACCAGCCCCACAGCGAGGCACAAAATGCCACAAGCGACCCCCACCAACGGCGATGATATCG
>CANJQJ010000077.1 GCA_947476425.1 Sphingomonadaceae bacterium | reverse complement strand
GGCACTTGATCGAAAACCTGTTCGCCAAAATCAAGGACTGGCGGCGCATTCACACCCGATATGATCGCTGCGCCCACACCTTCATGTCCGCCATCGCAATCGCCGCTACCGTCATCTTCTGGTTGTGATCAATGAGTCCTGACCCTAGACTGCCCACGTACAGCTATGGCGGCACGTTTGATATTGGCGGCACGCTTTATACCTATGATGGTGGCGTGCGGCCGATCAATCTAGGTGCAGGGTGGGTCCCTGGCCTGGAAGGGGCTTGGGCATATGGCGGTGGTGACGGCTTTAATTTCGGAGATTGGTATAATCTTGCGACCGAGAGTTCATCGCTCGCTACGCTGGCGCATGCACGTTACGACCTGACTGACAACATCCGTTTCGTCACTGATCTTCAATATTCGCAATCGTCGGGAATATCCCGGGGGGAGCCGCATGCCACTGTTGCAGGGGTTGCCATAGGGCTCGATAACCCGTTCCTGCCCAATGACGTGCGCGCATTGATGGCCGATCCCGATCGAAATCCTGCGACAAACGACGCCGTGACATCCATAAGCGTTACGCGAGACGATGCTGATCAAGGTCGGATCATCGTCGACGCTACGCGCACCACCTATACCGGGGTCGCGCGACTGGAAGGCGATCTCGGGCCGTCGCTCCACTGGCGCGCCTTTGCACAATTTGGCCGCTATGATGCAAATAACCTGACCAAGAACATGCGGATTACAGTGCCCTACTTTCAGTCGGTGGATGCAGTGGCCGATCCGGTCACGGGACAACCGGTCTGTCGCATCAATGTGGATTCCGATCCCGGTAATGACAACAGCGCCTGCCGGCCAGTCAATATCTTCGGCCCCAATGCGGCGGCGACCACGCCCGATGCACTGGCTTATTTCGATCGTAATATTCTTACCACCACGATCAATGAGCAGACGGTGTTCGGGGCGCAGATGTCGGGCGATCTGCTCACCCTGCCGGGAGGGCCGCTCGCGTTCGTGGCAGGCGCCGAATATCGTCGCGAGTCGCTGACCGCAGATGCCGACGGTCTCGCTACGACCGGGCAACTCGATTTCTATTCGTTCAGGCCGCAACACGGCGCGGTTTCGGTCAAGGAAGTCTTTGGCGAGATGTCGGCGCCCTTGCTCAAGGACGTGCCCTTTGCCCATTACCTCGAAGCCAATGGCGCGATCCGCTATTCAAGTTATAATACCGGCATCAAGGCGACGACCTGGAATTTGGGTGCGGTCTATGCGCCGATTCCCGATCTTCGCTTCCGCGCTTCGCGATCCCGCGCCGTCCGTGCGCCCAATATCATCGAACTGTTCAGCGCTGGAATTAGCGGACTGATCACCGTTTCCGACCCTTGTGATGCGTCGCAGATCGACGCTTCGGCTAACCGCCTCGCCAATTGCCGGGCACTCGGCATACCCGATGGCTTTAGCGATAATGGACTCGGGTCGCGACAGGGGTTTACTTCCGGCAACGTGAATCTCGCGCCCGAGACGGCAGATAGCCTGACGCTGGGCGTGGTATTGCAGCCGCGCATCCTGCCCGGGTTAAACCTGTCGGTCGATTTTTGGGATATCAGGATCAAGGGGGTGATATCCCAGCCAGGGACCGGCGAGATCATCAATGGATGCGTCGACGGGCCAGTGCTCAACAACACCTTCTGTGGCTTCGTCACACGCGACGCGGATCATCGTATAATTAGAGTGGAAAACCTGTTCGCCAATTTCAGTTCGATGACCGAACGCGGAATCGATTTTGGGCTCGATTATAGCCGGGATGTCGGTACGCTCGGCGGCAATCCGCTGCGTCTGGGCGCATCATTCGACGGCACTTATATTATTCGGGAAACCTTCTCCCCCGATCCGGCGCATCCCGAGAATATTCAACGCGGCGACGGCACTCAGGACTTTCCCCGCTTCCGGGGCAATCTGACGACGACGGCCACGGCTGGAAAATACAGCCTGGCCTGGACCGCGCGCTATATATCCAGCATAGTAAATAACCCGACCATTAACAAGGACGCGGATGTCAACAATGCTTTTGCAGCGCGACTTTATCACGATCTTTACTTCACCGCTGCCGTTACGGAGCGGTTCAATATCGGGGTAGGCGTAAATAATCTCTTCGACGTCATTCCGCCAGGAGTCGATCCCGTCAGGGGCGGATATTATGATGTTTACGGGCGGAGCTTCTTCATGACGGCGAATTTGAAGCTGTAGGCCGGGACGGCTGGTCAAGGGACATGTTCGTCCAACCAAGCACGGCGCCGGGGGTGGTTTCATCCCCGGCGCTGTCGTTTTTTCGGCGCCCGTGGGGACAGATGCTGCTGATCGCCCTCGCCGCCTGCGCATCCGCCTTCGCTCGTAACACGCTCGGCCCTTTGCAGGAGACGATGCGGCTGTCGCTTCACTGGGGCGACAGCGACATGGCGCTGCTGCAGGGGCTGGCGCCTGCGCTCGCTTCGGCGGCCGGGGCGGTGCCGCTTGGGATGCTCGCCGATCGCTGGCCGCGTGCTCGGATGCTGGTTGGCGCTGCGCTGCTCGCGCTGGCGGCGACCCTGGTCTCGGGGATGACGCGGGATTTCGCGCTGCTGTTTGTCGCGCGCGCTGCGATCGGGCTGAGCTTCACCGCGACTCTGATCGCTGCCTTCACGTTGATCGCCGATCTCTTCCCGCCCGAACGGCGCGGGCGCGCGACGATGGCGCTGTCGTTCGGTCAGGTGTCGGGCGGCTCGGCGGTGTTCGCCGGTGGCGGCTATGCGCTGGTGGCGTCGGTGAGCTGGCAGGCGGCGATGCTGTGGCTCGCGGTGCCGCTGGTGCCGTGCGCTGCGGCGATGCTGCTGGTGCGCGATCCGCGCGCGATGGCTGGGCTGCTCGGGCTGTTCGTGACGCTTGGCGGCGTGGTGAGCGTCGCGCTGGTCCCAGCCACCGCCGCCGCGATCCCCGCCGAACAGCGCGGCCTCGCGATGTCGCTGCTGGTGACGACGACGATGCTGATCGCAGTCGGCGGCGCGCCGCTGATGGTGAGCGGGCTTTCCGGAGTGCTCGGCGGCGAGTCCGCGATCGGCACCGCGATGGCGATCGTGGCATCCGCCGCAAGCCTGATCGCGGTCGGCGTGTTCGCCTGGGCAGCGCGGACGTTTCCGGCTGGGGCGGGGTGACGCAGGTTAGCGTGACACCGGCACTAAAATATTCTTGTGCCGGTGGTAGTCTCAAGTTTCGCGCGGACTGGCGGAGACGCGTCCAAAGTGCGCAGCCCGAGTGTCGTCGCTACGTCGCTTCGACCTGTCGGTAGCAAATCCAGACCGGCGAAAAATTCTGCCCTCCAGAAGAGAGGTTGTTCGTAGCGGCGACACCGGAATATCGGCAACCAATCGAGCGACTGAAAGCCCATATAATCGGGAGAGTGAAGTGGCACATTATTATAGCGTCGAGGAAGCGCGGTCGATGTCTGGCTTGCGTCTTGTCGTAACCGCCCATGTCCCCGGACTATGGAGTGAAGCGGCCAAGTCGATCTACGATGCCAAAGGCCTTTCCTACGTCCTCGTTGAACAGGTCGTCGGAGGAGAAAATGCGGCATTGAAAGAGTGGACTGCGCAGACCTCCGGGCCAGTCGCGGTGTGGGATGACGAAAGGCCGCGGACTAGCTGGATCGAGCAGCTGTATCTCGCTGAGCGCCTGGCCCCGGAGCCTAGACTGATCCCCACAAACTTCGAGGATCGCGTGCTGATGTTCGGCCTGTGCAATGAACTGGCCGGTGAGAACGGCTTTGGCTGGAACCTGCGCATGCGGGTCACGCACGCAACGCTACACCGCGACGACCTTGACGAATTCTCGCGCGCGTTGGCGCCAAAGCTGGCCGTAAAATACGGATATGACGCCAGCCTCGTCGAGGGCGCGAACGCGCAGATGGTGAGAATCGTCGAAGCGCTTCGCGACCGATTCGACGCACAGCGATCACGCGGTTCTTCGTTTCTGATCGGCGATAGCCTTTCGGCGCTCGACATCTACTGGGCCACGTTTGCGGGCGCTATCGAACCGTTTCCCCCGGAACTGTGCCCCAACATGCCGGAGCCGATGCGACAAGCCTACACCGATCCCAATCTCAGGGTGATTGGCGGGGACGCACTGTTTGCGCATCGCGACCGGATTTATCGCGAGTATCTCAAGCTGCCGATGCTTTTCTAGCTCCACATCAACCTGCTCGGAGAATTACATGCTCGATCTCTATGCCTGGCCGACGCCGAATGCCCACAAGGTGTCAATCATGCTCGAGGAAATCGGGCTGCCGTATAATGTCTTCCCGATTGATATACGGTCCGGCCAGCAATCCGCGCCGGAATTTCTCAAGGTGAGCCCCAATGGCAAGATGCCGGCGATCGTCGATGATGACGCGCCGGGAGGCCCGGTATCGATCTTCGAGTCGGGTGCCATCCTGATGTACCTTGCGGAAAAAAGCGGCCAGTTCTGGCCGATGGAAGTCCATGCACGCTATGATGCGGCGCAATGGGTGATGTGGCAGATGGCGGGGTTTGGTCCCATGACGGGGCAGGCGTTTCATTTCAGCCACTACGCACCAGAGAAAATGCCCTACGCCATCAACCGTTATGTAACTGAAGTAAAACGCCTAATCGCTGTGCTTGATCGGCGACTGGAAGATCGGGACTGGATCGCCAAGGAATATTCGATCGCCGATATGGCATGCTATTCCTGGTCGCTGGTTCCCGAGTATCTCGGCATTGCGATCCATGACTACCCGGCGGTTCAGCGCTGGCAGACCAGAATGGGCGACCGCCCGGCGGTACAGCGGGGCATGGCGCTCCTGGCGGAATTTAGCCAGGCACCGGAGGAGCTGGACGATAAAGCCCGGGAGGCACTGTTCGGCAAGCAGACGGATTAACACGTCTCAATGTGCCATGATTATCGCGATTTATGGCGATGGCGCATTGTCGTAGCGCCAGGGCGCAGCTTCGGTAATGTGGAGGAACTTTGAACCTTGGTAGACTTTGCTAGTCCAGTATTTCATCGAGTGGAACCATCCCGCCGATGGGAAAAGCGTAGAGCCCTTCGATCAGCTTCATCTGACGTTGCAGCCAGCTATACAGTATCTGGCATATGGCCCTAACATGCTCATTCCCGCTGGACGTTATGAAATTTTCAAGAATGGTGTCCGCTTCGAGCCAGTCCGCCGGCGTGGTCTGGGTCAGGGAGGCTACATCCGCGATATATTTTTCTTCCGCCCAACTGCCGTAGAGATCGAGATTGGCAGAAAATGCGGCGGTATTCGCTGGAAGCTTATTCTCGTAGCTCGGGTTCCCTTCAGCTCGGCCCCTCAGCATCGCGGACAGGTTCTGAACCGCGGGCGACCAACGGGATGGCGCGGCCCTCAAGGCGTCTTGCTCATCGACAAGTGTAAGGTTGACGATCTATCGGGACATCGACTGGGTGAGATTATAGCCTTTCCCGAAGGGCTTCATAGGGTGTTTTGCCGTTGAAGGCGCCGTGTGGCCTGTTGAAGTTGTAGAAGTTCTCCCACTCGGTGAGCTTGGCTTCAAGAT
>CANJQJ010000076.1 GCA_947476425.1 Sphingomonadaceae bacterium | reverse complement strand
CCAGCTCCTGTCATACAAGGGCGACGTCGATCTTGAAGCCAAGCTCACCGAGTTGGAGAACTTCTACAACTTCAACAGGCCACACGGCGCCTTCAACGGCAAAACACCCTATGAAGCCCTTCGGGAAAGGCTATAATCTCACCCAGTCGATGTCCCGATAGATCGTCAACCTTACATTCTCTGGCCATTCAAGCTCGTGCGGCCACTCGTCCGCTTCGTTCGAGCTTGCCCCAGCCTACCCACAGTCCACGGGCTGCTTGGGCAACGGCCTTTATCACGACGTAATACATTATTTGGCGATAGACGATCCGTTGGGGGATCATCAGCCAGAGCAGCCGCCAGCTTTCGCGTCGTTCAAGCGCGAAGGCGATAATGCCCGCGAGCAGGTCGATTGCCGAAAAGATCAGCCAGTATGTCAGCATTTTCTCTAGCGTCGGCTCGGTTTGCGCCCAGCCATGCTCCTTGACCTGAACCCAGGTGTCGGCGACCGAAAGAAGCAGGGCAAGGTCGATCACCGGGGAGATCATCGCAAACAGGATCTGGAACAGCATCGCCTGTGGCAAGCCCACGATGGCCAGTCCTCGGGGTTGACCCGTTCGCAGCGTCGCCTTGTGCTTCCACAGGCACTGGAGAGTGCCATAGGCCCAGCGGAACCGCTGGCGCGCGAGAGTCTTGAAGCTCTCCGGCGCTTCCGTCCATGCCACCGCATATTGGTCGTAATGGACTTTCCAGCCTGCGCGCTGGATCGCGATGGTGAGATCCTGGTCTTCAGCCAGAGTATCGGGCGGATAGCCGCCGAGCTCACGCAGTGCCTCGAGGCGCCAGGCACCCACCGCCCCCGGCACCACAGTCATTGCGTCGAGCCGCGCCAATGCGCGGCGCTCAAGGTTCTGCGCAGTGATATATTCCAGCGCCTGCCAGGACGTGACCAGATTGACCCGGTTACCAACCTTTGCATTGCCTGCAACCGCGCCAAGCTGGGGGTCCGCGAACCAGCGGGCAAGTCGCGCGATCGTTGTGGGCTCGAACTGGGTATCTGCATCGAGAGCGATTATGATCTCGCCCTTTGCCAGTAAAAGTCCCTGGTTGAGGGCGCGGGCCTTGCCGCCATTGTCCAGGGTTATCAGCTGCACGCGAGGCTCATCCGCGAAATGTTCCGGAACGACGGCGCTGGTGGTGTCCTTCGAGCCATCGTCGATGACGATTATCTCGACCGATACCTCGCGGCTGGCGAGCACACGCCGGACGGATTGCTCGATCACCCGTTCTTCGTTGAAAGCCGGGATCAATACTGTGACGAAGCGTTCGGGGTCGATAGCAGGGAAAATCGTCAAGCTCTCGCGGCGAGCCTGCCATAGGGCGAGGCCTGAAAGTAGAACGGCTCGCGTGATCCCAATGGAGATCGCAATTGCGAACAGCCATTTTAGAGCGGTGACCGAAAGACCGAGGAGGCTGAACAGCGCAAGATCTGCGGTTGCGGCCAGTCGGTCGCTTTCGGAAATCACCGGCATGACCTGATTTCGAGTCAGTCCCGCCAGCTCGGAAACGCGTACGAAGCGATAGCCCTTGGCGCGCAACTGATCGATAATCTGCGGCAACGCGGTAACGGTTTGAGAGCGATCTCCGCCGGCATCATGAAGGAGAACAACCTGTCCGCTGCGTTCGGGGTTGGATGCTTCGACCTGCTCAACCGTGCGGGACACGATCTCGGCCACGCCCGGACGCTTCCAGTCGCTAGGGTCCACATGCAGCCCTACGGAAAGATATCCCTGCTGCTGGGCGGTCCATGCCGGAAGGATTTCGTCGGCCGTTGTCGGTTCGGCGTCTCCAAAATAGGGAGCCCGGAAGAGTCGAAGCGAGTGACCCGTGAAGGCCTGGAACAGGCGCTGCGTTGCATTGAGCTCGAGTTCGGTCTCGCCCACAGTCGCTTCCCCGAGATTGGGATGGGTATAGGTATGATTGCCGACCTCATGGCCTTCCCGGAGCAGGCGGCTCAACAGGCCGTGATTGGTGAGCGCATTGTCGCCGATGATGAAGAAGGTGGCGGGCACATTCTCGCGCTTAAGGACGTCTAGGATTTTCGGGGTCCACACAGGATCGGGACCGTCATCGAAGGTCAGCGCCACCAGTCCGGGACGATATCCAATACGATCTATGGTGTATAGCGAAGGGAGACGCATAAATCGCACGTCGACGATCTGACCATTCGGCGCCTGCCGAATCTGACGGACTCCCGATACGGGTATGGCTCCGATTCGCAATATTTCGCCGCTGCCTTCAATATCGACATCGGTACCCGCCGGGATCTGCTCGAGTATGGTGGCAGACTGGGGCAGGGACCGGTGACGCCCGAAGAGCTGCCACATAGAGGGATCTTCGCTGCCGAGCCGCCACAAGGCGATCTGGCTGAATCCGCCCGCGTTGAGTGCGGCCATCTGGTCGTGCGCCGAAGCCGCATCCATCAGCCAGACGTCATGGTGGACGGCCCCTTCGTCATAGGTGAAGCGGCTGTTGCCACTGGCAGGATCGAATCGCGGTTGAGCACCGGATTCGCGAGCCTTCAGCCACGCTTCTTCCACTGACAGCGCTTCGGTTTGTCCTTTGTCCCGGTCCGCCCAGTCATAGGCATAGTTGCCAATGGCTACCACGAGCTTGCGATGATCGATGCCCCGCGAAACGCCCTGCACATGCTGCATCAGCCAGGGAACGGACGCTATCGGTCCTGGGAGCCCGCCTTGGTAATGCTCGTCATAGGCCATCAGGAACAGCCGGTCCGCGACAGCGGCATAGCGTTTGAGATTCCAGGTCGGGTTATCCACGGGAACGGCCAGCGTCACCAGCCAGTCGTGCGGCGCGAACCGGCTGCGAGCTTCCTTGAGGAATGCGAGGTAATCGCGCTGCGAGCCGGGCGGCAATTCCTCGAAATCGAAGAACACGCCGTCTGCGTGATTGATGAGGAGCATCTGCTCGATCCGGGCGAGCGCAGCCGTCCGCGCCGCGCGATTATGCAGCAGAGCGGCCATCCCCGGACCGTCCCACGCTCCATCAATCGCGTTCTGAACCATCGGCAGGAGCTTGGGGCGATGGCGAGCATGGCTGATGATCTCTTTCCCGCGAGCGTCGGCAAACGCCGTAAGATGATGGTCGTGGCCGGTGATCGAAAGCCAGCCGGGGATAAGCCAGTCTATCTCATTTATGTGGCGATCCAGCGATGCCGTGCTCGCATCGTCCCATGGCGCGTGAAACGCAACGGCGAGGGGCTTGGCCTCCAGACCAGGCCGACGGGCGAATAGCCATCCGGAAGCGCGATGAAATGCGGGTTGCAACGTGCTCGTCATCGCAGTGCTGTGGATTGGTGCGTGCTCGGTATCGAATGGCAGTTGTGGTTGCGGCACCACAGCCACGATCGAGACGGCGAAAATACCAATGGCTAGCAGCAAAAGTGCAACGAACGCGATCAGGCCAAGCGCAAAACGGCGCCGCCTGCGTCCAGAGGCGTCATAGAATATTGGTGCTTCGTCCATTCCATTACCAACAGAACTGAACGAATCCGTGCGTTCAGCCCGCAGCCCTTTAATATCGCATGATGAACTGAACGTTACAGGTTCGGTCGCTCCGAGACACGCAAAATCGCCTGACATCGCCCATTGAGCATAACCCCTGTTCGTCCTATGCGAGCCTTATGACTGTTCATTTCCATGAAGAAGACCTGCCCGCGGACGTTTTGGCGCCCGGTCCGGTTGCCGTAGACACCGAAACGATGGGACTCATCACCCCGCGCGACAGGCTGTGCCTGCTCCAGATATCCGATGGCCGCGGCGATGAGCATCTCATTCGCTTTGGGCCTTCCAGCGATTATTCGGCGCCGAATTTGCGAGCCGTGCTTGCCGATCCTGCGCGGATCAAGCTCTATCATTTTGCACGTTTCGATCTCGCTGCAATCCAGCATTATCTGGGCGTTGTCGCGGCGCCAGTATATTGCACCAAGACGGCATCGCGATTGATCCGGACATATACCGATCGCCACGGGCTGAAGGACCTGGTGCGCGAGGTTCTTGGTCAGGACATCTCGAAACAACAGCAAAGTTCTGACTGGGGTGCGCCTGAGCTTAGCGACGCCCAGAAGGATTATGCCGCGTCGGATGTGCGCTTTCTTCACCAACTCAAGGAAAAGCTCGATGTCAGGCTCGTCCGTGAAGGCAGGATGGCGCTGGCGCAGGCTTGTTTCGATTTCCTTCCGCACCGCGCCGCGCTTGATATTGCGGGTTGGGCGGAGACCGACATTTTCGCGCATGTCTGATCGGAACGCCAATATCGTGCGGGTCAATCGTGTCTGAACAGGCAGACCGCGTCAGAGGTGCGCGCCGCTTGTGGGCTGCGCCTGGCAGCAGTCACGATCGGCTCATTCGAACCGTGCAAATTCTGCTGCCTATGGGTATCGGCGTGATGGTCGTCCTGCTGGCGATGGCACCGGTCACATTTGGGCGCGACATCAGTTTCGTTCTCGCAAAGGACCGCGTGGCCGTCGCCAAGGAACGCATGCGCGTGACGGAGGCGGTCTATCGCGGCGAAGACAGCAAGGGGCAGCCTTTTTCGATCCGCGCCGGTTCGGCGGTCCAGGTCCGCTCAAGCGATCCCGTTGTACGGTTGACCGATCTTGCCGCTGTGATCTGGCTCAAGGAAGGCCCGGCCGCGATTGCCGCCAATAACGGCCGTTACGACATGACAAAGGAGGCCGTCGCAATCGTCGGGCCGGTTCTGTTCAAGTCGTCGGACGGATATCGCTTGTTGACGCGGGACGTCGACATCGACCTGAAGACGCGCGCGATCGTTAGCCAGGGTGATGTGGACGGCAGGATGCCGCTTGGTACGTTCCGCGCCGATCATCTGCGCGCCGATCTCGCCCAGCGCACCGTCACGCTCGATGGCGGCGCCCGCTTGCATATCGTTCAGGGCCAGTCCAGAGGAAGCCGATGATCCGCAGACGCTCAAGCATTTTGCTACTCTCCGCACCCTTGCTGCTGTTGGCGGGCCCGGCGGCCAGCCAAAACGCAGTCTCGGCGTTGAAGGGCCATGACAGCAATGCGCCGGTAGACGTCTCCGCCGATCGGATCGAACTCCAGGATCGCGCAGATCGCGCACTGCTGACCGGAAACGTCCAGGTCCGGCAAGGCAATCTCAACCTGACCGCGGGCCGGATCACCGTCGCTTATACCCGCGGCGGCTCAACACAGATCCAGCGATTGGATGCCAGCGGTGGCGTACGCGTTGTCAGCCCATCCGAAACTGCCAGCAGCGCCTTCGGTATCTATGATCTGGATCGCCGCCTGATTACGATGATGGGTGGCGTCGTCCTGAGCCGAAACGGCTCCGAAGTGCGCGGAGGGCGCCTCGTCATCGACCTTGATACCGGCCGGGCCTCGGTCGATGGAAGCGCTGTCGGCGGGGGCTCCGGTGGGCGTGTCACCGGTCACTTCACCGTACCCAAGCGGTCAACACCCTAGGGTCAGGACCTGTTAAATTGCTTGCATGATGGGCTGAGGGTTGATTCAATGGTGGCACCAGGAGGTGCTGCTTGTGGACGATCTGTTTATGCTGAGCGAGGTGCAGATGCGCCGGATCAAGCCATTTTTCCCGCGATCGCATG
>CANJQJ010000075.1 GCA_947476425.1 Sphingomonadaceae bacterium | reverse complement strand
TGTTCGCGCGATGATTGATCAGAGGAGCGAGGATCGGAAATCTCTTGGCGTATCGGCGGGGAATGACATGTTCCCCCATTGCCCTCGCCGGATATGGCGCATTGAGCGCTTCGGTTACTTTGGGCGGGTAATTACCCACGAGCCGTGCCGCGCCATTGATCGCCGTCCCGGCTCTTATCCCACCAGCTGCAAGGTCAGCCAGCACAGCTGCGGGTAGCGCCGCTAATGCGGCGCCAGCGGCCCCAAGCAAGGGAGGTATTGCGACGGCCTGGCCAAGCGTTATGTCGAACGGCGGATTATAAGCGCGATTGCGCCGATATTTTCCGTCTTCCGCCACATATTTCTCGTTCGCTGGCCCATTCACCCGAGCGTACTGAGTCACGTTGACCGGCCGTATGTGCTTGGGCTCGGCCTTCCGCCGCGGCGCCTTCGGGCCATATGTGGGGCTGGGCAGCGAGACCGATGCCGGATCATCGTCCGTCAGACCGCGCTGCCTGCGAAACCCCCGCTCCCACTCGTCGATAACTTTCCTGTCCATAACATACCCTTCTCGATTGCTGGTCTGGCTCACCGCTGCTCCGCCATTGCTGGCGCCACCGGCCCCGCCATCCCCTCCGGCACCCGCGCCGCCGTCTCCTGCGCGTCCTGCAGCGTCTCGATCACCATCGAGCGCACCATGTCGGGCGTCACCATCGCCGAGACCGAGGCGAACCGGTCGGTCACCGCCCTGTAGGCGTCGATGTCGAGCTTGCGGTCGTCGCGCCCCTTGTCGGCCTGCGCTGCCTGGAGCTGCCCGCCCAATTGCTCGAGCGCCTGCGAGAGCTGCTGCACCTGCGCCTGCGCCGCCTGCGCTTGCGGGTTTTCCCCCAGCTCGGCCTGGCGCACCGGTTCGGGCAGCACCGCCTGGAGCCGCTTCACCACCTTCTCGCCCCCCGGCAGATCGAGATTCTCGACGATCAGATCGCCGAGGATCGCCGCGCTCTGCGGATTGGCGCGGATCAGCTCGGTCAGCATCGTCGCCGCTTCCTCGCGCTGCGTCGAATAGGATGGCCCCGCCTTCACCGTCAGGTCATATTTGCCGATCGTGAGGTTGTAGATGTCGGCCGCCGGATCGGGCACGCCGTCGGGATCGGTGATCCGCACCTGCGCCGATTTGCCGTCCTGCCCCAGCACCCGGATCATCCGCTCGCTGTTGTAAACCTTCGGGATCAGGTCGATCAGGATCTTGCCCGTGTGGCGGATCGCCCGGCTCAGATTGTCGATGAAGTGGAAGGTCGAAACGTCCCCCTCCCTCTGCCGCGCCAGGATCGCCCGCCCGCTCGTCTCGTTCGATCGCGCGCCTAGAGAGGCGTCGTAGAGCCCCATCACCGCCTTCATGTCGTCCGACGCGTTCATCGCCTCCTGCAGCTCGCCTGCCGGCACTCCGGTAAAGGGCTGCCGCATCGGCGGCTCCACCCCGTCATATTCGAGGAAGGCATGCGTCGCATTGTTCGCCGTCGCCCAGCGCGGGTCGGAGGCGAACGTCCCCTTCCTCCCCACCCACGGCGCCTTTGGCGCCAGCGCGACCAGCTCGGTCGCCATCGTCCGCCAGTAATTGAACATCTGCTGCGGATCGCGTGCATCGCGGATCAGCGATCGGAAATGCCGCTTGCCCTCGACATTCACCTCCTCGCCATAGACCGGCACGATCGGGATATAGCGCCCCGCCCATTCCTCGCTCGCCAGCAGTTCCACGGCGTTGAGCACATGCTGCGTCACCTTGAAGCTCTTGACCGGGCGTGGCTGTCCGATCACCTCGATCGCGCCGAAACTCCGCCGCAGCTTCGCCAGATCCTCTTCCCAGCCGAGCACGACCTGCCCGAAGCCGGGCGGGCTGTACTGGACGAGCATCCGCACCACCTCCTCGCGCTTCCAATATTCGGCGACCCGGACGCTCTTCTCCTGCCCGTCGGCCCAGCCCGATGTTCCACTCCACGCCGAGCTGGTGAAATCGATCCTGTCCGCGCCGGGAAAGCGCCGCGCGAACTGGTCCTCGCTGATCTGCTCGACGACAAAGGCGCTCATCCAGTCCGAACTGTCCGCCGCCTGGCTGAACGGATCGCCATAGACGGCGAACGGGTTCGGCACCGGTCGGATGACGATGTCCTTGTCGAAACTGTCGTCGGCCGCCCAGTCGAGGTTGATGCGGATATAGCCGATCCCCATCGTCGCCGAGCAATCGACCGCAGTGTCATAGGCGACATCGGCGTTGCTCATCGTCTCGATGTTGCGGATCAGACCGCTCATCACCTCGGCGGTCTTCGCGTCGCCGCGCTCGACCGGGTGGACCGAGATCGCCGGCTTGTTCTGCCGGCTGTCGTTGACGACCTGGCGGATGAACGCCGGCATCTTGTTGATCGTCAGGCATGGCCGCCCCTCGGCCTCGCGCTGCCGCCTGACCTTGTCGGGCCACTGCCATGCCCCGCCCAGCCGCGCGAACCGCAGATCGTCGAGCGCCGCCGCCCGATTGTCGCTCTCATGCGCCTCCGCAGCCGCGAAGGCGTCGAGCGCCTCGCGTACGATATCGTCCATGTGGTGCTCCTCATGATGGATCGTCGCCCCGGCGCAGGCCGGGGAGCATGTCTCTCGTCACGGATGATGTCGCCGGATCGGTATGAGCGCCGCCCTGAACGGGTTCGGCCTGTCGCTTATCGTGTATCGAGTGTCCGGTGCTGTCGCATGAGCGATCAGCCGTTCAGCGCATCAATGCGAATGGCAACCCGCGACTATGCCGGCAATTGGTCCTTGGCGCCCGATGATGCGATCCATCTCGAAGCGCTTGGTGAAAGCAGCAGCCAGAGTGCCACGAAGGATGCGATCCAACTGACGACCATCGCAATGATCCGTCCCGTGCTGAGAGCCGAGAAATCGCCAGGATGGGTGATCACCAGCCATGTGGTAGTGGGAATTCCTGCAATAAATATGGCGATATAGATTCGCGCGGCCGCTCGACTCCCCTTCCGGGTTATGAACAGGACAAGAGCCAGGAGCGCTCCGAAGGTCAGGATGCTCCATAGAAAATCGCTTGCGAGGTTGACGGCAAGCCCAAGACTGACCTTCGCGATCTCGATATATTCAAATGCCACGATCGATCTTGGGCGCACGATGCTGTCTCCGAAGCACGGCCACTATAGAGTTTAAAAATCCGTCTTCCAGTCTCAGCGGACCTTCCGTCGACATGGACTCCCCGTGCTGACGGGTGGCGGTGCGCCGCTCAGGCGGCGAGGTCCAGCCTGCTGACCCTGATGTCCGCCTCATGCGCCCGCGCCCGGGCCAGATCATAGCTGGTCTGCATCCGCATCAGGGTGTCGGCGCGAACCCCGAACGCCTTCTCGAAGCGAATGGCCATCTCCGCGGTCAGGCTGGCATGCCCGTTCAGAAGTCCGCTGAGAGCCTGCCGGGAAACCCCGAAATGGGTGGCGAGATCCTTCACGGTGATCCTGTGAGGCTCGACGATCTCGGTCTTGAGCCACTCGCCCGCATGAGTGGCGAGGCTATGATGCATCTTAAGCGCCATGATAATCCTCTAAATCCATATCGATCAGCGCACCGCCCTCGTTGAGCCTGAAGGTCAACCGCCAATTGCGCGTCACGGTCATCGACCAGGTCCCGGCGCGTTCGCCCGTCAGTTCGTGCAGTCCATAATTGGGCGGCACCTTCAACTCGTCCAGCGCCGCCGCTGCATCGATGTACGCCAGCATCTTGCGGATTCGATCGACCTCACCCACGAGCCCCTTGGCATTGCCGGTTTCGAAATAGCGCCGCAGGCCCTTGTGAGAGATGCTCTCGATCTCCATGCGTCAAGTCATGCTTTACACTGCATGATATGTCAAGCAACACTTGACACAAGAACCGGTGTCCCTCGCGCCGCTTTCCCTGGATGGCAGTCCATACTGCGTATCACCCCATCCAACTCCCCGCCCCGAAATGCTGCACCTCCATCTCCCGCGCTGCGGGCGCCGTCACCGCCCACCGCTTCATCATCATCGCGTAGCGCGACGCCGAAAGCCGGTCGTCATGCGCCTTCACGATCAGCCCGTCCTTGCGGTGATAGAGCCGGAACTCGGCGAACCAGTCCTCGAGATGGTCGAACACCTTCCATCGCCCGCTGAGCATCCGGTCGAGCATCTCGGCGACCCCCGCCTCGACGCCATTGCCGCCCTCCGCAAAGCTTGCCTTCTCGGGCAGCAGCGCCAGCCCCTGGTCGCGATAGAGCTGTGCCAGCGCCGCGCCCGATCCCTTGTCATGCTGCAGCCCGTCATGCGGCCAGGCCCAGGGCAGCCAGCTCCCCCAGGGTTTCAGCGCCGCGGCATGGAGGATCGGCGTCGCCTCGCGCACCCCATAGCTCGCGGTCACATAGATGCAGTCGGCATCGCGGTCCCAGGCGAGCCTGACGGCCGCGGTCGGATGATCCCAGCCGAAGTCGAGCCCGCCGATCTGCACCCAACCCCCCGGGATCTCGAAGGCGCGTACCTTGATCGCATCCTCGTCGACCGGGAACACCCTCCCCGATCCCAGCATCGGGATCCCCTCGGCCCGCGCCTTGCGCTCATGTGCCGGCCAGGCCGCGATGATCGCCGCGCGCTCGGCCACGCTGTAGTGGCCAGCATCGTCGATCGTCAGGCGTATAAGGTTACGGGTCAAGGGTGCGCCTCCGCGAGCATGAACAATGAGAATGGGCGCAACCCGATGGCGGACAAGTGCCTAGGCGAGACGCCTGATTTTCGTGTTAAAGGATGCGCCCAGGCCAGAAGCCGGCAACGTACCGTCGCACGCAATCCGTCCATCCTCGATGAGCCTACGAAGCCGCCAAAGCAGCAGATCGCTACCCGCCGATTGCCCGATTTTCCAGATACTCCCCATTGTATCCGCAATGACGCGGGGCCACTTCACCCAACGACGCGGACAGCGCGCGAGCAATAGCTGATCAAAATGATCCTCCGGCGCGCTTTGAAGCCACCCGCCGTTCACTACACGCAAGAGAGCATTTTCTGCGACAAGGGCGCTCCATCGATTCTCGGGAAAACGCGAGGCCTCCCAGGCCATACGAGGGCATTCATCATAGAGCTGTCCCATCCGCTCGAGATCGACTTCCGACAAATTGAGCGGCGATTCGCCGTTCCAGTCCCCGTCAAAGGGGAAATCAGCGATCGCCAATTTCAAGTCGGTTCCGCCGAACTGGGACAGATACCAATAAAGCCCGGCCTGTTCTGTTGCAGATGCCGGGGCGATCCAGATCAGCCGCTCGGGATCGTTTTCGACACGTTTTCGGAACTTGGCCTCCTCCCTCATCAGCCAGTCGCGTTTGCCGTCGTCCAATGGGACATGTCGATCAAGCCAGGGTTCTCGATCGGCAAGGTCGCCGTGAGAAATCGGCCCGAATTCAAGATTTTCCGATAGAAAGGCTACCACTTCGGCGATGCCACGGGCTTTCAGGAATTGCCTGAACGTAGCCGCTCCGGAAGCGCCGAAGAAAATGTGGATCATTCATCCTGTCCTCGAATGCGACCTGAACGGTTCGATCGATCGTAGCGATTACGTTCTTGTTTTGATCCGCATCGATGAGATGTCAAGTCGCGCTGACCATATCGAAAGCTCCCGTCCGCGCGGATCGCGACCTACCCGCAGGACGATATGCCCAGTTGAGCCTATGCTTGAGATCGGGTGCCTGATGCTCCAAACAGCCGCGTCCCGTCCCAAGGAGTTTCAGCATGCCTTTCCCGGAAAATATGCCGATCATCGACACCCATCTCGATCTGCCGCGCGAATATGGCGGGCTGAAGGAGAGGTTTGGTGGCCTGCGCGACAAGGAAAGCGTCAGCGACACCTTCGATCATCCGGCCGGCTACATGTTCAAGGCGGTGTCCGGACGCAGCCCGCAGAGCGAGGATCCGGTCGGCGACACCGTCCGGGAGATGGACAAGTATAATATCGAGATCGCCACCTTCCATGTCTACAGCCCGGAAGGCAACGCCATGGAGCGCGAGGCATTGGAGCGCTTCCCGAAGCGTTTCCGCCCGATCCTCCAGGTCAATCCCAACGAAGGCATGGATGCCGTCCGCGCCATCACCCGCGCGCATGAAAATCTCGGCATCGTCGGCGTCAGCCTTTTCCCGGTCAGCTATGTCCCGCCGGTGCCGATCAACGACAAGCGGATGTACCCGGTCTATTCGAAATGCGTCGAGCTCGACATCGCCGTGCTGTGCACCAACGGCGTCCCCGGCCCGCGCCTGCCCTATGAGGCGCAATATACCGGCCTCGTCGACGAGGTGTGCTGGTTCTTCCCGGAACTGAAGTTCATTCTGCGCCACGGCAGCGACCCCTGGGCCGATCTCGCCGTCAAGCTGCTGCTGAAATGGCCCAATCTCTATTACAGCACCAGCGCCTTCGCGCCCAAATATTACCCGCCCGAGATCATCAAATTCGCCAATTCGCGCGGCGCCGACAAGGTCATCTATGCCGGCTACTATCCCTCGGGCCTGAC
>CANJQJ010000074.1 GCA_947476425.1 Sphingomonadaceae bacterium | reverse complement strand
TCCTCGAGGTGGCGAGCGGCACCGGCGAACATGCCATCCACTTCGCCCGCGCGCTGCCCGGCCTCGTCTGGCGGCCGAGCGACCCCGATCCCGCCGCGCTCGCCTCGATCCGCGCCTGGGCCGAAAATGCCCGCCTGCCCAATCTCCGCGCGCCGCTGCTGCTCGACGCCAGCGCCGCCGAATGGCCGATCGATGCCGCCGATGCGATTCTGTGCATCAACATGGTGCATATCAGCCCGTGGGAAGCGACCGAGGGCCTTATGGCGGGTGCGGCGCGCCTGCTGCCGGCAGGCGGACCTCTGACCCTCTACGGACCCTATTTTCAGCAGGGCATCGAGACGGCGCCGAGCAATCTCGCCTTCGACGAAAGCCTCAGATCGCGCGATCCACGCTGGGGGGTGCGCCAGCTGGAAGATGTCGTAGCGCTGGCGGAGAATAACGGACTGGCACTCGAAGCCGTGCACGCGATGCCAGCCAACAATCTGATGGTTGTGTTCAGAAAAACTTGATCGCCGGATTCGGTTTCTGCTCAACTATGATCAAAGCTCTTCATTGAAGAAGTCTTCATCCAGGCGCTTTACCTCGACCGTACGACTGACACGCACGCCTACCCCAAACTCTATCATCAGTTTGGTGAGGCGCTTCCCGTCGATGAGAATGACGCGTTTTTGAAGCGCTTTAACATAGTCAGCCGCCTGCTTGCTGAAGCTCGACGTCGTGACAAACACGCCCTTGTTTGCTCCGACTCCTTCAAGGCTGCCGACGAAGCCTTGAACCTCGGGTCGCCCTACCGACACGTGCGAGGCGTATCGCTTTGCCTGGACACATATGCGGTCCAGACCGAGGCGATCTTCGTCGATTACTCCGTCAATGCCGCCATCACCGCTCTTGCCCAGCCGCATCGCTGCGTTTTCGTGCGATCCACCATATCCCATGCCCACCAGCAGATCGACGATGACTCGTTCAAAAAAGGCCGGGCTCTGCTCAAGTATGCGAGCAAGTAAATCTGCCTTCAGGGCCGAACTCAGGACAGAATGCGCGGCATCAATCTGTTCTTCCGGGGTCGACATCGAGGCTGCAGCAACGGTCGTTGCTGGGCCTGCATCCGGCGCAGTCGACTGAGAACTCGCACTGTAGAACTCCAGAAAGGCCGGATAGGTTCGCAAAAGATCGACGTCGATCTGGCTCGGATTGGCAGCCAGGAGCGTCTTCCCCTGCTGGCTCGCAACGAAAACGCCACGCTTCGGACTGTCGATCAATCCCGCCTTGGTCATGTAGAATTTGGCCCAATGAACGCGGTTGTGCAGCAGGCGTTGCTTGCCGCTTGGAAGCAATTCTTCGCGTTCATCGTCCGTGAGACCCAGCCAATCAGCGATCTTCTCGGCTGCTATGGGAACGCGCGTTTCTCCTTCGCCCGCGGCCTTGAGAACCGGCAGCATCAAGCTCTGATAATCGGGGATAGCCATGCAGTAAGGGGTAGCAGTCGCCTCCCTTGCTGCAAGGACAAATCAATCCATTTCAGCCCGATCGGGTAACCGAAGGCGTCATGACGACTGTCTAGCGACAGAGTTCCCTGAGCGCTCTTTTACCGGCCAATTGCTTCCCGCCTAATCCAGTTTGTACAGCCGCGTCGCATTGTCGCCGAGCATCTTGCGGGCATCGGCTTCGGGGACCGCGTCCATCACCTCCTGCATCGCGCTCCAGCTGCACCCATAGACGCTTTCCTGGTGCGGATAATCGTTGCTCCACATCACCCGGTCGGCGCCGATCTCGTCGATCAGGCGCAGCCCGGCCCGGTCGTTTATGAAGGTCGCATGGAGGTTGTTCTCCCAATAATGGCGCGGCGGATGCTTGATCCTGGGCTGCAGCTCATGGGCATAGGCCTCGTAGATCATGTCGGCGGTCTGCAGCGCGCCGGGAATCCAGTTCATGTCGCCTTCGACGAAATTGGCCTGGATCGTAGGATGGCGATCGAGGATGCCGCCGAAGATCAGCTCGGCCATGCTCTTGCGGAACGGCGCGAGGTTGATCATCTGCGAGACGCCGCAGCCGCCCGGTCCCTCCTGGATCATCTCGCCGACATGGAAGCAGACCGGCAGGCCGGCCTCCTCGATCGCTTCCCACAATGGCCAATATTCGTCGCGGCAATAGTTGATCGGCTCGTAATTGGCGCCTTTCGGGAATTGCGGGATAACGAAGGTCTTGAGGCCAAGCCGCTTGAGCTGATCGAGCGACGCGCGAACCGTTTTCATGTCCCAGTAGTTGATCAGGCCGACGCCGTAGAAGCGCCCCGGCGCCTGCGCCTGAATGCCGGCGATATATTCATTATAGACCCGGTGGATCCACTCGCGGACCTCGAGATCGGGATAGGTGTAGAAGGCGCCGATGATGTTGCCGAACACGATTTCCTTGTCGATCCCCTCGATATCGAGCGCCGCCATCCGCGCGTCGAGCTGGGTCGATCCGGCGACCGCATCCATTTCCGCGACGATCGAGACGTGCATCGCCGGGAGCAGCGGCCGGCCATCGACCGTGAACAGAAATCCGCCCTCGGCCGGCCTGAACAGCCGCGGCGCCTTGTCTTTCAGGCGAGCGGGGAAATTCTCGTAGAAAATATCCTCGGCAATCGACCAGTGGTTGTCGGCGGAGACGACGGTCAATCCTTCGGGCACCCGGCGATTGCCGCGCGGCTCGGGGCGGCGTTCGGACGCAGGCCCCATGCCGGTGAAGATCGTCGGCTTGAGCAACGTGTCGGTCTTCATGCTTTCGCCCCTAGCTGTCTTCGCCGAAGAAGGCGCCATAGTCCCATTGCGGATATTGCTCGCGCAGCGTCTTCTCGGCCGCGCCGACCCGCTGCAGGCGGCGGCGATAGCGCGGATCGAGCGCGGGCCGGCAATGCTGAAGCGCGATATTGTCCCAGATCAGCAGATCGCCCTGCCGCCAGACATGGCGCAGTTCATTGTCGGGCGCGCGGACATGGGTGAAAATCCGGTCGAGCATTGCCCGGCTCGCCGCCCGGTCGAGTCCTTCGACCCGCGCGCTGGCGCTTTCGGGGGCGAACAACAGTCGCTCGCCGGTGATTCGGTGCGTGATCACCGCCGGCCGCGTCAAGCGATAGTCCCCGTCCGGGATGTCGTAGCTGAGCTGCGATATGTCGGCGAAGGTCTGGACGAAGGTGATCTCGGTACGGGCCAGCTCCTCGCGGAGCGCCTCGGGCATCCGCGCCCAGGCACGCTTGCCCGAGACGAAGCCCGTCCAGCTTCCCGCCGCTTCGTCGAGATCGATCGCCAGCAGCGAGATCGCGTCCATCGGCAGGGGCGAGGCGGACATGTCCGAATGATAATCGAGCGCCGCCGAGCCGAGCACCTCGTCTTCGGGATGGATATAACCCGATCCGAAATCGGGTAGCACCGTGCCGAGATGGCCGATCAGGCGGACCTGATCGTCCATCGTCAGGCGCTGGTTGCGGAACCGCAGCCACGTCTCACGGAAGAACATCTGCCTGAAAGCGGCGGCCTCATCATCGTCCAGCGGGCGTGCCATATCGAAGTCGATCTCGACCCCAAAGGGTTGGAGATGGCGAACCCGCGCCGGATCGCGAAGCGCCTCGATGAAACCGATCGTCATGCCGGCATAGGATCACAAAGCTTCGCCCACGGCAACGACGCCGGATGTGCAGAACGCGTGTAGCGCCTGTTCCATGTGCAATCGACCGACGAGGCCGACGGTCGGCTCAGTTATACCATTCGATCTCGCCGTTCGTGTCGTTTTCGGCGACTTGCCGCGGGCTGCGCGCGGGATCGCGGTGCAGCCGACCGGCGATGCTCTCGAGCGTTGCGGCATAGGTCGCCGCATGAATATCGTTCGACCGAAGGATGGCGGCGATCGACCCGCAGCGCTGGCTGACATGATCGAGCGACTGGAACTCCCGGATATAGGTCCGGGCGAGACCGGGTTCGGCGAGCAGCGCCATGCCCAGCCGTTCGAGCTGGCCCTGGGCGGCCTCGAGCTCGTCGGCCAGCATCGCCAGCACGTCATCCCGGGAAATGTCGGTCATGCTGACCTCCGTTGCACTTGAACGTCGCAATCAGGCCGCGTCGCGGACTCGCTGGCAGCTGTTGAGGATTGCAGCGGCAATCTCGTTGAGCGGGAGGCTGACATCGACCGCATCGGCGGCACGCGCGGCGGCGGGCGCCTGATCGACGACACAGCTCGCCGCATCCTGGGCGATCGTATAGCCGCCCACGCCACGCAACGCCTTGAGCCCCGCGGCACCGTCATTGCCGATCCCGGTGAGGATACAGCCAACCCCATTTGCGCCCGCGGTCTTCGCGACCGTCGCGAACAGCAGACTGGCCGAGGGACGGAAGCCGCCCACCGGATCGGACCGCAACAGGCGCAGCGAGGGATCCGGCCAGCGATCGATCACCGGGTGGGTGGCGAGGTCGGTCGCCAGATAGATCTTGCCCTGCTGAAGCGGCTGACCATCCTCGGCGAGAACAATCTGGGCCTGACAGGACGCCTTGAGGCGCTTGACCAGCGGATCGATGAAGCCGGGCTCGATCGGCAGAACGATGACGGTGGGCGGACAATTTTGCGGGAAGGCCGGCAACAGGCCGAGCAGCGCATCGACGCCGCCGGTCGACGTGCTCATCGCCACGATCTTTCCGTTCCAGTCGAACGACCGGGTCACGGGATGCGAAACCGGCTTCACCTGCTTCACGCCGCCGTTGGACGCGGCGATGACCAGCGCGGCCAGCTTCGGGGCGAGCGCATTGAACTCGTCGGGCGTGGCGCTTTTCGGCTTCGGGAAGCAATCGACCGCGCCGAGTTCAAGCGCCTTGAACGAGGTCTCAGCGCCCTTCTGGGTGAGGGTCGACAGCATGATCACGGGCGTCGGCCGATCACGCATAATCTCCTCGAGGAATTCGAGGCCGTTCATCCCCGGCATCTCGACATCGAGCGTGACGACCGTGGGCTTGAGCTTGATCATCAACTCGCGCGCCTCGTCGGCATCGGCGGCCATGCCGACCACCTCGATTCCGCGGGCGCGTTCGAGCACGCCGCTGAACAGGGCGCGCATCGTCAGGGAGTCATCGACAATCAGAACACGGGCGTTGGACATCTCGAATTCCAGGATGAGAGTAAAATCAGGCGGCTTCGGCGAGAAGCGACGGCTTGATGTGCAGCGCAAGCCGATCGAGCGCGAGGATCATGACCATGCGGTCCTCGACCGACACGATGCCTTCGAGGCAATCGGCGGCGGGGTTGTCGCCCAGGCTCGGCGGCGGCTGGAGCATAGATTCGTCGACGGCAACGATATCGCTCACCGCATCGACGATGAGGCCCTGCAGCTGATCGTCAATCCGCACGACGATGATGACATGCCGGCCGGTCGGATCGGTCGTCCCCCAGCCAAGGCGGGCAGCAAGATCGATCACCGGCAATACGGTGCCGCGCAGGTTGACGACGCCGCGGACATGCGCCGGCACGTGCGGCAGCATGGTCGTGGGAGTCCAGGCGCGAATCTCGCGGATCGCCATGATATCGACGCCGAGATGCTGTTCGCCGATCTGGAAGGTAATGAGCTGGGCGGCCATGCGTTATTCCTTGCGTTTACAGAGTCACCCGGCGGATCGCCGAGGCGAGCTTGTCGGGATCGAAGGGTTTGACGATCCAGCCCGTGGCACCCGCCGAACGCGCACGCGCCTTCTTCTCGTCGGAGCTTTCGGTGGTCAGCACGAGGATCGGCATGTCGGCGTGGCGCCGCTCGGCGCGCACCGCCTCGACCAGGCCGAAACCGTCCATGCGGGGCATGTTGATATCGGTGATCATGAGATCGGGGGCGTCATTGGCGGCGAGCCACTGGAGCGCATCGATGCCGTCTTCGGCCTCGTACACCATGTGGCCCTGCCCGACGAGCGTGCTGCGCAGCAACATGCGCATGCTCGGCGAGTCATCGACGGTCAGAATATGCTTCGACATTATTTCATCCTTTCAAGCGCGGTCGAACCGCCGGATCGGAGTTCAGTTTTCATCATCAGAACAATTCCACTTCGCCCGGTATCGCCGCGGCCATCTGGACGGGCTTGCGCGTCTCGACGGGCGCCGCTTCCACGGCCCGGCTGCGCGCCTGGCCGAGGGCCGCGCGGAAATCCACGCGACGGGCGCGGTCACCGCCCAGATCCTCGTGCACCAGTGTTATTCCATCTCTGGTTAGGAAATCCTTTGCGAAGCGCGCATTTGTTGTGCCGATCGCCTGCATGCCGACATGAAGGTTGGCGCCGCCGTAAAGGTGCGCACGCAGATTGCCCCGCGTGCAGCCGGACTTGAGCATTTCGTTGATGAGGAGTTCCATCGCGTAGAGGCCGAAGCGTTCGGCCTCGGCTTTGTCGAAACGGGCGCCCTCGCGCGGCTCGGCCAACAGGAAATGGTTCATGCCGCCCATCCGCGCCCGCGCATCATAGAGCCCGATTCGAAAGTCCCGGGCCAGCACAAATTCCCGTTTGGCCACCCGGCGATGGTACCGTGAAACAGCCATTTTTGGTGAGGTACGGGGCGATGCGTCCCGCCAAGAACGTCTCCGGTGGGACTTTCGGATC
>CANJQJ010000073.1 GCA_947476425.1 Sphingomonadaceae bacterium | reverse complement strand
CATGCGATCGCGGGAAAAATGGCTTGATCCGGCGCATCTGCACCTCGCTCAGCATAAACAGATCGTCCACAAGCAGCACCTCCTGGTGCCACCATTGAATCAACCCTCAGCCCATCATGCAAGCAATTTAACAGGTCCTGACCCTAGTAGCATTGCGTTCAAAGACCCGGTCCGCCCAGCGAGCCGGGTTCTTTGCTATTTGCTGTCGAACAGCCCGGCGAGTTGCTCCACCATCGTTCCGCCCAATTGCTCCGCGTCCATGATGGTCACCGCGCGGTTATAATAACGCGTCACGTCATGCCCGATGCCGATCGCAGCGAGCTCGACCGGCGATCGCGTTTCGATCCACGCAATCACTTGCCGCAGGTGGCGCTCCAGATAGGTGCCCGAATTGACCGACAGCGTCGAATCGTCGACCGGCGCGCCATCCGATATCACCATGAGGATCTTGCGCTCCTCGGTGCGCGCAATCAGCCGGCTATGGGCCCAGAGCAGGGCTTCGCCGTCGATATTTTCCTTCAGCAACCCCTCGCGCATCATCAGGCCAAGCGCCTTGCGCGCATGCCGCCAGGGCTCGTCGGCGCGTTTGTAGACGATATGCCGCAAATCGTTGAGCCGGCCAGGCTGTGCCGGGCGTCCTTCCGCCAACCATTTTTCACGCGACTGACCGCCCTTCCACGCTCGCGTCGTGAACCCGAGAATTTCGGTCTTCACGCCGCAGCGTTCCAACGTCCGTGCAAGGATGTCCGCCGAAATCGCCGCGATCGAGATCGGCCGCCCTCGCATCGATCCCGAATTGTCGATCAGCAACGTCACCACGGTGTCACGAAATTCGGTTTCCCGCTCGATCTTGTAGCTCAGGCTCTGTCCAGGATTGACGACGACGCGCGCCAGCCGGGCGGCGTCGAGCATGCCCTCCTCCTGGTCGAAATCCCAGGAACGCGATTGCTGTGCCATAAGCCGACGCTGGAGACGATTGGCGAGCTTGGTGACCGCACCTTGCAGATGCGTAAGCTGCTGGTCGAGATAGGCTCGCAGCCGGGTGAGCTCCTCCTCGTCGCACAAGTCGGACGCGGCAATCACCTCGTCGAAGCGCGTGGTGTAGCTCAGATATTCGAACTGCGGTGGCAGATCGGAGAGAGCGCGATTGGGCCGGACCGGCATGATGCCATCGTCGCCTTCATCGCCAAGGTCCGCATCGCTGTCGCTGTCCGAATCATCCTCGACCGTTCGGCTCTCGCCTTCATCGCTTTGCTCGCCATCGCTTTCGGCGCGCGACTCCATCTCGCCGTCCGAGCCACCCTGATCGTCGCCATCCTGGTCTTCACCGTCGGATTCCTGCTCGTCCTGGCCTTCGCCTTCCTCGCCCTGCTGGTCATCGGCCGGCGCCTGCTCCCCATCGATCAGTTCGAGGTCTTCAAGCAACCGGGTCGCGAGCTTCGCAAATGCCCCCTGATCGTCAAGCACCAGTGACAGCCCATCAAGGTCGCGGCCCGCTTTTTCCTCGATCCAGCTGCGTACCAGCGAAAGGCCGTATTCGGCCACGGAAGGCGGAGCCTGCCCGGTCAGCCGTTCACGTGCGATCAGCGCCACTGCGGTCGCCAGCGGCACCTCGTCACGCCCACGTGCCCGTACCAGCGGATCAGAGCGAAGCCGCATTTCCAACGCATGCTCCAGATTGCCGCGCACCCCGGCCATCACACGCGATCCGATGGCCTCGACCCGTGCCTGTTCAACCGCATCGAACACCGCCCGCGCGGCTGTATCGCGTGGTGCGACGCGCTCATGCGCCTTGGCATTGTGATGCCGAAGCTTCAGCGCATAGCCATCGGCGAAACCCCGTGCTTCGGCGACCTGTTCAGGGGGAAGTGCCCGGCTCGGCATCGGCACCTTGATGGAATTTCCGGTCTGGGACGGCACGTCCGCCGAAAAGCCGACCTCGAGCTCAGGCTCGCGCGCCAAGGCGCGCGCGGCGCCGCCGAGTACGAGCCGAAAAGCTTCAATGGGGGTCTGCTCAGCCATGACTATTCGACAAACATCTTGCGCAAGCGCCGAAGCTCGATGGGTCCAACGCCCATCTCCCGGGCGAGATAGCCTTGGACCGAACCATATTGCTGATCGAGCGAATCGAACATCGCACCAATATAATCCGGATCCGCCCGCAGCAGCGCATTCTGCGCATCCAGCGGCAATCTCGCGACCGCAGCCATCATCGCTTCATTCCCCGCTGTCTTGCGATAATCGATCACCTTATCGGTCAGCGCATAATCCTCGACGATCAGTTTGCGGGGTACGCCGAGCGCGGAAAGTATCAACGCCGCCGCCACGCCGGTGCGATCCTTGCCTGCCGTGCAGTTGAAGGCCAGCGGCACTTGCCCCGCGAGGAGGCGCCGGAAAATCTCCCGAATGCCCTCTTTCTGCGAAATCGGCAGATCGCCGTAAAGCGCCATCATCTTGATGCGAACCTCAGCGCCGTTCGCCGACGTGCCCGGAGCCAGCAATCGACGAAGGTCGCCGCCCATGCTCGCATAATCGCGAGTCCAATAGTCCGGCTTGATCGCCCCGCCCCAATTGACCGGCTCGACACGCCTCTCGTCCACCGTCCGGAGATCGCAGACTGCCGCAATACCGAGTTTATCCAGATAGGCGTAATCAGCCGCCGTCAGCCCTGACATCGACCCCGAGCGATAGAGCATATGCCAGCGGACGTGACCGCCATTGGCCGTGCGATACCCGCCCAGATCGCGGAAGTTACGCCCTCCCTCGAGCGGCAGCAGTCGCTGGGGAGCTTCCTTCGCGACGGCGGGCGGTCGGGCGATCGCCGCGCACCCAAGGGACGCCGGCATCGCGCAAAGCAGGATGGCGACGGCGATGCGGTAATGATGGCTTGCGATCAAACCTTTCCTACCACGCTCTCAGGCAGGTCCTTGCCGAACACGCGCTGATAATATTCCGCGACCAGCGGCCGCTCCGCCTCATCGCACTTGTTGAGGAAAGACAGCCGGAACGCAAAGCCGACGTCCTTGAAGATCAACGTGTTCTGCGCCCAGCTGATGACGGTACGAGGGCTCATCACGGTCGAGATGTCTCCCGCCATGAAGCCCTGCCGGGTGAGGTCGGCGACCTTGACCATGTTGTCGACGGCCTTCTTGCCATCCGGATTGTCATATTCGCCTGATTTGGCGAGGACGATCTGCGCCTCGACCGCCGCCGGCAGATAGTTCAGCGTCACGACCAGGTTCCAGCGATCCATCTGGCCCTGGTTGATCTGCTGGGTGCCATGATAAAGCCCGGTGGTATCGCCGAGCCCGATCGTATTCGCGGTTGAGAACATCCGGAACCAGGGATTCGGACGAATCACGCGATTCTGGTCGAGCAGGGTCAGCTTGCCCTCGGTTTCCAGCACGCGCTGGATCACGAACATCACGTCGGGACGGCCCGCATCATATTCATCGAACACAAGAGCCGTCGGCGTCTGCAGCGCCCAGGGCAGGAGCCCCTCGCGAAATTCGGTGATCTGCTGCCCGTCCTTGAGGACGATCGCGTCGCGACCGATCAAGTCGATACGACTGATATGCGCATCGAGGTTGATACGGATGCATGGCCAGTTCAGCCGCGCCGCGACCTGCTCAATATGAGTCGATTTGCCGGTTCCATGATATCCCTGCACCATGACACGTCGATTGAACGCAAAGCCAGCGCAGATGGCGAGCGTAGTGTCCGGATCGAAGACATAGGCGGGATCGAGATCGGGAACGCGTTCGTCGGCTTCGGAAAAGTACGGCACCTCCATGTCCGAATCGATTCCGAACAGGTCGCGTACCTTCGACTTGCGGTCGGGTGCCGCGAGCACGGTCGCGCCCCTGCTGTCGGGCTGGATGTTTGGCAGGTCGGTCATCAGTGCTTCCTTGAACGGCAACAGGCCGCATTTGCTCCATTCGGTAGAGGCTAGCCCCCCCGCTCGCAAGCCTCAACCGGCCAGTTTCGGAGCGGGGGCCGGCAGCGGAAAGAGCGAAACGAAGCGTTTGGCCAGTGCGCGATCGCCTGTGATGACGATACCGAGCGATGCCTCGCCTTCCTCCAACGTTACTCCACCATATACCACCGCCGCGATAGCCCGGGCCTCGCCCGACATGGTGAAATCGCATTTGCCGGCATCGTTCCGCGACACGTCGAATTGCCCCTCGTGCAAGCGGCCGACAAAATATTCGTTGCCAAGCTGAAAACCGATGGTTGCATCGAATTCGCGAGCTAGATCCGCATCGAGCATCGTCCGGAACGACAGCAGCAGCGAGGCCGCTCCGAATGGCCGCGAAGGATCATGCGAAGGCGAGCGCGCCGCCCAGCGCCCGAGCGCCTGGAACACCGGCTCCAGTTCCCGGCCCCATTCCGAGAGCTCATACACCCAGGCCGAAGCGGGACTCGGTAATTTGCGGCGAATCAGAATCGAGGCAGCTTCCAGTCCTTCGAGGCGTTGGGTGAGAACGTTAGCGCTGATTCCGGGCAGGCTGGCGCGAAGATCCGAGAATCGCTTGGGTCCGAACATGAGTTCGCGCACGACAAGCAAGGCCCATCGTTCTCCAATGAGATCAAGGGCATGCGCTGCCGCACACGCATCGTCGTAATGACGTTTAGTTACTTTTTCTAACTGCATAGTTGCAATAAATAACCCAAAGGTTCATGCTGTTCAACATCAGTGATTCGCACAGGAGAGGTGCAATGCCCAGCAAGCTCATCACGCCCTGCCTCTGGTTCGACGGGCAAGCCGAAGAGGCTGCTCACCACTACACGTCGCTACTTCCCGATTCCCACGTCGACAATATCCAGCGCGCGCCCGCAGATTCGCCGTCCGGGCCTGCTGGTTCGGTACTGGTGGTGGAATTCACGCTTGGCGGCAGCAAGTTCATCGGACTGAATGGCGGCCCGCAATTCCCGTTCACGGAGGCCGTATCCTTCCAGATCGCCTGCAAGGACCAGGCTGAAGTCGATCGATTATGGGAAGGGTTCAGTGCTGGCGGCACGCCCGGTCCTTGCGGCTGGCTGAAGGATCGTTGGGGGTTGTCCTGGCAGATTGTGCCAACGCGGCTGCCCGAATTGCTCGCCGATCCAGATCCAGGTCGCGCACGTCGCGCGATGGAAGCCATGATGAAGATGGGCAAGCTCGACATCGCGACTATCGAGCGCGCCGCCGACGGAAATTGAGCGAAAGGAAATCCCAATGTCGGACAAATCCGTGTCAGACAAATCCAATGGCTTTGAATTGTCGATTGAACGGCTGATCGATGCCCCGCCGGAACTCGTGTACCGGGTCTGGACTCAGCGCCTGGGCGAATGGTGGGCGCCCAAGCCCTATACCACTCCCGTAGTCGAACTCGATCTCAGGTCAGGCGGGCGCTGCTTCACCGTGATGAGAGCCCCCGATGGAACTGCGATGCCGAACGAGGGCGTATTTCTTGAAGTCGCGCCGAATGAGCGCATCGTGTTCACCGATGCCCTTCGCGCAGGCTGGATACCCGCCGACGCATTCATGCTGGCTGATATCGGCTTCGCCCGTGAAGGAGCAAAGACCCGCTACACTGCTCGTGTCCGTCATTGGACCGAGGAAGCCCGGCGCAAGCACGAGGAAATGGGCTTTGAGCAGGGCTGGACCATCGTCACGGCGCAACTGGCGGAACTGGCTGAGGCCGAGAAGGTTGGAGCTTGATCCATCTCAGCCCGAGGAGGAATGAATGTACATCGACGGATTTCTGATTCCCGTGCCCGAGGGCAAGCGGGATGCCTATATGGCAATGGCTGCGAAGGTTGCGCCGCTGTTCAAGGAATATGGCGTGCTCCAGCAGGTCGAATGCTGGGGCGATGATCTGCCCGAGGGCAAGGTCACGGATTTCCACAAGGCGGTGAAGGCCGAGGGCGGCGAGAATATCGTATTCTCGTGGATGCTCTGGCCCGACAAGGCCACCCGCAATGCTGGCTGGAAGAAAATGATGGAAGACGAACGCATGAAGCCCGAGGGCGACATGCCGTTCGACGAAAAGCGTATGTTTTTCGGTGGCTTCCAGGTATTATTCGACTCCGGCGCATCCTGAACAGGAGACCAAACCCATGCAAAATCCTCACGGAAGCTTCGTCTGGTACGAGCTGATGACCGGCGATCTCGACGCCGCAATGACCTATTATCGCGCCGTCGTCGGCTGGGACATGCAGGACGCCGGCAATCCGGACATGCGCTATGTCATCCTTTCAGTTTCCGGCAAGGGCATTGGCGGGATGATGAAGACCCCGCCGATGGCCGCGGCCGCGGGCGCCCCTCCTGGCTGGCTCGGCTATGTCGGGGTCGATGATGTCGATGCTGCCGCCAAGGCATTGGCAAGTGCAGGCGGCACGGTTCATCACGGCCCTGCCGACATACCGGAAGTCGGTCGCTTCGCTTCGGTAACCGATCCGCAGGGCGCGGCCTTCGTCATTTTCAAGGGTAATATCGATCAGCCCAGCGAGGCCTACAGCATGGGCGCGCCCGGGCACGTTGGCTGGAACGAACTTCACACCTCTGACTGGGAAGCAGCCCTTTCCTTCTACGGCACACAGTTCGGCTGGCGGAAGGCCGAGGCGCTCGACATGGGCGGGATGGGCACGTACCTGCTCTTTGCCCCCTCCGACGGCAATGCTGTCGGCGGCATGATGAAAAGCCCGAATTTTCCCAGGCCGATGTGGCTTTACTATTTCAACGTGTCCGACATCGATGCCGCCAAGGGCCGGGTGACGGACAATGGCGGCGAGGTCTTGTTCGGGCCTTCGGAGGTTCCGGGCGGCGCCTGGATCGTCCAGGCGAAGGATCCGCAAGGCGTGATGTTCGCATTGGTCGGACAAAGATTGAACTAGGGTCAGGACTCATTGATCACAACCAGAAGATGACGGTAGCGGCGATTGCGATGGCGGACATGAAGGTGTGGGCGCAGCGATCATATCGGGTGTGAATGCGCCGCCAGTCCTTGATTTTGGCGAACAGGTTTTCGATCAAGTG
>CANJQJ010000072.1 GCA_947476425.1 Sphingomonadaceae bacterium | reverse complement strand
TCCATGCGATCGCGGGAAAAATGGCTTGATCCGGCGCATCTGCACCTCGCTCAGCATAAACAGATCGTCCACAAGCAGCACCTCCTGGTGCCACCATTGAATCAACCCTCAGCCCATCATGCAAGCAATTTAACAGGTCCTAACCCTAGAGGTCGGGTTTTCTACGCCAGTCCTGCCGGTATTTTTGCAATCACCAAACCACTCGACGGCGAGCCGGCATCATGTGCCAATGGCGGCACTATCGGCTTTACCGCCAATTCCCCGGAGCAGGCCGACGCGTGGCATGCCGCAGGGCTCGCAAACGGGGGCACCAGTTGCGAAGATCCTCCGGGCATACGCGAGGGGAGCTACTACCTCGCATATTTGCGCGATCCCGCCGGCAACAAGCTGTGTGCGCTGCATCGCCTGTAGGCGGAGAATACCCTACAAATGCGGGCTCTGACGATAGCCGGCCTTGTCCTCGGGCTGACCTACGGCGGAGGTTGGTCGATTGTGGTCGCGAGACAGAATACCCTGATTGGGGAAAGCGGACATAGCCGCTTTGCTTTCGATGGCCATAGTAGCTTCCGTTCGCCATAACGCGAGCATGGCAATAGAAACGCGCGCTCCCCGTCTCGCTGTTCTGATCGATGCCGACAATGCATCGTCGCGCATCGCCACCGGCCTTTTCGAGGAAATTGCAAAAATCGGCGAAGCGAGCGTTCGTCGCATTTATGGCGATTTTTCAGGGACGCGATTGAAAGCCTGGGCTGATGTCCTGGCCACCCATGCCATCATGCCTCACCAGAATTTCGCATACACCTCGGGAAAGAACGCGTCCGATATCGCACTGGTGATCGACGCAATGGACCTGCTCCACAGCGGGAGATTCGACGGCTTCTGCCTCGTGTCTTCGGACAGCGACTTCACGCGTCTGGCAGCGCGCATTCGGGAGCAAGGTGTCGACGTCTATGGGTTCGGCGAACAGAAGACGCCCGAGAGTTTTCGGCAAGCGTGTCGTCGCTTCATTTACACGGAGAATCTTCTGCTCGAAACGTCGTCAGCAAACGCAGAGCGCGCCGACGCAATTCCGTCTCGCGCCAAGCGTTCACCGAGCTTGGTGGTGCCACTGATCCGCACGGCAATTACGCAGCTCGACAATGAGGAAGGTTGGGTCTCTCTCGGCGGAGTGGGACAGCGACTGGCGATCCTGGCATCGGATTTCGATCCTCGCACTTTTGGGCATAGCAAGCTCAGCGACCTTGTCGAAAAAACTGGGAGCTTCGAACTGCGGCGCAACGAATCTGGCCATGTCCAGATTCGTTCCAAGTTAGTTCCCTATAGCGGGTCCAAATCGGGGCGATCCAAACAATCGGAATGACAGTACTGATTGGCCGAAATCGGAAGCGCCGGGATCTGTGCTGATAAAGGAAAGCAGACATTGGCGGTGATCGGTTCGAATGTCCGTTCCCGCCCCAGTAGCGAACCGTCCACAGGTCGTGCAGTATCCATCGTCTGGGGCGCTGCTTTGCGGTGGTGGATAGGGCTGGCGAGATGAGACGAAGCGATTTGCTAGCTCTGGTTGGGGTGTTCCTCATGTCGTGTGAGGGCGTCTCGTTCGCGATGGGCCCATTATTTCGCCAATTATATTTGCCGCGGATTAACGCATGGGAGTTTCCCATTGCGATAGCGGGCTGGGCACTTGCTAGCTGTGGTCCGATCTTGGTCGCAGCGCTGTTTTGGCGGCTGGCCGGCCGGTTTTCGGCGGGTTGGCTGTTACATGTCCTTTTATTGCCATGCTTCTACGCGCTGCTTCTAGCGGGTAACTGGCTTATGCTTTCTGCGGTCGATGTCCCCGATTTCGATGTCACGATGGGTGCACCGATCTTGCCCGCATTCTTCTGTATCCTTGTCATAACAGTCGTTTACTTTTCGGCGTTGGCGGTAAAACGGGTGTCGAATCGTGAGCCTGATTGAACGGCAGCCAACCACCACTTCCAGCTGAGGTCGCATTCTGGCCGAAGCCGGTCGCTGGCTCAAAAGTGCGGAAACGCAAAACCGGACCTAGCTGAAATCGTCTCGGAACCGCTCGATCTGGTGCATCTTTTCGTGAAGCACCGTGACAATGCCCACCGCGCCATCGTCCAGCAGCTTCCAGTAGATGAAATGGTGTTCGTAGCGGCATACATAGCCGCTGACGCCGAAATCGGCGGGGACGGCACGCCACGGAAACGCTCGCGTCGCTATGGCTTCGAAACGCGCGAACGTCCCGCGAATATAGCGTTCGGCCTGCGCTTCGCCCCATTGTTCGCGCGTGTAGACGTAGATTTCGTCCAGCCGTTCCCCGGCAACATTTTGAACGCGGTAGCCGCTCACGCGCTGCGGCGGTTGCGGTTGCGGGCGATGAGCTGGTTAGCGGTCAACGCAGTGTAGGTCGTATCCGGCGCGGCGAAGGCGACGCCGAGTTCGGCCTTGAGGCGCTCGAACGCCTCGCGCTCGACGCGCTCCTTGTCCCGGCGGATCAGGTCCCGCACATATTCGCTCACATTCTCATAGGCGCCCGCGTCGCCGACATTGGCCGCGACGAAATCCCCCAGAGCACCGCTTACCCGGACATTGAGTGTCATGTTGCTGGCCATGGGACCTCCTGATTGGTTGTCCACAATATAAGGAATAAACTTCACAAGAGCAAGCGAACGACAGAGCGCTGAATGTCCGGTTCGGAGCAATCCCCCCTCCACCCCAATGCCGAACTTGGGGCGAAACTCGCCGTCCACGACCTAGGGCGGGCCGACGGAGCCGATCGAAGCAGTAAAGGGGGGCTGTTACTGTTCGACGTTATCGCCCTGCGCGGCGGCCATTGCTGCCAGCATGTCGCGGAAGTCAGCGAGTGATGGTGCATGGTTGGTGTAGCCGCCATCGACGAACAGATTCTGGCCAGTGGTGTAACGCGATTCATCCGATGCCAGGAAGACTGCGGCATGCGCGCAATCGTCGGGAGAGCCGATGAAAGGCGTCAGCTCGTGGCGTTCCATCACTTTGCGGACAGGCTCGGGCATATTGCCTTCAGTGGCTTCGCTCATAACGAAGCCGACCATCAGCACGTTGGCACGTATGCCCTGTTTCCCGTATTGCGCGGCAATATTGTAGGTGAGGTTGTGTACCCCGGCCTTTGATGCGCCATAGGCGGATTGGGCGATATCGCCTTGCAATGCCTTGGCCGATCCAGTCGTGATCAGCGAGCCGCCACCCTGTCTCAGCATATGCGGGAGAACATGCTTGGCGCAGAGCATCGGGCCACGCAGATTGACCGCCATGGTGCGATTCCACAGATCGACGTCCATGTTGATGACATCCACATCGCGGGTGACGATCTCGGGACCGGTCATCGCAGCATTATTATGGAGTACGTCGATCCGGCCATATGTGGCCAGCGTGAATTCGACCATCGCGATGACCGCCGCTTCGTCGGAAATGTCGCAGCTATAGGCCTGTGCATCGCCGCCGGCGTCGCGGATTTCCTGCGCGACCGCTTCGGACGATTTGCTCTGGCTGGCGACGACGACCTTCGCGCCTTCCTGTGCGTAACGCAATGCGCAGGCCTTGCCGATGCCCGAACCTGCGCCGTTGATGAGTATGACCTTGCCCTGCAGACGTCCCACGTCTTTCCTCCAGCTATATTTATCGTTTCATCCTGCCGCCTTCGGCATAGGCTATCACCCTGCAGGCGGCGATGCCCGGCTGTCCAGCGGCGCGCATGGACGGTACGTCAAGAATTGAGGCCGGAAATAGGGACGCCCGATGATGCATGGATCCGGCAGTTATGCTAACCGATTTCGTCGAAGGGCTTGCCTTGAGAGTGCAGGCCCAGCATCGTGACTCTAATCGCCACGCGGCTTCGATACGCGGCAGAACGTATCGACCGGCTTCAGTGGTGAATGGTCAGTAGGAGAGACGTCGTATGCCGAATTCAGTCGCGCCTGGCCTGCCCAAGGGATTTGAGGCCCTGGAACCCTTCGCCCATACGTGGGGCAGTCTTCATTCCCAGGAGGAGCGCTACCTATTCCGCCAGGACAATTCGATGCAGCAGCTCAAAGCATATTATGATGCGACGGCTCCGCGTCTGGATGAGATATTCACGCATCTAGAGCAATTCCCGATGGACGACCTGCCGGAATCCGAAGCGCTGCTTTACCGTACCGTGCTTGGCCTGACCGAAGCCGCGATGGCGATCGAAGTGTTCAACCAGCCACGCGTTCCCTATGCACCCTATCCGCACAAGATGGCGATCGAATGGAACGAACTGAAAGGCTGACCCGGATGTCCGCAGCATTGCCAAAGGGATTTGAGTTTCTAGAGCCCTTCGCGGTGACGTGGGGAGATCTTCAGACGCAGGGCGAACGCTATCTGAAGCGTCAGTCGCTCAGCCTGGGTGAATTGTCGGCGTTCCACGCAGCGCTCGCGCTGCGGCTCGAGGAGGTGTTCACACACCTCGACAAATTCCCGCCCGATGCTCTGCCGGAAGCCGAGGCGCGACTGTTCCGCACAGTACTGGGCCTGACGGAAGCGTCGCAGGCGGTGGAGGTGTTCGGCCAGCCACGCGTCCCGTTCGCGCCCTATCCGCATAGCGTGAAGATGGAGTGGGTCGGTTACGACGCACACTGATTAATTCTGGAGGAGGACCGGCCCAGCCAATGGACCGGCATTGCCCTATGGTCGATATCAAGCAGCATATGACGCGAGCCCGCGAGCTCGGCCTCGATAACGGCCAGGTCCCGGCTGAATATTATACTTCGCCCGAATATTTCGATCGCGAGAAGGAGATGATTTTCCGTCGCGCATGGCTGATGGTCGGTCGCGAGGACGAGGTGGTTCGGCCGGGCGATTATATTGTGCGTGAACTGCCGACACTCGATGCATCGGTGATCATCGCGCGGGGCAAGGATGGCGTGGTGCGAGCCTTTCACAACGCCTGTTCACACCGCGGCGTCGCACTGGCCTGTCAGGAGCGCGGCAATGCGCTGACCTTCCGCTGCCCCTATCATGCATGGACGTACGGGAATGACGGCGCACTGCGCGCGATACCGGCTGAGCAGGATTTTCCGCATGTCGACAAGAGCAAGAACGGGCTGACGCCGATCCATCTCGATATCTGGTCGGGCTTCGTGTTCCTGAACTTCGCGCCCGAGCCCGAAGTCACGCTCCACGAATTTCTGGCGGGCCTCGATGACATGCTCGAAGGGGCGCCGTTCGAGGATTTCCCGTTTCACGCCGACGTGACCGCCGAGATCGACGCAAACTGGAAGTTCATGGTGAACGCTTTCAACGAAGGCTATCATGTCGCCATCCTGCACCAGAAGACTTTGCGTCCGATGGTTATTCCGAGCGAGAACCCGCATCTCCATTACCTGGATATCAGGTCGTTCGGTCCGCACAGTTCGGCTACGGTCCAGCGTAATTTCGACTGGGCGCCATCGACGCCGACGCTGAGCTGGGTGATCTCGCAGATGCTGCCGACGTCGGTTCCCGACAAGGAGGCGATCGCCGAGGGACGCGCTGGCTTCTACGAACATCCGGGGATCAACCGGCTCAAGATCCCGAATTTCGGGACGGAGACGATCACGATTTTCCCGAACATCTCGATACAACCGCTCGCGAACGGTTACCTCTTCTATCAATTCTGGCCGCTGTCGCATAATCGCATGCGCACCGAGGTGCGGATCTACAGCCGAGCTGCGCCCCAGAATTTGCGCGAGGAATTTGCGCTGGCCAACACGCTGGCGGCGACCCGCGACGTGGTTTCCGAGGATCTGGCGATGTGCCGGATGCAGCAGGTCGGCATGACCGGCGGCGGCAAGTCGCATCAGAATTTCGGCCAGAACGAGCCGCTGCTGCGAATGTTCACCCGGGATTACGAAGCTTATCTTGCGGGCGGTGGAATGAAGCCGTTGGCGGCCGCCGCGGAATAGGGGCTTCGGTGCGTCATCGCGCGCTGTCGATCAGGAAACCGCCGTCGGGGGTGAGGCTGTAACCGGTGAGGAAGCGACCGTCGGCGCTTGCCAAAAAGAGCGCAACCGGTGCGATGTCGAGTTCGGGTGAGCCCATGCGCGCCAACGGACTATTGGGGACCCACGTCGTCACTTCCCCGTCGGTGGTGGTCGCATCGTAGGAGTCGGTCCGTGCGATCGGCAGGATATTGTTGACCGTGATCCCCTTGCCGCCCCATTCGCGCGCAGCGACACGAGTCAGGCCACGAATGGCTTCCTTGGCCATTGCATAGGGCGTGAAGCCGGCAGCGCCGATCACGCCGACACTCGATGCGAAGTTGATGACTCGGCCGTCGCGGTTTTCGAGATACGGATAACTTGCCTGCATGAAGCGAAGGAAGGCGATCGGGCCGGTATCGAACTGGCGTTGAAGCTTCTCTACGGAAAGGTCGAGCACGGAAGACTGGCACGAGGCGAGATCGAAGGCATTGTTGACCAGAATGTCGAGCTGGCCATAGCTTTCGACGATGCTGGCGACCGCAGCGCTGATCTGGGCGGGATCGGCGATGTCGCATAAAAGGCCGACGGCCGAGCCGCCCGCCGATCGGATTTCCTCGACAGTGCGATCGATATTCGCCTGGGTGAGCGACAATACCCCGACCCTGGCGCCTTCGGCTGCGAAGAGCTTCGCGATCGCGCGCCCGATCCCGCGGCCAGCGCCGGTGACGAGAGCGACTTTGCCTTCGAGTCTTCCCATGAATTTCCCTCTCATATATTTTAGCCGAATGAACGGGATCGAAGCCGGTGATCCACCTTTCTTCGGAGAGGCGTTGGCTGCTATTGTGGACTCACCGTTCGGAACCTGAGGAGCCCTAGAGAAGCGCGACGGTCACTGGCCGGCGTTGCATAATGATTGCGATCATATATTAGAGCGGTTTTCGACCGCTCTGAATCGTAAGGGATTCCCAAGGGGCGGATTTTCTGATTCAGAATCCGTGCTGGTGAAGGAGGCCAGCATGGATGGGTCAG
Source organism: Sphingomonadaceae bacterium (assembly GCA_947476425.1). Lineage (GTDB taxonomy): Bacteria > Pseudomonadota > Alphaproteobacteria > Sphingomonadales > Sphingomonadaceae > CANJQJ01. The sequence continues at coordinate 44 of CANJQJ010000072.1, read as the reverse complement.
CCTTTATCGTTGGATTTGCGTGTCCGGCTTCTTGCGGCGATTGA
>CANJQJ010000071.1 GCA_947476425.1 Sphingomonadaceae bacterium | reverse complement strand
CCCAAAACCCCTTCCATCAACCCCGCAAACCATCGACCACACGCGACGAAATAGGCGCTGCGGATACGCTCGTCCTGATCAAACCGACAGTGCGTCAGGACGCCAATCCAGACCAACTACCGCTCCGTCATGAATACGATGGGTTAATCCTTGGCCGCGACATAGCTGTCGATGCCGTCACGGGTTTCGGCGACGTGCGGAAAATGCGTCGAGATGCCGCCATCGACCGCGATCACCTGCGCGGTAATGAACTTGCCGTCGTCAGAGGCGAGCAAGGTCGCCATCGCCGCGAGATCCTCGGGTTCGCCCAATCGCGGGGTCAAATGGTGACGCTCGTAGAGCGCAAAATTATGCGCCTGCCCCTCGCGGGTGTTTTCGGTGACCACGAGGCCGGGCGAGATGACGTTGCAGCGAACCCCGCGCTTGCCATATTGCGCGGCGACATATTCGGTCAGCACGTTGATCGCGGCCTTCGACGAGGCGTAAGCTGCGCGGAACAGGTCGGCGCGAAGCGAAGCCCCCGAGCTGGTATTGATGATCGAGGCATTGCCGGACTTGAGCAGCGCCGGAAGCGCATGCTTGATCATCAACATCGTGCCGCGCGTGTTAACGCGGAAGATGCTGTCCCAGATGTCGGCATCCATGAATTCGATGGCGGCATCCCGCTGCATCGTCGCGACCCGCGTGTCAGCCGCATTGTTGAACAGGATCTCGAGCTTGCCATAATGCTTGATCGCGCCGTCGATCAGCGCCTTGATGCTCGCTTCCTCGTTGAGGTCGAGATAATGGGAAATCGCATCCCCACCAGTCGCGCGAATTTCCGCCGCGACCTTTTCCGCGCCTTCGACGTTGATGTCCGCGAGCACGACCTGTGCGCCCTCAGCCGCGAAACGGCGCGCCGTCGCAGCACCGATGCCGCCACTCGTGCCAGTGATGATGGCAGTCTTGCCCTCAAGCCTTCTCATGCTTCCTCCTGTGCGGAACGATAGTCACGCGACCATCGCCAAATGGTCTCAATCCGCGACCAGCGGTCCGTCGACGAGATCGTCGATCATGGATGCGTCGACCTGCTTGACGAGGATCGGCGCACCATTGAAAATATCCTCGCCCATCATCAGACCCTGCTCATCGAAGCGGATCATCGTGATGTTAGGCCAGCGCAGCATGTAGAAGCCATCGGGATCGACTGGCTCGCTGTGGTTAGGAATGAATTTTCCCGGATAGATGGTGGTCAATATGTAATGGACGACGATACCCTGGTCGTCGAAAGTGATGCGCTCCGCATCGAATGGACCGGCCATCCGCACGCCAAGCGACACCACGCCCTCGTACATTCGCCGCGTGTCTTCATGCGTCTTGATCGAATCCATGCTGTCTTCGGAAGACATGAAGGGATGGCCGTCAAACGTGTAGCGGATCGGCCCGTGCGACATCGTCGCCATTACACCGTCAACGTCGTTGATGACCTCCGACCACCAGTGATCGCGATAGGTGGAAAGCCATTTGCGCTGCCTGTCGTCGACAAGTGCCGCGATCATGGCATCCAGCCGCGCGAGCGACTCCCTCGCGGTCGATATTCTCGACGTCATCCGGCATCCTCTCATGCTCGCATCTGCGACGATTGCCGCGACGCCTTTTTTCGAGTTACCATGCATCACGCCTGACATCATGCCTTGTCAACCGACGGCTCGCTTTCCGTTGACCGCAGCGTCAAATACGGGATTGTGAGCCGGCGATAAAACTATGCATGATCCCTGTTCGGCTGTCATACACCCCCGCAACGAAGCTCCATCGCGCTGATCAAGCAGGGCCAATCATGAAGTCATCCGGCAAGGTTACAAATCGCATACTCGCCGCCCAGGCCGCGCCCGCGCTGCCGATGGCGGCGCTGACCTTGCCGCTGATCATCTACCTGCCGGAATATTACGCCAACGCGCTCGGCATCGACCTTGCCGTCGTCGGACTGATCTTCACCGTCGTGCGTCTCGCCGATCTCTTCTTCGATCCCTTCATCGGCGGCCTCATGGATCGCAGCCGGTCCCGCTGGGGCCAGTTCAAGCCCTGGCTTGTCGTCGGCGCTCCGATCGTGATGGCCGGCACCTACATGCTGTTCATTGCATCGCGACCCGGTGTCGGGCCCGTCTTCCTGTCGGTGGGACTGGTGCTCGCTTATGTCGGCTATTCGATCGTCATCCTCGCCCAGATGGGGCTGGGAACAGGTCTCACCCCCGATTATCGCGAGCGATCCCGCGTGTTCGCCTGGTGGCAGATATTCAATACGCTTGGCCTGATCCTCGTCATGCTGATGCCGGTGATCTTCGCCGAACGAATTGCTAACGACAGCGGCTTCACGGTGCGTGCGATGGGCTGGTTCGTGCTGGCTGTCACGCCCTTCACGATATTGGCGGCGATCTCGGCCTTTCGCGAACAGCCGCGTGCCATACAGGTCCATTCGGCGCGCCTTGCCGATTATCTCGGGCTGCTACGAGTCCAATCGACCCGGCTCCTGCTGTCGATGCAGTTGTTGCTCGGTCTGGGCCTCGGCATCAGCGCCGCCGTGTTCCTGTTCTTCTTCACGATGATCAAGGGCGTGCCGCGCGAATATGTCGGCCTCCAGTTCGTTGGCTTCTACATCGTCGGCATCTGCACCGCTCCGCTCTGGTCGATGCTGGCCAACCGGATCGGCAAGCATCGCGCGCTGATGTTCGGATGCGCCGGGTTTGCCAGCTATATGCTCCTGATGCTGGCCATGCCCCACGGCAGCATGCTCTTCTTCGGAATGGCCGCAATATGGGGCGGCACCATGGCATGCGCGGCCGACATGCTGCCCCGATCTATGATGGCCGACGTCAGCGACGAGGACCGCCTGGATAGCGGCCACGATCGCACTGGCATGCTTTTCGCGCTCCTCACGGTGACGCACAAGCTCGGGCAGGCCTTGTCGATCGGCATCGTCTACTTCGCCCTCGATCTGATCGGCTTCAAGGCCGGCAGCATCACCAATCCGCCCCAGGCGCTTTCGGGCGTGATGATCCTCTACGGCGTAGTTCCCGCTATTCTTTATATATCAGCCGCATTGGTGCTTCGCCGCTTCAGGCTCACCCCCGAACGGCATGAACAAATCCGCGCTGCGTTGGCGAAACTCGGCGTGAGAAGCGCGGCAGGAGATCTGCCGGCGGCTGTCCTCGTCAGTGAAGGCGGCATGGGCGTTCCGCTGCCGATTGCAGAAAATCCCTGAGCCGCGTCGCTGTCAGCTCTATCAGCGGCCTCGGTTTATTGGGGAGGAATAAAATCCAGCTTCGGCAATGACATCCCATCCACATATTCGTCGCACCGCACCAATTGTCCGTCGCGAATCCGATAGACCATCGCGAAGGGCACGCCCGTGGCCTTGGCACCATTGCTGAGTTCAACATCGCCCAGGCATTGCTGCAGCACCCCTTCGGTCAAGGGCGTCAGCGTCACATCGTAGAAGTTGATGTTCATCACCTTGAGCGCTTCCACCAGCATGTCGAACTCTTCGGTCTTGGTGAATTCCTTCCGGATATGGCTGTGCCACTGGATATAATCATCCGCCGCGATCGCCTTCATGCCTTCGAGATCGCGCGCCAACCAGGCCGTATTCCAGGCTTCGGCAACCTTCATCATCGTTTCGGGACTGTCCATGTCCATCTCCAGATTTGCTTTGATATCGTTCGCTTCAAAAGAAACTGGCGGCCACCTGATGGCTCGACCTCATACGGGATCATATGCCGTCGCAAGCGACGCAATCCGCCAGTCGTCCATATCCTTCTTCAGGTGCCGCAACTTGGTTTCGATACCCTCGACGGCATCAGCGCCAAGCGCGAGCCGAAGCGGAGGGGAGTCCGACGCCACCGCGGCGATAATCGCCTTGGCTCCCTTGATCGGATCGCCCGGTTCATGGCCATGATATTGCGCCATCATCTCCTTCGCATCGCCCGCCTGGGATCCGTCATAGACGGCGACCCTTTTGCTGGCGCCGCGGATCGATCGACCGGCAAAATCCGTCCGGAACGCACCCGGCTCGACGATGAGTACCCTGATCCCGAATGGCGCCAGTTCCTCGGCCAGCGCTTCGGACAGCCCTTCGAGCGCAAATTTCGACGCACAATAAGCGCCGGTGCCGGCGAAACCGATCTGGCCGGCCATCGACGAGATGTTGACGATCGTCCCGCCATGGGCGCGCAACTCGGGAATGAAGGCACGCGTGACCCGGACAACACCGAAGAAATTGGTATCCATGACGCTGCGGATCTCGTCGTCAGCGAGCGCCTCGATCGCACCGACCATTCCGAAGCCAGCATTGTTGACCACCACGTCCACGCCGCCCATTCGCGCCCGTACCGCTTCCACGAGCCCATCGCACTGAGCCGGATCATTGACGTCGAGCATCAAGCCAGAGATTCCCTCGGCCTCCAGCTCAGCAATCTGCCCCTGCTGGCGAACGGTACCGACGACAGACTTGCCCTGTGCAACCAGCACACGCGCCAGTTCGCGGCCGAAACCGGTCGAAGCTCCCGTGACGAACCAACGATCCATTTTTGCGCCGGTCATCGAGAGCGATCCTCGCAGCTTGTGGTCGTCCCGCCCATGCTTTCATCCTCTCCGAACAACCGCTGGAATGAGCACCCAGATCGCGGCAACACTATGCATAATATGCTATTCAATCGCTGGGTCATCCATTCCTACCGGGCGGCAGGGTTGCTCTTGCGCCGGTTTCAGGAATGCTCGCAGGACCAAGTCGAGAGGATTTTCCATGAGCGAACAAGGCCACCGGCGCTGGATGATAACGGGCGTTTCGACAGGTCTGGGACGCGCGCTGATGGACGCCGCGCTTGAGCGAGGCGAAAAAGTGGTCGGCACCGCACGCCAGGTCGATAGCTGCAATGAACTCGAAGCACGATGGCCCGACCAGGCGCGGATTATCCCCCTCGACGTCACCGACGCTCGTTCGGCCATGGATGCAGTGGCTCAAGCCGCCGATTGGCTTGGCGGTATCGACGTACTCGTCAACAATGCCGGCATCGGCGTGTTCGGGACGGTCGAGGCATGCTCGGTCGAAGACTTCGCCCATGCGATGGACGTGAATTATTACGGGCTGCTCCGGGTCACCAGGCCAGCCCTCGTCCACCTTCGCGCCAGCCATGGCACGCTGGTCAACGTCGCTTCGATGGCGGGCTTCCTTGGATTTGGCGGGACATCGGCCTATGCCGCGTCGAAACATGCTGTTGTCGGCGTTTCAGAGTCATTGTCGGAAGAACTCGCACCCCACGGCGTGAAGGTCATCATTCCGATGCCGGGCGGCTTTCGCACCAACTTCTGGTCGCCGCAATCGAACATCATCCGCGAAGGCCTGTCCGACATCTATGGCACATACCCCTGCGGCCAGATCGGCGAACGCTCCCAACAGCATGTCGGCCATGAAATGGGTGATCCGGTAAAATACGCGAACGCACTGATTGACGCGGTATATTCCGAAAATCCGCCACTTTATTATGTGTTCGGCGGGGATGCGCTTGAATATGTCGGGCTCCAGCGCGACGCGATGGTTGCCGAACTCGATGCACACCGGAGTGTGGGATTGGCCACCGCCTACGATTAGACGGTGGCCAATCCGGTCGATTAATCCGACTTGGCGATCATAGCTTTACGGTAACCGCCTTCACCTCGGTATAGTTCTGGATCGCATATTCGCCCATTTCGCGACCCCAGCCCGATTGCTTGTAGCCGCCGAACGGAAGTGCCGCGTCATAGACATTGTGGCAGTTGATCCAGACGGTGCCCGAACGGATCTTCCGGGCCATCCGATGTGCCTTGCTGATGTCGCGGGTCCAGACGCTTGCGGCAAGGCCATAGTCGGTGTCGTTGGCAATTGCAGCGATCTTGTCGAGATCGTCGTCGCCGAATGGCTCAGCCACAACCACCGGGCCGAAGATCTCCTCGCGGACGATATTCATGTCACGGTTGGTATTGGTGATGACCGTCGGGTGGACGAAATAGCCCCTATCGCCCAACCGCGATCCGCCGATGACGATCTCAGCGCCCTGGCTGCGTCCTGATTCGACATAGCCAAGAACGCGGCTGAGCTGTTCGTCGGACACCAGCGGCCCCATGTCGGAGTCGGCGTTGAGCCCGGGTCCAACCTTGATCTTGCCAGCACGATCGGCGACATCGGCCATCACCCGGTCGAATGCGCTCTTGTGGACGAACAGGCGCGAACCTGCGGTGCAAACCTGGCCCTGGTTGTAGAAGATCGCCGAGGCGGCGCCCTCACCGGCGGCGTCGAGATCGGCATCGCCGAATACGATCGCCGGCGATTTCCCGCCAAGTTCGAGCGTAACCTTCTTGAGATTGCCGGTCGCGGCCTGGACGATCATCTTGCCGACTTCGGTGGAGCCGGTGAAGGCGACCTTGTCGATGCCCGGATGTGCGGCGATAGCGGCGCCGGCCGTCTCGCCAAAGCCTGAGATGATGTTGATAGCGCCTTCCGGGAAACCCGCTTCCTGGAAAAGCTCGCCCATCTTGAGGCCAGTCAGCGGGGTCTGTTCGGCAACCTTGAGGATCACTGCGCAGCCAGCGGCAAGCGCCGGCGCGACTTTCCATGCCGCCATCAACAACGGGAAATTCCACGGTATGATCTGGCCGACAACCCCGACGGGCTCGCGCAAGGTATAGCTGTGATGCTCGAACCCGAGCGAAAGCTGGGTCGTCGAACCCATTACTTTGGTCGCCCAGCCAGCCATGTAGCGAAACATGTCGATCGCAAGCATCACGTCGCCCGCACGCGCGATCGAATAAGGCTTGCCGTTGTCGATGGACTCGATGCGCGCGAATTCGTCGGCATCGCGTTCCAGCAGGTCAGCGACCTTCCAGAGTAGGCGCCCTCGCTCCGACGGAGTGATCCGCGACCAAGCACCGCTTTCGAACGCCCGGCGCGCAGCCTTGACGGCACGATCGATATCCTCGGCCCCGCCTGCGGCGACCTTGGCGATTACCTCGCCCGTTGCGGGATTGAACACGTCCAGCGTTTCGCCGGATGCTGCATCGACCCACTTGTCATCGATAAAAAGCTTGCCACCATGCTGCAGGAACTTTTCCTGCGCCGCGGTCTCGCGATCCAGTACACTCGCCATGATGCCTCTCCATTAATTATCGTTCAATTAGAGCGATTTTCGATCAGTCTGGATCATAGCCGCACGATGTGAAGTAGTTTGCGCATTCGTTTGGCTTGAAGATATCGATGAGCCTGCCGATCAGGTCCCAGAGGCCGTTCACGGTCCGCTCACCGATCTTTCTGAGCATGGCCTT
>CANJQJ010000070.1 GCA_947476425.1 Sphingomonadaceae bacterium | reverse complement strand
TCAAGCAGCGCGAACGCATCAAGCGACAGACCATCGAATATCGGCGCTTGCAACACCGCAAGCTAGCCGCCTAAAACCACCCCCCAGACGAGGCCCGCACTCCGCTAATCTACGCCGCGATTTGTGCCAAATGTTCTGACGACGGACAAAGACTCTGCGAGAGGATCGCAGCCCGCTCTCGCCAGCGATGCACTTCAAAGAACGCCTGCGCCGTCGAAAGTGCGATTGTCAAAACCGCTTCATCATATGCTGCCCGCGCCGCATCTTCACGGGCATTTGCGCGATTTATAGATCTGCTGATCCGCCCACCTGTCCATAGCGGCTGATCGATGACCACTTGAGCCTGCATGGCATTGCCAGGCTGATCAAGTAGGAGGCCTTCGATAGAAAAACTCGGGAAACGCTGCCAGCGGGCCGCGCGGACATCGGCTCCTGCTGCACGGGCAGAGGCTGATGCCGATGCAATCAAGGGGTGGGTCTCGACAGCGCGTTCAATCATAACGCGAAGACTTGAGACATCAATTTCCGGAAACACTTCTGCAGCAACCGATTCTTCAGCTTGCACACCGGAATGGGCGACAAGAGAAGTCAGCAACGCACTGAATATTAAGGTTAATTTATACAGAGTGCGCTTCCCGAAATCTTAAGATTAGTTGATTTATTTCGTTTTTATCTAATTGCCCTCATGGCAGAATACTGCGAACCTGGCAATTACATTCAATATCGAAATGGTTTTGAGGACGCGAAAATAGCACTCCGAAGATCGCGCTTTTTTGCCCCTCGCTTGGCCGCTTGTCCGAATAGCGGGCCGCAACCTGCCCCACTTCATGACCCAGCACTCCAGGGGTGCTGTCATCTGTGGATGGCCCCTGCGCTGCAAGTGGTAAATTGATTTGATGATCTGATCTGTCGGGGTGCGGTCATCTGTCCGGCCTACTGTCGCGGCGTACAATGGCCGCTGGCCCTGATGTTGTCCGCTGGCTGGGTCCCACTCAGTCTAGCGAGCTTGAAGCTCCGACAGCACCTCGGGTTGTCCCAGCCTTTGCGGCCGCGTTCAGATCGTCATCGTCAATTCAATGGGGCACCCTTACAGTTCGACACGGCCGCGTATGTGCGCCGCGATTATTCTCAGATTGCGGCAGGCGAGCGATAGGTCTCGCCGCGCGCCAGCACCGCCCAGACAATCCGGGCGGTCTTGTTAGCCATGGCGACGGTGACGAGCCGGGCCGGCTTGCGCTCGAGCAGACTGCGGACCCAGTTAGCCGCGGTAGTATCCGCGGTTTGCGCCCGTCGCACCATCGATGTCGCGCCGACGACCAGCAATTTCCTTAGATAGCGGTCCCCCATCTTCGAGATACGCCCGAGCTTGTCCTTGCCGCCTGAAGAGTTCTGGCGGGGGACCAAGCCCAACGAAGCAGAAAACTCCCGGCCCGACCGGAACACTCCCGGATCGGTCACCGAGGCGGCGAGAGCGGTGGCGCTGATGATACCCACGCCTGGAATGGTGACCAATCGCTGACTGGCCAGATCCTGACGATGCCAGACCAGGAGGCGCCGATTGAGCGCCTGGATCTGCCGGACAAGCGACTGGAGGTGCTCGACCAAAAGCATCATCGCATCCTTCGCCATATCCGGCAGCACTGCGCTGTGTGCCTGCCGGATCCGCTCAAAAAGATCGCGGCTGTCGCTCACACCTTGGACCGCAACCAGTCCAAACTCCGCACAATGGGCGCGAATGGCATTGATGATCATGGTGCGCTGGCGCACCAGCAGTTCACGCGAGCGGTGCAGGACAAGCACGGCCTGTCGCTCTGCGCTCTTGACGGAAACGATGCGCATGGTCGGACGGCGTACTGCCTCGCAGATCGCTTCCGCATCGGCAGCGTCGTTCTTCTGGCGCCTGAGATAAGCCTTTACATAGGCCGGCGGCATGAGCCGCACCTGGTGCCCCAGGGCGGAGTTCTCACGCGCCCAATGATGCGAGGTGGCACAAGCCTCCATCCCGACCAGGCAGGGAGGAACCTTCTCCAGCGTATCGAGAAGTGCCGAACGCCGGACCTTCTTGCCCCAGACGACGGTGCCATGTGCATCGACAGCGTGAAGCTGGAAAACAGACTTGGCCAGATCAAGGCCGTTCGTGGTAATCTCCATGGTGGATGGTCCTTTTGCTTGAGTTGCTTCGAAAACAGCCCACAATACGACTCACCGGTCGTCGGACACAGGGGCCATCCACCTCATCAGTCTAACAGCAACTTGTCTCTAATTGACGTAACTATCCCAGGATCGGCAGGCTTTAGGCGGCAATCGACTGCCACTCGGCCAGTGCGGCCAAACGGCGAAGCTTGAAGGTGTTGCGATCGACGAGGTGGCGTTCCTGGTTGAAGTGATTGTGCAAGAAGGCGTGTACAGACACAAACTTTTGTAGCGACTTCATCCGCGGCAATCGCTGCATTGCACGCTCTCGTCGTCGGAACGGTAGATGCGAATTTTCCGCTCGATTGTTTAACCAGGGCCCCATGTCACGGCGTTTGCGGGATGACCGTTGGCCAGCCTGGCCAGTGTATAGGTCAGCCATGTGTGGGGGTTGATGCCGGAGAGTTTGCAGTTTTCGATGAGCGTGGCGATCACCGCCCAGTTATCGCCGCCTTCGTCGGAACCGGCAAACAGGGCATTCTTCCGGTTCAGCGCGAGGGGCCGGATTGAGCGTTCGACGGTGTTGCTGTCGAGGTCGACGCGGCCATCGTCGAAGAAGCATGACAGGCCATCCCAGCGGGTGATCGCATAGCGGATCGCTTCGCCGAGCTTGCTCTTGGCGCTGACCTGGCGGTTCCGGGCATCGAGATATTGGCGGAGATCGTCGACGATGCTGCGGCTGCGGTCGTGGCGTACAGCCCGGCGTTGCTCCGCGGACAATCCTCGTGAACCGCCCCGGGTTTACCGGAGAGTAAAACACTCAAAGGATGAGCCCTATGACCAAGCAGAGATTCACCCCCGCCTATCCTGCCGAGCTTCGCGAACGCGGTGTTCGTCTTTTCCGAGAGAACCGCGCCGAGTACGCCAGCGACACGGCCGCCTACAAGGCGATCGCGCCGAAGCTTGGCTGTTCACCGGACAGTTTGCGTGTCTGGTGCCAGCAAGCCGAACGTGATGCCGGACAGCGGGCTGGGCTGACCAACGCAGAGAAAGATCGGATCAAGGATCTGGAGCGCGAGGTCCGCGAGCTACGCCAGGCCAACGAGATTCTTAAGAAGGCGTCTGCGTATTTTGCGATGGCGGAGCTCGACCGCCCGTTTCGCAAATGATCGTGTTCATCGACGATCACCGTCGTGTCCATGGTGTCGGGCCGATCTGCCGGGTTCTGGAGATCGCACCATCGACGTATTACGCCGTCAAGGCTGTGGAGCGTGATCCTGAACTGGCATCGGATCGGGCCAGGCAGGATCAACTGGACATGGCCGCCATCAAGAAGACTTTCGATGGCAGCCGAGGCCGCTATGGCGCGCGTAAAGTCTGGCATCAGTTGCGCCGCGGCAGCCACGATATCGCTCGCTGCACGGTGGAGCGGCTCATGAAGGTCATGGGATTACAAGGTGTTGTCCGTGGCAAGAAGGTCATCACAACAAACCCCGATACGGCCCAGCCATGCCCGGACGACAAGGTGAACCGAGCCTTCGTGGCGGACATGCCGAACCAGCTGTGGGTCAGCGACTTCACTTATGTCTCCAGCTGGCAGGGGATGGTCTACGTGGCCTTCATCATCGACGTTTTTGCCCGCAAGATCGTCGGCTGGCGTGTCTCGACCTCGATGACCACCGGTTTCGTCCTAGATGCCCTGAACCAGGCCATCTGCCAGCGGGCGCCCTCGGAGGCTGACAAGCTGATCCATCACAGCGACCGCGGCAGCCAATACCTGTCGATCAAATATACCGAGCGGCTGGCCGAGGCCGGGATCGACACCTCGGTCGGAAGCGTCGGGGATTCCTATGACAACGCCCTGGCCGAAAGCATCATTGGCCTGTTCAAGACCGAGGTCATCAAGTTCCTCGGCCCTTGGAAATCTGTCGGCCAGGTCGAGTGGGAAACCCTGAAGTGGGTCGACTGGTATAACAAGACTCGCCTGCACAGCGCCATCGGTTACATCACGCCGAACGAAGCAGAGGAGGCTTTCTACGAAAACTTGAACGTTGACCAAAAAGCAGCGTAATCATTGAACCAGAAACTCTCCGGTAAACCCGGGGCGGTTCATCGCACCTCATCCTCGATAGCATAGAGCAAGGCGACGCGAAGCAGCACTTCGGTAGCGACCGGCGATGTATCGGCCAGTTCATAGAACTTGCGGCGCACGTGCGCCCAGCAGAAGGCGAGGCTGATCTGCTGGCGCCGTTTGGCGAGCGCGGCATAGCCGCCATAGCCATCGACTTGCAGGATGCAGGCAAAATCGCCGAGATGCGCTTCTGCTCGTTCGCCCTTGCGGTCGGCGGCGTAGACATAGGCGACCATGGGCGGATCATCGCCGCCCCATGGACGATCGTCGCGCGCATAGACCCATAACTGCCCGGTCTTGGTTCGCCCGCGCCCCGGATCGAGCACCGGCGCCGTCGTCTCGTCGGCGAACAGCCGCTGCGATCTTCGCAGCCGTTCGAGGATGTGATCGCGCAACGGATGAAGATACCAGGCGGCCCGCCCAACCCAGTCGGCCAGGGCGGATCGATCAAGCTGGACACCCTGCCGGGCGTAGATCTGCGCCTGGCGGTAGAGCGGCAGGTGATCGGCATACTTGGCGACCAGCACCTGCGCGATCAGCGCCTCGGTGGGAATGCCGCCCTCGACGATCCGCGCCGGTGCCGGGGCCTGCACAATAGCACTCTAGCACGACCGGCAGCAGTATGACGAGGACGCGGAAGGTGGTCGGCACGACGTCGAGGCGTTCGGCCACGTCCTTGCCGATCTGGTGGAGCGCGCCGCCGCAGCAGGGACAGGCCCGAATGCCATCGACCTCCTCGACATCGACGATCTGCTCGATCCGTTCGAGATGGGCCGGGAGCGAACCGCGGTTGGCCTTACGTGGGCGCTCGGCGGGGGTCCTGCTTGCCTTGTCCCTGGCATGTTCGGCTTCGGCCAAAGCCGTCTCGACTTCTTCCAGGGCGAGTTCGAACTGATCAGGATCGAGCTGCTCCGACCGGCGTCCGAAACGGTGACGTTGCAAGGCGTCGATGATCGCCTTCAGCCGTTCGACCTCGGCCCGGAAAACCTTGAGTACATCGAGCTCGCGGGCCTGTTCGAGGACGAGCGCACGCAGCGCTTCAACGTCGTCGGGAAGGTCCGCTTCCATAAGCATGAAGGCAGTGAATCAGCACATGAAAGCCCCGTCAACCGGCAATCTGCGCGGCAATCGGGCGTCGTCCACCATGCACGCGGCGCCAATCCAGACCCTCAAGCAATGCACCGAGTTGCGCTGACGTCAGACGCATCACGCCGTCCTGAATACCCGGCCACTTGAAGCCTCCGGACTCCAGCTTTTTGGCCATCAGACACAGTCCAGTGCCGTCCCACCAGACGAGCTTGATCCGGTCGGCGCGCTTGGCCCGGAAGACGTAGATCACGCCTGAATAGGGATCGCCACCGTACTCGGTGCCGACCAGCGCCGCCAAGGCGTCAGGCCCCTTGCGGAAATCCACCGGGCGTCGCGACCATCACACGCGCGCCCGCGCCCAAGGAACCAATGGGTCCGATCATCGTGTTGCCCTGAGGGCTTCGATCACTGCGGAAATCACGCCAGCATCGGCACTTCGGCCGATCTTCACCGCCACCCCGTCGATCTCCAGTTCAACGGCTGCAACTGCGGTGCGACGTCGACGGCGCAGACGCCGCGTGGGAGCAGGATCTGGCACCGCGCTGGGCTCGATTACAGCAGGCACGAAAGCCACCACTTCCGGCTCTGACAAAGGCAGGACCACGCCTTCGGCCTCAAGCTGGACTTGTAACGGTTTTGCGCCGGTCACCTATATCATTAAGCCACCTTGGCTTCGAATGCGAGCGGGCTGATGCCGCCCAGATATGAATGTCGGCGGCGGGTGTTGTAGAACCCGTTGATGTACTGGAAGATGGCGGCCTCGGCCTGACGCCGGGTTGGCCAGCTCTGCCGCCAGATGAGTTCTGCCTTTAGGGATTTGAAGAAGGTCTCGACGGACGCATTATCGCAGCAATTGCCCTTGCCACTCATCGATGGACGCAGGCCATAGGCCTGCAGCTTTTTCTGATAGTCGTAAGAGCAATATTGGCTGCCGCGATCCGAATGGAAAAGGCAACCCTGGGGAGGCTGGCGCAGGCGCACCGCCATATCCAACCCCCTGATCGCCAAGTCCTTCTTCATCCTGTCACTGACAGCCCAACCAACGACACGTCGGCTATGCAGGTCGAGAATGACGATAAGGTAGAGCCAGCCTTCTGAGGTCCAGATATACGTGATGTCGCCGGCCCACTTACGGTTGGGCGCATCGGCGGCGAAGTCGCCGTCCAGCCAGTTCGCTGCGACCCCCAGGCGATGGTGGCTATCGGTCGTGATCTTGTGCTTGCGCGTGCGGACTGGCTTGATCCCATTGATCTTCATCAGCCGCCCGACCCGGCGCTCGCCAACATCGAGCCCAGCCTCTTTGAGTTCCATGGTCATCCTCGGACGACCATAGCTACCGAGGCTGAGGCTGTACTGTTCCCTGATATGGGCCAGCACTTTCATATCCGTCCGCTCCCGTCGACTGATCGGTCGCGAGCGCCAGGAACGATAGCCGCGTTCACTGACATTCATGACGCGGCAAAGCAGTTCAACCGGCCAACGGTGCCGCCAGCTGTGCACAAAAGCGAACTTCACGGCCTTTGGCTCGCGAAGAACTGAGTGGCCTTTTTTAGCACTTCCCTCTCCTCCCGGAGCACACGGTTCTCAAGGCGGAGGCGTTCATTCTCGCGTGCCAGATCTGCCTGCGGCGCTGCCACCAGATCGGACGGCCGATACTGCGCCAGCCACTTGCCCAGCGTCGACTTCCCTATCCCCAAATCCGATGCAACACGGTCGCGCGGCAACCCGCTGGTCAGCGCAATGCGCACTGACTCTTGCTTGAACTCTTCAGTATGCTTGATCATCTCGTCGGTCTCCTGCTGCGAGCTTAAAACGCTCAGGTGACCGGCGCAAAACCGTTACAAGTCCATCGCGCTGCTGGAACGTTATGATGCCGCCATCACGGATACCCCGTCGAAAATCGGCACGGGCATTGTTCGCTTCGAAAGGCGGCTCAACGTCGGAGCCGGATTTGCTACCCCGGGGTTCTGGGTGGAGCGGGCTGACGGTTCATGGACCGACTTCAGCTTCCCGACGGCGATCAGCGC
>CANJQJ010000069.1 GCA_947476425.1 Sphingomonadaceae bacterium | reverse complement strand
ATGCGATCGCGGGAAAAATGGCTTGATCCGGCGCATCTGCACCTCGCTCAGCATAAACAGATCGTCCACAAGCAGCACCTCCTGGTGCCACCATTGAATCAACCCTCAGCCCATCATGCAAGCAATTTAACAGGTCCTGACCCTAGAGCGGTTTCAATTTTGTCGATCGTCATCCCGACGAGCGTCGGGATGACCCACCCTACGCGAACGCAGGCCGTCCCTTCAGCGTCGTATAAGCGGCGATAACATCCTGAAGCCGTTTCTCGTGGCTTCGGTCCCCGCCATTATGATCGGGGTGATAACGCCGCAACAGTTCTGCATAACGTCGGCGAAGCGTGCGGCGGTCCGCATCGGCTTCAAGTCCCATCACTTTAAGCAGCCGATGATCATTGTCGCTCAACTGCCGACCATCAGCGCGCGGCGCGCGACTGCTAAAATGCTCGCCCATCGCATCGAGCGGATCGCGAAAATCCGACCAGCGCGGTCCGAAACCCGCATTGGCTGCGGCAGCGAAGGCGCGCGTCTCGCGCTCCCATCCGGCAAAGGGCCGCTGCGCCTGCTCGATCTCCTCAGTGCTCATCCCAGCGAAATAATTATAGCTGTCGTTAAACTCTCGCACGTGATCGAGACAAAGAAACTGCCAACCGGCCTCACCTCGCGCCAGCGGAGCCCGAAATTCACCGGGTTGATCGCACCCCCCGCGCGCGCATTGCTCCGCGCTTCCCGCCACCCGGCCGTGGAAACGCTCACCCTTGCGCCGATTGCTCTGCCCATCGCCATGCATCGAGCCTATATAGGGGCGATGACCGACAAATCGACAGGCCCTGTTGCGGCCGAAATCACCCGCCGACTTACCGAAACACTCACCCCGTCGCATCTCGCCGTGATCGATGACAGCCATCACCATGCGGGCCACTCCGGCCATGATGCGCGTGGCGAATCGCATTTCACGGTAGAAATCGTCAGTCCCACATTCGAGGGCCAGAATCGCGTCGCCCGCCAGCGTGCGATCAATGCCGCTCTCGCCGACTTGCTCGCCGATCGCGTCCATGCGCTCTCGATCAGGGCAAAGGCGCCTTCCGAGTTGCCGTAACGCCCCCCTGCCGGTAAAGCGCCCGCACCATGGCCGAACCGCTGATCATTGCCATCCCCAAGGGACGCATCCTCGAAGAAGCGTTGCCGCTGCTCGCGCGCGCCGGAATCAAACCCGAGGCCGCGTTCTCGGACGAGAATAGCCGCGCGTTGCGCTTTGCCACCAATCGTCCTGATATCAGCCTGATCCGTGTTCGTGCATTCGACGTCGCGACCTTCGTCGCGCATGGCGCCGCGCAACTTGGCATCGTCGGCTCGGACGTGCTGATGGAGTTCGATTATTCCGAACTTTACGCACCGGTGGATCTCGACATCGGCCATTGTCGTCTCTCGGTCGCCGAACCCGTCGCCATGGCGGCTAGCGACGATCCGCGCGAGTGGAGCCATGTCCGCGTCGCCACCAAATATCCAAACCTCACCCGCCGCCACTTCGAGGCACGCGGGGTGCAGGCCGAATGCGTCAAGCTCAATGGCGCAATGGAGATCGCGCCCCTGCTCGGATTGGCCGATCGTATCGTCGACCTCGTATCATCGGGCAAGACGCTCAAGGAAAACGGCCTTGCCGAAGTCGAGGTCATCACCCAGGTCTCGGCTCGCCTGATCGTCAACCGCGCCGCCTTCAAGACCCGCGCGGCAATTATCGCGCCGCTGGTAGAGGGCTTCCGCGCAGCTGTTGCGCAAAAGGCAGCATGACCGGCCCCTTGCGCCTCTCCACCACCGACACCGGCTTCACCGCCGCCTTCGACGCGCTCGTCAACGACCGTCGAGAAGCGGACGACGATGTCTCGAACGCCGTCCGCGAAATTGTCGCACGCGTGAAAGCCGAGGGCGACGTAGCACTTGCGGATTACACCAGGCGCTTCGACCGCCACGACATCAATGCCACTGGCTGGCGCATCCCGCGCGACGAATGCAAATCGGCGCTCGACGCGCTCGCTCCAGCTCTGCGCGCCGCGCTCGAGCTCGCTGCCGAGCGGATCCGGATCTACCATGCCGCCCAGAAACCCAGCGACAGCGAATCGATCGACGCCTCAGGCGTGCGCCTCGGCGCCCGCTGGAACGCGGTCGAGGCGGCCGGACTCTATGTTCCGGGCGGCCGCGCAGCTTACCCGTCCTCAGTACTGATGAACGCGATCCCGGCCAAGGTTGCCGGTGTCGAACGCCTCGTCATGGTTACACCCACCCCGGATGGTATCGTCAATCCGCTCGTGCTCGCCGCCGCTGAACTCGCCGGTGTAGACGAGATCTGGCGCGTCGGCGGGGCGCAGGCCGTCGCAGCGCTCGCTTATGGCACCGATCGTATCGCCGCCGTGGATGTCATTGTCGGGCCGGGCAACGCCTGGGTCGCCGAAGCCAAGCGCCAGCTCTTTGGCGTCGTCGGCATCGACATGGTCGCCGGTCCCTCGGAGATCGTCGTGGTGGCCGATGCGGACAATGATCCGGACTGGATCGCCGCCGATCTGCTCAGCCAGGCCGAACATGATCCGACCAGCCAGTCGATACTTTTCACCGACGATGCGGTTTTCGCCGATGCTGTAGCCAGCGCAGTGGAACGCCAGCTCGGAGAGCTCGCCACCGGTGCCACCGCGCGAACAAGCTGGGAAGCAAACGGGGCGATAATTCTCGCCGCCGATATCGCCGATATCGCACCGCTCCTCGATCGCCTCGCTGCTGAACATCTCGAGCTCGCCATCGCCGATCCCGACGCATTATTCGCCAAGGTTCGCCATGCCGGTTCGGTCTTCCTTGGCCGCCATACCCCCGAAGCCGTCGGCGACTATGTCGGCGGCCCCAATCACGTCCTCCCAACCGGACGCCGCGCGCGTTTCGCCTCGGGGCTTTCAGTGCTGGATTTCATGAAAAGAACGAGCTTCCTTGCCTGCACGCCTGCGGCAATCGCTGCGATCGGCCCTGCCGCCGTCGCTCTCGCCATGGCCGAAGGCCTCCCCGCCCACGCCCGATCCGTCGCGGTGCGCCTGTGAGCAAGAAACCGAATGAGCGGGCACGCTCGCGCTCGACCGCGCGTCTCGCCGCCGTCCAGGCGCTGTACCAGATGGAGATGGAAGGCATCCCGCTCGCCCGGCTCCTGGACGAATTCCACCGCCACCGCCTCGGCCAGACTATCGAGGATGTCGCCTATGCGGATGCCGAACCGGCGTTTTTCGACGATCTCGTCAAGGGCGTCGAAGCCCGCCGCGAAGAAATCGATGCCGCGGTTGCCCAGCATCTTGCGGCCGGCTGGAGCCTCGATCGGCTTGATCGCCCGATGCGCCAGATTCTTCGCTGCGGCGCTTATGAACTGATCGCACGGATTGATGTGCCGACCGCGATCGTGATCAGCGAATATGTGGACGTTGCCGATGCTTTCTACGACAAGCGCGAGAAGAGCTTCGTCAACGGCCTGCTCGATTCGGTGGCCAAGACAGTGAGATCCTGATGTTTCGTAGCCTGTACGATTGGACATTGCGCCTTGCCGCTCATCGGCATGCACTCCGCGGCATAGCGCTGATTTCGTTCGCCGAGAGCAGCTTCTTCCCAATCCCGCCCGATGTCATGCTCGTGCCGATGATTTTGGCCCGGCGCGATCAGGCCTGGAAGATAGCCACGATCTGCACGATCGCTTCGGTGATGGGTGGTATGCTCGGCTATGCGATCGGCTATTTTCTGTACGATACGGTCGGCCAGTGGCTGATCAGCTTCTATGGCCTTCAGAAGGGCGCTACCCAGTTTCATGACTGGTATGCCAAGTGGGGCGCTGCGATCATCCTGATCAAGGGATTGACCCCAATCCCCTTCAAGCTGGTGACGATCGCCAGCGGCCTTGCCAAGTTCAATTTCGGGATCTTCGTGGTCACCGCACTCATCACCCGCGGCACCCGCTTTTTCGTCATCGCCGCGTTGCTGCGTCATTACGGCGAACCGATCCAGGCGTTCATCGAGAAACGCCTGACGCTTGTGGCGACCACCTTCCTGCTCGTGCTGGTCGCTGGATTCGCGGCGGTGACGCTGGTTTGACGCCCCGCTTTTCGTTCGGGCGGAGGCCCTCGAAGCGTCTTTCGACTTGCGAAAGGCAGCCTTCGGGCGAACGATTGCGAAAATGAGCGACGAAGCAGCCTTCATCAGCGCCCTGCGTGCGATCGTCAGTCATCCCGGAGCGCGCAATCTCATGGACGACGCGGCGGTAATCGCGCCGCCGATAGGTCGCGATCTCGTCATCACGCACGACATGATCGCCGAAGGCATTCACTTCCTGCCCGACGATCCCCCCGGGGACGTCGCGTGGAAGCTTCTCGCGGTCAATCTCTCCGATCTTGCGGCCAAGGGCGCCAAGCCGATTGGCGTGATACTGGGCTATACACTCTCCACTCCGGACTGGGACGCAGCCTTCGTCGCCGGCCTTGCCCGCGCGCTTCGAAATTTCGACGTCGTCTTGCTCGGCGGCGATACGATATCAGCGCCCAACCGCTGCTTCGGTCTCACCGCACTCGGCGAGGCCAGCCCGCCCGTGCCTGACCGACGCGGTGCAAAAAACGGAGACAAGCTGTGGGTCTGCGGCACGATCGGTGACGCGGGCCTGGGGCTGCGAATTGCCAAGGGGGAGATCAAGGGCTCGCGTCGTCTCCTCAAGGCCTATCGCCTCCCGATGCCCAAACTCGCCGAGGGCATGCGGCTCGCGCCACATGTGAATGCAATGGCCGATGTCTCCGACGGCCTTCTCATCGATGCCGGCCGGATCGCGGAAGCAAGCGGCCTCGCAGTCAGTATCGATCTCGATAGCGTGCCGCTTTCCCCCGAATCCGTTGCGCTGGGCGGGAATGACCGCGCGGCACGGCTCGCTGCTGCGACGGCTGGGGATGATTATGCACTGATTTTCGCCGCTCCCCAGCACGCCGACAACGCGATTGCAGCATGCGCGCCGGAAGCGGCATGCATTGGACAGTTCAGCGAAGGCAACGGAATCTCGTTGCATGACAACAACGGCGCAATTCCGTTACCCGCCTCAACAGGTTGGCTGCACCGCAACTGATCCCTTGCGCGGGGGGCCCTCCTAAATCATAACTCCGCCGCAATCCGGGCGGATTGCCGCGCAAAGCTGCGGTACTCCTCCATCCGTCCGGCCCAATTAACGGGGGAAGGAGAAGGAATGCTGCTTGTTCAAATGGCCATCGCCTGCGGCTTGATCGCAGTGCTTTATGGCATCGTTACCGGCCGTCAGGTGCTCGCTGCATCGCCCGGAAACGAAAAAATGCAAGAAATCGCGGGCGCGATTCAAGAAGGCGCCAAGGCATATCTCGGCCGTCAGTATCGCACCATCGCAATGGTTGGCGTCGTCGTCGCCATCCTGGTGGGATATTTCCTCGGCTCGCTGTCGGCTGTCGCATTCATACTCGGCGCGGTGCTTTCGGGCGCTACCGGTTTCGTCGGCATGAATGTTTCGGTCCGGGCCAATGTTCGAACCGCGGAAGCGGCTCGCACGAGCTTGCAGGGTGGTCTCACCACCGCATTCCGCGCGGGCGCAATCACCGGCATGCTCGTCGCAGGCCTCGGCCTGCTCGCCATATCGGGACTATTCTATTATCTCGTCGGCGTTGCGGGTCATGCGCCTACCGACCGCATCGTCATCGACGCGCTGGTCGCCCTCGCCTTCGGTGCATCGCTGATCTCGATCTTCGCGCGTCTCGGCGGCGGCATTTTCACCAAGGCGGCCGATGTGGGCGCCGATCTTGTCGGCAAGGTCGAGGCCGGAATTCCGGAAGACGATCCCCGCAACCCTGCCACGATCGCAGATAACGTCGGTGACAATGTCGGCGACTGCGCAGGCATGGCCGCCGATTTGTTCGAAACCTATGTCGTTACGATCGGCGTCACGATGGTGTCGATCGCGCTCTACGTCACGGGCACGGCCGATCAGTTGCTCCGCCTGATGTCGCTTCCGCTGCTCGTCGGCGGCGCCTGCATCATCACTTCGATCATCGGCACCTACATGGTGCGCCTCGGCGCCAGCAACTCGATCATGGGCGCGCTCTACAAGGGCTTCTGGACCTCGGTCATACTCGGAGCCGGCGCTATCTACGTCGTCACCGCTTATGCACTGGGCGATATGCACGCGCCGATTGGCAGTGCCGCCTTTACCGGAATGGATCTCTATTATTGCATGCTGATCGGTCTCGCCCTCACCGGCGCGCTGGTTTGGATCACCGAATATTACACTGGCACCAACTTCCGCCCCGTTCGCTCGATCGCGAAAGCGTCGGAAACCGGCCACGGCACCAACGTCATCCAGGGCCTGGCGGTCAGCCTTGAATCGACTGCGCTGCCCACCATTACGATCGTCATCGCCGTGGTCGCCGCCTACCAGCTTGCCGGCATCCTTGGGCTTGCCTTTGGTGCAACTGCGATGCTCGCTCTCGCAGGCATGGTTGTCGCACTCGATGCTTATGGCCCAGTCACCGACAATGCCGGCGGCATTGCCGAAATGGCCGGGATGGAAGACGAAGTCCGTGTCCGCACCGATGCTCTCGATGCGGTCGGCAACACTACCAAGGCCGTAACCAAGGGCTATGCGATCGGTTCGGCAGCGCTTGCAGCACTTGTGCTGTTCGGCGCTTACAATGCCGATCTCAAGCTCTACTTCCCCGACGTCCCGGTCGATTTCCAGCTCAGCAATCCGTACGTCATCGTCGGCCTGCTGCTGGGGGCGCTGCTGCCTTATCTGTTCGGTGCCATGGGAATGACGGCCGTCGGTCGCGCAGCGGGCGACGTCGTCAAGGATGTGCGTGAGCAGTTCCGCACCAACAAGGGCATCATGGACGGCACCAGCCGCCCGGATTATGCCCGCACGGTCGATCTGGTTACCAAGGCCGCGATCCGGGAAATGATCATCCCTTCGCTGCTGCCGGTTCTCACGCCAATCGCAGTCTACTTCATCATCACCCAGGTTGCCGGACAGGCGCAGGGCTTCGCAGCGCTCGGCGCACTGCTGCTCGGCGTTATCGTCAGCGGCCTGTTCGTCGCAATCTCGATGACTTCGGGCGGCGGCGCATGGGACAACGCCAAGAAGTACATCGAGGATGGCAATCACGGCGGCAAGGGCTCCGACGCCCACAAGGCAGCCGTGACGGGCGACACTGTCGGGGATCCCTACAAGGATACTGCGGGGCCTGCCGTCAATCCGATGATCAAGATCACCAACATCGTTGCGCTGCTGCTGCTGGCAGCACTCGCCGCGAGCCACGTCGCCGGCTGATCCGGCAACGAAATAAAATCCTTGGGGCCCGTCGGATTTTCGTCCGGCGGGCCTTTTCTTTGTCGGAATGGATCAGAACTCGCGGATTTTAGCAAAACGCCATACAAGCCGCTGATGCTTTATCTGCTTCTAGAGCGGTTTTCGACCGCTCTGAATCGTAAGGGATTCCCAAGGGGCGGATTTTCTGATTCAGAATCCGTGCTGGTGAAGGAGGCCAGCATGGATGGGTCAGCCTTTATCGTTGGATTTGCGTGTCCGGCTTCTTGCGGCGATTGAT
>CANJQJ010000068.1 GCA_947476425.1 Sphingomonadaceae bacterium | reverse complement strand
GCACTTGATCGAAAACCTGTTCGCCAAAATCAAGGACTGGCGGCGCATTCACACCCGATATGATCGCTGCGCCCACACCTTCATGTCCGCCATCGCAATCGCCGCTACCGTCATCTTCTGGTTGTGATCAATGAGTCCTGACCCTAGTGTCCAGCGTCCCGGGTGAAATATTCAACGCCCCCAGCACCGCGTCATAAAACTTCTTCGATGCATCGATGTCGTTTGCGCCGATCATGATGTGGCTGAACATATTCCCCCCAGTTTTCATCAGCCGGCTGGCTGCGGCCCTACGCATCGAATGCGGCAATATCCATGAACTGTCGACTTAAACCTGAACGCCAGGCCCTCAGTCGTCACGTCGCACGCTAGGCGGCAAACGCCCCGGGCAACGGCACGACCGGATTTGAAACCGCAAGGATCTCCATAACGCCGCGGGGCGGCTGGCGCTTCGACGGATCGTAGAAGGGCGAGATGATCTTCCGCAAATGCCGCAGGGCATGCTTCAGCGCGAGCTTGCCGATTACCTTTTCGCGCGCTTTTGAAGCGGCAAGCTCATCGGCATTCATGTTCTCGCGATCCTTTGCGAGCAGGAGCTTCCCGATTGCGGAAATATATTTGTTGATGTGCCAGGTCGCGAAGAAAAAACCGTAAATCCGGTAGGCGTAAGCAATTGGACCGCGGCCATAGAGCGCCGCATAAAGATCATGCATCACCTCGCGATGCTCATATTCCTCGGCAAGATGCCATTTCCACAAGGTTTCCGCGCGTGGATCAGATCCTGCCCAATAATCGTCGAAATCCTCGAAAAAGCAGGTAGTCGGAATCGCGCTCATTGCCTCGAAGCCTTCGGAATAGGCGACGTTGAACTGCAGCGACCGTGTCTTGAGAAAGCGCTCGTAATCGGCCGCATAGGCTTTCTCAAATGGCTCGATATCCGGATAAGCGGTACGAATCATCTTGTTGAACAGGATATGCTGCTTGCAATGCTGCATCTCCTGGAGCGTGAAGACGCGCACGTCCTCATGCATCTTCTCGAACTTCGCGGGAAGCACCTTCTTCGCCGCTGTCATCACTTTGACGAGATAGGGCTCCAGAATGGCTGGGCAGATCGATGCAGCATTATAAAGCTGTGCGAATTCCTTGTTCTCAGCCCAGTGCGGCTTCAGGCTGGAAAAATCGGCTTCCAGGACGCGAACTTGCATGCCACTCTCCATTAGAGTCGTTTGAAGGCGGTTCGTATTGAACGTCGCCAATAGAATTCATTATCGTGCATGATATCGTGATCACTTAGCTGTCCCAAGTAAAATATTGCATTGGCGCCCCGAAGAGCGGCGTTCTGAGCATGTGCTGCGCCGAGTTCGCTTCGTTGGCTAAGGCTTCTCTGAACTATTACAAATAATAATATGCAATATGCACAGCCCGGCCGAACGATAGGCGGCTTCCCCTTCCGAGCCCGATATGCGCCGTGAACAGGAGGAAAGTAGATGAGCAAACTGGCACTGATCACCGGCGGCGCCCACCCAATGGGCATCGGCTTCGCGAGTGCGCTTGCGCTCCTAAAGCTCGGCTACGAGGTGATCGTCACCGGCATAAGCGACGAAGAGATCACGCTCACGCCAGCGAGGCCGGGCGTTTCGACTCGCGTCCTTGATGTCACCAGCGACGAAAGCGTTGCCGCACTTATCGCCGGCCTTCCCCGCCTCGATGCGCTGGTCAACTGCGCAGGCTCGGCCAACTTCGGCGAGTTCGAAATGGAAGGCTTCGCGCGCACCATCGAGGTCAACCTTACAGGAACGATGCGTGTCGCCTCCGCAGCCCATCCATTGCTTGCGCGCCAGGGTGGCGCGGTCGTCAATGTCGGCTCGATCTATTCGACCTTCGGAAGCACGATGGCGCCGGGCTACACCGCCAGCAAGGGCGGTGTCGTCGCGCTCACCCGTTCGCTTGCAGCAAGCTGGGCGAAGGACGGGATCCGCGTGAATGCCGTTGCGCCGGGCTGGATCAAGACCAACATGTCGCGGATGATGTGGGAAGACGAAGCCTATGCCACTCCCATCCTCGCCCGCACCCCGATGGCGCGCTTCGGCGAGCCCCAGGATCTCGGCGACGTTATCGGCTTCCTGTGCGCGCCTGAGTCCCGCTTCGTCACCGGCGTGATGATTCCGGTTGACGGTGGTTACATCATCTCGGGTTGATACAGCCGCCTTGAGGCAGCAGACGAGGAACGGAAGCTGACATGGGATATGCGCGCCATTATGTAATGATCGCCCGGGACGACCAGGCACTCGAATTATCGAAAGCCCTTGCCGACCTCGCCACCGCCGTCCGCGCGGTCCCCGGCTGCCAGTCCGTCGAATATTATCAGCAACTCGATGCCGCGACCCACTTCATTTTCATCGAATGCTGGGACTCGCTCGACGCGCACAAAGCCGGCGGTGCGTTGTTGGGCAAGGTAGTCTTCGCCCCCGTCTTCGCAGCACTCGCCGCTCCGCCTGCGACGACAGCCCTCACCCCCTGCCTCCACCTCTAGGGACCGGCTAAGCCAGCACGCCCGTCAACAGCGAATCTGCCATCAACGTCCCGATGCTCGCCGGCGACAGGCTACCCTCCGGAGAAATCCATTCCGGCGTCCAGTTCAATGCGCCCAGGATCGTCCGCACCGCAATCCGCCGGTTCACGTCAGCCCTGAACTCCCCTGATTGGATGCCTTCCTCGACCACTTCGATGAAAGCCTCCTCATAATCGCGCCGCTTCTTGATCGCCGCGGGCTTGCTGGCATCGCCAAGGTATCGCCACTGATGGAACACCACCTGCGATCGCTCCGGATTATCGGCAACGATCTCGACATGCGCGATGATCATCGCGCGCAACTTCTCGACCGGCGAGGCATCGGACACGACATGCGGGCCAACGGCCGCTAGAAACCGGTTGATTCCGCCATCGACGATCTCGATCAGCAGCGCTTCCTTGCTGGCGATGTGCGCGTAGAGGCTGCCCGGCAACACGCCCACAGCGCTCGCAATGTCGCGCATCGACGTGCCCGTATAGCCCTGCTTGCCGAACAGATGCATCGCCGCATCCATGATTGCGTCGCGCGGACCAATAGCCGCTTCCACAGTTGGGGCGATCGCCATGCCGTTCCTTCACTTCCTCTTTGCCGGGACAGACGTCTGGCAGTTCATAGACCCATGGATTTGGCGATGATGCTTCGCAATATCTCGTTGGTACCGCCGCCCACCATTCCATGCTTTGCTTCGCGGAAATAGCGCTCCATATGATATTCAGGCAACTGGGCATAGCCGCCGAGCGCTTGCATGCCGTTGAACGCGATCTGGAACAATGCCTTGGCAGCGAACAGCTTCGCCATCGCGACATCGCCGGTCGCCTTTTCGCCACGAGTGAGCTTGTCGGCCGCGTGGTAGACAAGCAGCCGGGCCGCCGCGAGTTCGGTTTCGTCATCGGCCATGCGATGCTTCAGCACCTGGAATTCCGCCAGTTTCTTGCCAAATGCCTCGCGCTCGCTGAGATAGCGCTTGGTATCATCGAGCGCGGTGCGCGCATTACCGACTTGCGATGCCGCGATGCTCAGCCGCTCGAAATCGAGATGCTCCCCGATATATTGCCAACCCTTGCCGACTTCGCCGAGCAGCGCATCCTTCGGAATCCGCATGTCGTCCATGAAGAACTCGGTCGTGCCAAGGCTCCGCCGAACCAGCGTGTCCATTTTCTTGATCTGGAGCCCCGGAGTCGTGTTCGGTACCAGGAACAGGCTGAAGCCCTTGTAGCGATCCGCACTCGTGCGCGCGAGAATCGCGATCGTCGCGTTGGGAAGATGCGCGCCCGAACACCACACCTTGTTGCCGTTCAACACCCATTCGTCGCCGTCGAGCCGCGCCGTGGAACGCGCGCCGGCCGCGTCCGAACCCGATTGCGGTTCACTGATCGAGATCGAGAATTTCGCTTCACCGCGCAGAAACGGCGTGATGTAGCGTTCCTGCTGTTCTGGCGTGCCATGCCGGCAGATATTGGTTGCCGTGAATACCGAGGTCATGATGCAGGCTGCAGTATCGAGGCTGTATTTGCCGATCCCCTCGCAGAAGATCGCAAACATCGTCGCGTCGGTTTCCATCCCGCCGAGATGCTCAGGCACGAGCAGCCCGAGCCAGCCGAGCTCCGCCATCTTGCGATAGATCGCCTCAGGGAACTCCCGGGCGAGATCATGCTTCAGCGTGAGGTCCTGCCCGACTTCGTTGACCATGAAGTCATTGACGACATCATGCCACATCTGCTGTTCATCGGTGAAACGGAAATCCATCTAAACCTCTCCTCGGGGACCTCATTGAGCAATGCGACGAAGCCGTATTTGCAATAAAACAAATGATTGTTTATGACAGCCGGACGATATGGTCAATCGGAGAGATTCTTGAAAGTGAAGCCCCCTTCCCGGCGCCGTGAGATCCTCGCCGATCAGTATCCCGTATGGGAAACGCTGACCATAGCGGCTGCCCTTGATCGAGCCGTGAAGCTATATCCCGATCGCCCCCTCATCCTTACCGACGATCGTGTTTTTTCCTATACGCAGGTCAAGCACGAGAGTCGCCGCCTCGCCTCCGGGCTGATCGCCGCTGGGCTTGAACCCGGCGGCCATGTCGCGCTGATCATGGCTAATTATCCGGAATTCGCACTTCTCAAGTTCGCGATCGCGCGCGCCGGCGCGGTGTGCGTTCCAATCAACTTCATGCTGCGCGCGCGCGAACTCGCTTATGTGCTGGATCAGTCCGACAGCAGCATCCTTGTCACGATGGGCAGGTTTCGCGACCATGATCATCTCGCCGATCTCGCCAGCATTCGGGAACAGCTTCCGAAGCTTCGGCACGTCGTCACCCTGGACGCGCTCGACACGCTTCGCGCGATGGCGACCGCTCAGAGCGATGCCGAACTCGCCCGTCGCGAAGCCGTGGCGGACGGAAACACACTCAGCGACATCGTCTACACCTCGGGCACGACGGGGCGCTCCAAGGGTGTCATGCTCACCCACGACATGGTGTTGCGCGCCGCATTCTCCTCCGCCCTAACACGCGCCTTTGAGGACGGCCGCCGCATCCAGTTCGCGCTGCCGATGTATCATGTCTTCGGTTATGTGGAATGCCTCGTCGCCTGTATGTTCGTCGGGGGCGCAATCATTCCCCACGCCACCTTCGATCCCGCCGGCATGCTCGACGCGGCCGAACGTCACCGCGCCAGCGAAACGGTCTGCGTGCCGATGATGACTCACAGGCTGATCGAACTCGCGCGCGAACGCGGGTTCGATTCATCCTCGCTCGTTGCGATGTTCAACAGCGGCGGGGTCAATGTGCCCTCGGTCTGGAGCGAAATACGCTCTATTCTCGGCGCCAGCGAAGTATTGACCGCCTATGGCATGACCGAGACGACCGCCTCTACCACCTGCACCGTTCCCGAGGGCGACGACCGCCATCTGCTTGCCACCAACGGTTGCTTCAAGCTGGCGGGATCGGCAGGCGATCCCGCGATCGGTAATCGAGTCGCGATCTACAAGGTGATCGATCCGGCAACCGGCGCGGACCTCCCATCGGACAGCGAGGGCGAACTCGTCGCCAAGGGCCCAACAGTTACCAAGGGATATTATCGGAAGCCCGAGGAGACGGCCGCGGCTTTCACGCCAGACGGCTGGCTCCGCACCGGGGACGTCGGCCGGATCAGTGCCGAGGGTTATCTGACGCTCACCGGTCGGATCAAGGAAAGCTATCGCTGTGGCGGCGAGATGGTCATGCCTCGCGAGATCGAGGAAATATTCGACGATCATCCGGCGATCGCGCAGGCCCTCGTCGTCGGCATTCCAGATCGCAAGATGGGCGAAGTCGGATGCCTGTGCGTCATTCCGCGTGGGATCGACCTTCCCGATGCGAGCGCGCTCATCGCCTATTGCGCCGAACGCCTCGCTCGCTTCAAGGTCCCCCGTCACGTACTTTTCATGACGGCGGGCGAGATCCCGCTGACGGTCACCGGCCGTCCGCAGAAATTCAAACTCGCGATCGAGGCGGCCCGCCGCGTCGCGGCCCAGCAAGGAGAATGAGGATGTTCGTCGAACGCGCCGAGATACCCGTCAAGGAAGGCAGGGAAGCCGAATTCGCGGCAATGATGAAGGATCAGGGCCTTCCCCTGCTCGCCAGCGCGCAGGGCTGCGCATCGGCCAGGGGCGGCCTCGGCGTCGAGAACCCCGGCAAGTTCATCTTGCTGCTCGAATGGGATGCAGTCGAATCCCACGTCGCCTTCACGAAGACCGAAGCCTTCGACAAGTTCAAGGCGCTCGCCGGGTCCTTTTTCGCAGGCGCCTCGATCATGGAGCATTTCGAGATGCTGTGAGCGCGTTCCGACGTCCGGGCGCCTCACCGTCGCCCCGACGCACCTCCCATCATCCCGACGAAAGTCGGGATCCATGGGACCCACAGGTCTCGCGATCGAAGGACCACCGCAACGTGAATCCCGGCATCCGCCGGGATTACGAAACGGAGCTGGGCACCTCCAAAAACCTCTGGCATTTGAGGGCATAATCTGATTCATTCTTCTCGTCAGGGGGCGGTTATGAAGCAGGCTGGATTGTTCGGTTTATCAGATCATTTGAAGCGGCTATCGGCCAATGGCGATCGGCGATGGGAATGACAAGATGCGGACAGCTGCACGGCACTTCCATGTTCCAATCCTGCCGCAAAATTCGGTCCTGACTGACGAAATCGAGGCGAATATTCTAGAGGAGTTGAATCTGCCGTCCGAGCAATCCCGGCGCTCCGCCGTCGCGCGGGCTTCCAGCGAGGCAAGGCAGAATTATGTCCTTTTAAATCGTTCAATCGCGGTAGTTTAGTCGTTGTTTCGATATTGCCACTGGCTTGCCAGAGCATTTCAAACGCAAACGCCCCCCTTAGCGTTTCCGGAGGGATGTGAGTTCGGTGTTGCAGACGCAAAAAGCCCGCCAGGTCTTTCGACTGGCGGGTTTTTGTTGGTTGCGGGGACAGGATTTGAACCTGTGACCTTCAGGTTATGAGCCTGACGAGCTACCGGGCTGCTCCACCCCGCGTCACCATAGGGTTGCTGATATCAGGGGGTCTGACGGAGGCTTTAGCCTCCGCAAGGCCGACTGGCCGTCCGAGTTTATGCGAGGATAGCCAAAGCCGCGGATTCGGCTGCCGGCGCCTGAGGCCAACAAACAGAATGAATGGGTTAAACCGTGCGGATTGCGCTGGCTTCAAAGCCTGGCGACGACCTACTCTTCCATCGCTTAAGCGATAGTACCATCGGCGCTGTCTGGTTTCACGGCCGAGTTCGGGATGGGATCGGGTGGGTCACAGACGCTATGGCCACCAAGCTATGGGGCCAGCGCAATACGTGCGGGTTTTATGAAATCGATGCGTCGATTGATGCTGCGAATGTTTCATCCGCCATCGCGGTCAGTGCTCAGCACTGTCGTTGATGGTGGGACTCTACAAGCGCGAATAGAGCAATTAGGACCGGTTAGCTCCATGGGTTACCCCACTTCCACATCCGGCCTATCAACGTCGTGGTCTCCGACGGCTCTATGAAATCTTATCTTGAGGGAGGCTTCCCGCTTAGATGCTTTCAGCGGTTATCCCGTCCATGCATAGCTACCCTGCTGCGCGGCTGGCGCCACGACAGGTCCACCAGAGGCATGTTCAACCCGGTCCTCTCGTACTAGGGTCAACTCCTCTCAAATTTCGACGCCCACGGCAGATAGGGACCAAACTGTCTCGCGACGTTCTGAACCCAGCTCACGTACCACTTTAATTG
>CANJQJ010000067.1 GCA_947476425.1 Sphingomonadaceae bacterium | reverse complement strand
TTCACCACTCGCTCAGCGGGGGCCTTTGTCGGCAATTTTTTCAAGGAGGATTGGGGCTTCATCTGCATTCCTTCGTCATTACGACGAAGCCCCAATCCTCCTTAATTCACAACCTTAAATCTGTGCCATTGGTGCTGACGGGGAACAGAGCAGATCATTGGGGTGCTGAAGGAGGCCGAGGCGGGGGCGAAGACTGCTGACCTGGCCCGGCGGCACGGGGTGTCGGAAGCGACGATCTACAACTGGAAGTCGAAGTATGGCGGTCTGGAGGTATCCGAGGCCCGGCGGCTGAGGGAGCTTGAGAGCGAGAACGCGAAGCTCAAGCGATTGCTGGCCGACACGATGCTGGACAACGTTGCGCTGAAGGATCTTCTGGCAAAAAAGTTCTGACGCCCGCCGCCATGCGTGAAGCTGTGGCTCATCTCCAGGCCTGC
This sequence comes from Sphingomonadaceae bacterium, assembly GCA_947476425.1. GTDB lineage: Bacteria > Pseudomonadota > Alphaproteobacteria > Sphingomonadales > Sphingomonadaceae > CANJQJ01. The sequence goes on along the minus strand of CANJQJ010000067.1, from coordinate 7,498 downwards.
CACGGGATGAGCGAGCGGCGGGCTTGCCGTGTCATCGATGCTGATCGCAAGAGCGTGCGTTATCGTTCCACCCGGGACGATGATGCCGATCTGCGTGAGAAGCTGCGCGAGCTGGCCAACCAGCGTCGCCGGTTCGGCTATCGCCGTCTGCATATCCTGCTGCGCCGGGAGGGCGTGATGATCAACCGCAAGAAGACCCAACGCATCTACCAGGAGGAAGGACTGGCGGTCAGGCGGCGACGCAGCCGCAGGCGTGCTGTGGGCACGAGGGCGCCTGCTCCGGTGCTGGCGCTGCCGAACCAGCGCTGGAGCCTCGACTTCGTGCATGACCAGATGACGTCGGGCCGAAGGTTCCGCGTGCTTAACGTGGTCGATGATGTGACCAGGGAGTGCCTGGCAGCGGTGCCCGACACCTCGATCTCGGGTCGCCGGGTCGTGCGCGAGCTGACCGAGCTGATAGCCCGGCGCGGCAAGCCCGGCATGATCGTCAGCGACAACGGCACCGAGCTTACCAGCAATGCCGTGCTGGCATGGTGCGGGGAGCTCGGCGTGGAGTGGCATTACATCGCACCGGGAAAGCCGATGCAGAATGGCTACGTCGAGAGCTTCAACGGCCGCATGCGCGACGAACTGCTCAACGAGACACTGTTCCTCAGCCTGGCCCATGCCCGGGTCGAGATCGCGGCCTGGGTGGAAGACTACAACCGGGAGAGACCACACTCATCCCTTGGATACGCAACCCCGGCGGCGTTCGCCGCCGAACTGGATAAGCAATGGCCTGATTCGCTCCGCCCTACGGGCTCCGCTACGCAGCCCATTGCTTCAACCGCGCTCATGCGCAACAAAACGGCTCGGCTCTAATCCCAGCTGGAGGAAAGCTGGGGGTCACGTCACCGCCATCCAGGTCCACCTCACCGCCATCGACTACAATCTCAAGCGCACGATGAACATTCTCGCGGCCCAGGCATAAAGGAAACTACAGCCTGTGCCTGAGTGATCGGGAAGCAGCGCAACCCGCACTAAAGACCAAAAACAGATGGCTTTTCAGTCTTCTACACCCACCCGCGCACAGGTCTCGTAAATTAGGTCAGCCAGGGTTGGGGCGAGCCCCAACCCTGGCTGAAGTGTTATGCAAGCCACGGAACTCGCCCTTCAAATGGAAAGCAGTGCTAAATAGAAATGACACCCCTCCGCTAGATAGAGATGACACTCTTGGGTCTTGGCGGCGAACGCGGTGTTCATGGTCTTCCCACGGGAGGATCGTAAGCGCTGTTCTCAGCCCACGTTGATCCATGGCATGAGATCGCCGACGCTGTTTGCGGGATGACCATTGGCGAGCTTGGTGAGTGTCTCGGTCAACCATGTGTGCGGGTTGATGCCGGCGATCTTGCAGTTCTCGATCAGCGTAGCGATGACCGCCCAGTTGTCGCCACCCTCGTCGGAGCCAGCGAATAGTGCATTTTTGCGATTGAGGGCCAAGGGCCTGATCGACCGTTCGACGGTGTTTGAATCAAGCTCGACACGGCCATCGTCGAGGAAGACTGTAAGGCCACCCCAGCGGGTGAGCGCGTAGCGGATGGCGTCGGCCAACTTGCTCTTTGCGCTGATTTGGCGGAGGCGTGCTTCCAGATATTGGCGCAGATCATCGACTGTGACACGGGCATGCTCGTCACGGACGGCGCGGCGATGGTCGGCAGTGGTGCCTCGAACGTCGCTTTCGATGGCATAGAGCCGAGCGATGCGCTTCAACACCTCGGTGGCAACTGGAGACTTGTCGGCGAGATCGAAGAATTTGCGCCGCACGTGTGACCAGCAAAACGCAAGGGTGACCTGCTGCCGCCGCTTGGCGAGCGCAGTATATCCGCCATAGCCATCGACCTGCAGGATGCCTGCAAAGTCACCAAGATGTGCTTCGGCGCGCTCGCTCTTGCGGTCGGCTGCATAGACATAGGCGATCATTGGGGGATCAATGCCGCCCCAAGGTCGATCATCACGCGCATAGGCCCACAGTTGCCCGGTCTTGGTCCGGCCACGCCCGGGATCGAGCACTGGCGCTGTCGTCTCGTCGGCGAACAATCGCTCGGATCGTCGTAGTCGTTCCAGGATATGGTCACGCAAGGGGCGAAGGTACCAGGCAGCCCGCCCGACCCAGTCTGCAAGGGTTGATCGGTCCAACTGAATGCCTTGCCGGGCATAGATCTGGGCCTGCCGATAGAGCGGCAGATGATCGGCATACTTGGCCACCAGCACCTGAGCAATCAGGGCCTCGGTGGGAATGCCGCCTTCGACAATGCGAGCCGGTGCCGGGGCCTGAACGACTGCGTTCTCACAAGAGCGGCAGCCATAGCGGGGCCGACGGGTGACCAGAACACGGAACGTGGTCGGCACAATATCAAGGCGTTCGGCAACATCCTCGCCGATCTGGTGCAGCCCACCGCCGCAGCATGAGCATGCCCGAATGCCGTCAGCGCCGTCGATATCTACGATCTGCTCAATCCGCTCGAGATGCGCAGGCAGCGAGCCGCGGTTGGTCTTGCGCGTACGATTACCCTTGGGCTGGATCGCTCCAGCCTCACGCGCCGCACGGGCCGCGCCAAGTGCCGTCTCAATATCCTCAAGGCCGAGCTGGAGCTGGTCGGGATCGAGCTGCTCGGACTTGCGGCCGAAACGGTGACGCATGAACGCATCGATGATCGACTGCAGCCGCTCGATCTCTGCGTCAGATTCGCCCTTGGCAACCGTCACGTCGGCAAGCATGCGGGACTGCTCAAGGGCCAGCGCACGTAGCGCTTCGATGTCCTCCGGCAGGTCCGTTTCCATCAGCATGAACGCAGTGAATCAGCAGACGAAAGCCCCGTCAACCCGCAATTTGCGGCGCGATCGGGCGGCGTCCGCCATGCACCCGGCGCCAGTCGAGGCCCTCCAGCAAAGCGCCAAGTTGCGCTGCCGTGACGCGCATCACGCCATCCTGGATGTTGGGCCACTTGAAGCCGCCGGACTCCAGCCTCTTGGCCATCATGCACAGGCCGGTGCCGTCCCACCAGATCAGTTTTATCCGGTCCGTCCGCTTTGCCCGGAACACATAAACCACTCCCGAAAAGGGCTTCCCGCTATAATCTGCAGCCACCAGCGCAGCCAAAGAATCTGGCCCTTTGCGGAAATCCACCGCACGCGTTGCAATCATGACGCGTGCATCTGTGCCCGGACCGATCATCGGGTAGCCTTGAGTGCTTCGATCACTGCGCCAATCAGGCTCGCATCGGTGCCGTGGGCGATCTTCACCGCTATACCGTCGATCTCCAATTCTACGGCCGCTTGCTTTGCATGGCGACGTTGCTGGCTGTGGCGGCGCGGGGCTGGTTTTGCAGGTGCATCCGCCTCAATGATCGCAGGCACGAACATTGCCGCTTCCCGCTCTGCTGCAGGGTCGGCCGAAACCTTGACCTCAAGCTGTTTGAGCAAATCCTTCCGCCAGCCATAAATCTGCGAGGGATCAAGCCCGTGGCGGCGGGCCACGGCGCTGACACTCCCGCGTCCCGGACAACACTCCGCTACAATCGAAGCCTTCAGCTCCGGCGGCCATTCTCGCCGTTTACCTGCGCCGGTGAAAACCTCGAACCGCTGCACGCCCTTGCTCACAGGATCATCACCAGAGATTATCATAGGAGTAGCGCCTCGCCCAAAATCAGGACGTCGCAAATCGCCGTAGCGCAGCATCAACGCAAGGTGGGGTCGGGGCTCCGCTTACGGAGGATCAGACTATGCCCGTAGAAAGCGGGATGTTGGTGCAGCCGTTCAGAGCGGCGACCGGATGTGAGGTTGTACAGGGTCCGGATACCGGGGCTCAGACCTTGGATGCCGACGAGAAGGATGGATTAACGTGATGAACTCCTTGACCCCAAAACCCTCATGTGAGGAGTTGGTGGCTCTCGCAAACCCGGCACGATTCGATCGTTGCTGACCCTAATTACTCTGACGGTCTAATTCATCCGCGAACATAGGCTGATGATCGAGAACGCCACCATCGGCCCTGAGCGACTGCCCGGTGATGAAGCCGGATTCGTCTGACGCGAAGAAAGCCGCCAAGGCGGCAATATCCTCGGGCCGCCCGGTTCGTTCGATGAGCTGGTGACGTTTGATGAGCGCGGCGAGTTCGGCAATCTTAGGCTCAAGTTCCGGGTCGAGAATGAGCCCGGGCATTATCGCATTGCATCGGATATTTTCCCGACCATGCTGTGTGGCAATATATTTGGTCATCACGAGGATCGCTCCCTTTGATGAACCGTAAGCGACGCGCGAACTGTCCCCCGCTGCCGCCGCGCCCGACGACGTATTGATAATGGATCCGCCACCCCGTCGACGCATATGAGGGATCGCATGTTTGCATGCCACCATGTAGCCGCGCACATTAACTTCCATTGTGCGATCCCACACCTCTATATCGGTATCGACCACGGTACGATCACGATTGAGGAATTCCAGATCCAAAAGCGCGGCGTTGTTGTGAAGGATGTCAAGTCCGCCAAAATGATCGACGGTGCGCTGTACCAGGCGAGCAATGCTTTCGACGTCGCCGGCATCGAACCGGACGGCCAGCGCCGCGTCCCCGATCTCGGTCGCGACCCGTTCGGCGCCCTCTTCACTAAGATCTGCGATCACAACCTTTGCGCCCTCGGCAGCGAAACGCTTTGCCGTTGCCGCACCGATACGGCCGCCGCCGCCCGTGACGATCGCGACCTTGTTTGCCAGACGCTGCATTTGCTTTCCTTTAACATAGGTAGCAGGCGAAAGGCATTGCCCAGTATCCGCTCTGCTTGCATTTAATGCTAGGCCGTAGGCCATTGCCCGCGGGGGCTCCCCTCGGCCCGGAAACTACCGCCTAGCCATAAACGCGGCTGCCGCTTGCGTATCCATATATTCCCGGCCCTCTATGATACAGCCATCGGCAATCCGGAAGACATTATGGTACTGATTTCGATAGACATCGTTATCATAGACCATTTCGCCGACCGCCTCCACAGCGACGTGATCGCCTTCCGCCACAGCATGGGTCACTACCATCGTCCGCTCTTTGGCGGCAATCAGGGCGCTAAGGCCGTTGAAGAGGCCCGCTCGATCGAGGTCCCCGATCCCGTTGATCCACCATCTCGCGTCGTAATGGATAATTGTCTCGAGGGTCGCGACGTCGCCATCCACGATGGCTTGCATAAACCGTAGAACCAGTTCCTTGTTGCCGTCAGAATTAGCCACGTGATTGCTCCCGTTCCTTTAGCGCGTGAGCGGTAATCGCTCCGCACCCGCTATGATATTACACGCCGATCATTTCCGCGTCTGCCGAGCTTGGATGAATAAAAAGTGGCATGCCATGGAAAGCTTTCCCGAAATGATAGGCGGTTCCACCCGACTTCATCGCCTGCTGATACAGCACGGGGTAACCCGCCGCCTCCAGACGGTCTTTGGCCGCCTCGACGTCATCATAGCCGATATTTACCGCTGCCAGCGGCGCCTCAAACTGTGATGCCAGTGTCGAGCCACCTTGAACCAGCGTGACACGATGTCTCCCGGTTAGCCGCTGCCCTTCCCGACCACGGCAACTTGGTCGCTCCGAGCGGGACCGCCCGATCGGCCCTCCTCAAGAACCTGCTTCTACTTCAGGCTCCGTGGCCGAGAAATTTGAATAGTGTGCTGGGCAGAGGTGGTGGGGACACTGGGATGCCCGATCACCTCCACAGCCTGGGCGACCTCGGCCAGCCCGAGAGCGAGCCGGAAAAGTCCCTGCTCGGCTCTGGGCAGCGGGCCATACTCGAATTGGTCGAGATGCCGGAACACATCCTCGAGCCTCGGAGTCACGGCATCATAGAAGAGCTTCAAGTCCTCGAGGCTTTTGCGGCGTCGAAGTTGGTATCTCTCGTCCTCTGTCTCGAGATCACCCCACTCCTCGAGGAACATCTCGAGCGCCTCGAAGCCGGCAGGCAGCGACGGACTGACGCCTCTTTCAATCGTTGACATTATAATTCTCCTTGGCGCGTCCGGCGCCAGCAACCCTTAGATCTAAACCTTGCCTTCGATGTAATTCGTCAGCGTCTGCGCAAAGTGACGCAGCATGAACTCGTTCTCACCATATTTGACCCGTTCCAGTCCTCCCGAGATGAGACCTTGCTGCTGCAGTTCGCCCATCGAGGAATCTTCGGCCAACACGTCGCGGCTGGCCGCGACATAGGAGGCTTCTGCGAATTCCGTCCTGAAACTGTGCGGTGCCCTATCGAGGAAAAGACGCACGTCCCACAGCATTTCATTGGGCCCCGACGGCCAATACTGGTACCACAGATAGCCATTACGCAGAACCTGGATCTGAGTGTTAGGGAAGATATTGATGGCCTCTTCCATGATCGGATCTATACGATCTGGGTTGATTGCCGGATGATCCATCAACTTCTTGCCGGCCGGCTCCAACTCGGCGTCTGCTGCGAACCCGGTTTCCAGGGCAAAGCGCATAACCGGCTTTGTCGGCTGCCATTTGCTGTTGGCTCCGGTGATATTCGCGGAGTGGCGCCCCATGAATCGCACGGTCGGATAATCCGTCAGTGGGTTTTCGCGATCGAAGACGAACGGGAGTGAATTCTTGTGCAGGAAGCCCAGGTGATAGCCTTCGGTGAAGGCGTTGCTGATATGCTTCCAGTTCGTCGCGAGCGGCTGAGGGAAGCGCAGCTCGTGATTATAATCCTCGAAGGGCAAGTCGGAGAAAAGAACCCCGGCTTCTCCGAGGAACTCCTCAAGGGACTCCTCGGGTTCCTTGGCAAAATTGACGAATATGAAACCGTTCCAAATACCCGTATGCACCGGCGGCAGACCGTCATGACCGCATTTCACATCCGGGAACATATCGGCGCCGGGAATGGTCCGCAGCTTGCCGTCGGTTCCATACACCCAGGCATGGTAGGGGCAGCGGAACTGGGCAGCGTTGCCCTTCTCCTTCTGTACGACCATCACACCGCGATGCGCGCAGGAATTGTGGAAGCCGCGCACCTCTCCGTCGTCGCCCCGGACCAAGATCAGCTTGGCCTTGAGTGTCAAAATGTCGAGATTGACGAAATCGCCTGCGTTGGGAAGCTCTTCCACGCGCGCGACCGATAACCAAGCGCGCCGAAAGACCTGCTCACGCTCCAGCTCGAACTGTTCCTGCGACGTATAGAAGGAGGCTGGGGCAGAACTCTCCTCCAGTTTGAGATCCCTCGATCTCAACCAGCGACTTTCCGGTATCCTGGTAAATCCGTTCATGACATCCTCCTACTCAAATCCGCAACCTAGCAACATTGGCCGCCAACGCTGCCTCTGCACGATAGTGCCGGTTGTCCGTCGTCAGAACATTTGGCACAAATCGCGGCGTAGATTAGCGGAGTGCGGGCCTCGTCTGGGGGGTGGTTTTAGGCGGCTAGCTTGCGGTGTTGCAAGCGCCGATATTCGATGGTCTGTCGCTTGATGCGTTCGCGCTGCTTGA
>CANJQJ010000066.1 GCA_947476425.1 Sphingomonadaceae bacterium | reverse complement strand
TCGCGCGACGGGGCATTGCCCGCCGTCATCTGATTGCCGTGCGCGGAGAAATAGAAGCGGTTCGGGATCTCGACCGGCCCCAATCTATATGACGAAAATATATGAGGATATTTCCCGCTCACGCCGCCATCTCCTTAATTTTTTTATGTATCAATTACTTATGATGATTTTTGTAGATATTCGTTCATTTCCGGTAGCCGTCGATGATGCCGACAAGCTTCCATCCATCGGCCCGGTGCCGAAGCAGATAGGCGGCGCGATTGCCGTTCAGTTCCGAACCGTCGGCGCGGAGCCGCATATAGTCGACGATGATGATCGCTCCGTCACGACCCATCCGAACCTTTTGAAAATTCGAGATACGCGACCCCGCGAAACCGACCGTCTTGAGATGCTCGAGCAGCGAGCGATAGAAACCCATATCATCGACCTGCCGACTGCCCTCGGCGTTGGTCAGCAGATAGGGATATTCGAACATCGCATCGATCGCGGCGACATCGGCCGCGGTGAAGGCCTTGCCATAGGCCTGGTAGAAGGCATCGATGTCGTCGAACGGATCATGCTCGGCCATGGTCGCTCCCGGGGCAGGTGAGATCGGCGCAGCGGTGATGGCTCCGGGCCGCGAAAGCAGCACGAGCATGGCCAGCGCCGCTGCATGGCGCGGAAATCGTCGCACGCGTTTCACACGCTGGTCTCGCATCTGCCCTCTCCCGCCACCTGTGTCCGTTTTTTCGGACATCGTGTCCACTATCCTTGTTGGATGAAACCGGCGATCGCACCATCCTCAGCCACTTTTGCAACATGTCTGATTTCCGTAGAGATGATCACATCCAACCAAAAAGTTGGATCCGGAGAGGCGGCGATGAAATTCGGCATCAGCATGAACATGACCTGGCATGGCGCTTCGCCGCTGGACGTCGCGCGGCTGGCCGAAAACCTCGGCTTCGAATCGATGTGGATGGGCGAGCACATCTTCATCCCGGCCGAGGTGAAGGATCCGAAGCTTCACGTCGTCAGCGCGGTGCCGCCCGAGTACAAGCATATGGCCGATCCGTTCGTGTGGCTGACCGCCGCCGCCGTCGCGACGACGACGATAAAGTTGGGCTTCAACATCTGCCTCGTCCCGCAACGCAATCCGATCGTCCTCGCCAAGCAGCTCGGTTCGCTCGACCAGATTTCGGGCGGGCGCATCCTGTTCGGCGCCGGCGCGGGCTGGATTGAGGAAGAAGCGACGGTGATGGGCTTCCCGCTCAAGGAACGCTGGGGCCGGACGATGGAACATATCCGGGCGATGAAGGCGCTTTGGTCGGCCGACGCGGCAGGTTTTAATGGCGACTATATCGCCTTCCCGCCGATCCATGTCTATCCGAAGCGCCCGAACATCCCGATCCTGATTGGGTCGGGTGGCCCGGGTCTCAACAACAGCTATGCACTGCGCCGCGTCGCCGAGCATTGTGACGGCTGGATTCCCTGCTTCCTTTCGCCGAAGGAGATGAAGTCTGAACTCGCAGTCCTGCGAGGATATTGTGCAGATTCAGGCCGGGACTTCGACAAGATGGACTTCAGCATCGTCATGCCCGCGGCCAATCTCGGCGTCGGCGAGATGTTCGATTCCGCTGGCGCGCTCGACGGTACGCCGCAGGATGCAGCGAGGATGATCGCGGACTATGAGGCCGCCGGCGTCCATCGCGTGGTCGTCGGGCTTGTCGACCTCACTGAGGAGAATTACCGCCCGGTGCTCGAAACCGCTGCCAGAGGACTGGGGCTTATCTAACAAAATAATGGAGGATGAACCATGGATACACTTCAGAGACTGGTGGAAATTGAGGCCATCAAGCAGTTGAAAGCACGCTATTTTAGATTTGTAGATACCTTCAACCTCGAGGGGTGGCTGACCGTTTTCACTGACGATGTCGTATGCCGCTACGAAAAGGGAGTGAACACGCCCGAGAAGACCTGGCAGGTCGACGGCAAGAAGGGCATCACCGAATATTGGACGATGAACAAGAACCGGGTCCAGAGCGTCCACCACGGCCATATGGCCGAGATCGAGATCATCTCCGATACTGAGGCTAAGGCGATCTGGGCGATGGAGGACATCGTCGAGTTCACCGATGCGCTGATGCACGGCTACGGCCATTATCATGAGAAATATGTGAAGGTGAACGGCGAGTGGCTGATCAAGGAACTTCACCTGACCCGGCTACGCGTTCAGCAAACCTATCTCGGTAAGGTTGCGCCCGACTGAGGAACCCCGACGCGGCTTCTATTGCAGCGCCGCCTTGAGTAGGGGCTCGAGCTGTCCCCATTCCTTGACCTCTTCCTTGCGCACGCCGTTGACCAGGATCAGTGGCGTGCCGGGTATCTTGTCGCGATCCCAGCTGTTGCTGGCCATCCGCGCAAGTTGGTCCTGTCCTGCCTTGCTCGCTGAACAGGCAGCCTGCGCCTTTGTTGACAACCCGCGCTTGGCGAAGAACCCGTCGAAGCCGGCGGCCTTGATGATCGCGCCCATCTTCCTGTCTGGCGCCAGCGCCTCGAATTCCGGCGTCGAGGTTCCTTCCTGCGCCCGATAGAACCAGTCATCCTGCGTTGCGAACAGTGCCTCGATCGAGCCGAGATAGGTGTTGGGCACTTCGCAGCGCAGCAGCAATGAAGCCACGAAATCGAGTGGATCACGCACGGCATGCCGAATTTCGAGGCTGACCGTGCCCTTAGCGATATAGTCGCGCTGGAGCGGGCCCATCGCTTCTGCCGAAAAGGCAGCGCAATGCGGACAGGTCAGCGACAAATATTCGACCAGCTTTACCCTGGCAGCGGGATTGCCGATCACGAGCGCTCCTTCCGGACTATGATGAACGGTAGCGAGCCAGTTCAGCTTCGTTGCAGAAGCCTTTGCAATCGGTTTGGCAGCCGGAACGGCTGATGGCAGGACGAGAGCCAGCGCCAAAAGCGCCAACCGGACGGCGTGGGATCTCAACGGTCGGACTCTCCGGCAGTGACAACGGGTGGGCCGCTGGTCGCGGCGAGCGCGCCAGCGAGCGATTCAAGGCACGCGCGAAGCTCGGGATCGCAGATCGCGCGCAGGCTGTCGCCGAGGTCGAGCGGCACCACCTTCAGCGAAGGTGGCGCGACACGAGGCTCGGGGGAGGGCGCGGCGCAGGCACCCTGCTTGATGCTGATTCGCGCGATCGCCGGATAGCCGAAGAAGCGGTTGACCCGCTCGATAATGGTCGGGACGACATGCTGGAGCATCGTCCCATGAGCGCCTTCGACAAGAAGGGTCAGAGTACCATCCGCGCGGCGGCCCTGCGGGAAACGGATCGATTCGGGCACCGACACCCGGGCGTAGCGCTCGCCGACAATCTCCTCCCAGCGGCTGACCACCGAGCTCTGTACGAACCCGAAGCGTCTGAAGGCCGCACGGCCCACGTCAGGAAGCATATCGGCGACCGAACGCGCCGCACCGCCGCGAGGCCGCGCCGTTGCTTCGCCTTTCGCAGACCGCTGCTTCTTGCCCGCTTCGCTCATCCTGCACTTCATGCCATAGGCGCCCCATGCGCGTCGATGCCGTAGCTGAAAATTTGCTGATCTGGTACGACGCGCATCGCCGCCGCCTGCCCTGGCGCGCCGAGCCGGGCGCGCCTGCACCCGACCCCTATCGGGTGTGGCTTTCCGAAATCATGCTGCAGCAAACGACGGTCGCGGCGGTGAAACCCTATTTCGATCGCTTCACCACATGTTGGCCAACCGTCACCGATCTTGCCTTCGCCGACGAGGCCGAAGTGATGAGTTCATGGGCTGGACTCGGCTACTATGCGCGAGCTCGCAATCTAATCGCCTGCGCCCGCGCCGTCATGCGCGATCATGGCGGCAGCTTTCCAAACAACGAGGAAGAGTTGCGATCGCTGCCCGGCATTGGCGAGTATACCGCTGCTGCGATCGTCGCGATCGCCTTTGGCCGCCGCGCAGTCGTGGTCGACGCCAATGTTGAACGCGTTGCCAGCAGGCTGTTCGCGTTCGCGGAGCCTCTACCCGCCGCTCGCCCCGCGTTGCGCCGACTTGTTGACCGTATCACGCCCAATGAGCGCGCCGGCGATTTCGCGCAGGCGATGATGGACCTGGGTTCGGGCATCTGCACCGTCCGTTCGCCGAAATGCATGCTGTGTGCACTGAGCTCAGACTGCGCTGCCCTTGTGCAAGGCTCCCCTGAAACCTATCCGATGAAGGCGGCCAGGCGCGCCAAGCCGCGGCGGCGCGGCACCGTTTATTGGATCGAACGCGACGACCATGTCTGGCTGATCCGGAGGCCCGGCAAGGGCTTGTTGGGAGGTATGCGTGCCCTGCCTTCGGGACCGTGGACTGATGAAGATCCAGGCGTTGCCGGGGCACCCATGCCGGCCTGTTGGAGCGACGCCGGCACAGTCTCGCATGTCTTCACCCATTTCGCACTCGATCTGCGTGTCTTGACCACGAGGTGGACCGCCGATGTCGCCGGTGGCGAATGGTGGCCGATCGACCAGATCGAGCAAGCGGGACTCCCGACCCTCTTCGCAAGGGCCGCATCCCGCGCTATCGCAGACCGAGAACAGGAGAGATAATGGCCGACTTCCCCGCGCCCGGCTTCACCGGATCACCCCTTGTCCGCATCGATATCGAACGCGACAATCAACCCTATTTCGACACCGCACTGGCCAACCCGAAGAGCCGGCTGCTCCGGCTTGATGGCCTCTCACCCGTGATCGGGGATGACGGAGGCCTGAGCTGGGGGTCGCTCGCGGAAGCAGATCCCGAGGCACCGCTCGCCCTGCTCGGCCTGATCGACGACGCGCCGCGCTTTGTCTCGCTCAGCCGGATCGAGAAAGGCGGCCCCGATCCGCGAATGGCGATGATCCAGCGCTGCGCTGGCATGCCGGCGGGCGATGCCGGCACTTATGCGGCTGCGCGCTCGCTGGTCGACTGGCACGACCGTCATAGCTTCTGTCCAAATTGCGGCCGCCTGACGACAATCATGCGCTCGGGCTGGGCGCGTTTCTGCCTGAAGGACGAGGGCGGCTGCGGCACCGAGCATTTCCCCCGCACCGATCCGGTGGTGATCATGCTTGCCGAGTACAACCACAAAGTGCTGGTCGGTCGAAATCGCCACTCGATGCAGGGTAAATTCTATTCGGCGTTGGCCGGTTTTCTCGAAGTCGGGGAATCGATCGAGGATGCGGTCGCCCGCGAATTGTTCGAGGAGGCCGGCGTCATCGTGAAATCGGTCCGCTACATCACCAGCCAACCCTGGCCGATGCCGTCCCAGCTGATGATGGCCTGCATCGCGCCCGTGGAAAGCGACGAACTCAACCTCGACGAAAACGAGCTCAACGACGCGATCTGGTGCGATCGCGACGAAGTACGTGCGGCCCTTGCCGGCGAGGATTGGGCGCGCTTCCACATGCGCTTTCCCTTGGCGATCGCCTACACGCTGCTTACCGCATGGGTAAACGGCGCCTGACCCGCTGATGCGGGTTGGTTCACGCGGTCAGGCTTATCCCCGAGAGCGGGCCTGAGGGTATGTTCCCAGCAACCGCACCCATTTTGTATGAAATGCAAGCTCCTCAAGGGCGCGTTTCACATGGGGTTCCTCGGGATGCCCCTCAATATCGGCAAAAAATTCTGTCGCCGAAAAGCTGGCCCCTCGCTGGTAGCTTTCCAGCTTCGTCATATTGACACCATTAGTGGCAAAACCGCCCAGCGCCTTGTAAAGTGCGGCCGGGATATTCTTCACCTCAAAGATGAAAGTGGTCATCACCGGCACACTGCCGACCTCCACCATTTCCTCGTTCCGGGCCAGAACGACGAAGCGTGTCGTGTTATCGTCCGAATCCGCCAGATTTTCCTGAAGAATCTCGAGCCCATAGAGCTGCGCTGAAATCGCCGGAGCAAGTGCCCCCAAGTGCAGATCACCTGATTCCGCCACCGCCGCCGCCGCACCGGCGGTATCGGGATAGTTGATTGGTGTTATTCCCTCAGAGCGTAGCAGATGGCGACATTGCCCCAGTGCCTGGGGATGGCTCATGATCCTGGTGATCTTGCCGTGATTGGGCAGTGCCATCAACGCGTAGCGAATATGGAGAAAATGCTCGCCGGTGATCACCAGCCCCGATTCGGGCAGCAGGAAATGCATGTCGGCAACCCGGCCATGCTGCGAATTCTCGATCGGGATCATCGCATAGTCGGCACGGAAATCGCGCACCGCGTCGAGCGCGTCCTCGAAGCTGAAGCAGGGCAGCGGCAGGCAGTCCGGAAAATATTCCAGCGCCGCGATATGCGAATTGGCGCCGGGCGCGCCCTGGAAGGCCACGGCACGAGCGGTATCGGCGGCAGCGGCGGCGGCCATTTCGGCAACCATCGCTTGGGCGGGAGCGGGATAGTTCTGCATCTTGGCGGGCCGATTAGGCGGGCGCCGGAGCAATCGCAAGTCGTGCCTGACAGATAATGGCTTGTTGGAACGCTTGCGGAGGCTCACAAGCGATTCTAAAGGGGCAGTGAATTCGGCGTGGGTTCGTTCCCCACGCGACAACGGGAGCTCAAGGGGCACATGGACGACCGCGCAAACACGATTGCTGGCTGGGTGCTGGCTGGCGGCATTGCCGCACTCGGCCTTTCCATCCTGAGCAGTGAATATTTCCACTCCGAACGGCCCGAAAAGATGGGCTATGTCGTTGAGGGAGTCGAGGAAGAGGGCGACGCTGGCGCCGTCGCAGCCGACAAGCCGATCGCTTTCTATCTGGCGAGCGCTGATCCGGCCAAGGGCGCGGATGTCTTCAAGAAGTGCGCGGCCTGCCACAACGCTGAGAAGGGCGGCCCGAATGGTCTCGGACCAAATCTCTGGGGCCTGCTCGGCGAACCGGTCGGTGTGGGCAAGGGCTTCGCCTTCTCCGACGCGCTCAAGTCGAAGGGTGGTACCTGGGACTGGCAAAATCTCAGCGACTGGCTGAAAAGCCCTAAGGCATTCGCGCCGGGTACCAAGATGACCTTCGCCGGTTTGTCCAAACCTGAAGATCGCGCCAACGTTATCGCCTACCTCAATCAGCAAAGCGATGCGCCGAAACCGATGCCGGCGGTTCCCGCCGAAGCGGCCGCTGCACCTGCGGCTGAAGGAGCGGCTGCCGATAATGCAGCAGCTCCGGCCGAGGGCAACGAGGCGGCTCCCGCCGCGGAGTAACAATCGAAAAGATTAAGAAAAGGGAGGCCCCGGGCTTATGGCTCCGGGGCCTTTTCTTTTCGGCCAGCGACCGTTGCATTCTTTCAAATTCTGAAATCTGAATGGGTTAGAGATTATTCGAACCCCGCGAGATTTCAATTTTCGTTCACGTGACGAATTTTGTGCGGTGCAACTTTCAGTCATTGACTTGCCGCATTCCGCCCCTAGAAGCAGCGGCGGGCCACGCTGTCCCAACGCAGCGCGTGCTCTCTGTGAGGAGAGTCTACATGACTGATATTGCTCGCCCGGCCGCAAAGCCGGCACGTCCGTTCTTCTCTTCCGGTCCCTGCGCCAAGCCGCCGGGCTGGGCCCCCGAAAAGCTCGCCACAGGTTCGCTCGGCCGCTCGCATCGCTCGAAGCTGGGCAAGGCCCGCATCAATCACGCGGTCGAGCTGACCCGCGACATTCTCGGCATTCCCGCCAGTCATCGCATCGGCATCGTTCCCGGATCGGACACCGGCGCGGTCGAAATGGCGCTGTGGAGCCTGCTCGGCGCCCGCAAGGCTACGATGGTAGCCTGGGAGAGCTTCGGCGAAGGTTGGGTCACCGATGTCGTCAAGCAGCTCAAGATTGACGCCGACGTGGTGAAGGCGCCCTATGGCAGGCTCCCCGATCTTAAGGCGCTTGATCAGTCGACCGATATCGTCTTCACCTGGAACGGCACGACCTCCGGTGTCCGCGTTCCGGACGGCGGCTGGATCCGCAATGATCGTGAAGGCCTGACGATCGCCGATGCGACTTCAGCCTGTTTCGCCCAGGATATTCCGTGGGACAAACTCGATGTCGTCACTTTCTCGTGGCAGAAGGTGCTTGGCGGCGAAGGCGCGCACGGCATCCTGGTGCT
>CANJQJ010000065.1 GCA_947476425.1 Sphingomonadaceae bacterium | reverse complement strand
GGCGCAATCTCGGGCCAGCGCACAGGCCGCTTGAGCGCCAATGAAAACTTTACTGCCTTGTGAACTATCCCCCCAAAGCCCATCGCTGCCATTCATTCGCCAATTTTATGTCAAGCAGGAACTCTGCGGCCTACGGCGAATGGAAACGGAAGACATGAAACTCGGTCGATCCAGCCGCGTAGCCTCCGGGCAGGCCGAAGACGGGAGCGACCTTGCCATTCTCCATGCAGGGCGTGATCTTCGCGAAAATCACGTCGCCTTCCATGAAGCGCACGTAGCCCTTGGAAACTTCGTTCAGCGGGCGTCGCGCGGAAAGATCAATCTTCCCGGTTTCCTCCGCGACCGCAGCCATGGGGATGAAAGGGATATTTGTGGAGGGACTCAAGTCATCGAAGCTCGTTGAAGGATTGACCGGCGCGACGAGACCCAGCGCAGTCCACGCCCACCCCTCGGGCAAATCCCGCGGCCCATCGCTCTCGCTCTCCACCGCCATAACCATCACGCCACCAGCACATCGGAGAGTTCATCGAGCAAATCCGGCAGCCGCGCGCCGAACAACGCCCGCGCCCGGACGATGCCGCCGCGCGCGGAAAATTCCGGCGCGTCCATCATGTCCTCGGGTCTGATTTCGATGTTGACGCTAAGGTGATCGCGGATCGCCGTCAGCCACGCCCGCTGCTCGTCGGTGTAGAGCCGCCCGGCCTTCTCCTCGCGCCCGAGCCAGAGGTTGAAGCGCCCGGCGATGAGCGACGGCAAGGGCTCCAGCGCTTCGGCCTCGCCAAGCGCATAGCGCACCAGCATGACGATATCAGCCAAAGTGCCGGCCGGGTTGCCGCGCACCTTGTCGGACGCGATGCGCTTGTAGGCCCGCCAGATGTCGATGGGCTCCAAGAGCCAGGGCGGCCGCTTCAGCGCCTCCTTCAGATCGTCCACCGCCTCATAGGTGAGCCGCCGTTGCGCATAGGGCAGCCGGTAGAGGATTTGCAGCGCGGTAAGTTCATCGCGCCGTTCCTCCAGAAAGCGCTTGAAGCGTGCCACTGTGTCCGCCGCCTTCGCCTCGTCCCAACCGGAGGAGACGACCGCATCGGTGGAGATGGTGTCGATGCGGATGTCGGCGGCGGATTTCACCTCCTTGAGCAAGCGGCGCAGGGCCGGATCATCGAAGATTTCCGCTGCCTTATCCTTCGCGGCCTCGCGCGCCTTGCGCTGCTCCGGCTCGGGCGCATCCTTCGGCACGCGCATGGCCAGCGCGTCGGGGTCGATGGCGTCGAGCAGGCGCGCGGCCAGCCCCGCGAGATCGACGCCGCCCGTGGCCTTGGCGATGGCGGCCCGGTCCTTGTCGCCGATGCGTCGGTCAAGCGCCGCCAGCCGCGCGGCGAGCGTCGCGAAGGCGTCATCATCGCGCCGCCCTGCCGCGATCTCGTCGATCAGCTTGTCGAAGCCGATGACCCGGTCGCGCTCCAGGGGCTGCGAGACGGTCTTGAGGCTTTCCGACACGCCCACGGCATCAATCAGCACGAAGCGGGTTTTGGCTTCCGCATCAGGCGTCACCTCGCGCAGCTTTTCCGGGCTGATGGTGCGTGCGCCCCGGCCCTTCATCTGCTCGAAATACAGCTCCGACTTCACGTCTCGCAGGAAGATCAGCACCTCGATGGGCTTCACGTCCGTGCCGGTGGCGATCATGTCCACAGTAACGGCAATACGCGGGTTGTAGTCGTTGCGGAACGAGCGGATGAGCTGTTCGGGGTCCGCGCCATCGGTGCGGTAGGTGATCTTCTTGGCGAAGTCGTTGCCCTTGCCGAACACCTCGCGCACGGCGCCGACGATCTCCTCGGCGTGGTGATCGTCCTTGGCGAAGATCAGCGTCTTCGGCACGTCCCTGCGGCCCGGAAACAGCTCGGTGAACAGCGAGTCGCGATAGGTTTCCAGCACCGTGCGGATCTGGTTCGGCACCAGCACCGAGCGGTCGATCTGGTCCGGCGTGTAGGAGAAATCCTCGGCCAGCGTCTCGTAGCGCTCGGCCCGCGTTCGCTTGTCGCGCACCGGGAGGTCATAGCCCGCCTTCACGGTCGCGCCGCGTTCGCCGATCTCGGTGCGGATGCGGAACACGTCGAAGCCGACATTGACGCCATCCACGACCGAGCGCTCGTAAGGATACTGCGCCACGAGGTTCTTGCCGAAGAAGCCGAGCGTGTGCAGCGAGGGCGTGGCGGTGAGGCCGACCGTGAAGGCGTCGAAATACTCCAGCACCTGCCGCCATGTGCCATAGATCGAGCGGTGGCATTCATCGGTGATGACGAGATCGAAGCTCTCGATCGGGATCGAGGAGTTGTAGGAAACCAGCCGCTCGGTATCGGCGTTCGCAGCTTCGAAGCTGGATGCTTCCTCATCCTCCTCCGCCAGGTCCTTGCCAGACAGCACGGAAAAGACGCGCTGGATCGTAGCGACGACGATCTGGGCATCCTTGTCGACGCCCGCCGCGCCGAGCTTCTGGACGTTGTAGATTTCCGAGAAGGACCGGCCCGTCCCCGGCGGGCGATAGGCGAGGAACTCGTCGCGCGTCTGGCGCACGAGATTGGCGCGGTCGGCGAGGAACAGGATGCGCTTGAACCCGGCATGGGCGAGCAGCCGATAACTCAGCGTGCAAGCCGTAAAGGTCTTGCCCGCGCCGGTCGCCATCTGCACCAGCGCGCGCGGACGGTTCGCCGCCATCGAGCGTTCGAGCGCCGAGACGGCATCGATCTGGCAGGCGCGCAGGCCGTCCGTGACGACCGGAGGCATGGAGTGCAGCCGTGCCCGCAGGGTGGCGGTCTCTTTCAGCCAGAGGTCCAGCGTCTCCGGGCGGTGGAAGGCAAACACGCGGCGCGACACGGGATCAGGATCGGTATGGTCGCGAAAGAGCAGTTCGGTGCCTGAGGCGACATACTCGAACCGGACCTGACCTTCTTCGCGGACAAGGTGCTTCGGAACGTCGGCGATATAGCGCGCGGCCTGCTCGGAGAAGCCTGACAGCGTGGTGCCTTCTGGTTTGGCCTCGATCACGCCGCAGAGCCTGCGGCCGACGAACAAACCGTAATCCACCGGCCCGGAGGCGGTCTGAAATTCACGCACCGCGACACCGAGCCCCGCGCCGAGGTTCATTTCGCCTTTCGACTGGATCAACCACCCGCACGCGCCAAGCTGCCGGTCGATCAACGACCGGGCTTTATCCTCGGGGTGGAAGGCGGATTCGCTCATTTGACGACTTTACGCGGGAAATCAGAAAATTGTGAAGGGAAGCTACCTCCGGGCAGCAGTTGAGAGACGTCGGAATACTGGAAAGTCGACAAGAGCGGGCGCAACAGACCTGATCTGGTCCAATGCGTCCGTGAGATCGTGAGGAATAACGGCGCCTTCTGACGTGCCGATTGTGAGATCGAGCAGTTTCAGGAGAGCCTGCGCCTTTGCTTCGTCATTGATGATCGAGAGCTTCTTTGCTTCACCTTCATCGCCATAAAGGCCGTAATTTACCATCGACCAGCACTCGAACGGCACAAGAAAGCGGGCGACTGCGTCCACGGCTTCGGCAAATGCCTCGCCTGCGGTCGCGGGAAGATCAGCAAGCGCGCCGCTGACCCCAGGCGTCGCCAGTGACCGCTCCTGCGGCCAGACCTCGCGAAGGAACGGCGCTGCGGCAGATCGGAAGAGAGCCGCTGCAGATGCTGGGTCTTCCTGCTCTTCGCCATCCTCTGGCGCGTTGGTCCTTGCCTTAGCGGAGAGGTCTCGAACGAATTGCTGGATCGCATTCGCCGCTAATGCGCGCACCTCGTCGTCCAAGGTTCGCAACATCTGCTGAATGCGCGGATTGGGCACCGCAGGATCGCGTCTTTCGCGGAAGGCATGAAGAGACTCGAACACCAGACTGAACACAAGCTGGCGGCGCGTGTCCCGGCCCAATCGTCGATCATTGGCGCGCTCGGCCATAGCCGCGCCGATGCTTTCCAACACTCTGGTGAAGTGCGTGCGCCGTGCCACGGCTCGCCAAAGCGCCAACGCGGCGCCATCATCCTTGAGCAACGGCGCAATGAGATGCGCCTGTGCCCAGTTACGATCAGCGCGAAGGAAATAGGGCAGCGCCTCGATCATCCGGTGTTTGGCGATCAGTCCGCTTCGACCTTCCGCAGCAATCACGATGTCGCGCATCTGCCTTTCCATCGACCCTGCGGCGAAGACTTGCGCTCCGGGTGGCAGGCTTGGGCAGGCAGCCAGAAACACGCCGACAAGTTTGCCTGCGGGCGTATTGAGCGTATCGAGGTCCATCGGCTCACAGTCATCGTCAGCTACTCGCGCAACGACGCTGAGGTCCGCCTCATCAGATTCTTCAGGTTTGCGGTTCGTTGCTTCTACGGCAAGCGGCCACAGCCGAAGCCAGATCAGCAGGGCCAGCGGCAGCCTAACGGCGTGCTTCTCCCAAGCATCCAGCCAGGCACATATACCCTCAAGCGCACTCCAAAGCGTTGCGTCGGACAGCTGGTTGAGCAGGCCAAGAACCCGGCCAGCCTCTTCGCCCAGCTTTATATCCTGCGCTGCTTGCCCATCCTCCTGGTGCGGCCTGTGCGCCCAGCCAAAGCGATTCCAGACCTTCGGAAAGTCGTCGCCACCGTTGTTGGTGGTCTCGAAGTCAGCAAGCGCCTTCTCGGCATTGCCCTGCTGGTTGATCCAGTCGTTGGCGCGTTCTGCGGGGTCATCATCCCAGCCGCCACGACTGGCTGCTAGTGCTGTTTCGAGCGCTTGGAGGCGCGCGACGCCTTGCAGATCGTCGTATCGGCTATCGGGATTAGGAGGGACATGGCTGGCAGTCGCACCTTCGAGAAAGCCCGCGTCGATCGCCATTTGCGCCAGCTCGACAAACAGCGGCTGACGAGAATTCAGCACTTTCTTCGCACGGGTCGGGAGCGTACCGCCCGCAACCTCAATTCGTCTCAACTCGCGAACGGCCCAGTACTGCCGCGCGTTTGCGACTTTCGCCTGATCGGCTTTCTTCGGCCAGTGATTGCGCGGTGGCCCCTTCTGGAGACGGGTCGTTATCTGGTTCTGCGACGAGAGATCAAATTCTCCGAACCGCACGGCTCGAAGCTCGGCGATCTCGGGAAATGCGTGCAAGTTCCAAAACTGCCGATCATCAAGTGACTTCAAAAACGACGCGACAACTTCAGCAGCAACGAGCGCGCGACTTCGGGCCGTTGCTGCCCAAAGGCGAACAAAGACCGAAGAGCCGTCGGCGTGCCAACGTCGGACGAAAGGTTGGGCGGCGATGGGTTGGATTTCCGCAAGCCGCGCCACGACGGCGTGCAGCAGCTTCACAGAGGGCGCAATGCCACGGTGGTAGGCATCGGGTTCGCCAGCCTCGCCGTCCCGCCTCGTCGGCTGCGTGTAGTAAGCCCTGTTGAGGAACCCCAAGCCGGTGAAAGACCGTGCGTCGTTCCATCCGAGACGTCTCGCAATATCTAGTCCGTGATTGACAGCGGCTTCCAGCGCGTTGGCCAGCGATTCCAGAAACGCGATGTCATTAAGCTTCGACAGTTCGAGCACGTTCAGATCAATCAGATCTCCGCTCGTCAGGCCGGCGGACAGGATATGCTCGACCGTCTTCGGCCTACGTGGCTTCTTGATGTAGCTCCATCGCCACGCATCAATTGGTTCGACTTTGAGTCGCGGCGCAACGAGATCAACAATGGCAGAAACCGCCGCACCGGACCGATCGCCTGCCCGTAGTCGCTGCTTAATCCCGTAAATGTTGGTTCCGTCATTCCCTTCAGATGGAGGCGCTGACCAGCTTTCTTCGATCAGCTGCCACGCCGAGGCGCAAGGTTCCGCAAGATCGCGCGCACCTGGGCCGGTCAACAGGTCCTCAACCGCGATGCGCTCGATCCGCTGCCCGGGCTTGAGCTTCAGCGCCCAATCGATCGTTCCTTGCTCAGCAAGGCGCTTGTTCAGAAAGGCGATTACCGTTCTGAACGTCTCGCGGTCTTTCGGGTCAAGATAAGCCCAGGGTCGGATCATGGCTTCCGTACCCGGTCGGCTTCAGCGCAAATATTGACGATCGCATCAAGCCACTCGATCTCGGCCTTCGCGTCCGAAACCTGCGCCGACAGACGAAAACGTTCACTTGCATTGCTTCTCCGAAAGAAATGGTCGAAGAGGTCGCGGTCGGACTCATTGGCCGCAGATCGCGATGCTTTTACAATTCTTCGCAGTTCGGCATCGACAATTTCTTTCTTTCCATTGATGGCGGACAGAGCCGCCCATCGTTCAAGGGTCGCACGTAGCGCGTCGTGGCCGTTCGGTGAATCGTAGTGGATCGGCGTGATACAGCGTCCATTCCAGTCTGCAAGTGCTACTGCGTCCTTCGAGTTCGTGCCGAAAAAGGTGAAGCGCTCTTTCAAGTCATCAAAGCGCTTGCCGTCCGCTGCGACCGCATTGAGCAGATAACGCATAGGCGGATCGTTGGCGCTGTAGCCAACCAGCACCAGATGATACAGGCGTGCAGCATCATAGATGAAATCGGGAACAACGCGGCGGCGCAGATAGAATTCACCGAAATCCTGATCTGACAGAACAAGCTCGGAAGTTCTCGCCGGGTTCTTGTCGAGCGCGCCATGGATATGAAGCACGCCCGAGAACTCCGAATGTCGCGATGGCCTTGGTATCGAGCCGAGGGAATAGGTCTCTACGGACGACCGAAGGCGCTGGGCGGCGACTTGAAGCAGCAGATCGAAGTTTGTTGTTACGATCGTCTTGGCGCCACCGCGATCGGCAAGGGCTATGAGCGCCTTGTGGATCGCGGCCGGGCTCGTTGTCCCTGAACGCAGGATCGTGGCGACAGTCCGCCTTACCTGGCTATCACCACGTGTTTGATCGTCGAGCCGGCGCTCGAGCATGCCGAGGACAACATCAAAGTCGCCGACGATGAACCGCTTCACTTCAGCAGTCTGCCGATCGGTCAGGCCCGCACAATTGGCCTGCCATTGGTTGCAGGCTCCCGGCGGCAATCCCGTCAACACGCTATGCGTCGAAGTATCGAGTGTGGCATAGACGTCGAGAACAAGTTGACGAAAATCCGGAAGCCCAGCGGGCCGGGAAATGCCTGCACCACAAATGAACAACACTTCCCCGCGCGCATGAGCCAGCAGGAGCCGCTCCGGTATCGCGGCCAATCCATCACCCATCGAGATGACACGATCTTCACTGCTCATGGGCGATACCCATCTGAAGAGAGAGCAGCGATTTCGATACCGCCGCGACTACCCATCAACGGCACCCGCATCTGCGCAAGCCGAATGGAGCCGCTCTTTGACTTCTGGCGGAAGCTTGCTTTCCGCGCCCCCTCCAGCGCCTCGCGCCATTTCGGTCCACGGTCGCGCGCTTCGATGTAGGCGAGGCCGAAATCAAGCCTGGATGAACTGTTCGCAAGCGCCTCGATCATCACTGACGCCTGTTCGAGATCCTTCCGGGCCTTGCTCGCGCTGTCGCGGTCAGCACGGCGCAATTCTGAAACGATCAACTTGTGGACCGCAAACCGCTCTGGCGATGGAACCAGCACCGCAACTTCGCCCTTGTGCAGCAGCACCGAACGGACCGACTGATGGATCAGAAAACCAAGATAGCGTAGGGGTTGCGCAGAAGCGCCGCCAAGCGCGGGCATCGATGCCGGTTCGCCTGTAAAGTCGTCCTTGCTTCGATTGGGCGTGAGGTATTCGACCTTGAAGCCCGTTGCATTGCTGAAGCCCGTTGTCGCCCTCGGATTTGCGAGGCTCGGGATTTGTTGGAATGTCGTGTCCACCTGCCGCAGGGCTTCGAGCACGGGCGGAATTGAATCGTCGACCGAAACGGAAATCGAATGGAACTGGGCAAAGTCGACATCGCCCGTCATGAGCGGCTCGCTTGGCAATCGTACGCCGAGCAGCCCCGCATAGGTCTGGAAAGCGGCGGTGCCGACCAGAACGCCATGCAGACGAAACAGGCCTGCGCGCAATAGGACATCAACGATGTCGCCAACGAGCGCAGGAGGTGAAGGCAATCCTGCTGCCGTCAGAGAGGTTACGAGTGAACGGAGTTCGCGGTAGTTGGCTTTGACCCTCTGAAAGCGTTCAACACGCGCTGTTACGTCGAGGTCAGCGACCTGGCCAACGTATTTTGAGAAGCGCTTGCTATCGGCGTTCGCTTCGCCGCGGTTGTAGCCCTTATAGTACCAGAACTGCTGGCCGTTTGCGCCTTTCACCTTGGCGAATGAGCCGTTCTCGGAAAACGTCTCATTGAACTCGGCATCCAAGCATCGCTGGATCAAGTCCGGGAGCATGGTCTGATGGGCAAGGCTAAGTGGCTTCACTGGCGGTTATCCGCAAATCTTCATTCTGTAGATAATGCCGTCGATTTGGACCGCATGCAAGATCATTGTCGCGAGCACATGATATGTCCGGTTTAGGTAGCACGTGGTTTGTCCGGTTTTTGGATCGGAGGGCCGCATGTTGCCGGAGGTTCGGATGGCGCGTGTTTTGGATGCGATCAGTTCGCATCGGGCGGGACGCTTGAGTTGTGTCGAAGCGGGAGAGCTTCTTGGGTTCAGCGAG
>CANJQJ010000064.1 GCA_947476425.1 Sphingomonadaceae bacterium | reverse complement strand
GCCCCCTCCCACAGCCTCCAGAACAGCCCGCGCCGCATCTGGGGCAATGCTCGAATCGGTTAGTGCAGGCAGGTCAAAGACGACTGGCGCATCCCTCCGGGGCGGCGCAACGCGATCCATGCACAGCTTCAATGCTACTGGATCGCCCGCCAGTGCCATATCCACAGCCTTGCGCGCCAATGCCTCAGCCTCACCTTCCAGCAGCGCCAGCGCCGCTTGCGTTGTCCGGTTCCGCGCCCCCTTCGGCCGGCCAGGATTGCCAGCCGAGAAAGTGCCATCGGTTTTTCTTCCGTTCTTACGGCCGACCAGGTTTTGCATTGCCATAGCGTTATGCTCCCAAAGCGCTTCTAAGCCCAGCACAGGCCTTTGGAGGCTGGATGGCAAGCGACTAGCCAAATCATCCGGAACCAAGCTCATCGGGACTCCAGTCGGGTGCTGGTTTACGATCTCCGCACTTCCCCCATGTTTGGCCGGTTGCGGTGTTTCTGTAAAATGGCGGTTCTGGGTTTTCTAACCTCCATGGTCTCATTAGCTCTTTCAAACGATCAATTTCGGCCTCACTTCTTGCACTGCCGGTTGGAAACTCATGGGCATGGCGCTTGAGTAACAAGTCAACTTGGTTTCTAAGTTTCTCATACCAATCGAACGATGCGGGATTATTTTGCCAAGGATTATTCACCCGCTTCGCCTTGGTGGCTTTCGTGGCCTTAGCCGTCTTCCCGCTTGTGCTGGCTTTGCCCGCGCTCTTGGGCTTGGCCGGTTCGGCTGGATACAGCTGCCAATCGTCGCGCCACTTCTCGCCATGCACAAATGCGGCTGGCTTCATCCTTGGCGGCTTGCCGGTGTCGTTGCAGTATTTTCGGAATCGCCCCACGCCAGCGATAACGTCGGCCAGGACCACACCCTCTTCCACCTTGGACGCAATCAGCCGCTCGGTGTCCGCCACAGTCACCCGACGGCCCCACGCATCCCAGAAAGCCGCATAACCATCCTTGGAAGGTGGCAAGTCGCAAGCCCCTGAAGGGCGCAGCGGCGCAGCCACTCCCTCCGCTTGCGATCTATCAATCTCATCCTCCGCTTCTTGCTCGGATGGATTGATAGGATCGGGTGACATAGGTGACACCATATTAGGGCCCTGCGTGTCACCATAGGCTGCCACGGGTGTCACCATACCGCTTTGCATGGTGTCATGGGTGTCACCATCCCCATCTTGCTGGAATAGTGCCCAGTTCAGGCGATAGCGGTTCGATCGGCCCGGCCCGCCATGCTCTGCAATCTGGATCAAATCCATGGCGGTGAGCCTGCTAACGGCGCGCTTGGCGGTTCTCACCGTGGTGGCGGCTATGGCAGCGATCCTGCCAAAGCTTGGCCATGCCTTCCCGGTCTCGGTGTTTATATGATCGGCGAGCACAATCAGCACGGCCAGTTCCGCGCGGCTCAATTCCGACCGGCCAGCCGCACCGCATAGCCATTGGATCTTTCGGACAGGGCCAAACGGGGCCGCTGTAAGGTAGCTCTATCCTTCGGTCCTCCGCACGATGCCGGGAAGCGCCCGGTATCCGGTTATTAAGGCTTAGGCACAACTATCTCCCTGCGGCCATTCATAATGGCTACAGCGTCGCGCTGGATCTCTAGAGTGGTGACGGGGGTGGAGAGCCTTTGGACTACTTGGGAATGGCCGTCGTTTCGCCTGCTGCGGGTATCGTAGCTCACCACCTGACATTCAGGCTGCGCAAAGTTGGCATCATCAGCTGAGGTGTATACGAGCGGGCGCCATCTCCGACGAGCTCGAGATCGGGGATGCGATCGAGCAGCGTGTCGAGTGCGATCTCACCTTCAAGATGCGCCAGCACACGGCCGACGCACATATGAATGCCACGTCCCCACGCAGGTGCGATCTTCAGGTCCTCTCGAAAGATATCGAACTGCTCGGCGCGATCAAAGACGGTCTCGTCATGGTCCGCAGCCATCGTGCAAAGCTGGATCAATGATCCTTTGGGGATCGGTATGCCCCGTATCTCGGTATCCCGGGTGGCAAGCCTGATCGGTCCACGCCCCGGATCCCTAAAGCGGACGCTCTCCTCGAACGCCTTGGCGAGCAGGCTGCGATCGACTCGCACTGCGTCCCACTGATCGCGATGGGTGAGAAGGCTCCACACCATGTTGCCGATGGCCGTGCTCGTCGTGTCCGTCCCACCGAGAAGCATGGAGCTGACCAGGCCGAGAACTTCTTCCTCGCCAAGTGCATCATCCTTGCTGGCTGCAGCGAACATTTTCGAGATCGCGTCCTCGCCAGGACGTTCTCGTCGCTCCTGGATCAGCGTGCGGACGAAGGTGTCGAAATCCACTAGTGTTTCGGCGAGGACGTCCAGCCTTGCGGGAGAAGGATTGGTTGTGATGAGCTCAAGCGAGGCGTCGACCCATTCGCGGTAGCGACGATGATCGTCCACGGGCGCATCGAGGAGCGCGGCAATCGCCATCATCGGTATGCGATCGGCATAGCTGACAACAAGGTTTGCCTGGCGATCCGGATTGCGCAGCATCTCATCGATCAGGGTATTCGCGATCTGGCGAATTCGGTTGGCGTGAGCGGCGATGGTGCGGGGCGAAAGCGCTGCCTGCATGAAGCGCTTCAGGCGGCCGTGCGCCGGTGGATCGGCGGCGGCGAGTTGAACCTTCATTGGAAACCCGTTCGGCAACCGGTCGCGATATCGCGGCGGTACTTCGGGGACGGTGACGAACATCCGGTTTGAGAAGGTCTCATGATCATTGGCGATGCGGGTTATGTCATCGAGACGCGTGACGACGTACCAGCCATATTTGGGCATGAAGAAAACGGGCTGGTTCCGGCGCGCTTCCTTCAGCCAGCGATGGGGATCGGCGACCTGCTCGGGATCGAGTGGATCGAATTCAGCGAAAACCGGAACGTCGGCCGATATTGTCGCGCTCACCTTGACGCCTCCTTGCCTATGAGACCTTGCTTCGTGAACTGTCGCCTGGAATGTCCGGTTGGAGCTTAGCTCAGCATCGCGGCAAACGCCTTTTCAGCCGCCCCATTGTCGAAAAAGGCATGAACCTTATAAACCAGCCCTTCCCTTATCGTCATCAGCTCGCAATAATTATTGTCGTAGACGCGGCCATCTTCATATTCGAAATGTCCTATCATCTCGACGGCGACGCGATCCGCTTCGGCGGTCGACGTTACCACTGTAAACCCGCCACTCTTGGCGCTGTGCAACATATGCAGTGAGGCGAGAAACGCGTCGCGATCGAGGTGGCCCATACCGTTCAGCCACCAGTCGAGATCAGGATGCACCAGGCTTTCCACCACCGCCATGTTGCCTGATCCAACGGCTTGGACCAGCCGCAGCGCGACATCGCGATTCTTTTCCGTCTGATCGTCCATTTACAATCCTCATCCTGTATGCGGGTCATCGCCGTTTACCGCTTTTATCTGTGGCGTTTCGTGATGTATCAGTCTTTCAATAGGTGTCGACAGCCGAAAATAAGATCGGATCGAAAATCGCGGCATGGACGACGGAGTGGGAGAGGAATGCAGATCATCTTTCGACAGGCCAAAGCCGGCGAATGTGTCGTCACGGCAGAAGCGGGCGACAATTTGATGCACGTCGCACTGGCCAACGACATAGCGGGCATTCCAGGTGATTGCGGCGGCCAATGCGCTTGCGGAACATGCCATGTCTACATCAATGCGGACTGGGTGGAGCGCATCGGCAGCGTCATGCCGGGTTCCACGGAGGAGGCGATGATCTTCGGAGCGCCCGTCGATGCCCGCCCTAACTCGCGGCTGGCATGCCAGATAAGCCTGACACCGATGTGCGATGGATTGATTGTTGAAATACCCGAAGAGCAATAGCCCGTGACACCTTGAAACGACGAGGAGATCGCCTTTGGAACAGGCATTAGAAGATATCGGCGTTCTGGATGTCAGCCAACCGCAGATTTATCGCGACGATAGCTGGCGCCCACTATTCGCTCGGCTTCGGACGGAGCATCCGGTCTATTATTGTCCGGAGAGCCGGAGTGGTCCTTATTGGTCGATTTCGCGTTACGCGGACATCGTCCGGGTCGATACGGATCCGCTGTCCTTCTCCTCCTCCCATCTCCACGGCGGTGTAACGATAGAAGACCGTGTCGCGGTCTCGTTCATGCAGATGGACGCGCCGATGCATACGGAAAAGCGAAAGAACGTCACCGCGGTGGTTGCTCCGAAGAGCCTCGCGCAAATGGAGAGCATGATCCGTCAGCGCGCTGGCCGGGTGCTGGATGCATTGCCCCGCAACGAGGACTTCGATTGGGTCCAGAATGTCTCGATCGAACTGACCTCGATGATGCTCGCCACCCTGTTCGCCTATCCGATCGAACAGCGGCAGAAGCTGGTGCACTGGTCTAACGTGCTGACCGCCGATCTCGACGATCCCGAAAGCCCGATCCGCACCGAAGCCGAGCGCCAGTCCGGGCTTCAGGAGTTTTACCTGACCATGATGGAGCTCTGGCAGCAGCGCCAGAAGGAGGAGCAGAGCTACGATATCATCTCGCTGCTCGCTCATGACGAGGGTGTGCGCTCGTCGTCGTTCGACGAGATTTGTGCGCTGTTCGGGCTGTTCCTGGTTGGCGGCAACGACACCACGCGGAATTCGATGTCGGGTGGCGCATGGGGCTTCAGTGAATTTCCCGATCAATGGCGCAAGTTGAAGGCCGATCCAAAGCTTGCCGGAAATGCCGCAGCCGAGATAATCCGGTACCAGACACCCGTGATCTATCAGCGGCGCACGGCCACGCGCGAAGTCGAGCTGGGCAGCAAGACGATTGCCGCGGGCGACAAGGTCGTGATGTGGTATATTTCAGGAAATCGCGATGAAAGCGTCTTCGAGGATGCGGACACACTCCGGGTCGATCGCCCCAATGCCCGACAGCACACGGCCTTTGGGATGGGCCCTCATCGATGCCTCGGAGCCCGGCTGGCGGAGATGCAGTTGCGGATTCTCTGGGAGGAAGTCCTTGCCCGCAATCTCGACATTGAGATCCTCGGGCCGCCAACTTATGCCTTTTCCAATCTCGTACGCAGCCCGACTAGCCTGCGCGCACGAATCAGAGGCTGAATTTTCGGGCTCGCGCAGGACGAACACAAGATACCAATACGATGACAAGCTATTGCTAACTGACGTGCTGTGTTTCCCGCTATGATGGCCGCTTCTAAGTAAGCGCTGTTGATCCGTACCTTTGGTAGGTTTTCCGTGTTTCCCGAGAGCGCAAGGCTTCGGTTCTAGGGAAAAAGAGGATCCAGATGAAACTCGCGCCTGGCTCTGTCACGCAATTCGCCTACGTCACCAGAGATTTGCAGCGCAGCATTCAATATTGGATGAAGACGATGAAGGCGGGCCCCTTCTTTATCATGCACACCCCGCTTGGCCTGCACATGCAATATCGGGGGCAACAGGGCGCCGATACGATCACGGCGGGCGTCGCCTTTTGCGGTATGACGAATATCGAGATCGTCCAGCCGACGAATGACGCTCCGTCGATCTTTCAGGAAATCCTGCAGACGAAGGGCGAAGGCTTCCATCACATTCAACCGCGCATGGGTCCGCTTAGCCCGGTCGAATACCAACGCATGTATGACGGTTATCTCAGCGAAGGGCTCGAGCTGGCCTCCTACCTGGACGTTCCTGGAACCGGGCGCACCGCGTTTTTCGATGATGTGAAGCGCAACGGCAATTTCATAGAACTCATCGAATTCGCTGGCGGTACCTTCGACATCATTCAGCGCATGTACGACGCCCATCTGGAATGGGACGGCAATACGCGCGCGCGCACCTATGAAGAACTGTTCATCTGAGGAATGCGCAAAGCGGTGGGCCCCGCTAATCTGTATCTAAGGCCTACCGGTGTGGCGACCAACCAAATTGTAGCGCCGATGCGCTCCCGCAAATTAGGCGAGCGGGGTAACCTCTCATACTGGTCATCGTTCATGAGGAGGTAGTGTGGCTCCTCGACGCTGCGAGTGCAATGTCCGGATTCCAACTTCGGTACAATCGACCTTTCGACCGGGTTCGGCCAGGATGCGCCCCGGCTCGATCGCGACATATGCGACATTAGACACGGCGAGGGATTTCTCCGAACTCGACCCATCGCCGACGGGCCACCCGATCTGTCACGCAATGCGATCTGGCAACAGGCCCAAATCAATGATACATGAGACTAGCTTTAATTGAACACGGTGCATATTGGCTCGCTCTTTAGACCCAGAAAAAGGAATTAGGGCTCAAGACGTAGGCGTAGCCGATCGCTTGCGCAGGCCTGGTCGACCCAGCCTTGAAGAAGCCGGCAGGCTTGACGATTGCATCCTCGAAGCCGCGATTGAATCATTCATCGCGCTGGGTTTCGAGGCAACGACGACGGAAAAGCTGGCAGCCGAGTGTGGCACGACCCGCCGCAGCATCACGCGTCGTTTCCCGCAAAAGGATGCTTTGTTGCTCGCTGTGGCGGAAAAATGGGCAAAGAAATCCCTGCATAATATTCTGGAAATAAAGGATTTTGTATCGGATCCTCTCGACGTCTGTCGAACGACATTCAGGCGCCTGCTTTCCATGGCCACCGATCCAGCAGAGGCTGCGCTTTATGGCGTCTTTCTGGGAGAAGTGGGAAGAAATACAAAATTGTCCGAGTGCCTTATCCTCAATAACGACAGGCTGGCCGAAGGTCTGCAGCGCGTTATCCTGCGCGCCCAGACCGTGGGGTGCTTTCAAGGCTATAGCGCGCGCTCCATCGCCACGACCGCTATCGCGACAATGGTCTCCAACCCCCTTAATCGCGCCATGGCGGGGGATCCGCAATTCCACATCGCTCACAGCACGGATCTCTATTTTAGTGAGATGTGGGCAATCTTCCAGCGAATGGCTTGAATGAACGACTGCTCGCGGGACTGTTGGCCAAAAATCTGATTTGACTATTTAATGGCACTTGTATGTGCTATTAATATCCTGCGCTCGAACCATGGGGTGCGGGAGAAGGAGATAGGCGGATGGATGATATGATATGGAACTCGGCGTGGCGGACTCGTGAAAACATCGTGGCGGGTACCGTTTCTGCCGTCGAGACCATTGAAACTGCGCTGAATCGCCTTGCCGCAGTCGAGCCCGAATTGCATGCGTTCAGGAGGATATGTGCCGATCAGGCGCGCGATGCAGCACTGAAAGCAGATGCTATGGTCCGGAACGGTGCCTCCCTCGGCCCCCTCCATGGCGTTCCGGTAGCGCTCAAGGACGAGCCGTGGGTTAGCGGCATGCCAGCCACGGGCGGCTCCCTGCTTTTCGAGGATTTCATACCCAAGGAGGACGGAACCCTGGCGGCGCGCTTGCGCGCTGCGGGAGCGATCATAATCGGCATGACCAACGTCCCGGAATTCTATACTTGGAGCCGGACCGCAAATCGGCTGGGGCCGGAGACCGTCAATCCCTGGGATACACGGCGTTCACCGGGGGCATCGAGCGGCGGAACCGGGGCAGCCATAGCGGCCGGCGTCGCCCCCCTGGGCATAGGATCGGACGGAGGCGGCTCCATCCGGATCCCATCGGCAGCCTGCGGGCTTGTCGGCCTGTTTCCGACCCCCGGCCGAATTCCGGATACGGGCAGCTTCAGCTATGCGCGGGTTGGAAGTATGGGACCGATGGCGCGCGACGTACGGGATCTCGCCATAGCTATGGACGTCCTTTCAGGCCCCGACGGTCGCGATCCTCGACCTTCACCAGCCCCGCGCGAATATGCCGCCACGCTCAATGACGGGATCGCAGGAATGCGTTTCCTGTGGTCACCGGATTATGGACATATCGACGTCGATTCCGCAGTGGCCGCGCAGGTTGGTGCAACCGCTGCCAGACTGGCTGAGGCCGGCGCGACCGTCGAGGCAGCTCCGTTCAGCATCGATGCGAGTTGGCCGTGGTTCATCGATTACCTGCGCGGAGAGGTAATTTACGGTAATGTTCCGTCTTGCTTCACCAACGACCCTGCGTTTGTTGCGCGCTGCCTGGCCCCGGAGAATTTCACAAGGCTTGCCGAATATAACCAGATCGGCCTGACGACACCGCCGCCATCGCAGGATGCCTATGAAGCAGCGGTGAGTTGGGTCGCAGAGCTTGGCAGAAAGATGGATGCCCTGTTCGAAACTTATGACGCGATCCTCTCGCCAACACTTCCTGTTATTGCGCCGATCCTGCCCGATGGGCTTGCGGATCCCTATCCAACCTTCTGTTGCGGGACCTACTATACGGCGATCGCCAATTTGCTGATGCTTCCGGCACTATCTTTTCCAGCCGGGCTGGTCGATGGAATGCCCGTGGGGCTGCAGATCATGGGACGGCACGGACGAGAGGATCAGATATTGAGGGTCGCGCGGGCGCTTGAGCAAATCCAGCCATTCACCGTGCATCCGGCACTTAGCCGGTAGCGGGGCGTATAATAAAGAGTCGAGTGGCCTAGCGATGGCAGTGCGAGTCTGAAGGGCGCACCGCTGGGCCAATATGTTCAGGAACATCTTGGACCATTTGACGGCCGAACCCGATCGGGTTTGGTTTGTCACGTCCATATGCATCGGAATCCTGAACCTAAAACGCGTTCTGTGAGATATCAAACCTGATCACGCTAATCTTAAGCATGGCTTCAATAACAAGATGCAATTGCTGCCGCATATCCCCGATCCTATCGCTGCGATGGATGCAGCACGACGTGACACCGTGCACCGGTCACAAACACGCCCATGCCCCAACATCGACCAGAGAGAATGTGCCTGCAACCCGTCAAATGAGCAGTCTCGAACGCACGGCCTAATGTCTCGTTTCTCGGATCGGGACGTTCGACCCGTGATGACGGACGGGTTCAACTGGCAGGGCCGCCGCTACAAGTCGCTGTCGGCCATCGCCCGCGACATCACTGGCACCCGCTGGAACGGCTATCGCTTCTTTGGCCTGCGCGACATCAAGAGGGGAGACGCCCGATGACGGAGATGACACCCCGGCGCCGCCTGCGCTGCGCGGTCTACACCCGCAAATCCAGCGAGGAAGGGCTCGATATGGAGTTCAACTCGCTCGATGCCCAGCGCGAATCCGGCGAGGCCTATGTCGCCAGCCAGCGTGCCGAAGGCTGGGTCCTGATGCGCGAGCGTTACGACGACGGCGGGT
>CANJQJ010000063.1 GCA_947476425.1 Sphingomonadaceae bacterium | reverse complement strand
GATCGCGGGAAAAATGGCTTGATCCGGCGCATCTGCACCTCGCTCAGCATAAACAGATCGTCCACAAGCAGCACCTCCTGGTGCCACCATTGAATCAACCCTCAGCCCATCATGCAAGCAATTTAACAGGTCCTGACCCTAGCATTTGTGAAGGCGAATGTTCACACAAAGAAACGGGACAACAAAAAAAGAATCTGGCGCCCGCAATTGCCGTTCGTCGGGAAAGTCTGCAACCATGACTGCCGGGAGATGGATGATGCGAGCAGTGCGGTTTCACGACTATCTGGGACTGGACGGCGTCCGCGTCGAAACTGCGCCGCGCCCCGTCGCCGGTCCAGCAGAGATTTTGATCGAGGTCCATGCGGCAGGCGTCAACCCGTTCGACTGGTATGCCGTCGAGGGCTATGTAAATGATTATGTCCAGTTTTCGCTGCCGGCGATCCTCGGTCGGGATTTCTCCGGCATCGTTGCCGCGATCGGTGCAGGTGTCACCGCATTTGCCATAGGTGATGCGGTATATGGCCATGCCGATGCGAGCGCCGACGGAAGCTTTGCCGATTATGTCGCGGTGCCCGCCGACCGCGCAGTGATGAAGCCGGACTCGCTCAGCCATATCGATGCGGCGTCGCTCCCGAACGTGCTGATGGCGGCATGGGATGGGTTGTTTTCGGCCGACACGGGGATGAACCTCCAAAGCGGCCAGACGGTCCTGATCAATGGCGCGGCCGGTGGAATCGGCACGGTCGCGGTTCAACTCGCCCGATGGCGTGGCGCGCGCGTCATTGGCACCGCCTCGCCCGGAAACCACCCATTGCTTTACGAACTCGGCGCAGCCGCCGCCTACGATTATCATTCAGCCGATTGGGACGAGACGGCGGGCAAGGTCGATGCCGTGCTGGACACGGCGGATGGCAGCACCGCCGAACGCCTGTGCGCCCTCATTCGACCCGGCGGATCCTATGTCTCGCTACGGGGCATGCCATCCCCGGAGTTCGTTGCCGCGCGGTCCGCCGATGGCGTGCGATGCATTGCTGCAAGCGGTCCGAATAGCGCGAGTGCGCTTCCAGAGATGGCTGCCGCCGTCGCGCAGGGTGCCGTCAAGCCGATCGTCAGTGAAACCTTTCCGCTGGATCGGGTGCGCGATGCTCTCGAGGCGGTGCGCGCGGGTCATGTGCGCGGCAAGATCGTCATCGTCGTGCACCCCGAAAACCACTCTATCTGAATCATGAACCATCCCCTGGGAGGAGAAGATATGGCAACCGCGCCAACGCTTGAGAACGATGAAGAACTTCGCCTCTTGCGCCAAATCGAAGAGATTACCGGCGGCGAAGTCACGAGGCTCGAACGTCAACCGCGGTGGCGCTCGGCCTGGTACGCTGAAGTGAGCCGCGGAGGACGACAGTTCCCGCTCTATATTCGCGGAGACAAGAATCTCGACGCAGAACCGTTTCCCGGCCTCGATCGCGAAGCTGCCATATTACGGCTGTTCGAAGAAGGCGGCTTGCCGGTTCCGCACATATATGGTCACGCCCATGATCCCGAAGGGATTGTGATGGACCGGGTGGCCGGTACCCGTGATGTCTCGCAAGCGCAAAATCCGGAGGAAGCGCAACGCATTGCAGAGGAATATATCGAAATCCTCGCGCGGATGCACCAGTTGGACACAGCGCCATTCGTCGCGGCCGGAATCACGCAGCCAAAGGATCCCGAGGCGATTGCCCTGGCCTATCTCGCCCCGCACATTCCGCTCTACCGACGGCTGAAGCAATCGCCGCAACCGATGATCGAATGGGCGCTTGGCTGGGTCCTTCGCAACGTGCCGATGAACCGAACCGAATCCTGCGTAATCCATGGTGATCCGGGGCAGTTCCTGTTCGCCGACGGACGGATCACGTGCATCCACGATTTCGAGGCAACCCATATCGGTGATCCGTTGCACGATCTGGCAGCGCTTCGGCTCCGTAATCCGACCGAAGCGCTTGGCGCGGACCCCGATCATCTGGTTCGGCATTACGCAAAGATCACGGGCATCGAGATCGACGAGAAGGCCTTCAGCTTTCACACCGCAGCCTTCATGCTTGCCGCAGCCATGTCGCTTTCCGGCCCCCTTGCCAATCCCGGCCCCAAGGAATTGCAATTCGAGTATCTGACCTGGGATGTCTTGTGTCGCCGGGCAATGCTTTGGGGGATGGCCGAGCATATGGGCGTTAAGATTACGCCTTCGCCGGCCGTCGAGCCGACGGAAGGCCGATCGGAAATTGTCTGGCAGATGCTTGAGGCCACGGTGGCGCGCATCGACGCCGCGGGATCTATCCTTGGTGAAGCGGATCGCAATTCGGCAGTAAAACATATGGAATGGGCACGGGGCGAAGCTTTGGCGGCCGCCGCGCACGAAGCGGCTGATCTCGATCGCGCAGCGGGGATACTGGGATTCCGTCCCTCCAACTGGCGTGAAGCGGATGCTGCCCTCGAAGAGTTCGTCCAGGCGGCCGGGCCGGAGCATGACGCCATCTTGTTCGACTATTTCGTACGTCAGAATGAAGATCGCGTGGCGGAGGCATTGCCGGTTCGGGAGCGGCTCGCGCCCTATGCATTGACGCCGTTCCGGAACTGACCGGGAACAGGTCGAAGATTGGCAAGACATATAATTGAATGGAGAATGTAATGCGGAGACTGGAAGGCAAAGTCGCTTTTATCACTGGCGGCGCGGGTGGGATCGGGATGGCAACCGCCAAGCGGTTCATCGCCGAAGGTGCGCAGGTAACGATCGCCGACGTCAATGCCGACGCTGCGCAGCGTGGTGCGGAGGAACTCGGGCCAGACGCGATCGGCCTGCAGATCGATATTGGTGACGAGGCTTCGGTTAAGGCAGCGCTCGATAAGGCACATAGCCATTATGGCCGCCTCAACATCCTCTTCAACAACGCCGCGCTGACCGACATGACCACGATGGCGAACGATTCAAACGTCACTGACATTCCGATGGCGACCTGGAATCACACGCTTCAGGTAAATCTCACGGGCTTCATGCTCTGCTGTCGCTACGCCATTCCGCAGCTTGCGGCGGCCGGTGGTGGTGCGATCGTCAACAGTGCATCCGCCTCAGGGCTGCTCGCCGATATCGCGCGCGTCGCGTATGGCGCCTCCAAGGCCGGCGTGGTCTCGCTCACGCAATATGTCGCTACCCAGCATGGCAAGGACCGCATCCGCTGCAACGCCATCGCACCCGGGCCGATCGTGACGGCGCACACTCGCTCCGTGGCAGGTCCACTTTTCGACATGATCGCGCGGCATATG
Organism: Sphingomonadaceae bacterium; assembly: GCA_947476425.1. Classification (GTDB taxonomy): domain Bacteria; phylum Pseudomonadota; class Alphaproteobacteria; order Sphingomonadales; family Sphingomonadaceae; genus CANJQJ01. The sequence goes on along the minus strand of CANJQJ010000063.1, from coordinate 6,495 downwards.
CCGATGGGAGAATTGGGCACGCCGGAAGATGCCGCAGCGCTGGTCGCCTTCCTCGCATCCGACGATTCCCGATACATTAATGGCCAGACGATCATCATCGACGGTGGCATGATGGCCCATCATTGCCATGTCCGGGACATGGCCGACCTGCTCGCTCATTCGGAACCCCCGGTCAGCTGAACCGGAGCGCAGGCAAGAATGTAAAGAAACCGGAGAGAGGAATAGCAATGACAGAAGCGGAAATGATGGCTCGCGGCCAGGAGCTCTTTGAAAAATGCTATAATGGCGTTGTTTCACTGCCACCAAAAATCGACCCCAAAGAGATGTCGGGCATGGCCATGAAAATGTTCAACGACATCTGGGGTGACGGAAAGCTGAGCTTTCGCGAAAAACGGCTGATCGTGATGGGGGTACTCGCGGGGCTGGGCGCGGATACCTCACTGTTTGAGATCCACGCCAAATCCGCCCTGCGCAATGGAGAGCTTACGCCTGAAGAACTTCATGCGGTCGTTCTCATGACCCTTCCATATGTGGGCTACCCACGCGCCTCGCCGCTCTATCGGACGGCCGAGACGTCCATCGCGACCTACAAGGATTAAGCTTGTTGCGTTGTCATCTGGATCGGCACGTCGCCGGTCGCAGCGGACTCCTCGAAGGCTTCCTGGAACGGCTTCAGCTTCTCAACGTCGTAAATACCCGCGACGCGGACAATCTGGCCGTCTCGCACATCGTAGACCATGGTGACTGGGGCCGTGAAAGCGGTCCCATCACGCAATGTTCCGGTGAGCGTCATCACCACGATGATTTGGTCTTCGGCCCGGGTCAGCACCGTTACGTCGGTCAGGTGCGCGTCAGGCATGACTTTTTGAAAGACCGCGTGCTCCGTATCCTGAAAATCGTACAGGCGTTTTGCATCGAACCAGCCGTCGCTCGCGCGGGGCGGAACGAAACATGATTCGAAACGATCGGCAAAATATCGGACAGGACCTCGCATCCCCTCAAGCATGCCCTTCGCGTAGCTCGCACGCATGTCATCAGCAATTTCCGTAGCTGTAGGCATTGGATCTCTCCTATCCGCAGAGCCCGGCATATCTTGGAGCAATCGCGGCTATGAATGCGATGATAAACCCATAAAGCTCCAGAAAGCGAGCGTGTGGAATTTGTCACAAACCCAAAACAATTTGTCCTGATCGCTCACCGATGATCCGCAGATCGGCGCAGATCGGGGAATCCCGCGGATCTCCGGCGGTTTCCCGCACTATCCTCACCCTCAAAGCGCTGCTAATGGGCGCCCTGACCTACATTGGGGCAACGATACGGAGGACTTTGGCAATTGTTCATCGTGCCTTAAGTGGCGCGGTTCAAATGCTGATGTCGTTAGCTACCCGTGACGGTCGGGCTTGGAGGGCGCTTTGGAATTCGGTGATACGCATGATCCAAGGCTGCACGAATCGTCGCCACACTGGAATGACCTCGCCGAATTCACTGGCACCCACATCGATCTGGTCGCGGATACATCGGCTTTGCAGGCCGTACCACCCTCATCGATTCCCGGAGGTTGGCTCATCGCGGGCCTCCTGATCAGCGGCTTTTGCGTTATTCTCATGATGGTGAGGGCAAGCCTGTCCATCAACGCCACTGCGCCCGCCAACGCACTTGTCGTGCTGGGTGCGGGTCTTGCCATCGGCGCGCGCTTCGCGTTCCGCTCCCCGCAGAACGAATGGCAACGCACCGTTCGCGACGGTGCGGAATATATCGGCCTGTTTGCGCTGATCTGCTTGATGGGCGTTGTTGCAAGCTACCCCGCCGCCGCCGAAAGCAGCGGCTTTGCGGACAGATCGCTCGAACATATCGATCGTTTGCTCGGTTTCGACTGGGTCCGCTGGTATGATTTCATCGCATCCCATCCGTCGCTCCAACTCCTCGGGAGCTGGGCCTATGCGAGCATCTACGTCTCCCCGGTGCTGCTGCTCGGCCATTTTGCCATCGCCGGCAGGCAAGCCCAGGCGCGCTTGTTCATGGCATCCTTCTGGTTCGCCGCGATCCTGACGCTGATATTGTTCATCGCGTTTCCGGCGCGAGGCCCCCTCGCCTATCTCTGGCGCGGACCCATTCCCTACATGCCGACGAGCGCGCTTTACCAGGCAGTCCTCATCCCAATCCTCAGGGCCCACGCGCTCCACCAGATCGGCCTGGACGCCCTGCGCGGCCTGGTGTGCGTGCCGAGCTTCCATACCGAAAGTGCCGTGCTTTACATTGCGGCCGCGTGGCCCATTGCCCGTCTTCGATGGCCGATATTGGCGATGAATATCGCCATGCTGCTATCGACGCCGGTCGAAGGGACACATTATCTCAGCGACATGCTGGGGGGAGCATTGGTAGCATTATTTGCGTTGGGTACCGTGCGCCTACTGACCTCGCAACGATGGAGCCCTGTCGTCCGTGTCAGGCCATTGCGGGCTTCCACGCTCCGGGGATAAATCACCTTGATGGGACCAGTGACGATGGCCAACATGCAGTCCCGCAAGGGTGATGAGAGCAAGGTTCCTGAAGTCGGTTTGACCTTCTGGGTAATAAAGATCGCCGCCACGACATTGGGCGAGACCGCGGGCGATACCGTCAGCATGACGATGAACCTCGGGTACCTTGTGGGAACCCTCATCTTCGCGGCGCTGCTGATATTGTTGATATGGTTCCAGATTGCCGCCCGACGTTTTCACCCGATGCTATATTGGGCGACGATCATTGCCTCGACCACCGCTGGAACGACGATGGCGGATTTCGCGGATCGCTCGCTCGGCATTGGCTATACCGGTGGCTCCACGCTGCTGCTGACCTGCGTGATCGGTTCGCTGGGGCTTTGGCATTGGTCGACCGGTTCGGTGTCGATCGCAAGCGTGCGCACGCCAAAGGCAGAGATCTTCTACTGGCTGACGATTACCTTTTCACAGACTCTTGGCACCGCGCTAGGCGACTGGATTGCGGACGGCTCCGGCCTTGGCCTTGGTTATGAAGGCGGCGCGATCATTTTCTCGATTGGCCTGCTGGTCCTGCTCGCATTGTATATGTGGACCAGAATTTCGCATGTGCTGTTATTCTGGATCGCCTTCATCCTGACTCGGCCACTTGGCGCCACTGTCGGCGATCTGCTCGACAAGCCCATCGCCCAAGGTGGGATGGATTTCAGCCGACCGCTGGCATCGCTGGTGTTGGGCATCTTCATCATCGGTTGCGTCATCCTCCTGCCCCAGCGGGCGGGAGGGAATCCGGAAGCCCAGCGCTTCCCCCGTCCCTGACCACCGCGATGGTGCCAAAACCGGAACCCGCTGATAACGGCATTCTCCGCCTGCTTGCCTCGTTGGGCTTGGTCGCAGGCCTTGGTTTTCTGTTCGCCAAAATTGGCGGTGAGGTGATCGAAGGAGAGACCCGATCGATAGACGCTGCCATTCTACTTGCTTTCCGGGCAGCGGGCCATCCAGACCAGCCGATCGGGCCGCATTGGCTTCCTGGCGTAGTGATGAACATCTCCAGCCTGGGAAGCGGGCCGGTCCTCGGGCTACTTGTGACCATCGCGGTGGGTTACCTCGTCATCAAGCGCGACCGGACAAAGGCATTGTTGCTTGTGGTGGCCGCAGCAAGCGGCGGAGTGGTCGTTGCCATGCTCAAAAATCTTTTTGGCCGACCACGTCCCAATCTCGTCGATCACCTCGTCCGGGTTCAAACGATGAGCTTTCCCTCTGGACATGCCGCGAATTCCGCCTTGGTTTTCCTGACCATCGGTGCGCTGATCAGCGATGTGGAGATAAGCCGCGGCGCGCGCATCTATATCATGGCTGTTGCGATGACGCTCGCAATCCTGATCGGGCTTTCGCGGCTGTATCTTGGAATTCATTGGCCGACCGACGTCGCCGCGGGTTGGGCGTTGGGCGCTGGATGGGCGACGCTTTGGCGTGTTATTTCGACGCAAATCCGAAAGCGCTAAACTTCGGCCAGCATCTTCTCCAGCGCTCACGCATCGTCGCGGGGAATTGCGAAACCAGACGGTCCTGAGCATCAAGCCGCGTTTGTCTCTGGGAATTCCGTGCCTATTTCTCATTCTGGAACTACAGGCCCGGAAACCGGTTCAGGACAGGCATGCGCATCTTCACGATCGGCTATGAAAAAGCGACACAAGCCGAGCTGATTGCACGGCTGGCAGCGGCTGGCGTCACGCTGTTGGCAGATATTCGTGCGGTCCCATTATCCCGCCGGCCGGGTTTCTCCAAGAATATCCTGGCAGCCGGGCTTCGCCAGGCCGGTATTGAATATATCGGTCTTAAGGCGCTTGGCACGCCGCCAGAAGGGCGTGAGGCGGCCCGAAAAGGCAATCACGCCAAGCTTGAACAAATATATGCAGGTCAGCTCGAACTACCCGAGGCGATGGCGGCAGCGGCCCGGTTGATCGACTTGGCCACGAACAGCCCCACCGCATTGCTCTGTTTCGAGCGCGACCCGGCGACTTGCCACCGATCGCTCCTGATCGACGCGATCATGCCCGAGGCAGAGGTCATCCATCTCTTCCCGTGACAGGAATCAGGCTCGCACTGCCGTCACGAGAGTAGTGGTTGCAGGTCAGGATCCGCCTTCTGGACGGCGCGCTGAAAGGCCGGACGCGCACCAATACGCCCCAGGTAGGCGCGAATATTTGGATAGGGCGCAAGATCCCGCGGCGCGAAGACGCGCATCGTCGTCAACGGAAAAAGCATGATGATATCCGCTGCGGTGAAAGCGTCGCCTGCAAAATATGGGCTTTCGCCCAAGCGCTTTTCGACCATTTCGAAAGCGCGATCGCCGCGGACCCGCAGCGCGGCGCCCAGCGAATTGTCATCGACGCCGAGCATCGTAAATATGACGTCGATCATTGCGCTTGGCATCATCGAGGCATTGGCAAAGTGAAACCAGAACAGATAATTGGCATAATCCGGGCTATCCGGCTTCACTGTCAGACGACCGTCGCCATATTTCCCGATGATATATTCGATGATGGCTCCGGACTCGCCGAGCACGAGATCACCGTCGGTGATGACGGGTGCCGTGCCAAAGGGATGAAGCGCCTTGTATTCCGGCGGCGCCATTCGCGAGACGGGATCGCGATCATAGCGGACGAGCGTGTAGGGAATTTCCAGTTCTTCGCAGAGCCAGACGATGCGGTCGGATTGCGATACGCCGAGATGATGTACGGTCAGCATGTCGATTCCCCTGATTATCCTGCTACCTCCTAATCACATCGACGGCATACCGCTAGGCCGGTCATCCGCGAGCGGTGCAACTGCCATGCATATGGGGAGTTCAATCGAAGCGCAGCTGCTAAGGACCACTCAATGCCGATCACGGACCAGCAAGATGCAACGGGTATCGGCACTCCAAACAGTACCCGATCCAAGGATCATGTAATTCCCGTTCTGCTGAACAGCGAGGGAGGGTCGCTGGCTGGAAACAGTTCCGATATTCCGGAGCAGATCTGCAATGCATTTGAGAGTTTCGGCCGTGAAGCCCGGATCCAGTTGCTTCGCGGCCAGCAACTGATCGAAGCTGCCAGCGAGGTGGCACATCATCCCCTTGTAGTTGTCGGAGGTGGCGACGGGACGCTGGGTTCGGTCTCTTCGATACTTGGAGCACGATCGTCAGGCACACTCGGCATATTGCCGCTGGGCACGCGTAATCACCTGGCGCGCCAACTCAAAATCCCGATGGATGTACCCGGCGCGGTGGCCGTCATCGCAAATGGTGAGCGCAAGGCGATAGACATCGCCAGCGCCAACGACATGGGCTTCGTCAACAATGCCTCCATCGGCTTTTATCCTCTGCTAGTTCGCCTGCGCGATGCCGAACGTGAAAGGCTGGGCATACCCAAGTCGATCGCAAACCTGATTGCGGGCTGGAGCGTGTTTCGCCGCCTTCGCCACCATGCGCTTCGCCTGCAACTCGACGGTGAGACCCAGACAATCCGCACTCCGCTGCTGTTCGTCGGAAACAATACCTACAGCCTCGATGCAGGTCATATCGGCGAGCGTGGATCACTTGAGGATGGCCAGCTCTCCGTCTTTGCAGTGGCTACACGGACGCGTGCGGCCACACTCTGGTTTGCCTTGCGCACCGCAATTGGGCGAAGCAATCCGGACGACGACTTTGCCGCCTTCGGCAATTGCCGTGAGGCGACCCTCCATGCCCATTCTCGCGAGATCCATATTGCCCTGGATGGCGAATTGCATCGGATGAGATCCCCGATCATTTTCAAAATCCATCCCGCAGCGCTGACCGTGATGGTCCCTGCTGCCGATGTGGATCCGGCGACAGACAGCGGACGTTAGAGCGATTTTCGATCAGTCTGGATCATAGCCGCACGATGTGAAGTAGTTTGCGCATTCGTTTGGCTTGAAGATATCGATGAGCCTGCCGATCAGGTCCCAGAGGCCGTTCACGGTCCGCTCACCGATCTTTCTGAGCATGGCCTTG
>CANJQJ010000062.1 GCA_947476425.1 Sphingomonadaceae bacterium | reverse complement strand
CATGCGATCGCGGGAAAAATGGCTTGATCCGGCGCATCTGCACCTCGCTCAGCATAAACAGATCGTCCACAAGCAGCACCTCCTGGTGCCACCATTGAATCAACCCTCAGCCCATCATGCAAGCAATTTAACAGGTCCTGACCCTAGCATTCGGATATAATTTATTGTCGAAAATACCATCGTTCGGTCCGGTATCGGCGGGATTTATTCCAAATTGTGACCAACTTTTCGACCAGCTTCTGTTCTTCAATGGCAGCTCGTCATCATGATTATAGGATACCCCGATTGTGAAACGCCCGCGATCGCCAAGCGCGCCGCCCAGCAGTCCGCCATAGCTGTAGCTATAGGCATCCCCCCGGCTGGTGAGCCCCTGGCGCATGGTGAGTTCGAGGCCGTCGACATCTTCGCGCAACAACAGATTGACCACGCCGCTCACCGCGTCGGCGCCATAGATTGCCGCTGCGCCGCCAGTCACCACCTCAGTCCGCGCGACCATGTTCGCCGGAATGCTCGACAGATCGACCGCAGAGGTCGCCGATGCACCCGACACGCGCCGCTGTCCATCGATCACGGTCAAGGTCCGACCAGCGCCGAGCCCACGCAGATTGACGAACTGGCCGCCAACATCCTGACCATAGAATTGCGTATTCGTCGGCCCGTCGCCAACCCCGAACTGCGGCATTTGTCCAAGGACATCGAAGATCCGGCTCTCACCCGTCCGCTCGATATCCTTCTCGGTCCGCACCGCCACCGGTGCCGGGCTATTATACTGCTTCCGCGCTATCCGCGTCCCCGTAACGATGATCTCATCACCCCGCGCGGGCCCCTGCCCCGAGCCACTATCGCCTACGGACTCCCCCCGCACGTCTCCCGCCCTCCCCAGCGTGAAGGTGCGGCCGTCGCTTGCCTGCACTGCCAGCCCAGTGCCAGCGAGCATGTGGCGGAGTGCGGCGTCGATGGTCATCGTGCCGCTCACGGCGCGAGTCTGCTTGCCGCGCACGACACCTTCGCTGGCGAGGATCTGGACGTCGGCCTGGCGCGCCAGTTCGGAAATGCCGGTAACCGCCGATTGCGCAGGTATGTTGAAGCTTTTTTGCGGTGGCGCCTCAACCTGGGATCGGGCGGGCGCCGTGACCCCGGCAATGGCGCAAAACGCGGTGGATGTGGCGAGCATGACTCGAAATAATTTGCCTTTGGTCGTCATCGGACTTCCCCCTGTGAGGTCCGCATTGATGGGGCCTCTGCATGGGACGACGAGCGGCCGAAGCACTTCCGTAGGATATTGTCATATTTATTTTCGGCGGGCGCAAAATCCGGCGGTGATGCGTCGCCGCGCAGCGATCGACGAGGCGACTTGCCAATCACTCCCGGGTCAGGCGGATTTCAGTCGTGCCGATATCGGCACGGGCGCCAAGCATGCCGGCGGCGGCGCGGGCGAAGGCGTCGGGTTCGTTGGTACGGAAGCGGCCGACCAGCTTTTCCCTGGCAAGCACTGGATCTGGGATGACGAGTTGCTGCGCATTGTAGCGATTAAACTCGGCGGCGGCCTCGGCGAGCGTGTCGCCGTCGAGGATGATCTGGCCGACGCGCCAGGCGAGCTTGCGATCGATTTCGGCCGAGGCAAGCTGCGGGGCGACCGGTATGGTGGCGGTCTCGCTCACGAACGCGCGAGCGCCGGCGGCGATTCGAACCGGATGCGCTTCCTCGCCGCGTTTCCACGCCTCAACAATGCCTTCGGTGACCTGGACCGCGGCGCCGCTTTCGTATCGGCGCACCGAGAAGGCGGTGCCGATCGCGCGGACCCGGATCTCGCCAGCCTCGACGACGAACGGCCGGGTCCTGTCATGCGCGACCTGGAACCACGCCTCGCCCTTCGCGAGCGCGACGCGGCGGATCTCGGGGCGGATCGCGACCGAGAGACGGCTGTCGGTATTGACCGACGCGACCGAGCCATCAGCGAGCGGCACGCGGCGGATCTCGCCGGTAGCGGTGGCGATATGCTCGTCACCGAGTGGCAGGAAGAGCCAGGCGCCGCCAGCCGCGAGCGACGCGGCAATCGCTGCGGAGCCGGCGATGAGATGGCGGCGGCTTACGCCACGTCCGCCGATGTCGAGCGCAGTGGCATCAGCCGAGGCGGGTTCGTCGGCGGGATCGGGCTCTTGCCGTGAATCGCCGAGAAGCGAGGCGCGATCGAGCATCGTCCACGCCGCCTGGGCGCGGAGATACGCCCCGCGGCGACGCGGATCGCCGACGAGCCAGGCGTCGAGGCCGTCGCATTCGCCGGGATCGCGATCGAGCCGCGCTACCCAGGCGATCGCCGCCTCATTGATCGTATCTGCAGTCTCTTCGTTCATTGTTTCCCACATTCCCCAGCGCCAGATCGGCCGCTATCTCCTCTTGCGCGATCGCCTGCAGGATCAGCCGCAGGCCTTTCACCACGTCATTCTCGACGATCGTCTCGGGCACCTCCATGATCCGCGCGACCTCCCGTTGCGGCAGGCCGTCGATCTTGCGCAGCTCGACGATCCGACGGCAGCGTTCCGGCAACCCTGCGATCAGCCGCTGGACCCGCGCCAGCTCGCGCCGCGCCCCGGCGATGCGTTCGGGGTTAGGCTCATCATGTACGACGTTCGCCGCGTCGATTTCCGCAACGGTCTCGATCGATACGACGCGCGAGCGGCGAACACGATCGATGACGATGCTCTTGGCGGCCTGGAAGAAATAGGCCCGTCCGTTGCGAATGTGGCGAACATCGGCCAGCGACGCGAGCCGGCAATATGTTTCCTGGACGATGTCCTCGACCTCGTTGTCGCCAACGATGCGGCGCAGCCACAGGCGCAGGTCCGCCTCATGGGGAAGTATTTCGCTCCCCACCCAGGCGATGATCCGGTGCTGCCCCTCCTCGCCCACGGCGTGCCTTTCGCAATGCCCCATAAATAGCGCCTATTCAGCACTACGACGAGCGGCGAACCGTGATCCGTAAGCGCGGTGAACATTTATTTTTTCGGGCATGGCGAATTGAACGCCCGTAACAGATCCGAGGTTTACCCCTTCCGATAACAATAGTACGGATCCGTTCCATTAAATGGTCAACAGGGGCGGTCGACAATGCGGGCATGGCTGAAGCCGGTCGGGGTGGGTGCAGGCGGATTGGCATTGCTCGGCGCGATCGCATATTATGCTGAATATCAACGGCATGGTCGTTATGTTCAGACGACCAACGATGCGACGATACAGGCGGATCAGGTCGCAATCAGCGCCAAGCTTGCCGGTTATGTAAAAAAGGTGGCGGTCGAGGATAACCAGGATGTGCGAGCCGGCGCTGAGCTCGTCGAGATAGATCCGGTTGATTATCGCGTCAGGCTCAAGGCGGCGGAGTCCCAGATTGCCAGTGCGATAGCCGCCGGCCGCGCCAGCAGCGCATCGCGGGCTGAAGCCGAAGCGGCTCTGGACCAGGCGCAAGCGGGCTTGAAGGCTGGCGAAGCGACCCTCGCCTTCGCGATCCGGGAGGCGGCGCGTTTCCAGCCGCTGGTGGCAAGCGGAGCAGAGCCGGCATCGACGCTATCCCAGCTAATCGCCAATCGGGATCGGGCGGTTGCGGACGTCGCCGCCCAGCACGCTGCCGTGCTTCAGGCGAAGCGCCGCATCGACACTATTTCGGCACAAGAGGGCCAGACCCGGGCGCAGACGGAAACTGCCCGCGCCGAACGCATGGGTGCGGCAAACGATCTCCTGGCGACTCACCTCAGTGCGCCAATCACGGGACGCATAGCCAATCGCAGCGTGCGGGTGGGTCAATATATCCAGCCCGGCACGCGGTTGATGACGGTCGTGCCTGCCGGGCAAACCTATGTCGTCGCCAACTTCAAGGAAACCCAGGTGGGCTTGATGCGCGCAGGCCAACCGGCCAGGATTCGGGTCGATGCATTGCCTGGCATAAGCTTCACCGGAGCGGTCGCCAGCGTCACGCCGGGCACGGGTGCCAATTTCTCTCTGATTCCGCCCCAGAACGCGACCGGAAATTTCACCAAGATCGTCCAGCGCGTGCCGGTTCGCATTTCGATAAATGCCGGTCCAATCGCGCGCAAACTGCTGATGCCCGGCCTGTCGCTCGAGGTGGAGGTCGATACCAGCGCGCAAAAGGCCGAGCTCGACAGCGTTCGCAGTGAACAGGATCGGCTGGGTAGTTGAGCGCGGCCACGATCCCGGCCGATCCGGAACGTGCCGACATTACGGCATGGCTGGCGGTAATCGCCGGGTCCCTTGGCGCGTTCATGGCGACACTCGACATCTCGATTGTCAACGCGTCGCTGCCGACGATCCAGGGGGAAATCGGCGCGACGCCGAGCGAAGGCACCTGGATCGGCACGTCCTACCTTGTTGCTGAAATCATCGTGACGCCGCTCACCGCCTGGTTCGCGCGCATGCTGGGCCTCCGCCGTTTTCTCTTGATCGCCGCCGTCCTGTTTACCGGCTTTTCGATGATGTGTGGGCTCGCGAACGACCTGACAATGATGATCATCGGGCGAACTGGCCAGGGTCTGGCCGGAGGCACGCTCATCCCGACCGCCCTGACGATCGTCGCGATCCGCCTCCCGCCGCGGCAGCAGGCGATCGGCATAAGCCTGTTCGGTGTGACGGTCCTCTTCGGGCCGCTTTCAGGTCCACTCATCGGCGGCTGGATCACCGAGACTTTCAGCTGGCACTATGCCTTCTTCATCAACCTTCCGATCTGCATCACGTTGATTATCCTGCTGATTGTTGGGTTGCCGAAGGTTAAGGGCGATTGGCACGAACTTTGGAATGCCGACTGGTATGGCATTGCGGGAATGGTGCTCGGGCTTGGGGCACTGACCGTCCTTCTAGAGGAAGGGCATCGTGAGCAATGGTTTGAATCCGCTTTGATCATCCGACTGGCCATTGTCAGCACAATCGGATTCGCGATGATCATCTGGAGTCAGTTTCGTGCCAGTCGCCCCGTAATCAGATTGGCGCTCCTGCGCGAGCGCAGTCTGGCGGCAAGCGTTGTCATCATGATGATGATGGGGGCGCTGCTGTTCGGCACCAGTTTCGCCATTCCCCAGTTTCTCGCGCTGGTCGCCGGATATAATGCGCTCCAGGCTGGTGAAGTCGTATTCGTGTCAGGATTGACCGGCGCGTTGTTGATGATTGCCTACCCGATAATAAGCGAAAAAATGGACCATCGGATCTCGGTGGCATTGGGGTGCGCGATGATCGCACTGGGATGCCTGCTCAATGCACATCTCACCTCGGCCTCGGTCGGTGACACGTTCGTTGTTACGCAGTTGCTGTTCGGGCTGGGCGCATCATTGACGACCCTTTCGCTCCAGCAGGTCACGATTGCGTCCGTACCACCGGCGGACGCTGGAGACGCCTCGGGATTATATATGGCGGCGCGCAACCTCGGTGGATCGGTCGGGCTTGCGGTGATGGCCACGTTTCAGGACCAGCGCATCGAGATACACCGGTGGCAATTGCATTCGCTGCTGGGTGCAAACGATATCGACGTCCAGCAGGCGCTGTCAGCGATGGCTTTGCAATTTGGCGGAGGGCCCGATGGGCTGGAAGCAGCCTATCGGATGATGGATTCCCAAATCCTGCGCGACGCGCTCGTGATGTCGTTCAACGATATTTTCCTGATGTTGGCGATCGGCACGATGGCCGTGATGCCACTGGCCATTTTCCTCCGCCGCGCGAAGCCCGGCACTTTTGCGGTGATGCACTGATGAAACGCCCCTTTTGCCGCCTGACACTGAGCCTTGGCCTGCCAGTGTTGCTTTCTGCCTGTACTGCCGGGCCAAATTACCAACCGCCCAGCCAGCTGGCAAACGGAGCGACACTTCAAGGGAGGTTTCTCAGGGCCGGTGATGCCGATACCAGTGCGCCCATCGCACGGTGGTGGGTGGGACTAGACGACGCCGAACTGACGAGACTCATCGAACAGGGACTTGCCGCAGCACCCCGGATCGAAGCCGCGGAGGCGCGAGTTCGACAAGCACGTGCAGGTCTCGCGGGCGCCCGTGCCCGATTATTGCCAGTGGTTTCCGGATCGGTGAACTATGTCTATGCCGACCTGCCGAACGGTGCGCTTGGCGGCAGTGGTGGCGCAACGGACCTGCTGAACGCCGGCTTCGATACCCAGTGGGAAATCGATCTATGGGGCGCCAAGCGGCGCGGAGTTGAAAGGTCGCGCGCCGAGGCGGAGGCCGTTGCGGCGCAATTCGATGATATAGGCTTGATCCTCTCGGCCGAGATCGCGCGAACATATGTAACCCTTCGGATGCGGGAGGCGAGCCTCGCGCAGGTTGCAAGTCGACAGAATATCGAGGCACGATTGCTTGGCTACGCACGACAAAGGTTCGACGCAGGTGCAGCGTCGCGGCAGCCGATCGAGACGGCCGCGGCAACGCTCGAACGCACTGGGGCTGAACATGCGGCGCTCGATGCAGAATGTACCGTGTTGCGTGATGAACTGGCCTTTCTCGTTGGCGCACCGCCCGGCACGATGGACAAGCTGGGCGCCGCCGCAATCCCTCTGCCGCCCGCAAGGGTTGCTGTCGGTGATCCGTCGACGCTCCTGATGCATCGGCCGGACGTCAGGATGGCGGAACGAAGGCTCGCGGCCGCGAACGCGCAAATTGGTGTCGAAGCTGCCCGGCGATTTCCGAGTGTCACCCTGTTGGGTCTCATCGGGATCGGCGGGCAAAGCGGAAGCGATCTGTTTGATGTGTCGCAGCTTGCCGGGATAGCGGCACCACGTTTGAGCTGGTCCTTTCTTGACTTCGGACGGGCCCGAGCTGCCCGGGATGTTGCGGCCGCAGCCAGTGATGGCGCACTGGCACAGTATCGCGAAGCCGTTCTAGCGGCGCTGCGCGATGCGGAGGCCGCATTGGCGCGATATGGGAGCGCTCGCATCGCCTACGGCCGCACGATCGATGCGGCCGGGCACGTCCGGAACATAGCAGGAATGCAAAAGCTGCGTGCGACCGCAGGCGCTCTTTCGGAAGCTGGGGAGCTTGAGGCGGAACGGCAGGCAATCGATGCCGAGCTTGCGGCGATCAACGGCCGCGGGGAGTTGACGCTCGGCTATATTGTCCTGGTGAAGGCGCTTGGCCTAGGATGGTCCGGAGAGGTCGACCATCCCTAATGAATAGAACGACTATTCCCTTCTCGCATGAAGCTTCGAATGATCCGGCTTTGCCTCGTGGTCGTCCGAACGCACTTCAGTCAGCGCAGATCGTCGAACGCATCCTCGCCGCCGCCTGGAATGTATTGCTTGAGCAGGGACCCGAACAATTCTCGATCGACCGGGTTGCGATCGTGGCCCAGGCGAGCAAACAAACCATCTATGCGCGCTTCTGCGGGAAGCTGCCGCTCCTTCAAGCCCTTCTTGCTGCACGGCTGGATCTGATTTTTACCGAGATGCGTGATTTCACCGATGCCAAGGATGCGGAGGCCGCATTTGCACATCAAGCTCGGCGCGCCGTCGCGTCGATGGTTGCACCACCCTCGCGCATGCTGGATCGCCTGGTCGACTGGATAGATGCCAATCTTTCGAGTGAGATCGCATCTCCCACCCGCGCCGCTATCTATGCGCAGTCGCGCGATCTCGTTTGCATTCAGCTTGTCGAGGCGGGTGAGCGTTGGAATATCGTCATTGACGATGTCACGTCGGCGGCGGGGTTTTGGCTCGACGGGCTGTTTGGCCATGTACGCGGCCTGCCATCGCATGAATATCATACCGATGACTGGCCGGCGCGCTATTCCCGTTATTTTCTTCGGGCCGTGACCCGATAAGGCAATTTGCCGATCAACATTTAAACGCCCTCAATTTCCTTCGCCTGGCCTGTTGGCAAGACGTCAGGACGTCCAGGCGAACGGAAGTGGCGCCTCCCTGAATGCAAAGCGATCGAGATGGATAGCGAGCACGTTCTGCCATCGCTCGAGCACATCCATATGTTCCCCCTCGACGGTAATTGAAATGCCATCGGCATCCGCAATCATGGTCGCTATCGCGCCCTCAAAATGGACTACGCCTATGTTATTCTCGAACTCGACGTGAAGCTTGTGGGCCCAGTGCTTGCAGAGTTGTTGAACATATTTGGGGCCGTGAATGGTTGGCACCCTCGCCGTTATGTGTGTCATGCCTGCAATCATTCGATCTTGCATGCCCCCTTGTCAATGATACGAGCCACAGATCGTCAGGGTAATCGCAGCTCTCGAATACGAGTGTTCCTGAAATCGCATTTCCTTATAATTGTGATCTCGAATCTGGCTATAGCAAGCACCAGAAGCAGCAATGATTCTCGATCGATGGAGATCCGTGAGCCGGCAACGATAGATCAACATTTAAGGAGAGGACTATGAACGGACTATATAACAGACGGTCACTCGCTAAGATGTCCGCTTCAATGCTTGCAGCAGCCACTACGGGCGCGCTCGGGACAGCGTTGAATGCAAAAGAAATTCAACCACTTGAAACCGACAGAATGTCAAAGCCGGTACGGGCGGCATGGGAGAATTATCTCGCCGCCATCGAATCGACACGACAATATCTTTATAGCCGCCGGTTCATCGAATTCGATAGCGTCAGGCATCAAGCAAATCAACTTCTCATGCAGGCGCAGGCCGCCGCCTATAATTGGGTAATGGCGCCGCGAGTGGACTATCCCCGATTTTATGTGAATACGATCTTTGAACCCATGGTAGGAACATGGCTTGGGCCGTGTCCGGATTTTATCTATAGATGGGCATTCGTAGATGGCACGCAAACCTATCGGATATGGGGCAAGCGAAGCAATTCGCGATTTTTGGATATTCAACTAGGCTCCTGGTTTGGAGCTGTTGATTACAGTCAATATAAAAAGCTGCCCACATTTCCTTATCCGATTGATAACATGCAACTTGAGCCGGATGGTAGCTTCGAAATCATAGCAAGCCCCGATCCCCAAAAGGGGAACTGGATCAAGTTAGATCCCGCGCAAGACAGGATGTACCTTTTTGTACGCGAGGGGCTGCACGATTGGGAGCATGAAACTCGTTCATTGCTGCGTATTGAGCGCCAAGCCAAATCACCGCCGCGACAAATTCAATATAACGAAGAGGATTTCGTAAAATACCTCAATCATGCCTCGCGATTCATAAATATAATAATCAAAGACCTTGGCGTCGACGCTTTTGACTTTGCCCTGAATTCCGCCGGAGGCCGGACGAACACCTTCACATATGCACACTCTTCCCCAAGCTCTGGCGGGAATCGCAATGCTGCATATTGCAACATGGTATATGATTTAACGCCAGATCAGGCCATGATCATTGAGTTTGATCCGCCAACCAGCAAGTATTGGGGGTTTTGCTTGATGGATCGCTTTTTGTGCACCACGGATTTTACCTATCACCAATCCAGCCTGAACAAGCATCAGGCTCGCATCGATAAAGACGGGAAATATAGATATGTACTCACCAAGAATGATCCTGGCATTCCTAACTGGCTTGATCCTGTAGATGTACTGCCGATTGGATATCTGCTTTTCAGGCAATATTTCCAGGATAGTCCCATTGCGATACCGTCGGTAAAAATCGTCAAGTTTGAAGATATCCGTAAGAACTTGCCCACGGATACGCCCGCCGTCTCCGCCGCCGAGCGGTCGAAGCAATTACATGAACGATCCTGGCAGATGCTCGCTCAGTATGGATACTGAGCTTGAGTGAATTGGAGCATCCGGCATCTTCCCTTTCGATGCCCTCGTAATCAAAACCGCCCCTTCCCTCGGCGAAGGCCGGGAGGAGGGGGAGGTGTGATGGCGTTGCATGGGCACTCCGACCTTCAGCGATGACATTAGAGCGATTTTCGATCAGTCTGGATCATAGCCGCACGATGTGAAGTAGTTTGCGCATTCGTTTGGCTTGAAGATATCGATGAGCCTGCCGATCAGGTCCCAGAGGCCGTTCACGGTCCGCTCACCGATCTTTCTGAGCATGGCCTT
>CANJQJ010000061.1 GCA_947476425.1 Sphingomonadaceae bacterium | reverse complement strand
GCTGTGCGACAGCTTGGTGTGGGCTGCCTGCAGCTTGACCTGCTTGCCGCCCAGGATGGCCCAGTCCTCGCTCCAGTCGAACTGGAAGGCCTCACCTGCAGCAAACACCAAGGGCACGAATGTACCACGACCACTGGTCTGCTGCTCACCACCTTCGCCTCAATCGATCACCTGATCATCGCTCGCGGCCGGGACTATTCCGACGTCGCCCCGATACGGGGATTCCTGCGCACCGCCGGCGCGCAGAAAGGCAAGCACGCCGTGGACGTCCTGCCCGTCGTCTAGCAAGGGAGCGGACTACTTACCCGCCAACATCCCTGCTTGCAGCGCTTCCTGCCGGCTCGCTACCTCGGCAATGCCGGAGCTGCCGATGATGATCACCCAATCGCTACCATCATGGCAATGTGCCAGCCAGGTTGGACTGCCCTTCATCATGCCCTTGAACGCGGAACTGTCGACATTCTGGCAATCACGACCCGCATCCTGCAGGGCGCGGTGCAACACTGCGTTTCGTCCCCCCTCAGGCATGTCGAGAAGGCGCACCTGATAATCGCTTTCGGGCACCTGGACCTGGGTCGCATGCTGCTCGGGCGCCTTGCGATTACAGCCCGACGACGCGATCATCCCCACTGCTCCGATCGCTGCTACGACAATATGGCGCATGTGCTTATACTCCCGCAACTTCGGGGATCGACGTACCAATCAACGTAACGAGTTCTTCCTCACAAAGTTGCGGAGGCGCTGGAAAACCGAGGGGCGTCAACCGCGCATCAAAACATCGGCCGACACTTGCGCCCTCGATAAACGCCACGAAGATAACCTCGCCGGGCGAAACCCGCATCGATCGCCGCCGCAAGCCGCCTCTGCGCAGGTGCCGCGCCGGTGATCTCCCTTACCAGTCCCCGAAAGGGGATGAGCGAATTGACCACAGTCTTGCCACCGGCCTCAGCCAATTTTCCGGCCCGGTTTTCCTTCTTCTCAATCGCTATGTCGAAGTCGGGCCCGAGCACGTCAGTCAATTCCTGGATCGACGCCGCAAGCTGCTTGCAGGTCCGTATGCCCTGGAGATCATATGGCGCCTGGGCAGCCTTTTCGAGCACTTTAGGCGTCGCGGTTTCGGAAAGCCCCACGTCTCTGGCGGGCTGGGTAATGATATCGCCAACCATTTTTTCCGAGCCAGTCGACTTATTTTCAGGCTGCGCTGGCGGCGGTTCTGCGGAAACCGGCTTTGGCCGGCTCTCGCCCATGGACTGGCAAGCGCCCAGGATCAGGCTTGCCGATATCATCAAGGCAAATCTCGCGAACTGGATCGATCGGACGGTGTGAAACAACATATTGCTCCTGACGCCTGGCAATGCTTGCCAGTTCCGTAACACCCCAAAGGCGGGAACGCTGCACGCCATATCCAAAGAGGGGAGAAGGCGCCGGGACGATCCCCCATCTGGCGATCTCCGAATGATGGAGGAGAGAGTCTGATGGTCATGGGTCCCGTCGATGTGATCGATCACCTGATCGTGCGGCAGGGCTGCCAGCGCGAAGTCATCAGCCTGTTCCGTACGCACTATGAGCCGCTCGCTGCGGAACGCGGCCTCAAGTTCGGCAAAATGGTCCTGCTTCCGCCGTTCGATCGTCCTGAATCCGAAGCCGAGATTATCATCACCTGGCAATATCCAACGCTCGGGCAGCTATGGATGGCACGCGGCGTCGAGGAATCGGATCCCCGGATCGCCGCTTTCTGGTCTACGCTCGAGACACTTGTCGTGCGACGTTCGCGCCGTCTGGGAAGAGATGCGATGCTCGACGAGATGGGGCCGCGCGACGACGGCTTCTCGCTTGGCGCGGGCGGACCGCGACGTGGCATTGCCTTCGTCGAGCCGCTGGGCGCACCGGAAGCGGCATTGGCCGCCTTGTCAACGCTGGGCCTTCGCGGCGGGATCAACCGCGGCGCCTATACATTCCGCCCCGAGGAACTGACCGTCGAATTCGATGGCGAGGCGGTACCCGATCTCGCGACGACCGGCACTGTGGCCGAAGCCGTTATCCTCAGCCCCATCGCGTTCGGCAAGCGCACGCCGCAACTGACCGGCGGCGTCAAGCGCACGATCCTGCTTCGCACCATGGCGGATGCAACCGAGGATCAGGTGCGCGGGATGGAGCAGCAACTCGTCGAATATGCACGTCACCTGCCGGAAATGGTCAATTTCGGCCTGTCGCACGTCGTACGCTCGACCGGCGAGACCCGATGGACGCATTGCTACGAACAGGAGTTCCGTGATGTCGCCGACGTGACCGGCGCGTATCTAGACCATCCAGCGCATTGGGCGGTGGTCGATCGGCTTTTCCATCCGGAAGCCCCGGAGCGGGCAGCCGATGCATTTTTCCACAGCATCTACGCTGTCGACCGGTCGGTCCTGGCGCGCTAGGAGGATTTTTTCCGTTCGCGTTGGAGTGCGCAACAGATGATCCCGCGCGAACTTATCGGAACAGCCAGAATACCGGGCGGCGACGAACTACGGCTGTTCCGGCGCGGCGGCGATTTCATGATCGTGCTCGATCGCAATGAACTGATGAACAGTCGCGTGAGCGGTTCGGAAGAAGCCCTTGCCGTGATGACCTGCGAGCGGCTGGGCACCCGACAGGCGCCCCACCTGCTGATCGGCGGCTATGGCATGGGGTTCACGCTACGCGCTGCACTGGCCGCGCTGGGAGCGAAAGCTCAGTTGACCGTGGCGGAACTCGTACCCGAGATCATCGAATGGGCGCGAGGCCCGATGGTCGATCTCACCGCGGGCTGCCTTGACGACCAGCGCGTGCGGATTGTGATCGGCGACGTCGTAACCGCAATCGCGCAGGCCGAGGGAATCTATGACGCGATCCTCCTCGACGTCGACAATGGGCCTGACGGCCTCACCCGCGAAAAGAATGATCGGCTCTATTCAGCGCGCGGAATGGCCGAGGCGAAATCGGCACTCAAGCCGGGCGGCATATTGGCGGTATGGTCCGCCGCGCCCGACGAGGCTTTTGCACGTCGCGTCAGCGAAGCCGGCTTCGAAGTCGAGGAAGTCGCCGTACGCGCCCGCGCCAACGGCAAGGGCCCCCGCCACGTCATCTGGTTCGCCAGAAAGCCGAAATGAACTTCATCCCTCGGCCCGATCGCCCGATACGGCGCCGCGATCCCTGAATTCCCTGCGAGAAAGCGGGATGCTCAGCAGCACTACCGAGACCAGCAGAGACGCCGACGAAGCCGCGCCTCCAGCCAGCAAATACAGCACCGGCAGCGATCGCCACGTCAAGCCGATCATGGCAACAGCCGGGACGAGGAGGATGGTGACTTCGTAAAACACCGCGTGCGGCGAAAGCAGCATGCCACCTCCCAGCGCCGCCAAAATGATCCGGGCAACATCCTTGTCGCGGATCGCATGCCCGATCAGCGCAAGGAACAGGGGCACGGCAAACAGGGACCAGGGCCAGGCAAGCCCAAGCCGGTCGATCTTCAACCTCTCGTTGATCGCAATGAACGAACGAAGGCTGTTCAACCACGATGGCCAGATTTCGATGCCGAACAGCAGGGTCGCCATTACCGCGAGCGCCGCCCCCGTGCCGACCGTCCAGCACAGCGCGCGCCAGTTGCGCTCCATCACCAGCACGACTGGCACGAACAGCAACAGATGGGGCTTGATGCAAGCAGCGACGCCCAGCGCGATACCGGCGCGCTGCGGATGATCCTTGGCGATCACCAACCCAATGATCGCAAGCGCTCCGAACAAAAGCGTCGTCTGGCCGATAAAGGCCGCGAACATCAATGTGGGGCTGAACAGCGCCAACCACGCGTATCGAGTCAGTCGCATCCCCGCTTCGACAAACGCCGTCACCGAAAACGAGACCCAGACTATATAGGCGGCCTTGAAAGGCAGCACCGCCAACGGAAGAATCATCGCCAGGAAAGTCGGCGGATAGGCGAACGGACGATCTCCTGGCGGGCCGTGCTGAAGCTGAGTCAGGAAGTGGCTGTCATAGACCGCGGCCGATGCGTGCACCGACGCAACCCAGAAAACCGTGAAGTCCGGATATTTGCCGGGCATGTTGATGTGAATCCACGCCAACACCGCCGAAAGGCTCGCGACCAACCCCGTTCGATACAGGGGATGCCAGTGATTGCGGATCGCCAGCCAGAGTGGATCCCGAGAAAGCGTTTGCGCGTAGGATCGAACGGCGCCGCGGCTGATCACTTCACACGGCGCGCGCTGATGATGCGGACGGGATCGGCGAGCATCTGGTTCTTCATGCCGCCGTTGCCGGCATTGGGTATCGTGGCTCCGGCAAGGATCTTGCGAACTACTGGCATTCCGCTCACCACGCGACCAAAGGCAGCGTATCCCGGATCGGATCGGCTCGCATTCATGCTCGGTGAGTCGCTTGCCATGATGAAGAAATCACCCATCGCGCTGCCCGGCTCGTCACGTGCCATCGAGATAGTGCCGGTAACGTGCGACAGACCAGTCTTGCTGGTCGGCTCGTGCGCGATCGGCGGCAGCATCCGCGTGAAGCTGTGCTGGATCCCGCCTTGTATGAAGCCGGCGCCCTTGAGTCCCTTCACTCGCGCCGCGCGGTAAAAGCGAGTGCCGTCGAAGCGCTTCTGATCGACATAGGCGAGAAAGTTCGCGGCCGTGATCGGCGCCTGCTTCACGGCAAGCTCGATCACGATCGCACCCGCGCTGGTATCCATCCGAACTCGCACCGACTGCGTTGCCAACGCGGCCGAAAGAGGCGCAGCGACGAGGCATAAGCCCCCGAGCGCCGTGAAAGCCGCCGTAAAGGACCGCCGGAACATGTGGGTGGTGAAATGCGCGAGCATCAGGGCCTCATCTACATTCAGGTTGGCAATCCGAGATCTATATAAGCCCGATATCCCGCCGCCCAGAAATAGTTACGGACTTCCGCCTGCAACACATTCCAGCGATACAGATTGTGGCTTGGCGAAAGCGATGCGCGTTGCCGCTCGCACGCCCCGGGCCCAGATTGAATCATGAGGCCAATGATGCGCGGAAAAAACCGTTGCTGGCCGATACGAGGGATAGCCCGATGGCTGGGATTGAATCGCTTCCCCTGGAGCACATTGATTTTGCCAAACGCTATGGACCTTGGGCGGTCGTCGCCGGCGCATCCGAGGGCCTAGGCGCCTGCTACGCCGAACAACTCGCCCGGATGGGCGTAAACCTGGTGCTCGTCTCGCGCCGGTTCGGCGTGCTCGAGGCGTTGGGCGTCCGCCTGTCGCGTGAATTTGGCATCCAATGCCGTCCCGTCGAGATCAATCTCGCAACGCCGGACGCAGCCGCGCGGCTGCTCGAAGCCACCGCCGATCTGGATGTCGGGCTCTATGTCTCCAACGCGGGACTGGACGGTACCGGAAATAATTTCCTCGATGCTCCGCTCGATCGCGCGGCAAAGCTCGTCGCCATGAACGTCAATACCCTGATCGCAACCCTCCATGGCTTCGGCAATCGTTTCAAGGCGCGCGGCTCGGGCGGGTTCGTCGTCATGTCATCGATCGGCGCACTGATCGGCTCACCCTGGCTCGCAACCTATGCGGCCACCAAGGCGTTCGGGCTCACCATCGCGGAATCGCTGTGGGGCGAATTCCGCGGCGTTGGCGTCGACATCATCGGGGTGTGTGCGCCGACGATGGACACTCCGACATTTCGCCGGGCGTTCGAAGGCCTTGCGACCGGCATTCCCGATGCCCAGGATCCGGCCGAAATCGCGGCAGTCGCATTGGCGAAGCTCGGCAAGAGCCCGATCGTGATCTTCCCTGAAAGCAACGACCGCGAGAATGCCCGCGAGGTCGAAGCAGATCGGGTGCGGCGCCTTGTCGAGAAGGTGGAATGGGCGGACGCCAACCTGACCGGCGCGAACGCATAGGAGCGAAGACGATATGCGCGAAGTAAAATCCTTCTGTCGATTTTGCATGCCGTTCTGCGGCACGCGCGTCACTCTCGACGATGACGGCCATCTCGTCAGCGTGCGCGGCGACAAGCAGGATCCCATGAATCATGGCTATACCTGCATCAAGGGCGTGCAGGCACCCGCAACCTATTCCGCTCCGGATCGAATCCTCACGCCGATCAAGCGCGCCGAGGATGGAAGCTTTCATCCCATCGACGTCGAACAGGCGCTGGACGAAATCGCCGAGAGATTGAGGGTAATAATCGATCGTCATGGTGGCGAATCCGTCGGCGCATTCCGGGGCTCGGGCGGATCGATCAATGCGTCAGCCGTGCCCATATTGCCTGCGCTGCTTGAATCGATCGGCTCCCACAAATTCTTCACGACAATGACGATCGATCAATCCGCGAAGGTCGTCACCGTCGAACGGCTTGGCCGCTGGGGGGCGCCCTCGCATCCCATCCGCGACAGCGATATCCGTCTGCTGGTCGGCGTAAATCCACTCGTCGGCATGGCCAGTGTTGGCGTTGACCTCACCAATCCGGGCAAGACACTGAAGGATGCCAAGGCCCGCGGCATGAAGCTGATCGTCATCGATCCGCGCAAGACCGAGACCGCGAGATTGGCCGACATCTTCCTTCAGCCCTATCCGGGCGAAGATCCCACCATCATGGCCGGTCTCATCCATATCATCCTGGCCGAAGGCTGGGAGGACAAGGATTTCTGCGCCCGCCACGTCGCCGGCATGGATACCCTCGCGGCAATGGTTGCGCCATTCGATCCTGATTACGTGGCCTCGCGAGCGGGCGTCAGCACGAGCGACCTGCATGCCACCGCCGCCCTCTTCGCGCGCGACTCCAAACGCGGGACTGCATCGACTGGAACCGGCCCGAGCATGGCGCCCCATTCGAACCTCGCCGAACATCTCGTCGAAATCCTGAACGTGATCTGCGGCCGTTTTCAACGGGCGGGCGAGCAGGTCCCCAATCCGGGCTTCCTGCGTCCGCGTTATCCGCGCCGAGCGCAGGTGGTCGCCCCGGCCCGGAACTGGGAAAACGGCTTCCGCAGCCGTGTCGGCAACTATGGCATGCTCGCTGGCGAAATGATGTCGGGCATTTTGTGCGACGAGATCCTCCAGCCCGGCGACGGCCAGATCCGCGCGCTCTTCGTTCACGGCGCGAATCTCGCGAGCGTCATGCCGGACCAGCAAAAGACGATCCGCGCCATCAAGTCGCTCGACATCATGGTCGCGATCGAGCCCTTCATGAACGATACCGCACGCATGTCGGATTATGTCTTCCCCGGAAAGCTCGGCTATGAGCGGGCCGACCTGACGATCTTCAAATATGAAAGCCTCTACTCGCGGCCATATGCGCGCTACGGCGCGCCGATCGCCTCACCGCCGGAAAATTCCCAGCTGGTCGATGACTGGGAAGTCTTCTGGGGCCTTGCCAAGCGCCTTGGCCTGCCGCTGGAGTATGACGGCGTGGCACTCGACATGAGCGAGAAGCCGACCACGGATAGCCTGCTGGCGATCATCGCGCGCCACGCCCCCATGTCGTGGGAGGACTTCAAGAATTGCGAACTTGGTGCCTTTGCCGAAGAACCGCAATATGTCGAACCGGGCGATCCCGATGCCCCGGATCGCTTCGCAGTTGCGCCTGCCGACATCGTCGACGAGCTCCGCGAAGTTCGGGAAACGGCGCCCGAGCACGGCAGATACCGCAGCGAAGGCAAGCATTACACGCACCTGATGGTCTCCCGCCGCCTTCCTGAGGTCGTCAACAGCTGCCATCGGAATGTGCCCGCAATCCGCAAGCGCGTGCCCCAGAATTTTGCTTATCTTCACCCCGACGAATTGGCCCGCCTCGGCGTGGTTGCGGGCGACATGGTCTCGCTGACGTCCGACCACGGCTCGATACCGGCCGCCGTAGCCCCCGATACAACGCTCAGGCGCGGAATCGTGTCGATCGCGCATGGCTGGGGCAGCCTGCCCGGCGAGACCATCTATGAGCGCGACGGCTCCAACACCGGTCTGCTCATCAGCACCGACCGTAATCTGGAAACGATCAACGCCCAGCCCCGCATGTCAGCAGTCCCGGTAAACATCGCGGCGGCTCCGCAACATACCAGAACCTCGTCGAAGCGATTGGAAAGCCTATGACCCGCCCCATCCTGACCACGCAGATATGCTACGTCACCCACGACCTGGATAAAGCCATCGCGGAATGGGCCGATGCGTTTAACGCCGGCCCGTTCTTCATCACACTCGTGCCAACCGATTTCGGCCAGCGAACCTATCGCGGCACCCCCGCCAAGGACAGCTTCCGGGCCGCGCTCGGCTTTTGCGGGGCGACGATGATCGAATTCATCCAGCCGCTGAACGACACCCCATCGGTGTTCCGCGAGGTCCTCGATGCTGGCGGCAACATGGCGGTCCACCACATCATGCCGAACATCAGGCCGCTTACGCCCGCCGACTATGACTCGCTCCACGCGACCTATCTCGGCAAAGGATATGATCCGGCGCTTGAGATGAACCTTCCCGGGATGGGGCGCTGCACGATGTTCGATGCGCGAAAAGTGGCCGGATCGTTCGTCGAGCTCATGGAGATTTCCGAGCCCGCTTATGCGGGCATGGAAGCCATGCGATCCGCCCACGCCAACTGGGATGGCACGCGACCAATCCGGGAATATACCGAAGCGCTGTAGCATGCCTTGAGATCGCCGGGAGCTTCGCTAAACTCTGCTTCCGAAAGGGGCAGGCGTGGGAACGGGCAGGCTTGAAGCGTTCAGCGACGGTGTGCTGGCGATCATCATCACCATCATGGTGCTGGAACTGAAGGTCCCCCACGATGCGGGCCTGGCAGCGCTGGCCGCGCTGTGGCCGGTGTTTTTGAGCTATGTCCTGAGCTTCGTCTACATCGGCATCTACTGGAATAACCACCATCACATGCTGCACGCGAGCCGGGCCGTCACGGGCAGCGTGCTCTGGGCCAATTTGCACCTCCTGTTCTGGTTGTCGCTTTTGCCGTTCACCACTGGCTGGATGGGCGAAAATCATTTCGGGCAATGGCCGACTGTCCTTTACGGCATCAACCTGCTGTGCTGCGCGCTCGCGTATTTCCTTCTCGAACGCCGCATCATCGCGGCGGAGGGCAAGGATAGCACGCTCGCACGCGCGGTCGGGACGGATTTGAAGGGCAAGATCTCTCCGCTGCTCTACCTGCTGGGCATCGCCAGCGCCTGGCTGGTTGCGCCATGGGTCGGGATCGCATTTTTCGCGGCGACTGCGGCGATGTGGCTAATTCCAGACCGCCGGATCGAACGAGTTTTAGCTGGATAGCTTTCATCTCAGAACTACGCAAACATCTGCATCCGGATATGAAGTATTCGATCCCATGATTTTCGCGTTAACACTTTGAATTTCGACCAATCGCTTTCGATTATTTGAGAGTGTGTCATTTTTGGTCACCCTGTATCCCATATGTCTCTGGATATAGGAACCATGCCCAATCCCGTGGGTTGATTGGACCGTGGCTTGAGGTCACACGCCGCCAATCGCGAGAAGATTCGAAGAGGCTATCCATGTCTACCTACGACGAAGATCACCATGGACGACGCACGGAGACACGCCTGCGAAGCGCGGAATCCCCGGCCGATATGAGCTGCCCGCGTGGCTGCGATGACTCGGCCTTTCAAGGTGCCCAGAATTCGGGAAAGCCCGCTCGTCGCCGAACGCTGTCGATCAAGATTCGATGAAGCCGCTTGGTTCATCCGAAGAGCGCGGATGGCCCGCCCAAAAACCTGAGGATGAGCAGCCGTTGCCGGACGGGCAATGTTCGAACCGATCGGTCATTCTTCACGGAGATTCCGAACATGTGGTCGAAGATCGTCGGGAACAAGCCATCGAAACAATCGCAGACTACCCCTATTCCGCAAAAATGCTCGATGCCCAGTTTCATGCGAATGTCAGGCGGGCATTGCTGTTGGTGAAATTGGGCGCCGCAATTGCGATCGCGGCGGCAATTATCGCCTTCAAGCTATGGCATTGATAGCCAGCAACGGAGATGTAACGTTCTGCAAGTACGGCGAACCTCCTGCCGCTATTGCTATCGTTAAATTGACGCCCGTCGTCCCTGATCCCACATGACAGTCATGTTTAAAAAGAGCCATATCGCGATCGCACTGCTCGCTCTCAACGAGCTGCGGGGAATATTCGTCGTCGTCGGGCTCCTGCGCTGGTTCCACAGCTAGATCGGGATGACTTCAGGTTGCCCCCCAACCCGCACATCCTGAGGAGCCATTGAGCGAAGTCGAAATGGCGTCTCGAAGGACGGCAGCGTTGCGGTCCTTCGAGACGGGCCTTCGACAAGTGCTCAGCCCCTCCTCAGGATGAGCGGAAAGCGAGTTAAACCAAATATCATCGCACTCTAGCCCATCGTATTCATGACGGAGCGGTAGTTGGTCTGGATTGGCGTCCTGACGCACTGTCGGTTTGATCAGGACGAGCGTATCCGCAGCGCCTATTTCGTCGCGTGTGGTCGATGGTTTGCGGGGT
>CANJQJ010000060.1 GCA_947476425.1 Sphingomonadaceae bacterium | reverse complement strand
TCAATCGCCGCAAGAAGCCGGACACGCAAATCCAACGATAAAGGCTGACCCATCCATGCTGGCCTCCTTCACCAGCACGGATTCTGAATCAGAAAATCCGCCCCTTGGGAATCCCTTACGATTCAGAGCGGTCGAAAACCGCTCTAATCCAAGCGCCTGAGCAGTTATCGTCGCCTTTCTGATCCCAACGTTCATTCACCTCTGCATCGGGGCCGCGATGGCAGCGAACGCCATTGTCGCCGTTGCGGATCCTCGCGATGTTCGGTGAGAAAGCGGACACTCCCTTCGATGCCCGAAAGCAGCCGCATCGGAAGCCACCCCTTCACGGTCATTTCGCAAATTGGCCGTTCTCCGTCATTGCGAAACGGCCCCTGCATGGTAGGAAACGGACATGGGCAGACCTGTTACTTGGGTGCTTGCCGCGCCACGCCACTGTTGCCCGTGCTGGCATCCTGCTCTCTAACTCACTAACACGTCATACACGGTCCACTCGGTGGGGGCAGATCAATGCGTTCGGCGCTTCGCGCCTGCATTCGCTCTTTCAGTGGCGGCGCACATATGAACTCCGAGCATCACCCCCGACCTCCTTGCTAAATCAAAACCCCTATAGACATGTGGAGAACAGATTCCACTTGCGACTGGTTGTACTCGTCGTTATTGTTACAGTTGTAACATCTTTTTTGACGATAAAGAGATAGAGTTCGTCCAGAGACGGGCATCGCATCAACGGTTTGGCGCCGAGGTCACATCGCCAGAGGAGAGCCGCGAGCCATGAGCAAGGTGTTCGCCCTAATCGTCCGCAACGGGTCTATCGTCGATGCCACGGGCTCCGACTCTTATATTAGCGACAATTCGATCGGAACGGGCCGAATTGCCGCTATAGGCAAGGCCGAGCGGCGTGCGCTTGAGAAACTAGCGTTTCTGGGTGGCCTGTTACGCCCGGATTCGTCGATATCCACACGCACTATCACGATCAGATCAATCATCTTGGATGAAGTTCCCTCCACCCGGTCAACGGCCTTTGGGAGTTAAGATCATGAACAATGCGGCTTTCGACGTCCGCCCTTTGTCTGTGGGCGCAGAGATCCTGAGTCTAGATCAAAACGCTCCGCTAAGCGTAGCGACCCGTGAAGCGTTGTATGCGGCATGGCTCGAATACGGCATTCTGCTGTTTCATGGCGTTGACAGTAACGAGCGCCACATCGAACTCAGCCGCGTGTTTGGCGATCTGGAACTCCATCCATTTCCGGAGATTCGGTACAAGGAGGAGCCTTTATTTATTGAGCTCGGCGCAAAATCGCCTGGAAATGTTTACATATTCGACGGATCGGATATGCGCGCCGGACGGCTGCCATGGCACCGCGATACCGCATTCACCCGCGATATCTGCAAGGGGGCGATGTTGCGTTTGATCAACGTCCCGCCGGTCGGCGGTGAGACGATGCTCGCAGACACCGCCCTTGCCTACGATGCCCTGCCGGATGTGATGAAGCAACGGCTGGAAGGTCTCGAATATAAGGCAACGCTGCGCCTAGGGCCCGAGACCCAGTCCGGCGCCGGCTCGTTCTGGACGAGCGTGCGTCGCCCTACTCCGGAGGAGTGCCCGGACGGCACCTACGAGCCCGATGTCGCGTCCCGTTACCCTGCGGTGATCCATCCCGCTCTGCTCACGCATCCTGAGTCCGGACGGAAATGCCTGTTTCTAAGCCCGACCTATGTCGATTATTTCCTGGGTATGCCGCAGGAGGAGAGCGACGAATTATTGGACGCCCTGACAAAGCAAATGACTGCACCGGAATTCACTTACAAACATTTTTGGGCGCCTAATGACGCGATCCTCTGGGACAATCGACGTTTCATTCATGCGGCGATGGGGCATGATCCCAAATATCGGCGCTGGGGATTAAGAACGACGCTCGCCGGACCGGTGCAGACCGGGAGGTTTTTCGATCCCACGGCGACGGAATGGACGGGGCTGGCCGTCGCGGATTAGGCGCCGCAGCGCCCGCAACCGGATCTTCAAACGTAAAAAATTCGCCGAAGCTGTTCATGCGAGGTCCGTGGGAATCCTGATTATGTCGGATGCTGCAATCGACCCAAGCGAAAACAACGCATGGCGCGGAGTCATGCCATGATGCTCGACAGGCGCGCGGTCTCAGCGATTCAGCAGGCAATCGAGCGCGTGATTGCAGACGGCGAAATCGGATTGCAAATCGCCGCATACGTTGGCGAAGAGCTCGTCATCGACGCATGGGGCGGAACAACGGCGCCGGTCAACGGCGCCTGGGTGAGCGGCGACACATTGTTCAATGTCTTTTCCGTCACCAAGGGAATCACGGCGACCGCGCTTCATCTGCAAGCGGAGCGCGGCTTGGTGGAGTATGATGCGCCGATCGCCCGGTATTGGCCGGAATATGGAAGCCAGGGAAAGACTGAGATCACAGTAGCAATGGCGTTGACCCACTGCACGGGTGCGCCACATGTTCCGCCTGACGTCACGCCCGAAATGTTGTGCGACTGGGACCAGATGGTGCGCGCGATAGCTGACCTGCCGCCAATCCTGCCCATGGGATCGCCCGCTTATCACTCGCTATCCTACGGCTGGATCATCGGCGAAATTATTCGTCGGACCGATCCGCGAGGCCGAAGCTTCGCTGAATTCGTGCGGGAAGAACTGCTTGATCCGATTGGCGTCGAAGATGTCTGGTTTGGCGTTTCGGGCGAGGCCGGCAATCGCGTCGCGACGCTCTCGGAGGAAAATAGCAACGCTGCGCCGCTCACAACGGGAACGCTCTTCGAGCGATCGATGCCGCAACAAGTGCGCTCCTCTCCGAAGTTGTTCGAGCGAGCAGACATTCGTCGAGCCTGCCTTCCCAGTAATGGTGTGATCGCAAGCGCGCGAGGAATGGCGCGCTTTTGGGCCATGCTTGCGAATGAAGGTGAACTGGGCGGCCACAGGCTTCTCTCCGCCAAGCGGATCCAGTGGATGCGCCAACCCCGACCCGGAGGCAACCCGCCCGATCCCGTGCTGTTCGGCGGCATCGCACACATCAGCGCCGGCGGCTTTTGGCTTTATGATTCAGCGTCGCCGCTTACAACGCCAGTTCGATCGCGAAGCGCTATTTGTGCACCGGGCTCCGGCGCGTCGATTGCTTGGGCGGATCCTTCAACCGGTTTGGCGGTGGCATTTTGCCATAATCGGATGACCAACCCGGCCGATGCCGCAGCCCACCCGGCGAGTGGTCTCGCCGACCTTGTTAGATCGACGCTGGGCCTGGCGTGACACTAACGAACGAACCTGCAGAAAAGGAATGATCTCTATGCTGAAGGCGGGAGTAATCGGGCTGGGTCAAATGGGAAGTCTGGCGGCGGCTTGTCTGGTGAATGCCGGACGGGACTTGACCGTCTTTGACATCGATCCCGACGCGGCGCGCCGCTGGCCGGGCGGAGACACGCTGCCGCCGGTCGTCGCCAGCTGTGCTGAAGTGGCGCGCATGTCCGATGTGATCATGGTCTTTGTCGTCGATGCATCCCAGGTTTCGACCGTCTTGAAAGGGCCAGACGGCATCCTGGCAAGCGCTACGCCTGGGACAATTGTGGTCATCGGCAGCACCATCTCGCTGGACGCCTTGGCCGAAATGCGCGAAGCGGCCGCCGAGGCAGGCGTCGTGGTCGTGGACTGCGGCATTGCCGTCTTGCCCGGCGGGCCGGTCAGCAAGACAATGATCGGCATGATCGGCGCCGAGCCAGATGTGTTCGACCGTATTTCTCCTGTGCTTGATGACTTTACGCAGCTGAGCGAGCGAATGGGGGGACCCGGCGCGGGCATGGCGGCGAAGATCGCCCGAAACCTCATGTACTTCGCCACTTGGCGCGCAGCCTGCGAATGCGCGAAACTCGCAGATGCGGCCGGCGTGGATCCGGATAAAATGCTACGGGTTAACCAGCTCCGAGAAGTTCAAGGCAGCGGGACGATCACTTGGCTGACGCAATGGGCGGCCCAAGTCGCGCCAAGCGACGAAGGCACCAGGCAGATGGCGCATATAAAGCGCCTGTTGTTGAAGGACGTCGCAGCGGCTGGCGAACTGGGTGAAAATTTCAGCGTGGCGCTGCCGCTCGTCCCCTTGCTGCTTGAGACGGCGGATGAGATCGTTGCCCCCTGGCGCGGCTAATCAGCAAACATCAATGCCGTCGAAGCAATCTTCCGGGTAACGCCGAAGTCGGCTCTCCATTGCGATACGTGACCTCGCCGTTGACGATGGTCGCTTCGTATCCCATCGCCGCTTGTCGTAGCCTGCGTCCTCCGCCTGGGAGATCGTAGCCGACGCTCGGCGATCGCAATCCAATTCGGTCAAAGTCGATCACGTTCAGGTCAGCTTTTTTGCCCAAGGCCACCGTGCCTCGATCGAACAAGCCAATCGCCGACGCAGGCTTGCCGGAGATTTCCCGAACTGCCCACGGCAGGGAAACGCGCGCGCCTGGCAGAGCGTCACGCGCCCAGTGAGACAGCATATAGGTCGTATAGCTGGTGTCGCAGATCATCCCATAATGCGCGCCTCCATCGCCCAAGCCGATGATTGTGCTGTCGCTGCACATGATAGTACGCACGTCGTCCAGCGAATTGTTTATGTAATTCGCGGTCGGTCGATAGAGGATGGCTTTGCCGCCATCCCGCAGCAATTCGTCATACAAAAACGCACGTTCATCGACGCCCCGCGTTTTTGCGATCCGCGAGAGCTCTTCCTCGATCGGCGGGGTGTAATTCGGCGGATCGCCAAAACGATAAAGATCCGCGCGCTCCGAAACGAGCCGAAGTGCGAAAGGGTTGGGGTCTTGAGGCTGTTCCGATAAAATGCGCGCGCGCAAGTCCGGGGACTTCATCATCTCCACACGCTCCGCTAACGGAACATGAGCGATCTCTCGATAGCTTGGATTAAGCGCAAATGGATGGAAGGAAAGATCCAGGCCAAAAAGCACGCCCACCGGCCGCGGAAACGCCTGGCCGCGAATGCGGGGACCGCCATCAGCCGCCTGCCCCTCAAGCAATTCGAGAAAACGCTTCCAGGTGTCGCCCTCAAATGAATTGATAAGCATTGTAAAGGAGAGCGACTGCCCGGACTCGCGAACAAGACGGGTCATCAATTCAAACTCGGCGTCTGGGTTAGATGGCAATTTAGGAATGAGCTGAAACACCCCGCCGCCGGCATCGCGCAATCCCGCCGCCAGCCCAAGAAGTTCGGCTTGATCGGCATCCACGCTCGGCGCGATACTGCCTGCGCGCGTGCGGTGCCCTTCGAAGCGCGACGTCGACACGCCAAAGGCACCTGCGCGGACGCCTTCAGCCACAAGCGCGCGCATCATTGCAACGTCTTCCGGCTCGGCGATTTCACGATTTGCGCCGCGCTCGCCCATAACAAAGACGCGAACGGCCGAGTGCGGCATTTGCACGCCGACATCAATGTCGTACCGCCGCGAACCCAGATAATCGAGAAACTCGGGAAAAGTCGTCCAAGTCCAGGGCAGCCCCTTGGTCATAACGATCTCGGGAATGTCCTCGACCCCCTCCATCAAGCGCACCAGCGTGTCGCGTTCGCTTTCGCGGCATGGCGCGAAACCAACACCGCAATTTCCGGCGATCGCAGTTGTGATGCCATGCAACGAGGAAGGCTGCATGCGGCTGTCCCAAGTCATTTGGGCGTCATAATGGGTGTGGATATCGACAAACCCTGGCGTAACGACAAGGCCTTTCGCGTCGAGCTCGGTACTGCCCGACCCGGGGATTGACCCTATTTGTGCAATACGGCCATCAATGATTGCGACGTCGGCCTCAAAGGGATCACCACCGGATCCGTCAATGATCGTTCCCCCACGAACCACGAGATCGAAAGTCGCGTTCATTTTGGGCGCCTCCCTATATTGGCCTGCGGCGGTTTGAGATCACCATATTTAATACATTCGTTACAACGACGAGTCGAAATTGACAAATAAATTTCGCGCAATTCGCTTGGACCATCGTTCGCATTCAAAAAAACCCTGCAGGATCACCCGAAACAGGGCTGTAGACTTTGCAAACTTCGATAGCCGATGCATAGATGTGACTGCTACAAAAGGAGACCGATTTGACACAACCCGCGGCCGGTGGATCGAGCAACGAGAAGCGCCTTCAGAAAGTGCTGGAAACAGCAGAACACCTTATCGCGCTCAGCGGGCTCGAAGGGGCGTCGATGCGCCAAATAAGCGCATCCGCCGGCTACACAAATAGCAACACGGTACAGTATCATTTTGGAGACAAATACAGCTTGGTTGACGCCATTTTAGAATGGCGCTGCGCTGAACTCGAAGAGCGACGAAATGTGCTTCTTCGTGAGTTACTTCAGAGAACACCGCATCCAGGCGCCGCAGAACTACTAAAAGTTATTATCGATCCGATCTTGGAAGTACGCGACGGTGACGGCAGGCGGATACATGCCCACCTCTTGCTTAAGATCATGTACTTGAACCGCTTCGCTAATAAAGAAGTTTGGCAGATCAGCACTCCGGCGACACTTAAATCGATTCATCTGCTTCACGGTTATGCGCCCCATCTTCATATGGATTTGTTTCGTACACGGGTTTCACGCATTTCTGCGATGATCCTCCAGCTTGTGGTCAATAATGATCTTGCAATGCTCGACAATATTGCGGCACCACCCGAAGAGATCATGCTTGAGGATGCTTATAGCATCGCCCTCGCGGGGCTTCAGGCTGTGGTCCCAATCGCAACAGAAATGTGGTTTTCGCGATATGGACGTCCGAAGGGCTGATGCCAGTTCCTAGTGGAATGATCAGGACAGGATCAAATGTCCGCTTTGGAGCAATCCCGCTTCCAGCCTAATGTCCGTTATATCGGGTGGGTTCAATGGGTGGCGGCAACACATGCCTGAAAGCGCTCGGCGGTGGCGACGTCAAGCTGCTCGCGGCCGCATCGATATGGTTCGATCTCCATGGCGGCCTGTTGCTGCTGATCTACACGAGCATGTGCGGGGGGCTGCTCGGTCTCGCGCTGATCATCGGGCGTCGTCTCGTCCCCGCAGGCGTGCAGCAGCGCATCACGTGGCCGGCACTCAAACCGCGCGGACCAATACCCTATGGCATTGCCATAGCTGCCGGTGCAGCACTGGTCATGATCGTCCAGGGCCCCAACCCGCCCGCTTACAAGACCGTGCTGGAACTTCCGCTGCTCGGTCGTTGATTGGGCATTGACGCGACGCTGCGTCAAATAGCGTTGCGACATTCCCCGTTCTGAAACCCTCATTCTGTGATAGCCTGCCCGGGATTATGGCTTCGCACGTCAAGCTTGACGGCTGGCCGAACCGAGAGGATCTGCAATATGGCCGATGTCGAGCCCGCTGCGCGCCTGCGCGAAGTGAAGTCCTTCTGTCGCATTTGCACTGGCTTGTGCGGCACCATCGTCACGCTTGACGAGCAGGACCGGATCGTCGCCACGCGAGGCGACCGGGACGATCCGCAGACGATGGGTTTCATCTGCTCCAAGGGCATGAACGCCCCCGATTTCCACAACAGCCCCGATCGCTTGCTGCGTCCCCTGAAGCGCATGGAAGATGGCAGCTTCAGCGAAATCCCGCTCGCCCAGGCACTCGAGGAGATTGGCGACAAGCTCGCCGGGATATTGGATCGCGATGGCCCCGATGCGGTTGCCAGCTTCCGCGGGTCGGGCGGTTTCTTTTATGCGGTAACGCTCAATTTGCTGACCGATTGGCTTGCCGCGATCGGGACGCCGAAAAACTATTCGACCCTCTCGATCGATCAATCCGCTAAAACAGTGGTGCTGTCCCGCCTTGGCCATTGGATGGCCGGCAAGAATCGAGTCCAGTTCAGTGATGTCGCCTTCCTGATTGGCGCGAATCCGTTCGTCTCGATCACGCAGCTGGATTGCCGGAATCCAGTAAAGCGCCTCAAGGAGCACAAGGCGCGCGGCCTGAAGTTGATCATCATGGATCCTCGCCGCACCGAAACCGCACAATATGCCGATCTGTTCGTCCAGCCTTTGCCCGGCCAGGATGGACCGGTCGTCGCGTCGGTCATTCGCACGATCCTCGCTGAGGGATGGCACGATGCGGCATTCTGCGCGGAGCATGTCGCAGATCTCGATCTTCTGCGTGCGGTGGTCGAGCCCTTCGATCCCGATTCCGTTGGCAAGCGAGCCGATATTCCTCCCGCGCAGATCCGCGAGATTGCCGAGATCTTTGCGCGCGACGGCAAGCGCGGCATCGCCAGCAGCGGGACCGGCCCCGACATGAGCCCGCACTCCAACGTCACCGAACATCTCATCGAATGCCTCAACGTGATCTGCGGCCGCTACACGCGCGAGGGCGAGGAGATGACGAACGCCGGCTTCCTCTTCCCCACTGGCTCGCTGCCTGCGCAGGTCATGCATTTTCCCCGTAGCTGGGAGATGGAGCCCAAGAACCGCATCAACGGCTTCGGGCTGGTCTGGGGCGAGATGGCCACCTCCGCCATGGCCGACGATATTCTCCAGCCCGGCGAAGGGCAGGTGAAGTTCCTGCTCAATCTCGGAGGCAATCCGGCCAATTGCGTTCCCGACCAGCGCAAGATGGTCAAGGCGCTGCGCTCGCTCGAACTGCTGGTCAGCGTCGAACCGTTCATGACTCCTACCGCGCAGCTATCGCACTATATCCTGCCACCGCGGATGTTCTACGAGCGCGCCGACCTGCCGATGCACATCTTCGAGCAGATCCTCTATCCGCGCCCTTATACGCGCTACACGCCGAAGCTGGTCGATCCGCCCGCCGGCTCGGACGTCTGCAGCGAGTGGGATATTTTCTGGCACCTCGCGCGACGGCTCGGCAAGCCGCTGACGCTGCACGGCATCCCGATCGATCTCGAAAACAAGCCTAGCGACGATGCGATGCTTTCGATCGTCGCGGACAAGGCACTTGTGCCCTGGGATGCGATCAAGGCCGAGCCGCTCGGATGTTTCCACGATGCCAACACCTTTGCATTGCCGCTCGATCCGGCGACGGCAAGCCAGTTCACCACCATGCCCGACGATGTTCGCGAGGAAGTTGCTGACCTGCTCGCCGATGCGCCGGTGATGGGGGCGTTCAAGAGCAATGGGGAGACCTTCTCCTTCCTGATGACCAGCCGGCGCCAGCGTCATCGCTTCAACTCAATCGGCTTCAAGATTCCCGAACTCCACCGGGCGATGCCGCACAATTTTGGCTACATGAACCCTGGGGACATGGCCGATGCGGGCATTCGCGACGGCGACTGGATCGAGATCGCATCCGACAACGGCGCGATCACCGTACTGGCGAAGGAGGATGGGGCAGTCCGGCGGAAGGTCGTGTCGATCTGCCACGGCTTTGGCGGACTGCCGGACGAGGATGAATTCATGTCCGACGGTGTATCGACCAATCAGCTGATCAGCACCGATCGCGATCTGCAGACGATCAACGGCACGCCACGAATGTCAGGCGTCCCGGTCAATGTCCGGAGAAGCAACGGCCCCGTGCCGCGAGCGCTCGTCGGGTAGGCCCGACCTACCGGCCAGCGCCCGTGCCGCACGCCTCGACGCTCTCTACTGCGTCGCCGCGCATCGTCCCCAGCCAGATCCGCCCGGCTACCGGCAGCGCGGTCGTCGCGCTGTCGAATTCGGGGGTTGGCGGCAGTATCTGGCTGCACGTCACGGTCATCCCGTCGATCTCGATCCGCGCGAAACCCGACGCCAGGCCACATTGCGGCGCCTTCGACATGAAGCAGTTCATGACGGGATCCGGCGGCGATGCCTGGCCCGCGACAAGGAGCGCTCCCTCGCCGTCCCAGCGCAGGTTGTCGGCGAGGAAGTCGACCGCGACCGAGCGGGACACGGTCTTCTCCCCCTCGCGAATGAATTCATAGACTCGCTTCTCGCTCCACGAGGCGGCGTAGATGTGCGAACCGTCAGGCGAGACCAGCACGCCGTTCCATGCCGCGCGTCGGCTGCCGGGCAAGGACTGCCAGCCCTTTTCCTGCGACCAAAGCAGCAGGTCGCCAGGCCCGCCGGACTCGGCACCCAGCGCTCGGCCCATGTTGCTCACCGCGATCGTGCCATTGGCCGTCACCGCGAGATTGTTGGCGAAACCGCCTTCGGGGAGAACGACGCAATCCCGCCATATGATCGTCGGGGTGCCGCCCTTCACCTGGACATCGAAGCGCTCGACCGCCTCGCGCCCGCCATGGTTGACGACATGCAGCGTCCATCCCGCGCCCTGCCGGGCCGCGACCAATCCGTGCGGCGCGAACTTTTCGGGATCGAATCCGGCCGGGCAGGCCTGTGTTCCCGGCGCAGGCTCTAGCTTCGCCACGCTTGCGGTCTTGCGGCCGGCATCGATGATCCAGAATCCGCCAGGCCCCTGGCGCCCGCCCGCCATCGAGCTGGCAATGACCCATTCACTGCCCGGGAGCGGGGCGAGGTCCTCGGCGTTGATTGGGCCATGGATCAGCGTGGGGGCTGCTTGCGCGACCCCGCACAGGGACAGGGCAGCAAGCATCCCGATGATTATCCGGCGCACGATTCTCTCCCGAAAACATCCTTTATCGGTACAGTCTGAACCAATAGCGTGAGCGCGCCAAGTGAAACCGTTTGATGCATGTCACTACGGAAAAGGAATTTATTTCATTGCGAGATTGCCATCCCGGTACATTCCCATATAGTTAACCCATCGTATTCATGACGGAGCGGTAGTTGGTCTGGATTGGCGTCCTGACGCACTGTCGGTTTGATCAGGACGAGCGTATCCGCAGCGCCTATTTCGTCGCGTGTGGTCGATGGTTTGCGGGGTTGATGGAAGGGGTTTTGGGT
>CANJQJ010000059.1 GCA_947476425.1 Sphingomonadaceae bacterium | reverse complement strand
CCATGCGATCGCGGGAAAAATGGCTTGATCCGGCGCATCTGCACCTCGCTCAGCATAAACAGATCGTCCACAAGCAGCACCTCCTGGTGCCACCATTGAATCAACCCTCAGCCCATCATGCAAGCAATTTAACAGGTCCTGACCCTAATTAACCGTCTACACCTCCGGCACTTAATCGAGGCCGTCGCCTTTATTTCCGACAACCAATTGAAAATAAATGTTATTTTAGTGGCGCGGCGAGATTTCGCGACCTATCCGCAACC
This sequence comes from Sphingomonadaceae bacterium, assembly GCA_947476425.1. Taxonomy (GTDB): domain Bacteria; phylum Pseudomonadota; class Alphaproteobacteria; order Sphingomonadales; family Sphingomonadaceae; genus CANJQJ01. Next base: position 11,445 of record CANJQJ010000059.1, on the reverse strand, counting down.
CTCGTGGGCGAATGCCGGAATGTAAAAAACATTAGTTTTCATCATGTTAATATATTTACCGTCCTATTTAGGGCGATTTAACCAAGCATCCCTAATGCTCGGAGCCCAATCCGTGCGGCCGATAGCAGAATGCAGCACGTTGGCCATGTCGAGGGTGAAGGTAGCAGGATGACGATCAAGAAGCGGGTTCAGCTTGGCAGTCTCGTGATGATGCTGTTGCTCGCGGCGGGCACGCTAACCGTGATGTATAATCTCAACCTCGTCCGGCTTGGCGGTCCGCTCCACAAGCAAAGCCAGCTCGCCGCCGACCTGATCGCCGACATCCTTCCCCCGCCGGAATATATTATCGAGCCCTATCTCGAGGCGACGCTTCTCCTCAATGATCGCCCCCATGCCAGGGAGCATGCCGCGCGACTCAAGCAATTGCGGACCGATTTCGATACCAGGCACGATTATTGGGCTGCGGCCGACCTACCGGCGGCGCTGAAATCGCAGATTGTCGACAAGAGCTACGGCCCGGCGATGAAATTCTGGGGCGAACTCGACACGCATTACATGCCCGCAATCGCGGCGGGCGACGAGGTCGCGGCGAACGCCAGCTATGCACGGCTGACCCGATTCTACAAATCACACCGCGTGGCGATCGATGCCATGGTCAGCGCGGCAACGAACTACCAGTCAAGCCTGACCGAGAAATCCTTCTGGAGCCTGTTGATCGCAGTCGGCGTCTATGGCGGCTTCGGGATCCTCGTGGCGTCGGTCTTCGCGATCCTCACGATCATGCGCATGATCATCGCGCCGATCGAACGTACCGCGACGACGATGCACGCGATGGCGGACGGCAGGCTCGACGTCGATGTGCTCGGCGCCGAACGTGATGACGAGATCGGCGAAATGGCACGCGCGCTCGACGTGTTGCGATGCGCCGGGCAGGAGAAGGCCCGTCTCGAGCAGGCCGTTTCGATGGCCTGCGAGAATATCCGGACAGGCTCGGCGGAAATCTGCGCTGCATCGGACGACCTCTCGCGTCGCACCGAATTGCAGGCCGCATCGCTCGACCAGACCGTGATGGTGATGGAAAATCTTGCAAGCTCGGTCCGCGAGACCGCGGTGGGCGCGGCAACGGTCGCCGGATCCGTCAAGGAGGCGCAGGGCGATGCCGATCATGGCGGACGCATCGTGCGCGATGCAGTCGACGCGATGGGATTGATCGAACGATCGTCACAGGAAATCAGCCAGATCATCAACCTGATCGACGGCATCTCCTTCCAGACCAACCTACTCGCGCTTAACGCAGGCGTCGAAGCAGCGCGCGCGGGCGATGCAGGCAAGGGTTTTGCGGTCGTCGCCAACGAGGTGCGAGCGCTAGCACAGCGATCGGCCGATGCCGCGCGCGACATCAAGACGCTGATCACCACCAGCTCGAAGCAGGTCGAAAGCGGGGTGAAGCTCGTCAATCAATCCGGCGAATCGCTTCAGTCGATCGTCGCGCGGATCAACAATGTCTCGGCGCTGATCACCCAGATCGCCAATGCAGCCGACGCACAGGCGACGGGCATCCAGCAGGTGAATGCGACGATCGGCGACATGGGCAAATCGACTTCGCAAAATGCTGCGATGGTCGAGCAGGCCACCGCAGCCGCACATAGCCTTGCCGACCAGGCGAACCAGCTGAACGACCTCATCGGCGGGTCCGCAGCGTCAAGCCCCGCTGCCGCACGACCTGTCGCGCGCAGCCAAGCCCCGCGACTGCGCGCCAAGGCAAGGCCGCGCGCGGCACCCAGAAGCCATGGCAATCTTGCACTGGTAGATGACGCCGACGATTGGGCTGAATTCTGATTGCACCGCGCGCCATAAAATACGGATTGTTTACGGTTAACCGCTAGGTTCGCCGCCAGGCTTGGAGTGAAAAAATCATGGCGCAATCGATCAGCAGAATGGCAACCCTGGCTAGCGCCGTAATCATGGCGCTGGTGCTCTTTTGCGGCGGCATGGGATTTTGGGCGGCGTCGCAAAGCGAATCCGCGCTCTCCGAGATCGAATCGGTCGGCAAGCTCGTCCAGCGCCACATGGAAGCGGACATGATGCACGATGCGATCCGCGGGGATATCACTGCGGCATTTCTTTCAGCCAACCCGACCTTCGGCATCTCTCTTGCTGATACCCGCAAGGACCTTCGCGATCATATCGCCAATTTCCGCAAGCAGGTTAGCGAAGCCGATGCCCTCGCCCATGCCCCCGAAGTCCGCGCCACGCTCGATACGCTGAAGCAACCGATGGACGCCTATCTCGAATCGGCGGATGTCATGGTTGCCCGGATCGAGAAGGATCCAGCCACGGCGGTCGCTTATTATCCGGTGTTCGACAAGCGCTTCAAGACGCTCGAAGTCGCGATGGGCAACGCCAGCGACATGATCGGCCAATATAACAGCAACAGCCTCCGCCAGGAGCATCGCACGTCGCTGTTCAACGAGATCTCGGTGGCCTCGTCGGCATTGCTTTGCCTGCTGGTTCTCGCCGGCCTTTCGACGGCAGTGCGCAAGCACCTCGTCCGCCCGCTGATCGCACTGAGCGGCACGGCGCGCTCGCTTGCTCGCGGCAATTATCGCGAAGAGATCGGCTTTACCGATCGCAGCGACGAACTCGGCACGATGGCGCAGGCAATGGTCGAGCTGCGCAAGGCGGGACAGGACAAGCAAGGCCTCGAAAACGCAGTCGTTCATACCGTCCAGGGCATACAGACCGGATCGCGCCAGATCGCGCAGGCATCCGACGAACTTGCACGCCGCACCGAACTCCAGGCTGCCTCGCTCGAACAAACCGTGCTCGTCATGGAAAATCTTACCGGATCGGTGCGCGATACCGCGACCAGTGCTGCGCATGTGAGCCAGACGGTTTCGGCCGCGCAAGCCGATGCGAAGTCGGGCGGGACGATCGTCCGCGACACCGTCTCGGCGATGGGCGGCATCGAGAAGAGCTCGCAGGAAATCAGCCAGATCATCAGCGTGATCGATGCAATCGCATTCCAGACCAACCTTCTCGCGCTCAATGCGGGTGTTGAAGCCGCCCGCGCGGGGGATGCCGGCAAGGGCTTCGCTGTCGTCGCCAATGAAGTTCGCGCACTCGCGCAGCGTTCTGCCGAGGCAGCCAAGGATATCAAGCAGCTGATCAACACCAGCTCCCGCCAGGTGGAAAGCGGCGTCAAGCTGGTCGCGCAGAGTGGCGAGTCACTCGAGCGGATCGCCAGCCGGATCACCGAAGTCGCCGAACTGATCCATCAAATTGCGGCCGCGGCGGAAGACCAGGCCAATGGTCTCCAGCAGATCAACGGCACGATCAACGACATGGGCAAATCGACCCAGCAAAACGCAGCGATGGTCGAGGAATCCAATGCCGCCTGCCGCCATCTCGCGGAACAGGCGCAGCAGCTCAACCAGCTCGTGGTCGGCTTCCAGGGCGCAAGCGATGCGCCGTCACCGGTCGAGCGCGCATCCCAACGGTCGGCCCCGGTTGCGCCTGTTCGGCAGGCACGTCCGGCGGTTTCCTCGCGCACAATGCCAGCTGTTGCCGGCAATCTCGCCCTCGCGGTGCAGCCCGATGACGACTGGACCGAATTCTGAGGCCATCGACACTTTCGCTCCAGTATCAACCCCGATCGGGATAAGGGCCGCCAGATGCTGCGCGTATTGACGCTTTCGACCTTGTTCCCCGATGCCCGGCGGCCCAATTTCGGTGTGTTCGTCGAACGCCAGACTCAAGGGCTGGCCACGTTCGACGATGTCGAGCTCGAAGTCGTCGCGCCGCTTGGCATTCCGCCCTGGCCGTTCGATCGCCATCCGCAATATCGCGATCGTGCGTCGCTGCCCCGGCAGGAGCAGTGGAACGGGCTGGACGTCCACCGCCCGCGCTTCTTCCACCTGCCCGGCCCCGGCGCGCGCTTCGCTCCGGCGCTGATGGCGCGCGCGCTGCTTCCGTTCCTGCGCAAGATTCGCGAGCGATTCCCGTTCGACGTGATCGATGCCGAGTTCTTCTGGCCCGACGGCCCGGCGGCGATCGCGCTTGGCCGTGCGCTCGGGGTCCCGGTATCGATCAAGGCACGCGGCAGCGATATCCACCATTGGTCCTCGACCAGCTTCGGCCTGCGCCAGATCCGCGACGCGGGGCTGCAGGCTGACGGTATACTCGCGGTCAGCGCAGCGCTCCGCCGCGACATGATCGCGCTTGGCCTGCCCGAAGACCGTATCCGGGTACATTATACCGGGGTTGACCTCGATCGCTTCGTTCCGGTGGAACGTTCGCGCGGAGAAGCCCCCCTGCTGCTCACGGTAGGCTATCTGATCGAGCGGAAGGGCCAGCATCTCGCAATCGAAGCCTTGCGCGAAATTCCCGGCGCCCGGCTGCTGATCATCGGCGACGGCCCGGCGCGCGGGGCACTGGAAGCCCATATCAAAGCGGCGGGGCTCGGCGATCGCGTGACGCTGCTCGGTGCGCGCCCGCATGCAGAGCTACCGGCGTATTTCGCAGCCGCCGATGTCATGGTGTTGCCGTCGTCCTCCGAAGGGCTTGCCAATGTATGGGTCGAGTCGCTCGCGTGCGGGACGCCGGTGGTGTTGCCCGATGTCGGCGGCTCCCGCGAACTGGTCGATCGCGCTGCGGCGGGACGGATCGCCGAGCGGACCCCGCAGGCGATCGCATCAGCCGTGCGCGAATTGCTCGCCAATCCGCCGGACCGCAAGGAAACCCGGGCAACAGCCGAACGCTTCGCATGGAGCGTCAACAGCGAGGCGCTCCGGGCGCATCTTTCAGCCCTGGTCGAGCGGTAACAGCGCGGCGGCGATCCAGCGGTCTTCAGCGCGAAGCACGCCCCATGCCCGCGCGGCAGCACGGCTGTCCATGATCTCGATCCCGAATCCCCGCGCCTCGACCGCATCGATGAAGCTGCGTGCCGGCCGTCGAAGCGTCGCGCCCGTGCCGAGCAGGAGGAATTCCGGGGACGGTGCGAGATCGAGCAGATCGGCAATCGCTTGCTGGGTGAGTTCATCGATCGGCGGCGCATCCCAGGCGATGGCTTCGCGCGGCGTGAGTTTAACGCCACCCGAATAGACGATGCCATCGACCCGGAAGCCAGATCCCGAAAACGCCTGGACGAGCGGCCCCGCCCCCGGTTGCTCGCGATCGATACGCGGCATCCGACCGGCTAGCTGACCCGCTCGGCGCCGCCCATGCCGCCGAGCTTGGGATCGAGGGGCTGCGGCTTGAGGCCGAGCGTGATCAGGAGCGACGAGGAAACGTAGATCGAGCTGTAGGTACCGACGATGACGCCGAGCATCATCGCAGCGGTGAAACCGCGAAGGACGTGGCCGCCGAAGAGCAGCAGCGCGCCAAGCGCGAGGAGGATCGTCAGTGAGGTCATCACGGTTCGCGGCAGCGTCTCGTTGACCGACAGATCGATCAGCGCGGGCATCTCCATCTTGCGATATTTACGCATATTCTCACGAATGCGATCGTCGATCACGATCTTGTCGTTGATCGAATAGCCGACGATCGTCAGCACCGCGGCGACGATGTTGAGATCGAATTCGAGCTGGGTGATCGCGAAGAAGCCAAGCGTCATCAGCACGTCGTGCGCGATTGCGACGAAGGTGCAGACGCCGAACTGCCATTCGAAGCGGATCCAGCCGAACACCGCGATCCCGAACACCGCGAGCAGCACGGCGAGGATGCCGTTCTGGATCAACTCACCCGAGACCTTGCCCGATACGGTGTCGTAGCGCGGAAAATCGACGCCGGGGAAATCCTTGAGCAGCGCGGTCTTGACCTGCTTGACGACCTGGTTCGTCGCACCTTCGTCAGTGCTTTTCGGCGGGGGCAAGCGAATGGATACGCTGTTGGGGCCGCCGAACTGCTGGAGCGAGACTTCGCCAAGCCCAAGCCGATCAATATCGCGCCGCACCTTGTCGAGCGGCGGCGCGGAGGCGAATTTCGCCTCGATCATCAGGCCACCGACGAAATCGACGCCCAAGTTGAGGCCGCGAAAGCCGACTGCCGCGATCGAGAGGACCGTGAGCAGGGCAGTCAGCCCGAATGCCCAGCGGCGCACGCTGACGAAGCCGATATTGGTGTTGTCCGGAACGAGTTTCAGCAGACGCATGATGAAGGCCCGATCAGATGTGGATGTCGGTGGGGCGATTGCGGCGCACCCAGATTGCGACAAGCATGCGGGTGAAGGTGACCGCTGTGAACACCGAAGTGGCGATGCCGATCAGCAGCACGACCGCGAAGCCCTTGACCGGACCCGAACCCAGCAGGAGCATGATCACCGCAGCGATCGCATGGGTGACGTTCGCCTCGAAGATCGTGCGGCTGGCTTCCTTGTAGCCGAGCTCGATCGACTGGGCGACATTGCGCCCGCGCCGCCTTTCCTCGCGGATACGTTCGTTGATCAGCACATTGGCATCGACCGCGGTACCGATCGTGAGAACGAAGCCGGCGATGCCCGGCAACGTAAGGGTTGCGTTGAGCAGAGCCATCACGCCGAGGATCACGAAGGTATTTATGACGACCGCAAGGTTCGCATAGACGCCGAAGCGGCCATAGGTGACCAGCATGAAGACCACGACCGCAACCGATGCGATCACCGAGGCGATGATGCCGGCGCGGATCGAATCGGCGCCAAGCTGCGGACCGACGGTGCGTTCCTCGATCACCTTGAGCGCGACGGGCAGCTTGCCCGAACGCAGCGCGATGGCGAGTTGATTGGCGCTTTCGGTCGTGAAGTTGCCGGAGATCTGGGCGGATCCGCCCAAAATCGGCTCGTTGATGCGCGGCGCCGACATGACCTTGCCATCGAGGATGATCGCAAAGGGCTTGCCGACATTATCCTGCGTGACGCGAGCGAACTTGCGCCCGCCCTGGCTATCGAACCGGATGTTGACGATCGCCGAATTGTCGGTCTGGTTGAAGCCTTGCTGGGCGTCGATCAGCTGATCGCCCGAGACCATCACGCGGCGTTTTACCGCGATCAGCCGGCCGTCCTTGGCATCGGCATATTGCAGGATCTCGCTACCCGGGGGGGCATGGCCGGCAGCGACCTGCGCTGGATCGGCGGCGAGGTCGACGAGCTTGAATTCGAGCTTGGCGGTCTTGCCGAGCAAGGCCTTGAGCTGTTCGGGATTTTGCAGGCCGGGAACCTGGACGACGATGCGTTCGCTGCCCTCGCGAATGATGGTGGGTTCCTTGGTTCCCAGTTCATCGATTCGCTTGCGCACCACTTCGGTGGCGACTTCCATCGCGCTGTTGGTGGCGGCGGCAATTCCCGCATCGGTCGGCGTCAGCACGATTCGCGCTGAATCGACTACTGCGACGTTCCAGTCACGCTGTCCGCCGATACCGACACCACGGGTCAGCTGGCGGACACGATCGACTGCGGCGTCGAGCTGCGAGATATTCCGCACCATGAAGGCGACGCGGCCTTCGGACGTGGAAATATCGCCAATATCGATCGGTGGATCGGTCCGCCGCATCTCGGTGCGGACAGTTTCCTCCATCTGCGCGAGACGCGTCCTGGCGACGTCCTTGGTATCGGCTTCGAGCAGCAGGTGGCTGCCGCCAGACAGATCGAGCCCGAGATTGATTCGGGCTAGACTGTCAGGATTGACGAAACGCGACAGGATCGCATCAGGCACCAAGCTCGGGATCGCGAAGGCCACTGCGACGAGCAGCAGCAACGAGATCGACCAGATCTTCCAGCGCGGGAAATCGAGCATGACGGCGATCAGTCGTTGGCTGGCTTGGAGCCGCCGGCCGGCCGGACGTCGGTAAGAGTCATCTTGACCACGCGAATGCGGACATTGGCAGCGATCTCGACCTCGACCTCATTATCGTCGACGCGGGTGACCTTGCCCATCACGCCACCGGCGGTGATGACCTCGTCGCCCTTCTTTACGGCATCGATCAGCGCGCGCTGTTCCTTCGCCCGCTTCTGCTGCGGACGGATGAGCAGGAAGTAGAAAACCACGAAGATGAGCAGCAAAGGCATCATCTGGACAAGAAAACCTGCGCCACCGGCTGCCGGAGCGGCGCCGCCAGCGGCTTGAGCGAATGCGGGGGATGAGAACATCGAAAGCCTCTTGCTTTCTTCATGGACGGGTACGGTGGCGACCCATTTGAAGGAGCCGGGCGCATATCACGACCGGGCCATGGGACGCAACCTCAAGGCGAAGACAACAAGATGGACATGACTTCGGCGAAACGGTCGGTCGCCCGGAATCTGGACGGGGCCGGTCGCATCATGCTTGCAAGTGAGGCCGGACATGCCTAAAGCGCGCGCCTTGTCGGGGCGTGGCGCAGCCTGGTAGCGCATTAGACTGGGGGTCTAAGGGTCGCAGGTTCGAATCCTGTCGCCCCGACCATGAATAGCGGAACGCCGGGCCCCCAGGTCCGGCGTTTTTGCTTTCCGGGTATCGCTTCCAACCTACCTGACCGGATTGCCATCCGCATCGATGACTCGCAGTTCGCCGAGGTTGAGAGCACGGATCTTGTCTTCGATCTTGGCGCGATCGCCGACCACCACCCAGGTAATCGCGCGATTGGCGACCAACGCGCCGCCGGCCGCATTCACGGCGTCCAGCGTTTCGGCGGTAATCGCCTCGGGATAGCGCGCGTAATAATCGTCGGGCAGGCGATTGGTGCTTTGATCGACGAGGTAGCTCGCAATACCGTCGCTCGTCGACCAGTCGCTCGACAGGCCGAGGCTCATATTGTCCTTGGCATCGGCTAGCTCCTTCGCCTCGATCTTCCGATCTGCAACGACACCACTCAGCAAGGCCGCCATCTCGGTCATCGATTCAGCGGTCTTGTCGGACTGGACCGAAGCGCCCGCAGTGAACATTCGCGATCCGCGACCGCCGCCGATGCGGCTGTGCGCGCCATAGGCCCAACCCTTTTCCTCGCGCAGCTTCATGTTGAGCCGCGACGTGAACGAGCCGCCGAAGGCGGTATTGAGCGCATCGCGCGCGATCTCGTCGCCTTCGCTTCGGGGCGGCGCGATCAGCGCGGCCTGGATCACGCTCTGCGGCGCGCCGGGCTTGTCGACGAGGTAGATGACCGGCTTGTCGGCCAAGGCCACCCGCGGCGCGATGATTTCCGGCACTGGCGCAGGCTTCCAGCCGGCGAACGCGGCCTCGACCAACGGGCGGATCTCGGCGAGGCTGGTGTCCCCTGCCACGATCAAGGTTGCGTTATTGGGGTGGAACCAGCGATCATGGAAGGCCGAGACCTCAGTCCGGCCGATCGACTGAATCGACGCTGGCGTGGCGATCCGGCCGTAGGCGCTGTCCGCACCGAAGACCAGCTTGGGAAGCACCCGGCCGGCAGCGGCACCGGGATCCTGTTTCTGCGCAGCTATGCCGGCGATCGTCTGCGCCTTGAGGCGATCGACATCCTTCTGGGCGAAAGCGGGGTTCATCACGACGTCGGCATAGAGCGCGAGCGACTGTCGCAGCGCGGGCTTGAGCGCCGAGAGCGAGACCGAGCTGGTCTCTCCGCCGCCACCAGTGCCGAGCGTCGCGCCCAGCGCGCCGAGCGCCTCGACAAGCTGTTCGCCGGTGCGCGTCTTCGTGCCTTCGTCAAGCAGGTTCATCGTGAGCGAACCCGTGCCGGGCGCGATGCTCGCAAAATCCGTGGGCGTTCCGCTGTCGACCAGCATCGTGAGGTTGACGAGCGGAATGCCTGGCCGCCTTGCCACGACGAGCTTCAAGCCGTTGGCGAGCGTCGCGCGCTCGATGGGCGGGAAGCTCGCAGGTACCGCCGCTCCGGGCGCCGGGACCGCCTTGCGATCGACCCCTGCCCCGCTTGCGGCGAGATCGCCATAGGGCATGATCCGCAATACATAATCGCCGTCGCTGAGCCATGTCCGCCCAACCCGCTGCAGATCGGCGGGGGTCGCTGCACGGAAGCGCGCAAAGCTCGCCTTCCACGCGTCGGGGCTGCCGAGATAGGTCTCGCTCTCGGCAAGAGTGCTGGCCTTGCTGGAGATGCTTTCGAGCGAGCGCGCAAAGCTTGCGACCCAGGTAGTCCGGATCCGCGCCAATTCTGTCGGCGTCGGCCCCCCGGCGATGGCGCGCTTCAGTTCCTCGTCGACGATCTTCTCGACGCGCGCGATATCCCCGTCGGGCTTGACGCTGACGGTGATCATGAACTGGCCGCCAATCTCGCGATTATCCACCCCGGCCTCGACCGCAGTCGCCAGCTGGTCATCGATCACGAGCCGCTTGTAGAGCCGGCTGTTCTTGTCGCCTGCAAGGAGTTCGCCAAGGAACTGGAGATAATCGGTATCGGCCGAAGCATAGTCCGACACGTTCCACACACGAAAGAGCCTCGGCTGCGCAACCCGGTCATAGGCGAGTTCGCGCACCGTTCCGGTCCGCTTGACCACCCAGCTTTCGGGATGGGCAACGGGCGTGCCGGGCGGGATATCGCCGAAATATTTCTCGACCTTGGCCCTCGCTTCGGCTGGCGTGATATCGCCGGCAAGCACCAACACCGCGTTTGACGGTCCATAATAGGTGCGGAACCATTCCTTGACGTCATCGACCTTCGCCGCCTCGAGATCCTCCATCGATCCAATCGTGCTGTGATCATAGGGGTGGCCTACGGGCATCGTCGCGCGCGTGATCAGGTCCCACGCCTTGGCATAGGGCCGGTTGTCGCCCTGTCGCTTCTCGTTTTCGACGACCTTGCGCTGTTCGTCGAGCTTGGCCTGGTCGACCGCGCCAAGCAAGTGGCCCATCCGGTCGCTCTCAAGCCACAGCATCGTATCGAGCGCGCCCTTCGGCACGGTCTGGAAATAGTTGGTGCGATCGTCGGAGGTCGTGCCGTTCTGCTGGGTGGCGCCGATCTTCTGGGTCGCCTTGAAGAAATCGTCGTTGAAATTCTCGGAGCCGTTGAACATCAGGTGCTCGAACAGGTGCGCGAAGCCGGTCTTGCCCCGCGGCTCGTTCTTGGATCCGACATGATACCAGATGTTTACGGCAACCAGCGGTGCCGAATGATCCTCGTGGACGATCAGCGTCAGGCCGTTCTTGAGCACGAATTTCGTCGCGGGAACGTCGAGCGAAAGACCGGCAAGCGGATCCGCCACGGCGGCGGCGGCATGCTTCGGGGTTGCAGCGGCGGCAAGCGGAGCCTGGATCATGCCAAGCAGGAGGAGCGCGGAGAGGGCACTGCCCCGGCCACGACTTTGCGCTGTCATCTGTATCATATCCCTTTGCTCGAGAAGATCGCGGGCTAGCTTCTTCTCTAGCCCGGATTATTCACCGAGGCCTTGCTGAAGGGTTGGCGGGAGTGGCTTAAAGCACTGACTTGATGTAGGAAGTTGGGTGTCTAGACCAGCCCCACAGCGAGGCACAAAATGCCACAAGCGACCCCCACCAACGGCGATGATAT
>CANJQJ010000058.1 GCA_947476425.1 Sphingomonadaceae bacterium | reverse complement strand
CTGGGCGAGGTATTCGAAGACCGCAGCCTCAAGGACCTGCTGATCGAAGCCATCCGCTTCGGCGCCGATCCCGAGGTCCAAGCCAGCCTGCTTCGCAGGATCGAAGGAGCCCTGGACACCCATCACCTCGAAGACATCATCAAGCGCAATGCATTATGCGAAGAGGTGATGGACGAAAAGCGTCTCTTCTCCGTCAAGGAGGAAATGGAGAAAGCCGAAGCCCGCAAGCTGCAGCCCTTCTTCATCCGCTCGTTCTTCACCCAGGCGTTCCAGCAGATGGGAGGCGAACTGCGCACGCGAGAGCTGGGCCGCTATGAAATTACGAACGTCCCGGCCATCATCCGCGAACGCGACCGCCAGATCACCGGGCGTGACAGGCGCAATGCCAACACCGTGCTGCGCCGCTACGAGCGCGTGTGCTTCGAGAAGCAGTATGTCCGCGTGCTTGACCGGGTGGGAGCACCGATGGCCAGCCTGCTGCACCCCGCGCACCCGTTGATGCAGTCCGTCACCGATCTGGTATTGGAGGCCCATCGCAACAAGCTCAAGCAAGGCGCCGTGCTGGTGGACCCGAGCGACATGGGCCTGACTGCGAAGGTGATGTTCATCATCGACCATTCGGTCAAGGAAGGCGCCGACCCGACGCACGTGGTTTCACGCCGCATGCAGTTCGTCGAGATCGATCCGAAGGGCAACGCCATCAACGCCGGCTGGGCGCCTCACCTCGATCTGGAGCCTTTAGCCCTGGCCGATCTGGCGCTTGTCGAGGATGTGCTTAGCGCTCCCTGGATCGCCAGGGACCTCGACCAGGTGGCGCTGGCCCACGCCTCCACTCACCTCGTGCCCGAGCACTTCGACGAAGTCCGCGCCCGCCGCGAGAAAAGCGTCGACAAGACGCTCGCCGCGGTGCACGAGCGCCTGGTCAGGGAAATCAGTTTCTGGTCCGACCGCTACATCAAGCTGCAGGACGACATTGCCGCAGGCAAAGACGTGCGCCTGACGCTGGAGAACGTTCGCCGCACCATCGATGACCTGACAGCCCGGCGCGAGTCGCGCGAAAAAGAACTGCTCGCCATGCGCCACGTCATCTCCGCCACGCCTGTGATACTGGGCGGGTCGCTGGTCATTCCTGCCGGCCTGCTACTGCAACGCAGGGACCTGCCGGGATGGACAGCAGACGCCGCCTCGCTGGCACGCGTCGAGCAGATAGCCATGCGTGCCGTGATGAACGCCGAGCGCGCGCTGGGGCACGATGTCATCGATGTGTCGGCGGACAAATGCGGCTGGGACGTCACCAGCCTGCCCAAGGCACGCGACGGCCGCCTGCCACCCTCGCGCCACATCGAGGTCAAGGGCCGTGCCAAGGGCCAGACCACGATTACGGTTACGCGCAACGAAATCCTTTACGGACTCAATCAGACAGACAAGTTCATCCTGGCCATCGTAATGGTGGACGGTGAACAGCACGAAGGGCCGTTCTATGTGCGGCAGCCCTTCAACCAGGAGCCGGACTGGGCCGTCACCAGCATCAATCTCGATCTCGAGCAGCTGCTCGCTCGCGCCGTTGCAGTGGGGGAATCGATTTGATGAGGGCACGGCCAAACAAGGAGAAACGCCTCCGGAGGGGAGGCGTTGGACCGCTTGAGCATTTTGCGAAGGGCCGTGTGACGACTATTGCGCCACTACAAAAAGAGACGCCCCTTTCGGGGCGTCGGGCCAACGATGCTATCGCTGGCGGGGTTAGGGCTCGGATTCTCCTCATGTCGAGCGCCGCCGTCAAGCGCCTTGTGCATTGTCCGTGGGGCTCGTGATGGCGCGCGTCGTGGCCTATGTGGATGGATTCAACCTGTACTTCGGGATGAAGCACGGCCACTTCAAGCGCTATTACTGGCTTGACGTGGCGGCACTTGCGCAAAGCCTGCTCAAGCCGGGGCAGGAACTCTCGGCGACGCACTATTTCACCGCCCGCATTCGTGACAACGGCCGCAATGCGGCCGACCAGAAGCGGCAGATTGATTACATCGAAGCGCTGGGGCTCCGGAGCATTCAGTGCCAGTTCGGGCACTATCTTCAAAAGAACCGGAAATGCTGGAACTGCGGGACGACCTGGCCGGACTACGAGGAAAAGATGACTGATGTGAACATCGCCATCCAGTTACTGAGCGATGCTTTCGACGACACGTTCGACGTTGCCTTGATCATCTCGGGTGACAGCGACCTGACCACGCCGATCCGGCGCGTGCGGGAGCGCTTTCCCGACAAGCGCGTCATCGTCGCCTTCCCGCCGGGCCGGCAATCCAGTGAACTCAAGCGTCATGCGAACGGCTACCTCAACATCGGCGAAGACAAGCTGCGTGCCAGCCAGTTGCCTGATCGACTCGTCAAGCCCAGCGGCTTTGTGCTCCAGCGCCCCGTGCATTGGCAATAAGGACAAAAATGACCGCCATCAAGACGCCCAGGAAACTCATCGAGGTCGCGCTCCCGCTCGATGCAATCAATGTTGCCGCCACTCGCGAGAACTACATTTATAAGGGCAATCCATCCGCCATTCACAAGTGGTGGGCACAGCGTCCGCTTGCTGCGGCGCGGGCGGTCATATTTGCGCAGATGGTCAACGACCCCGGCTATCAGCAGGGTGGTGGGTTTCGCTATGGTGTGAACAAGGAAAAGGCAACGCTGGAACGCGAACGACTGTTCAAGATAGTCGAAGATCTTGTGAAGTGGGAAAGCACCAACAATGAAGAGGTGCTGGAGCGCGCCCGTGCCGAGATCCGCCGATCGTGGCGCGAGACCTGCGAACTTAACAAGAACCACCCGAAGGCGGCCGATCTGTTCAACCCCGACAAGCTACCGTGCTTTCACGACCCCTTTGCGGGCAGTGGCGCGCTTCCAGTGGAAGCGCAGCGTCTAGGCCTGGAGAGCTATGCCACCGACCTTAATCCCGTGGCTGTCATCATCAACAAGGCAATGATCGAAATCCCTTCGCGCTTTGCCGGTCACGCGCCGGTGAGACCGCGCACCGAGGGCGCCCGCCAGGCGGGTCTGCATGAAGACTGGAGCGGTACGAAAGGGTTGGCTGAAGACGTACGTCGCTACGGGGCTTGGATCCGCGCTGAGGCCGAGAATCGCATCGGACACCTTTACCCGAAGATCACCATTACCGCTGAGATGACCGCTGAGCGGCCAGACTTGAAGCCGCTGGTCGGGCAGTCACTCGCCGTCATCGCATGGCTTTGGGCACGAACAGTAAAGAGCCCAAATCCGGCGTTCAGCCATGTTGAGGTGCCGTTGATCTCTACATTCATTCTTTCGAGCAAAGAAGGCAAGCAGGTTTATGTGAAGCCAGTTTTGGAAGGCACTGGCTTCAAATTCACCGTGCAGGTTGGGGAACCCGACGACGCGGCAGCGAGCGGGACCAAACTATCGCGGGGAGCCAACTTCAAGTGCTTAATTTCGGATGCCCCCATCGAACCGAAGTACATAAAGAGTGAAGGGCTCGCTGGACGCATGGGTGCACGGTTGATGGCAATCGTTGTCGAGGGATCTCGCGGTCGCACCTACCTGCCTCCCACGGATGAGCATGAATCGCTCGCCAAATCAGTGACACCTGGCTGGAAGCCAGAAACAGATATCCCTCCAGATAAGCGATCCATGTTCACACCGCTTTATGGCCTGACAAAATTTAGCGATCTCTTTACCTCGCGCCAACTAGTTGCGCTAACCACGTTCTCCGACCTGGTAAGCGAGGCCATCGCCAAAATCAAGGCTGACGCTCTGTCCGCGGACCTCCCCGACGACGACCGCGGACTCGACGAGGGAGGCATTGGCGCTGCCGCATACGCAGAAGCTGTAGGCCTCTACTTGGCTTTCGGCGTTAGTAAGACCTCCGAGTACAGCAGCAGTCTCACCGTCTGGTATTCGCGCGAGGATCGCCCGAAAGGGTTGTTCGCGCGCCAAGCCATCCCAATGGTTTGGGACTTCGCAGAGCAGAATCCGCTGGGTGACATTGGTGGGACGTTCAAAAAATCTATCGAAATCGTGGCAGATAGCCTAGGAGGTGTGCTTCCTAATTCAAAAGCGTACGCTTTCCAGGCGGATGCACAAACCCAAACTATTAGTAACTGCAAGCTAATCTCAACTGATCCACCGTATTACGACAACATCGGCTACGCCGATCTTTCAGATTTTTTCTACGTCTGGCTGCGTCGTTCGCTGAAGCCCATTTATCCGGGCCTGTTCGCCACAGTCGCCGTTCCTAAGGCCGAGGAACTCGTGGCTACGCCATACCGCCACGGCGGCAAGGAGCAGGCTGAAAAGTTCTTTCTCGACGGGATGACGGTAGCGCTTCACAACTTGGCGCAGCAGGCTCATCCGGCGTTTCCAGTCACCATCTACTACGCGTTCAAGCAGTCGGAAACCAAAGACCACGAGGGAACATCGAGCACAGGCTGGGAGACTTTTCTTGAAGCCGTACTCAAGGCTGGTTTCGCGCTGACGGGTACCTGGCCGATGCGCACGGAGCGGGGCAGCCGTATGATCGGTTCAGGCTCAAACGCGCTCGCGTCTAGCATCGTGCTCGTCTGCCGCCAGCGTCACACCGACGCTGCTACCGTCTCCCGCCGCGAGTTCATCCGTGAACTCAATGCCGTACTGCCAGAGGCGCTATATGAGATGACTCGCGGTGGCGTGAATTCACCTGTAGCGCCGGTGGATTTATCGCAGGCCATCATTGGCCCTGGCATGGCGATCTTCAGCAAGTACGCTGGGGTGCTAGAAGCCGACGGCACACCGATGCGAGTTAAGTCGGCGCTGCAGTTAATCAACCGCTTTCTGGCTGAGGATGATTTTGACCATGACACGCAATTTTGCCTGCATTGGTTTGAGCAGCAGAACTGGACCACTGGCAAGTTCGGTGAAGCTGACGTTCTGGCGCGCGCAAAGGGAACCAGCGTCTCCGGCCTTCAGGCAACGGGGGTAGTGGAGTCAGGTAAGGGCGATTTGCGGCTTCTGCGCTGGGCCGAACTGCCTCGTGACTGGTCACCAGAATCAGACACGAGGCTGCCCGTATGGGAGGCCCTGCACCACCTTATCCGAGCGCTCAATCAAGACGGCGAGTCCGCTGCAGGCGCGTTGCTGGCCCGCATGCCGACCCGCGCGGAACCTATCCGCGCACTGGCCTACCGGCTCTACACGCTGTGCGAGCGTAAGGGCTGGTCCGACGACGCACGTGCCTACAACGAACTCGTCACCGCCTGGGGCAGCATTGAACAAGCCGCCGGGGAAGCTGGTGTGCTTGGCTCGCAGGCACGCCTCGATATTTGATAACGGATCTGACGCATGATCTCACCTAAACCTACGCGCTCGGAATCAACTAGGCTGCAGCCTGAAGAGGCACTGGCCTTGTTTGCAGGCGACGCAACCTCTCCGGAGGATCGACGCTTGGCGCTTACCGCGCTGATAAACGCAAAAATTCTGCCGAGGCTGGCCGATGACCCGGCTATCTCTCGCGGACGCTTACATGTGCTCGCGCAGGTTCACGCAACGGACCCTGTCCATCGAATGCTCGGTTTGGCAGAAAGTATTCGACTCGGGCAGGTTGTGAAGCGTTGGGCGGTCGAGATCAAGTCACACCTCGCCCCTGTATTCGCCACCGAGTTACCGCCAATGCGATTGCTCGCGGACGCCGATGATCGGTTGAACCTGGCGCGTGCCTGCTCGCAGGGGCAAGCGGAGTGGCTACCAGGCTACCTGGCTCGCTCCGTAGCCGAGGAAGAAGCAGGGGAAAAAGCGAGAGCCGAATTGGTCAGTGCGCTTCTGGCCCGGTCAACCAACCTCGCGGAGGCGTTTCGGTTGCTCGTCGGTGGCTTCGAGAAGCTTCGACCAACCACCGAAGCGCCGGGCGAAACGGTGGCACGGCGGCTTACCCGCACATTGGCGGCGCTCCGTAGCGCCCTGCAAGACAGTGACCTGGAAGCAGGTGAAGGGCTGGGCAAGGCGTTCCACGCCTTGATTTCTGCCCCGTTAGGTGCAGTAGGGAAGCCTCAAGAAAAGCCGGTACAGGTTGACCTTTCCGCCGAAGCGATGCTGATGCTGCACGAGATCGTACGCACAAGAATGTCCGTGGCGGCGGATCCAGAGATGTATGGGGTCGTCGAGTATTGTCGAAGGCTCTGCGGTGGTAGCACTTGGCCAGACGATCTGCAGAAGCCGATTGCTCGCCTCATTGCGGATGTGACCGAAGCCCTGATCCTCCTGGGACGACAAGGGCAATGTGATCAAGGGCTCCTGGATCAACTCCAGGTTCTCTGCAGTTACCCGGAGCGTGCCCGCGTCGTCGCGAAGGAAATCGCAGCCAAGCATCCTGAACTGCCTGAAGAGGTACGAGACTGGTTATCGCTTGGTCGCAGGCGCGTGGTGCGTTCGGCCAGCGGTGCCGCGATCGAAGCCGCTGCCAGCAGTGCAGACGAAAGCATCGGTCTGGCGCTGCAGGCAGTAAGACAGGCCCGCAGCCTTCGCGATAGTTTGATTGAGCCCCTGATTTCGAGCCTTGATATTTCCGATCCCAATCTGGTTCAGGTGACAAAGGAAATGCTGGGGCAAGTCCAACAGATCGCGGTGTTGATCGAGCAGGCCGCGGGTTTGCGGAGCCTGGCGCTTTACGGCCGGCCGGGCGAAGAGATCGAAATGTCGGCAAAGTTCTTTAACGTGGTTGGCGATGCGCCACGGCAGCGAATGATCGTGCGCCAGCCCGCCGTTGTAAGGAATCGGGCTGATGGCAGCGTTGGCGATGTGGTGACGAAGGGTCTTGTCGAATAGCTCACAAACGGGGGGATCTCATGGACTACAAGACAGCCGCTGTCCTGCTAGCCAGTCTGATAGAACGTGCTGAACGCGACAAAGTGTTAGGCAGTGTTTCTTCGCTTGAACAGCAGGCGCTGTGTTGTGCGATTTCGTCGCTGACGGGGCGGCCTGACGACAGTTCGGACACAACAACTTCTCCCCCACTCCACCCTAAGCCTGCCGGTGCGGAAGTCGTCAAACCGCCTGAAGCAACATCTTCTCCAGCGCCGGACAGCCCCGAAATTCCGGTATTGCCACACATCGATCTGGTTCTCGATTCCATTCGCAAGGAAAAGCTGGACAATCCGGACGTACTCATGTGCCTGGATTTCGGCACGGCGATGTCCAAGGCATTTGCGACAAAGTTTCCCGGCGAATACATGGAGCTCGAATTGGGTAAGGCGGCAGGACGGAGTGGTTATACGCTACCGTCATCGGTTTTCATCGCGGATGACGGCAAGGCGTATTTCGGCTTCGAGGCCGTGGACCTTAGCCAGGAGTTGGTGGGGTCGGGTAGAGAGCGATTGGATTCGATCAAGGGCTGGCTAAGTTTGCGTCGAGAAGGCGACCTCGATGGTGAATCCTGCGTGCTGCAGAAGTCATTGAATCCTACAGCCTTCAAACTCACTCAAGGAGACCTCATCCGAATTTACCTCGCTTACCTTACGGACATGGCGGGGATCGCACTCCAAGACTACGAGATCCACGACAAACCTGTGGGGAGGAATATCAGGCGACGCTATGCCCGTCCTTGCTGGCCCGATCCAGCGCAAACGCAGTGGGCCGAAAAGGTGATGCGCACGATGCTCGCTGAAGCCCAGATTCTGGCGGATACGTTTAGCGGACGATGGTCAGGCGGCATCGATGTGGCTGAACTCAAGGCAGCCGTCGAGAAAGTTCGCGTATTGAAAAAACGTCCGGATTACCTTGTTGCCGAAGGCGTGCCGGAACCGGTCGCCGTCGCAGCCGGCGCGATCGCTGATACGGAGAACCTCCGGGACGCATTCATGGTCGTCGATGTGGGCGCAGGTACGACGGACTTTGGACTTTTCGTTTCCACGCGCCATACCGTAAAGGACGGAGAACAAACCAAGGTTTTCCAGTTGCCCAAATCGATTCATGGGCTGATGCAAGCCGGAGACAAGGTGGACGGCATGCTTCGAGCATTGATAGCTCGAAAGGAATCCGTCGATGCCACGGACACGTCCGGCCGGTTGATCATGGCCGATCTTTCCCGCCGGATTCGAGGCTTGAAGGAAGCGTTGTTCAAGACGGGAAAAATCGAATACGTCCTGGCGGATGGCACGCTAGGAAGCGTAAATCGTGACGAGCTTTTGTCTGATGAGGCGGTAAAACGTTTTGGCAAGGCAATCGAAGACGGCTTCCGAAAAGCCCTGGAGTCCCTCGATGACACATGGCTTCGCTGGTTGGCGATGGAAGGCGTTCGGTTGAACGTAGTCCTGACAGGAGGTAGTTCATCTCTTCCGATGATGCGGGCATTGAGCAGCGGGGTAATCGAAGTCAAAGGCCATCGAATCCTGCGTCAGCCGGTTGACCCCAAGCCGGAATGGATGGAAGACGTATCCGATGAGCTATTTGGCGTCTATCCGCAATTAGCGGTCGCGATCGGTGGTGCAGCCGAAGAGTTGCCGGAGACCTTTAATGCGCCTCCCGTTTTTGCCGGCGGAGGAGGAAAGACCCGGTACGTCGCTGGTCGTCTGCAGATTTCAGGAGGTTGATCCGTGCAATTGAAACCCTGGCGCGAAATAGCTGTTCCTCACGAGGACGTGCTCAAGGGCACGTTCCAGCAGGCCGAGTTCGCCGCCGATCTTTCGCGGGTGCACGCAGGCACTGCGTCGGACGAGTACCAAAACCCGGTATTGTTCTTCCAGCGCACCTTCATCACCGAGGGCATGCGCCTGCTGCTCGATTCTGTCGTCAGGCGCCTATCGGGCAAGGGCGGCGACCCGGTCATCCAGCTGCAGACGGCCTTCGGGGGCGGCAAGACGCACACGATGCTGGCGGTCTATCACCTGGCCAAGGGCGAGGTGCCGGCGATCGGCCTGCAGGGCGTCGCGGCCATTCTGGATTCGGCGCAAATCACGGAACTGCCCGGTGCCCGTGTCGCTGTCCTTGACGGTATCAAGTCGTCGCCCAACCAACCCATCAAGCGCGATGGCCAGGTGGTGCGCACGCTGTGGGGTGACCTGGCCTGGCAGCTGGGCGGTGCGGAAGGCTACGCCTTGGTGGCTGATGCAGATACGTCGGGTACCTCGCCCGGCAAAGCGGTGCTGGAGACCCTGCTGGCACGGAATGCACCGTGCGTGATCCTTATGGATGAGCTGGTGGCCTACGTGCGCCAGTTCGAGGAAGGCAAGGCCCTGACCGGAGGCACCTTCGATTCCAACCTGTCGTTCGTGCAGGCCCTGACCGAGGCCCTGAAGGCCGTACCTACAGCAGTCCTTCTCGCATCGCTGCCCGAGTCGGACAAGGAAGCCGGCAGCCAGCGCGGCGTGAAGGCGCTGGAGGCGTTGGCGCATTCCTTCGGCCGCGTGCAGGCGCTGTGGAAACCGGTGGCGACCGAAGAGGCCTTCGAAATCGTGCGGCGGCGCCTGTTCTCATCGATCAGCGACAAGCTGGCGATGGAATCGGTGTGCCATACGTTCGCGGATTTCTACATGGCCAATCGCGACGACTTCCCGCAGGAAACGCAGGAGAGCCGCTACTTCGAGCGCCTGGTCCATGCCTATCCCATCCACCCGGAGGTATTCGACCGGCTCTACGAGGACTGGTCCACGCTGGACAGCTTCCAGCGCACCCGCGGCGTGCTGAAGATGATGGCCAAGGTAATCCATCGCTTGTGGAAGGATGGTAACAACGACCCATTGATCATGCCGGGCAGCCTGCCGTTGTACGACGCCGATGTGCGCAACGAGGTCATTTATTACCTGCCGCAAGGCTGGGACCCGGTTCTCGAACGCGACGTTGACGGCGAACGCGCCGAGACGACAGAAATAGAAAACAAGGACACGCGCTTCGGAAGCGTGCAGGCCTGTCGCCGTGCGGCGCGGGCGGTTTTCCTTGGGAGCGCACCGAGCACCACAAACCAGCTGGTGCGTGGTCTGGAATTGGAACGCGTGATGCTTGGCATCGTTCAGCCGGGCCAGCAGATCGGCCTGTTCAAGGATGCACTGCGGCGGCTCGGTGACCGCCTGCACTACCTCAACCACGCAAACAACCGTTTTTGGCTCGACACGCGGCCCAACCTGCGGCGCGAAATGGAAGAGCGCAAGCGTCGCTTCCAGGACAAGGAAGACGTGTTCCCCACCGTCCGTGAGCGTGTTCAGCGCGGTTTCGCGAGCGGTGTGTTCGGTGGTATCCACGTATTCACGGACAGCGGCGATGTACCCGATGACTGGGCGTTGCGCCTTGTGGTACTGCCGCCCGATGCGGCATTCAGCAAGAGCGGCCAGAGCCTGGCCATCGAGCGCGCGACCGAGATTCTCAAGAAGCGCGGCGACCAGCCCCGATTCAAGCAAAACCGATTGATCTTCCTGGCGGCCGACTACGACAGCGTGAGCCGGCTGAAGGACCACGTTCGCTCGTTTCTGGCCTGGCGCAGCATCGTGGCCGACTACAAGGACAACCGCATCGTCCTCGACAACCTGATGGCCAAACAGGCTAGCGCCAGCCTGGAGCAGGCCGATGAGACCGTCCGCCGCATGATCCGAGAGACCTACAAGTGGATCGTGGCGCCGATGCAGGAGGCCAGACCGGGCAAGGGTTTGTCCGAACTGAGATGGGAGCACTTCCAGGTCAACCCCGGCGCACAGAACTGGTCGCAGGAGATCGAGCGGGTGCTCAAGGAGAACGAGCTTCTCATCAACGAGTGGGCGCCGATTCATCTGGCCAAGGTGCTGAAGGACTGGTTCTGGAAGGACGACACCAAGGAAACCGGTGCCCTGAACGTCTGGCAGCAAAGCTGTCAGCAGCTTTACTTGCCGCGACTGAAAGACGACACCGTCTTCCAGCTGACGATGGCCGCAGGCGCGGAGAGCCGTGACTTCTTCGGCGTTTCGCAGGGTAAGGAAGACGGTCGCTACGTGGGGTTCAGCTTCGGCAAGCGCACGTCGCTGATCATGGACTCGTCGCTCATGCTGATCGAGCCGTTCGCAGCCGCCGCATACATGGAGGCGCTGCGAGCTGCAGAAGAAGCATCTCGCGCAGCCGCGGCGAGCACCGGCGGGGGCGCATCCACCACTACGATGACCACAGATGGCGGCGACTCGCCCCGTATGGAAGACCCGTCCAAGGGCGGATACCGGTCGGGCACAGGCGCCACCGGTCAAGCATTGAAGAAGCAGTTCTACGGCAGCATCGAGCTCGACCCGATACTCGCAAAGAAGCAGTTTGCCGACCTGGTCGACGAAGTTGTCCAGCAGTTCACGATGCGCACCGGCGTGAAGGTCAAGATCGCCATCGAGATACAGGCCGAATCGCCGGGTGGCTTCGACGACGGGCTACAGCGCGCGGTGAAGGAGAACTGCAAGGTGCTGAAATTCAAGAACGCGGAATTCGAGTCGGGTGACTGACAGCACAGGCGTAACCACTCCGATAGTCGCGTTACAGATTGCTAACTTTAGCAATCGGATTGACCACTTTGCAGCGTCCTTGCTTGATCTGGAAATAGCAAAGTGTGCAATTATTAAAGCGCCACGCTTGATCGACAGCGATTTGACCACCCCGTCAGGCTTCGCCTGCCACCCCTCCTATGCTTCGCACAGGAGGGGAATAAAACCTTGCGAGCCTTTAACTCCCCTTCCTCTCAGAAGGAGGGGTACCCCGCAGGGGCGGGGTGGTGTGGTATCGAACCCGTTACATGCCTGGCGCTTACTGCGGTTCGACCTTCGCCGCCCGCATCAGCGCTCCCCAGCGTTCCATCTCGGCCGCATGGAACACGGCGAGCTTGTCCGGGGTGTTCGGCATCGCGTCGTAACGGAAGTTCGCCAGGACCTGCTTCATCTCATCGGTCGCCATCGCCTGGTTGATCCAGTCGGCGAGCTTGTCGACGATCGGTCTTGGCGTCTGTGCCGGCGCGTAAACCGCAAGCCAGGCGCTCAGGTCGAAACCCGCCACACCGGATTCGACCATGGTCGGCAATTCCGGCATCGACGGCGAGCGCTGTCCTGTTGTCACCGCCAGGGCGCGCACGCGGTTGGCCTTCATGTGCGGCGAAGCGGTGCCCGCGTCCGAGATCATGAAGTCCAGCGCACCGCTCAGCAGTTCCGGGATCGCCTGGTTGATGCCCTTGTATGAGATCTGCGTGGTCTGCAGACCGGCGGTGGATTTGTACAACTCGCTGATCGCGGTGTTGAACGGCGTCGCCGATCCGTAGGAGCCCTTCTCCTTTTTGTCCTTCAGCAGTTTCGTCAGTTCGCCCACGGTCTGTGCCGGCGAGGACACCGGAACCACCAGCACGAAAGGCACGCGACCGATCGAATTCACCGGTATGAAACTTTTCACCGGATCGAAGGGAAGCGTCTTGAACAACTGCGCGTTCGCCGCGAAGGTGGAATTACCCGCGGTGAAGAACAGGGTGTAGCCATCCGGTTTCGACTTGGCTACATATTCCGCGCCAATGTTGGTCAGCGCCCCGGGTTTGTTCTCGACGATCACCGGCTTGCCCGCGATTGCCGCGAGCTTCGTGGCGAGGTTGCGGGCGATGATGTCCGCGCCGGTGCCCGCGTTGTACCCGAGCACGATCGAAATCAGCTTTTCCGGATACGCCTGCTGCCCGAGGGCAGGCAGGCTCGCAAGACAAAACAGGAACGCAACAAACCGCGCGGGGATTCCGCGAATGAAATTCCGCATCACTTTCCTCCTCGTTGACAGTCCACCTCTTCGGTCCGTTCAGGACTCTTCGAACAGCTTGTGCCTTTCGTACGGCGCCACCACGCCCAGTTTCTCCCCGGCGTCGG
>CANJQJ010000057.1 GCA_947476425.1 Sphingomonadaceae bacterium | reverse complement strand
CCCGCTGGACTGGACGGTGACATTTGTGCCGCCGCTGAGCGCGGTGCTGACCGAGGCGGCGCTGATCAGACTGGATCCGTCGGCCGGCTCAGATGTGCCGCCGCTGGATGTGGTCGAGGTGGAGCCTGAAGTCCCGCTGGTACCGGCTGTGGTCGTGGCGCTGGTCGCAGTCACTGCCGCCGTGTTCACCGCACTGGCGTTTGTCGAGCCTGTACTGGTGTCCGTCGAGGTCCCTGCCGTCGTGACCGTTGTCGTGGTGGTCGTCGCGTTGGTCGTGCCGCCGACGGTCACGTCTTCCGGATCGAGCAGCCAGGCGCCGGCGGCGCCGGAGACCGCGTGGGCGTCTGCCTGGCCATCGGCGTACAGCCGCTTCTTCGAGCTGGTCTCGATGAAACCGCCATTACCGGCGACGCCAAGAGCGGCCGCGCTGATCTGACCCGAGAAGACGGTTTCGTTGTCGGACCAGATGACGACCTTGCCGCCGTCCCCCCCGCCCAGGCCGTCGGCGACAAGGCTTGCCTCGCGGTCGATGTGGACCACGCTGGCGTGATGCGCGTCCGGGTTGAGGCCCTGGGTGTCACCGCCGACCCGGATCGAACCCCCGGCGGCCCCTGAAACGTCCAGAGCGGCCCGGCCGGTGAGGTGGATCGCGTCGGCGAATATATCGATCTGGCCGCCCGAGGTGTCGCCGCCAGCCTTGAGGGCACCGCTTACGGACACCGCGCCCGACAATCCGCCGTCAAGAATGATCACACCGCCTTCGCGGCGCGCCGACGAGGCATCCACGACGCCGGCGATGTTGATGACACTGGCGGCCGCGTCGGCGGCGGACCGCGCAGACATCAAAACGCGCCCGCCAGCGGCGGCGATCTGGCCCAGGTTCGACACGATGGAACCGCCATCGCCAGCGAGCACCTCGAGGGGTTCGGTGACCTCGAAGGCGATCAGTCGGTCGCCGCCGATGCTCAGCTTGAAGGCCGATCCACCGGCCAGGACCGCCGTCCCCAGTTCTGCGCTGATAGCGCCCTCGTTCCCGACGACCTGTCCCGCCAGGACGGCGTAGCCGCCGGCGGCCGTTTCCACCCGACCGCGGTTTACGACTGAAGCGCTGTCACGACCTCCGCGCGGCCCAAACCTAAACCGACCGGTGCGGAAGTCCTCGGTGAGAATCTGCTGGGTTGAGGCTAGAAAGCCGACGCTGCTGACGCGGCCGTTCGGGCCGATCAGGATCCCGTTGGGATTGAGCAGCCAGATCTGGCCGTTCGCGGTGAGACTTCCGTCGATGACCGATGCGGACGTCCCGGTAACCCGGTTCACCAGGATCGAGGTTGAAGAGGGCTGGACGAAGTCGACCCGGTAGTCGGTCGGCACGGAGAACGAGCGCCAGTCGACGATGGCGTTGCCGCCACGCTGGGTCACAACCGTGCGGCCGGTACTGGTCTGGTCGATGGCCACGCGGCCGACGGCGACCTGCTGTAGACTGGGGGCCGTCTGGGCGGCGGCGAAGGGGACCATGAACAGGCTGAAGGCTGTCCCGCTCAGAAGACGCCGTATCCTGGACGGGGTGGTGTTCCGACGAGACGTGATCTGTAAGGCTTGAACACCCACACTCGCCTGCGGGCTCAAAGGAGCCTTGTCACCCGAGGCTTGCAAAGCCCGGGTCATCAAAAAAATCCTAAGATAAAGAAACAGCATGACTAAGCTGTCTACTTAGCGATTACTGCTATCCAAAACTTAGGCGCAAATGCGCTTATGTCAGCGCATCCGCACCGGCGCAGCTTAGATAAAGACGCTGAGATGCGCCCCGCCCCGCCCCGCGGCTTGCTCAACTCTGTGGAGATCGGGATCTTCCGGTAGCAATCCATGGGCCCGCAAATCGAGGATGACCCCGCTCTCAGCCCCCGTCGGGCCGAAAGCTGTGCGATCAGCTACCCAGACGCGAAAGCCGGCGCCTTTCCGATATTCAAGCCGGGCGAACCGAGATGATGACTGTCGATGGAAGCGTGACCAAGAAGGCTGTGCCGCCGCCATCTTTAGGGATGACGTCGATGCTGCCACCCAGAGCCCTCACGATCCGACGCGTGATGTAGAGACCGAGACCGGAGCCCCCGATCTTCTTTTTTGAACTCACGGACCGCTTGAATATGTCCCTTACGCCGATCTGGGGCGGAATGCCGATACCGTTATCCGCGCAAAGAATCTCGATTGCGTCGTCGATTATAGACAGGGTGATGTGGATGAGACCTGGCTCAGAATTGCCGCTGTCCCGTCGCAGGCGGATCGCGTCGCAGGCATTGTTGACCAGATTTGTCATGACCTGACGAAGCTGCAGATCGGAGACCTGGATCATCATGTCGTTCGGCCAGTCGCTCTCCAGCAGCAGCTGTATTTCATTATCCCTCGCCATTCTGGCGTTGAGTTTCAAGACCTCGCTTATGATTACTATCGGGTTGCACTCCCGATGGGGCCCGTCGTCGGCGTTGGCATACCGGCCCATCTGAGAGATCAGTTTCTGGGCCGCACTTATATTGGCGCTAATAAGCGTGAAATCTTGGAGGAGTTTTGTCCCGTTGATGTCCCCTTTACTCTCTAAGTTCGACGTAGCGCGCGCGACGATGAGGTCGGCAATGAACAGGGGTTGACGCACCTCATGGACTATCTCCGCCGCGGCCTTACCAAGCTGGCTCCAGCGCTGGCGTTGAGCCAGTAGATCTAGTGACGCTTGCGGCTCCCGCATGCGGTGCAGAATTCCATGAGCGTAAGTGCCGTTTAGTTGTCTTTCATGCAAGAATAACTGGTACCATACGTCATCATTATCGCCTTCAAACTGACATTCAATAGTAAATTCTAGGTTATATTCTGTATTATAATTTACATTTTCGATGTAATTTGATTTCAAATTATGATAATTATTTAATAAATTCCCATCAACATTGCTTTTGAAAAATAATATATGATTTTCGAGATCAATAAATATTTCTGTTATTAACAATAGTCCAATAGATAATTCAATTTTAGAGATATTATACTTAAATATTTTATCTTTCTCTATATTAGATAATATTTTATTTTTTGATAAATTAAACTTATCTTCGATAGCTGAAATCTCTAGGAACCGAGACGGTTTTATAAATTTATTTTTTTCGTTTTCCAAAAATTCAATTTGGTTCTCGAATCTAACAATCAATTCGTTTAATTTTTTTTTCAACCCATTAGAAATAATAGATAATAAAAAAATAACACTAATTGTAGTTAATATTCTAAAGATCTTCTCTTTATGGATATTAGCGATAAGTTCATTGTATTTCACAATTATATAATGGACGTTTTTTTCAGATTCAATTTTGAGGATCACGCAGGTATGAGCCCCTTTTTTAGGACCAATATCGGTTTCCGGCATGGTCTTCAGCACAACATTGCAGCCGAACGTGCGCGCGACGAGCGTGCCGCCTGCCAGGGCGCGGGCGTCGGCGGAGCCCATAGCAGTGATGGTGTTGCGGCCATCAACCGCGATTGTGAGGCGGCGCGGATTGGCCTGGTTCCCCATCGCCCCCTGACTCGCTTCGTCATTAGCGAAGGCCAAACCGATCCGAGATTTCTCGAGGAGTGCCTGGTCAAAGAAATTTATGGAATATAACATCGAGAATAAAACGAAAATTATCGTCACACCGAGGTGCAAGAGGTTCCGACTGTAATTCGCAAAGCTGATGTTGTCCCGCCTGACGATGCGCAAGTCGCCGCGCGAAAACATCAAATTTGCCAGCGCTAGATCGGCCCAGGCTGAGCCGAATATGTCGTTCGCCACCTTGCCGACGAAAGCCAGAGACATTGCCGTGGGGGATTCGGCGTGGGAGACGTACACGATCGTGGCGAGGATCGGCGCCTGCACGAGCAGGGAGTAGCCTAACGTCACGTCGACGTTCGTGAATCGCTTGCGACCCCAATGTGAGAACAGGACGTGGCCAAGCGCCAGCGGAAAGTAATACCACTCTCCCGACCACAGGATCGAAGGCGCCATCGTGATGGCAGCCGCGGTCAAGCCAGCCCAGAGGCCGAGCTCGCTCAGGACCACAAGGTACACAACCGGCGCCAGGTAAATTTCCATCCCTGACGGCAACAAAGGGTGGGCCCAAGATATCGCGACGGCCAGGATCGTCAGCGTGGCGAGCGCCCACGGACCATTAATCGTTGCAACCTTAAACATCTTCACAAGCGCCTAGTATCCGGTGGAGAGGGTGGTTAACGGGTACACGCACTGAACGTCGACTGCCCACAGGCTCACGACCGGCCCGCCTTAGCGGGCATGTTTCCGGGTTCTAGTCAGAAGCGGAATCGATGATCTGCGCCGCCCTCAGTGCGATGTCCGTACGTTTGCGTGCGCCAAGCTTTAGGCCGACGGCTCTTAGCACGCTCTTCACCGTCGCCTCTTCGATTCCCAGCGACTGCGCGATGCCCTTATTTGTCGAACCGTTCATGAGCTCTTTCAGGACCATCCGCTCGCGGTGCGTGACGGAGCCTTTCGCGTCGGGCATGACGTCTGTCATTCGATGCGGGAAGTAACGCTCTCCACATTCAACGAGACGCACAGCCGCAACCAGTGCCTTGCCGGAAATTTCCTTCGAAATGAACCCGTGTATATTCGACTTGAAGGCTTGGATCATGTCCGAGTGGCTCGCGCTTCCCGATAGCAAAATGACATACTTATCGGGATAGCATCTGACCATTTCCGAAGCGCCGGATACTCCGTTCATGCCCGGCATGTACAGATCGAGAAGAACGGTCTTTATCTCTTCGTCTTCATTCAATATAACGCACGCTTCTTTATAGCTTCCGCACGTACGAATGTGCGAATTTGGGACCTCATTGCTAATAAGTTCGGCAATAGCGTCCCTGAGAAGCGTGTGATCATCTGCAATTAGTAATTTCACGGGTTCGGGCCCCGTCTAAAGTTTTAAAATTGAGAGATTATTGATCTCAAAAAGCTTTTTTATCATTGATATCCATCAAAAATATCTCAAGCAAAACGCGTGAAAAACGCGTACTCAAAAATGATATCATTTAACGATTTATAATACAGGATAATTGGTTCCGTTTTGTTCGCGCGAATAACCCACTCCGGAACAAATTGCGGATTCGCGCACCTTTTACGGACTATGCGCTATTTCTTTGCCAGACGCGTAGCCGATCGGAGTTTACCGCAAGAGATGTAGCGGGATTTGACCGTAAAATGCATCGCGTTTGGAACCGGAAAATGTCCGGGACCTCAGTCAAAGAGCGATGTGAACTAACCGATGGCAGACCGCAGCAACGTTTTGTCCCGCGCCAAGTACCCGCCAACGATGGCAGGCCAACCCAAGCGTAGATACTTCGCCCTCGTCGGGCGGCGTCCCGGGCGCTGGCCGGTCGGCGTGGGCCTCACCTGCGCCGTCGTTGCATCTCTAGCGATGTGGTGGGGGATCGCCAGGGTTGTTTCCGTCGTAATCTCGCTCGTGGCTAGGTCGTGAACCGTGCCGTCAGGCAACGCCGCATCGCCGGCGTGATGGGCATTGTAGGCGATCAGTTCTGCAATCTGGAACGCTGGCAAGACGACGCCGAGATCGCCTCCAAGACAAGCCGTATTTCAGAGGCTCGCTACGCGGCCGTCCGGAAAGCGTCATTGCTAGAGGACGAACTGGTGCGCCGTAGCGAAGAGCTGGAAAGCCTTCGTGCAGAGCTGCGGGCCAGCCGCTTTGAGATGGCCGATCTGGCGGACTCGGCGACACGTAAGATCTCTGATCTCAACAGTCAGCTTGTCCGCGCTGAAGCGCGCTGCCTCCGCTATTCCTCCGCCCTGGCGACTCTCGTAGACGCCGTAGGGCGCGACAAGGCCGCGAGTTGCGTTCTCGGTAAGTAATCCTATGGGCTCTGACCAAATTTCCTGAATCGCATTGATTTCGTTCGCTCTAATTGGCGAGCCGAGCCAGTAACGACTGGATGGCGCAGCGGGTTCTTCACCATGCCCGGCAGCCCGAGGGCTGGGGCGCTAACTATCAAACCATTGAAGCGACCTGATCTTTCGGCCGTCCCGCCATACTTGAACAGACGATGAGTGTCTGATTTGCAGCGAACGCTGAACAGCCGCTTCATCATCGTCGGCAGTGAAGACCTCTCTGCGCTCAACCCCAGCTTCATCTACGATGATAAATTCGTATTGGTGCCAGGTTCCGTTTCGATCGGAACTCTTAGCCGGGGCCTCACATGACCACCGCGGGACGCTTTCCGCCGGTATATTCGAATTGTCTTTGGGCAATGGTAGGCTACCGGTCCCGAGCTGTTGCGAGGCGCGCTTCGCGGGCGAGGGGGGGTGCGAAATGGCCGATTCGTTAGAGACCACCCGTGGCCCATGCCGGGTATCAGATGTCATAGGGCCCTCACCCGGTTCTGAGCCTTCGCTGCTTCCGCCGTCGCCCGGGGCGCCATTCCGCCTGAAGTCCGTGCGGGGCCTCGTAACCCTTAAGGCGGAGTGTCCCAGAAGTTGTTCCTTCAATAACCAGTCTCTTAGTTCTTCCATTGAGATGCCATAGCGCTCGCGTGCGGTCTGCGGCGCGAGCGCTCCTGCACGAACGGCGTTGACGACCTGGAATTTACGGAGCGCCGTCCAGCGGCGGCAATCAGAGGGCGGCAACTGCGCCAGCAGGCGACCGAATACCCTTAAGCGTTGAACGAGATTTTCGACCATTGCCCGGAAAGTGCGAGCTCTGCCGATTCGATACGTGCGGGGAAATTGCGCAAGAATTGCGTAAGTGCGATACCATGTGCGTATTTTCGTATTTATCCTGCGCGGTTGCGTAAGTTACGGAACTATGTTCTTTTTAGAATGCAATGGCGGTTAAAATTTGCGCCAGTTTTCAGCGGTCTGGTTGAGCGAACTGTTGGATCCTTATCGATCTAACTGTTCAATTAATGTCGATCTAGGTGTTCGAGCGCATAATTGCCGACCAGAGTGAGGATGGATCACAAGCCTTTCGCCAAGGCGTTTCCTTCCTGTGAAGGAAAAGATGTCTGAAATTCAGCCCTCGGAATTCTTAATTCATGGCGCTCCCAACAATCATTCCGATCCCGATTAATCCACTGCGAGCGGGGCCCAGTGAGCTCGCCGATCGGCCGGTCCGATCCGTCCCGAACCCGTTCTTCGTGGTGGCCGTCGGGGCGTCGGCTGGCGGCCTCGAGGCCTTTCGGAGGCTCCTGACCGATCTGCCTGCCAATACGGGCATGGCCTTTATTCTAGTGCAACACCTGCCCCCGGTCGAAGACAACCTGCTGGTCGCCGCGCTGACAGGCTACACGGCCATGCCCCTGCAACAAGCCTCACAGGCCATGCTGCTTGCACCGGACCATATCTATTTGAGCCCGCCCGGGAGCTTGTTCGCCGTGAAAGCCGGTTTTTTTGAAGTGAAGGCGAATGACGGCCCGCACGGCGACCAGCTGCCGTTCGACTTCCTGCTTCGATCGCTCGCTCTCGAGCGCGGGGACCGAGCAGTTTGTGTTGTATTGTCGGGTGCAGGCACGGACGGGACGATCGGCCTGCGGGAGATCAAGGCCGCGGGCGGTCTGGTGATCGCTCAAAGCGACGAAGCTGCCTTTGATGGCATGCCCGCCAGCGCCATCGCCACGAACATGGTCGATCTAGTTCTGCCTGTCGCCTCCATGGCGGACGCCCTGATGCGGCATCGTGATCGCGCCACGCAAGGCATCCAGGCCGTGGCGGCGCCAGACGATCACGAGAACCTAATCAGGGACATTATCGAACTGGTTCGTCGCTAAACATCCCGGGACTTCAGCGGTTACAAGATCCTCCCGCTGACCCGGCGGATCGAGCGCCGGATGGCCATCAACTCGATCGGGCCTTCCCAAATCAAAACCTATCTCGAGCTATTAGAGAACAATCCGAATGAAGTTGTGGAGCTGTCCAAGGAACTGCTCATCCATGTCACCAGTTTTTTCCGCGACGAGGATGTCTTTTACCAGCTCGCTGCGCAAACCATCCCTGACCTGCTTCGCGCCAATCCCGGACGAATACTTCGGATTTGGGTGGCGGGCTGTAGCACGGGAGAGGAAGCATATTCGATCGGCATCATCTGTCTCGAGGGCTTTGTCAGCCCAAACTTCAGGCCCTGCTAACCGGTGCGCCCTAACGGCGCCGCATGGCCAGGTCCACGAGCCCGTTCCGCTACTTCGACAGTGCACCCGAGGTGATCCGCCTGGTGGTGATGATGTACGTGAAGTACCCACTCTCGCTGCGCAACGTTGAGGACCTGCTGTTCGAGCGTGGCATCGACATTTGCCACGAGACGGTCAGGCTGTGGTGGAACCGGTTCGGTCCGATGTTCGCCGCCGAGATCCGCAAGAAACGGGTCGACCGGATGCGCGCCCACACCCACTGGCGATGGTATCTCGACGAGGTCTACGTGAAGATCAACGGCGAGATGCGCTACCTTTGGCGAGCGGTGGATCACGAGGGCGAGGTGCTGGAATCCTACGTCACCACGACGAGGGACAAGGCCGCGGCGCTGACGTTCATCAAGAAGGCGCTGAAGCGCCATGGCCGCACGGGCGCCATCGTGACCGATGGACTGCGCTCTTACCGCGCCGCGCTGAAGGAGATCGGCAATGCTGATCGTCAGGAGGTGGGCCGCTGGCTCAACAACAGGGCTGAGAATTCACACCAGCCATTCCGACGACGAGAGCGGGCCATGGAGCGGTTCCGGCGGATGAAGACCCTTCAGAAGTTCGCCGCCGTTCACGGCACCGTCCACAACCACTTCAATCAGGAACGCCACCTCATCAGCCGAGACCTCTACCGCGAACGACGCTCAGCCGCCCTGGCTGAGTGGCGCGCGGTCATGGGCTAGAGCCAGGCCGGGCTGGGGCGAATTACGCCGGACCGGAGACAAGGTGCCGTTGGACTGACAGCACCGCACCCATCCTTACTTTGCGTCAGAGCCGCACATTTCTAGACTTCAAGCGCATGTATTTCCGCATGTCGGCGGGATCCGTCGCTTCGAACGACAAGTGCTGAATATTCCGGCACCTCAATCCAAGTCGAAAAATCGCGGGTTACAGGCTCGGACGCAACCATGATGCTGTCGGCGTCTTTGGCGCCACCCGTCAACTTCCATTCCCCATCATGAAGTCCATAATCAGCGCCGAAACTGTACCACATTGAGAGAAAATCAGTCGCGCCCTGCAATTGACTTGCCTCGAACCGACCAAAATCAAACGTGTACCGCACAGCGACAAGGTTAATACCGTCGCAGAACATCAAATTTGCGGAAGATGAGCGGGTGATCCCATGCTGCTCGCGCACCGCTCGGATGATAGTGAGCGCGTGGCGGATGGCGGCTAGAATTGCATCGGGCGTGTTAATCGTTCGCGGATCGGGCAGGGCGGAGGCAACCAGCGCGTAGATCCATTCGCTATCGGTAGAGCCTGAAATGGCTTGAGCGAATTCCGGCCTGACGTGGGGCAGGAGATCGAAGCGCATCATTCGAAAGCCCGCAAGGTCGCCATTATGCGCCATGGCCAGGGGGACGTCGTTAAAGCGAAACGGGTGCACATTCTGCTCGTTCACCTGCACGGTGGACGTCATCGGCACGCCGCGGATATGGGCAAGCAGGGCGCCGACCTGAAGCTTGCTCGCCAGCTCCTTGAGGTTCCGATCAAACACGGCGACCTGTGTCGTCCGATAGCGGTAGGGCATGTGGGGTTCATGGCTGGATGTGTCCCACGCCGCCATTCCGAACCCCGCAAGGTTGAGCATCGACAGCATCTGCGCCGCAGTCGTCTGATCGAGCAGCGATGAATCTGGGGCGTAGAGCAAGTGGTCGAGCAGGACAGGACTTCCGAGATAAGAAAGTATCCGACACATTAGATCGTGCCCCCGCCGGCGTGCTGATTGAATTGCTCGAGCGACACCACTCGGCCGAGATGGCGGTTGGCCCTCCGCTGGTCGCGCACCAACTGCCGCCCGATTGCGGCGAATAGGGCAAGAGCGCTTGGCTCTGGGCTGCGCCGCATCTCCTCAAACACCAAGGGAGGGAGTTGCAGCGCTATCGTATTCTCCGCCGCCTCCAGCCCGAGAGGGTGCGGGACGCCATCAAATAGACCGACAAGGCCAGTCAATTCGCCCGGCCCATGAACCATGATTTGCTCGTGCCCTTCATGGCGCGGAAGAAATGAACGCACCGCGCCACGAAGCACGAGGGTCAACGCCTGCCGCCCGCTCTCTGCATCTGACATCCGGGCGCCGCGGGGGATTGTAAGGCAGGTCCCCTTGGACGCTAAGAGTGCTGCGCCATCTGCGCCCAGCTCTGCGAGCCGGCCAAGCGACGCGAAGAGGGGCGTCACGTCTGTTGTCGTGCCGAAATCGCCGAACGGTGACGGCGCACGCAGGGACGGTAGGTCATAACGCGATGTCGCGGCAATCCGCGTAAGCGTGCTGCGGGTGCGGCTTGCTACCAGAGATCTCAAGGCATCGATCAGATCCAGCGTCCATGGCTTGCCGTCGGCCAAAAGTCCTAAGAAACGGGACTTGGGGACGCGCAATCCTTCACTGTCTTCCCGCGCGGTCACGCTCGCCGACCTTGGGCCATCGTCGAGAAAAGCGAATTCACCGACCACTTCGCCCGGCCCTATTGTGCTGACCATTGCGGCGGTATCGCCGGGTAAGCGCGTCATGATCTCCAATTCGCCGGCCGTGACGATGTAGAGTGCGTCTGCCGCCATCCCTTGCCGGAACAGGGTGTGCCCGCGACGAATGGTAAATTGATCAGCTGACTGCACCAATTCTGCGAGCGCTTCTGGCGCCAGTCCAGATAGGTGACCTGATCCTTCCAGCACCGCGTGCAATTATCCCCCTCGTTTTCCATTTTTGGGAACAAGATCATGACTTTAAATTATACGACCGTAACGGCTAATACCCAATATGTTGTCCATCTTCAGACCGTTTGGCACAACTCGCGGCGCAAATAAGTCGAGTGTGAGCCGCCTCTTGGGCGTGATGTTGAGCGGCGAGCTTGCGATGTTGCAAGCGCGTTATGGCAACCCGAATGCGCGGGAGGTCATTCGCCTAGATGTTCTGTCTGCCCTCCGAGCTTCTCAAATACCTCGATGACCCCCTCGGCTGCTCGGTTGGCCCAATCCGAACCTTCCTTCATGTGGGCAACTGGGATGAAAACCACTTGGAGCAATCCAGGACCGTCACCGGTACGCATGGGCGAGAATATGGGAGCTGTGCACCACAGCGAGGGCCTGGAGTATGCGCATCTCAAGCCTGATGCAGACCCCAACCGGCTTGCAAATCTATGGGGCCTTCTTCCCGAGGGGCATGCGATCGCCAACAAGGAGGCTGCTGCCTTCCGGGCGGCGCTCAGGGAGAATCCCGACGCAGGCTGAGGTCATGGCGGTGAGGTTGAAAATCGACAGGATGGTGGCCCCCTACCTTCAGCGGGCGGGAGTCTCGCGACCTGGCCCCCGACCGAAGTGAGGCATTCAATGGAAATCCGGGTTGCGGAGGCAGTTCAGAGGCTTGTGAAAAGCGGTTCGATAGAGCGGACGCGCGCCAATCATAGCGCGTTGATCATTCAGCACGTGCGTGAGCAGCTCGGGCAGGAGCTTCCTCCCGATCTCTCAGATTTCTATCGTGAATGTGTCGCCCGCGTAGGCGACTTTCATGCGATCCTGCCCGTCTGGAGCGACCGCGTCGGCTGGCGGCCCACAGCGGTGAAACCCACTGATCTGATCGCCGCGCAGGCTATCCCGATTTTCTCCGATGGATGTGGCAGTTTTTTCGGCTTGGACCTTGCCGCGGGCGATGCGACGCCAGCGGTCTACTTCTTCGATCACGAGGATGAGTTCCGGTCGCCACAGTGGGCGGCTGGCTCGTCTCTTGGGACGTTCCTGCTACTGCTTGCGGACAGCGATCGCGCTCATCGGGAGGGGTGGCCGCCGAGGTGGGAGCTTGCGATTGACCCCGACCTTGAGAAGTGCCCGCGGGCGCCTGCGATCTGGAACGCTGGCTAGCTCGCGCCTGGAGCGCGGTGTCGGCTCGACTGCCGCCACCGTTGACAAGGATACGGCCACAAGCCCATCGGGCGATGATGAACGACGCGACCAACAAGACCAGCCCAGCGGAACAAGCTTTGCTTGACGAGGAGGCCACCGCCACCGCGGCCCTGGACGTGATCCCGCAGGTGGCGCGTGAGCTTTCGGCCGAGGTCCGAGCCGAGCGCAAGGCGCCGTCACATAACCTGATCGGCGGCGTCTGGATGCTAGCGGCGGCCTTCAGTTTCGCGGTGCAGGGCGTGCTCGTGAAATACGTCGGCGACGGTTACTCTCCGGCCCTACAGAACTTCTTCCGGCAGTTCATCGGGGCGTTGGTGGTGCTGCCAATCATCATCCGCCTGGGTAAACGCTCTGTGGCGACTTCACAGCCAGGCGTGGTGCTCTACCGAGGCGCAGCGATCATGATCGCCGCCACCCTCAACCTTTACGCCATGCAGTTGCTGCCACTCGCCCAAGCCAATGCGCTCTCCTTCACCAGGGCGCTGTGGACAGTTCCGATGGCGCTCCTTCTGTTGCGGGAAAGAGTCTCAGCGGTGCGCGCCATCGCGACTTTGGTCGGCTTTGCCGGTGTGCTGGTGATGATCAGCCCGCGCGACGGCGGTGGTTTTGACTTCGGGCTGCCGGTGGTGGCGGCCCTGGGGTCTGCATTCCTGTTCTCGTCGACCGGGATTAGCGTTCGGATGTCAGCCGGAAAGACCGATCCAACGGTACTCTTCGTTTGGGCATCTCTGCTCGGCGTTCTATTCGCGATTCCTGGCGCCTGGCTCACTTGGCGCACACCAAACGTACACGATGGGCTGGTGATCCTCGCCATGGGCCTCATCTCGTCGGCCGGGCAGGCCTGCTTTATCCGCGGAAGTTCGATTGGCGAGGCTGCGGTCATGGGGCCGATCGATTATAGTCGGCTTCTATTCTCGGCGGTTGGGGCCTACTTCGTGTTCGGCGAGCGGCCGACGATCGCCACCGTAATTGGCGCGACGATCGTTATCATCGCGACACTGTGCGCTTCATGGCGTCCAGCCAAGCGCACGGGGCTCGCCGCGCGGGGCTAGACGGATCGCCCATCCAGCCTCGACCGCGGACGGGCCACCTACCCTTTCGACGACGGGAACGAGCGATGATCCGGTTCCGCAGGATGAAGATCCCGCAGTAATTTACCGCCGTCCACGGCGCGGCGCACAACCACTTCAATCAGGAGCGCCACCTCATCAGCAGAGACCTCTACCGCGAACGACGCTCAGCCGCCCTGGCCGAGTGGCGAGCGGTCATGGGCTAGAGCCAGACCGGGGTTGGGGAAATTGCGCCTAACTGGAGACGAGTTGCCGTTGGACTGACAGTGGCCTGCCCCTTTGGGGTGATCCAGTTTCAATGTTAGTGCACGGCGGTCTTTAACGCCATGTTTGGGTTGGGCGAGCGCGCGCCCTCAACGGCTGGCGCGCTCGCCCATGGCACGATGCCGCCGCTG
>CANJQJ010000056.1 GCA_947476425.1 Sphingomonadaceae bacterium | reverse complement strand
CGGAGCGTATTCCGCGACAACCCCGTCCGCCGCTTGATCTCGCGAATGGGGACGTGCTGCCTGAAATGCCAGCGACGGATCACACTGAGGAAGTCCATGTAGATCACTCCGATACCCCCCGACTGCCAGCCAGGGGGGAGGAAAACATGGGTCAATTCTCAGTGAAAATTTATACCTCTCCCGGGTCACTTCTCAACGCAAATCAACACCAGGCACCCGTTTCGTGCGCAGTTGGAACGGCAGGACCGTGTCGGTCGAAGCCCAGTCAGATGGGTTCGTGTTCGAGGACCAGCACTATGCCTCGCTCTCCGCCATCGCCCGCGAGGTAACCGGCACCAACTGGTCGGGCCCCCGCTTCTTCGGTCTGCGCGGGTATACTCCCAATGGCAAGTGACCGAGATACTACACCTGTCGGCAAGGTCCGCTGCGCGATCTATACCCGCAAGTCGACCGAGGAGGGGCTAGAACAAGAGTTCAACAGCCTCGATGCCCAGTACGAGGCATGTGCCGCCTACGTGATGAGCCAGCGCCACGAGGGCTGGGAGCTGGTCAAGGATCGCTATGACGACGGTGGGTTCTCGGGCGGCAACCTTGAACGCCCCGGCCTCAAGCGGCTTCTCGCCGATGTGGCGGCGGGCAAGGTGCAGGTGATCGTCCTCTACAAAATCGACCGCCTCACCCGCAGCCTTGCCGACTTCTCGCGCATCGTCGACGTGCTCGACAAGGCCGGCGCAAGCTTTGTCTCGGTGACCCAAGCGTTCAACACCACCACCAGCATGGGCCGGCTGATGCTCAACGTGCTGCTGTCGTTTGCGCAGTTCGAGCGCGAGATCACCGGCGAGCGCATCCGCGACAAGATCGCTGCGTCGAAGGCCAAGGGCATGTGGATGGGGGGACCAGTGCCGCTGGGCTACCGAGTGTTGGAACGCAAGCTCGTCATCAACGATGCAGAGGCTGCGACCGTCCGGCACATCTTCACCCGCTATGCAGAGCTGGGCTCAGGCCCGAAGCTGATGGACGAACTGCGGCAGCAGTGCATCTATACCAGGCGCCAGATCCTGAAGGACGGATCGGTCCGCGGCAATGTCCCGTTCACCCGCGGTCCGCTGTTCCACATGCTCAAGAACCGCATCTATCGCGGCGACATCGTCCACAAGGGCAAGGCTGCTGCCGGCGAGCACGAGGCCATCATCGATGAAGAGCTGTGGGAGCGGGCACAACAGCGCATCGGCGAGAACACGGTCGATCGCAAGCTGCAGCATAATACCCGAGCGCCGAGCCTGCTTGCCGGCATCATTTATGACGGCCACGGCCGCAAGATGAGCCCGAGCCATACGGTCAGGAAGGGCAAGCGCTACCGCTACTACGTAACCCATCCCGACAAGGTCATCGGCGACATCCCTGCATGGCGCCTGCCAGCCTTCGACATCGAGAGGCAGGTAATCGGTGCACTTGCTGATTACCTCCAGACCCAACAGGCGATCCGCAAGCTGGTCGGCACCTCGGACGCCAGCTTGTTGGCCAGCGCCATCACCCGGTGCCAGAACGCCGCCGAGCAGATCCGCGCCAGCACCTACCATCGCCGCAACAAAGTAATCTCGCTCGTGGCCCGCGTTGAGGTTCAAGAAGATATGATCGGCATCAGCCTATCAGCCGAAGGCTTTGCCGACCTGCTCGGCGCCGAGATCGCTGCTGCCCAACTCCCCCGGCTCACCGCGCAGACCGCCCGCATCCGCAAGGGCAAGGAGACCAAGCTGGTGCTGACCGACGGGGGCATCTCCGAGCGTGACGATGCGCTGGTCATGTTGCTGCGCGAGGCGATGGCCACCCGCGCCGAGGTCCTGTCTGATCCAACGCGCAGGATATCCCAGTTCGCCACCTCAACCGGACGGTGCAGCAAACGTATATCGCGGTTGCTCCGCCTGTCCTGGATCGCGCCGGAGATCGTCGACGCGATTCTAGCAGGGCGACAGCCGCACACATTGACCACGCGGTCGCTGCTGTCTTCCGAGCTGCCGATCACCTGGGCGGGCCAGAAGGTCGCGCTTGGGTTCTGAGCCGGTTACTCCGAGAATCAACTGAGGTCTGGAAAACTGTGCCCTGAGACGGGGGGCATATCTGCGCCGATTGGTCTCGGCTGCGAGTGTCTCGCGACCTCAGCTGCAAAAGCGACCCTCGCAAAGGGCCGGAAAAGCCGGAGGAAACTGGGTCGGGAAAGCCTAAGTATCTGATATATATCAGATACTTAGGAGGTTGGTGCCCAGAAGAGGACTCGAACCTCCACGACCTTGCGATCGCCAGCACCTGAAGCTGGTGCGTCTACCAATTCCGCCATCTGGGCACGGGGTAGGAGCGGGCGCTTAGCGGGGCGGATCGGCGCTTGTCAACCGGCGCCGTGAAAGGCAGAAGCGCGACGGGCGGAATCTTTGGCCATTTCTTCGAGGGCAGGCGTGATGATCGAACTGGTGACACTCTTCGGCGGCGGCGGATTTGTCGGGCGTTATGTCGCCCAGGAACTGCTGCGGCAGGGCGTTCGGATACGCATTGCCCAGCGCGTGCCGCGCGATGCGTGGTTCGTCAAATCCTATGGCGGCCTCGGCCAGACGCAATTCGTCGCGGCGGACGTCACGCGACCGGAAACGGTAGCCCGCGCGCTCGAGGGCGCAGACGCAGCGATCAATCTCGTCGGGCTGCTTTCCGACAAGCTGCAGAAAGTGCATGTCGATGGCGCGCGCAACGTCGCCCAGCTCGCCGCCCAGTCGGGCCTGAAAGCGCTGGTGCATGTTTCCGCGATCGGCGCGGATCGTGGATCGCCTTCCGAATATGGCCGCACCAAGGGCGAAGGCGAGGATGCGGCGGGCTCCGCTTTTCCCGGGACCACGATCGTCCGGCCTTCGGTGGTCTTCGGGCCCGAGGATGATTTCGTGAACCGCTTCGCCCGGATGGCGCAGTTCCTGCCAGTCGTGCCGGTGATCCGCGGGTCGGTGAAGTTCCAGCCGGTTTATGTGGCCGACGTCGCCCGCGCAATTGTAGCCGCGGTGCTGGATCCAGGCGTGCATTCCGGCAAGAGCTACGAACTCGGCGGTCCCGAGGTCGTCACCATGGCTGAGCTCAACGCACTGGTCGCTCGGATGATCGGGCGCATGCCAACGCTCGTCCCGGTGCCCGATATCGCGGCCAGCGCGATGGCACGCTTCGGAAGCTGGGTTCCGGGGGCGCCGATCACCTGGGATCAATGGCTGATGCTCGGCAACGACAATATTGTCGCGGAAGGTGCAGCCGGCTTCGAGGCCTTCGGGATCGAGCCTGCGCCGATCGAGGCAG
The DNA here is from genome assembly GCA_947476425.1 of Sphingomonadaceae bacterium. Lineage (GTDB taxonomy): Bacteria > Pseudomonadota > Alphaproteobacteria > Sphingomonadales > Sphingomonadaceae > CANJQJ01. Next base: position 10,318 of record CANJQJ010000056.1, on the reverse strand, counting down.
TCGCTCCGGGCTGGCTGGTCCAATATCGCAAGCATGGCCGATTCAGCCTCACCGGCAAGACAGCCTAGAAGCCCGCATTCGGTTCGTGGCGCAACGCGCCCGCGTCTCGGCGCGGGGCGAATGGAACGAGACATCAGAACATGGATCCAACCCTTCTCGTCATCCTCCTTGGCATCATCGAGGGGCTGACCGAATTCATCCCGGTGTCCTCGACAGGACACCTCGTGCTCGCCGGTGCGCTGATCGGGCTGCCGCCAGGATCGGAAACGTTCGACATCGTCATCCAGCTCGGCGCGATCCTCGCGGTGGTCGTCCTCTACTGGAGACGTTTCTATGACGTGCTGTTCGGGCTGCTGGCGCGGGATGCAGGGGCGATCGCATTCACGCGCAACGTGCTGGTCGGCTTCCTGCCCTCGGCCGTGATCGGCGCGCTCGCCTATGGCGCGATCAAGCGGATGCTGGATTCGCCAATCATCGTCGCTATTGCGTTGATCCTTGGGGGCTTCGCGATCCTCGCCATCGAGCGGATGCGGCCGCGAGTCATCACGCGCAGCGTCGAGGGGATCGGCTGGCGTACTGCGCTTGGCATCGGCTTTATCCAATGCCTGTCGATGATCCCGGGGGTGAGCCGCTCGGGCGCGACGATCATGGGCGCGCTGACCTTGGGCGTCGAGCGACGCACGGCGGCCGAATACAGCTTCTTCCTCGCTATCCCCACGATGATGGGCGCAACAACGCTGGCGCTCTGGAAGGCGCGCCATACGCTCGATACGCACAACATGGCTGCGATCGGACTTGGCTTCCTCATTTCGTTCGTCGTTGCGATGCTGGTGATTCGCTGGTTCCTGAGCGTCGTCACCAAACATGGCTTCGCGCCTTTCGCCTGGTACCGAATCGCTGCGGGCGGAATCGCATTGGTCTGGCTGCTACAAAGATAAGTTCCGATACGGTACTAAATATGGGTGATCGACTGCAGGCCGAACGAAATTTGAAATGAAAATGACATAATAGGTCAATAAATCTGTCCTATTATGTCATTTTGGCGTGTACTTGCTGCCAAACCTTGCTATGAACGCGTATCGAAGGAGCGCGCCCATGGCCGACAATCCCATGCTCAAATTCGTTTCGCTTGCGCAGGATTACCCAACCAAGCGCCCCGCGCCGGCACGCAAGAGTGATTTCGGCGAAATCACCGACAGCTTCGCGACGGAAAGCGCCGAGGCGCAGGCCTCGCGCTGCTCGCAATGCGGCGTTCCTTATTGCGCGACCCACTGCCCGCTCCACAACCACATCCCGGATTGGCTCAAGCTCACCGCCGAGGGACGGCTGCGCGAAGCCTATGAGCTTTCCAACGCGACCTCCTCGATGCCGGAGATATGCGGCCGCATCTGCCCACAGGATCGGCTGTGCGAGGGCAATTGCGTGATCGAATTCTCCGGCCATGGCGCGGTGACGATCGGCTCGGTCGAGAAATTCATCACCGACACCGCCTGGGAAGAAGGCTGGGTCGAGCCAGTGCGCGTCGGCCGCGATCGCGGCCTGTCGGTTGGCATCATCGGCGCCGGACCGGGCGGCCTGACCGCTGCCGAGCGCCTGCGCGAGCATGGCTATGACGTGCATGTCTATGATCGCCACGACCGCGCTGGCGGGCTGCTGACCTACGGCATACCGGGCTTCAAGCTCGAAAAGCCGGTCGTCATGCGGCGGGTCGAGCGGCTCGCCGCGGCTGGCATCGTCTTCCATCAGAGCTTCGAGGTCGGCCGCGACGCCAGCCTGGAGGAATTGCGCGCCAGGCACGATGCCATCCTGATCGCCACCGGGGTCTACAAGCCGCGCGCAATCGAGGTTTCGGGCGGCGACAAGGCGGGCGTGATCGACGCGCTCGATTATCTCACCGCGTCCAACCGCCAGGGTTTCGGCGAGGCTTTGCCCGCCAGGCTCGACGCCACCGGCAAGCATGTGGTCGTGATCGGCGGCGGCGATACCGCGATGGATTGCGTCCGCACCGCGATTCGCCAGGGCGCGAGCTCGGTGAAATGCCTCTATCGTCGCGATCGCGCCAACATGCCGGGATCGCAGCGCGAAGTGAAGAATGCCGAGGAGGAAGGCGTCGAGTTCGTCTGGCTCTCCGCACCGGAAGCCTTTGGCGGCGGCAAGCATGTCGAAAGCGTTCGAGCGACGCGGATGCGGCTCGGTGCGCCCGACCCCAGCGGGCGCCGGATGCCCGAGGTTGAACCCGATAGCGGGTTCGAGCTCAAGGCCGATCTGGCGATCAAGGCACTCGGCTTCGATCCGGAGGAATTGCCCGTGCTGTTCGGCGCTCAGGGTCTTGGCGTGACTCGCTGGGGCACCGTCCGCGTCGATCACAAGACGATGATGTCGTCGCTCGATGGCGTGTTTGCCGCCGGTGACATCGTGCGCGGAGCATCGCTGGTGGTGTGGGCGATCCGGGACGGCATGGACGTCGCCGAGGCGATGCATGGCTGGCTGAAGGCCAGGGCGAAGGAAAGCAACAATGTAGCGGCCTGACCGTACCCCGGCGCAGGCCGGGGTCCAGCCGCAACCAATGAACTGGACCCCGGCCTGCGCCGGGGTACGCAAGACGCAGTGAAGGTCCGGAACGATGACCCAGTTTCCCACCCCCGAGCATGAACGCATCGCCCGCGAAGGCATGTATCACCCCGATTTCGAAGGCGATGCCTGCGGCGTCGGGCTCGTCGCGGCGATCGACGGCAAGTCCTCGCGACGCGTGGTCGCTGCTGCGATCGATGCGCTCAAGGCGGTCTGGCATCGCGGCGCGGTCGATGCCGATGGCAAGACCGGTGACGGCGCCGGCATCCATGTCGATCTCCCTGCCCGCTTCTTCGACGATGCGATCAATGCTTCGGGGCATCACCCGCGCCCGAACCGGCTAGGCGTCGGCATGATCTTCCTGCCGCGCACCGATCTCTCAGCGCAGGAGACCTGCCGCACGATAGTCGAAAGCGCGATCATCGAGGCGGGCTACACCATCTATGGCTGGCGCCAGGTCCCGATCGACGTCTCGGTAATCGGCGAGAAGGCGCAGCGCACGCGCCCCGAGATCGAGCAGATCATGATCGCCGGCCCGCTTCCCGACCAGGCCAGCCAGGACGAGTATGAGAAGAATCTCTACCTCATCCGCCGCCGCATCGAGCGCCGCGTCATCGAGGCCCAGATCCAGGGCTTCTACGTCTGCTCGCTCAGCTGCCGCTCGATCATCTACAAGGGGCTGTTCCTCGCCGAGGAACTGTCGGTCTTCTATCCCGATCTCGTCGACGAACGCTTCGAGAGCCGGGTTGCGATCTTCCACCAGCGCTATTCGACCAACACCTTCCCGCAATGGTGGCTCGCGCAACCGTTCCGGATGATGGCGCATAACGGCGAGATCAATACGATCCGCGGCAACAAGAACTGGATGAAGAGCCACGAGATCAAGATGGCCTCGCTGGCCTTCGGCGCGCATTCGGAAGAGATCAAGCCGGTGATCCCGGCGGGCGCCTCGGACACCGCGGCGCTCGATGCGACGCTGGAAACGATTGTCCGCGCTGGCCGCGACGCGCCCACCGCAAAGCTGATGCTCGTTCCCGAGGCATGGTGGAACAATCCCGACCTGCCCGAGGCGGTGAAGGCAATGTACGGCCATTTCGGATCGGTGATGGAACCATGGGACGGCCCCGCCGCGCTCGCGATCACCGATGGACGCTGGGTCGTCGCTGGCGTCGATCGCAACGCATTGCGGCCGCTGCGCACGACGATCACCACCGATAAGCTGCTGATCGTCGGATCGGAGACGGGGATGGTCGTCGTCCCTGAATCCGAGATCGTCGCCAAGGGCCGCATGGGCCCTGGACAGATGATCGCGGTCGACCTGGCCGAGGGCAAATTCTACACCGACGCCGAGATCAAGGCGCGGATCGCGTCCGAGAAGCCCTACCAGAAGTGGGTCCGCAACGTCCGCGCAATGTCGGATCTCAAGCCGGTGCCGGGCGAGCATGTCGCTCGCTTCGATCGCGCGGGGCTGGTTCGTCGCCAGGTCGCGGCCGGGCTGACGATGGAGGATCTCGAACTGATCCTCGCCCCGCAGGTCGAGGAGGCGAAGGAAGCGATCGGCTCGATGGGCGACGACACCCCGCTCGCGGTGTTGTCGAGCAAGCCGCGCCCGATCAGCCATTTCTTCCGCCAGAGCTTCAGCCAGGTCACCAACCCGCCGATCGACAGCTTGCGCGAAACGCGGGTGATGAGTCTCAAGACCCGCTTCGGAAACCTCGCCAATATCCTCGATACCGGCGCGCCGCAGACGCATGTGCTTGTGCTCGAATCCCCAGTGCTGACCAGCACGGACTGGGTGACGCTGCAGGCACATTTCGGTGGCGCCGCCGCCGAAATCGACTGCACCTTCCCAGCCGACGGCGGGCCCGACGCGCTGCGTTCCGCGATTGCGCGCATCCGCGAGCAGGCGGAAAACGCAGTTCGCACCGGGCGCAGCGAGCTTTTCCTCACCGACGAGCATGCCTGCGCCGACAAGGTCGCGATGGCGATGGTGATCGCTGCGGCCGCGGTCCACACCCACCTCGTCCGCAAGGGGCTGCGCAGCTACGCCTCGATCAACGTCCGTTCGGCCGAATGCCTCGACACGCATTATTACGCAGTGCTGATCGGCGTCGGCGCGACCACGGTCAACGCGTGGCTCGCCGAAGCCTCGATCGCGGACCGCCACGCGCGGGGGTTGTTCGGTGACTTCACCCTCGACGAATGCCTCGAACGCGCTCGCAAGGCGATCAACGAGGGCCTGCTCAAGATCATGTCGAAGATGGGGATCGCGGTGATCTCCAGCTATCGCGGCGGCTATAATTTCGAAGCCGTCGGCCTCAGCCGCTCGCTGGTCAATGAGCTCTTCCCCGGCATGCCCAGCAAGATCTCAGGCCAGGGCTATGCCTCGCTGCAATATAGCGCGATCGCGCGCCACAAGGCGGCATGGCCGGAAACCTATGGCGAACAGGATGTCGTGCATCTGCCGATCGGCGGCTTCTATCGCCAGCGCAACGGCGGCGAGGCGCATGCCTTCGGCGCGCAGCTGATGCATTTGCTGCAGACCTCGGTGGCGACCGACAGCTACACCAGCTATCTGCAATTCTCGCGCGGCGTGCGTGACCTGCCGCCCGTCTATCTTCGCGACCTGCTCGATTTCAACTGGGCGGAAGCCCCGCTGCCGATCGACAGCGTCGAGGCGATCACCGAGATCCGCAAGCGCTTCGTGACGCCCGGCATGTCGCTCGGCGCGCTCTCACCGGAAGCCCATGAGACGCTCGCGATCGCAATGAACCGGATCGGCGCCAAGGCGGTTTCGGGCGAGGGCGGCGAGGATTCACGCCGCTTCACGCCCTATGAAAATGGCGACAACGCCAATTCGACGATCAAGCAGATAGCTTCGGGCCGCTTCGGCGTGACCGCGGAATATCTGGGTTCGGCGGAAGAGATCGAGATCAAGGTCGCGCAGGGCGCCAAGCCAGGCGAGGGCGGGCAATTGCCCGGCTTCAAGGTCACCGAGATGATCGCGAAGCTGCGCCACTCCACCCCCGGCGTGACCCTGATATCGCCGCCGCCGCATCACGACATCTACTCGATCGAGGATCTCGCCCAGCTCATCTACGACCTCAAGCAGATCAACCCGCGCGCGCGGGTCTGCGTCAAGCTGGTGAGTTCGGCCGGGATCGGCACTGTCGCGGCTGGCGTGGCGAAGGCGCATGCCGACGTGATCCTGATCGCTGGCAATGTCGGCGGCACGGGCGCATCGCCGCAGACATCGGTCAAGTTCGCTGGCTCGCCCTGGGAAATGGGGCTGACCGAGGCCAACCAGGTGCTCACGCTCAACGGCCTGCGCCATCGGGTCAAGCTGCGCACCGACGGTGGCCTCAAGACCGGGCGCGACATCGTCATCGCGGCGATTCTCGGCGCCGAGGAGTTCGGCATCGGCACGCTCAGCCTTGTCGCGATGGGCTGCATCATGGTGCGCCAATGCCATTCGAACACCTGCCCGGTCGGGGTCTGCACGCAGGATCCGGCGATGCGCGCCAAGTTCACCGGCTCGCCCGAAAAGGTCATCAACCTGATGACCTTCATCGCCGAGGAAGTGCGCGAGATCCTCGCCCGGCTCGGGGTCAGCTCGCTCGACGCGGTGATCGGGCGGACCGAATTGCTGCGCCAGGTCAGCCGGGGCGCGGAGCATCTCGACGATCTCGATCTCAACCCGATCCTCGCCAAGGTCGATGCGCCGGACGACAAGCGCCGCTTCAACATCCCGACGTTCAGGAACAATGTTCCAGACAGCCTCGATGCCCAGATGCTCGAGGATGCCAAGGCAGTGTTCGAACGCCGCGAGAAGATGCAGCTCACCTACACCGTGCGCAACACGCACCGTGCGGTCGGCACGCGCTTCTCGGCGGAAATCACGCGCAAGTTCGGCATGTCAGCGCTGGCCGACGGGCATGTCCACATCCGCCTGCGCGGATCGGCGGGCCAGTCGCTCGGCGCGTTCGGGGTGAAGGGCCTCAAGCTCGAAGTGTTCGGCGATGCCAACGACTATGTCGGCAAGGGACTTTCGGGCGCGACGATCATCGTTCGGCCGATGGTATCCTCGCCGCTCGAGACCCGCGCCAACACGATCATCGGCAACACCGTTCTCTATGGCGCGACTGCGGGTCGGCTGTTCGCCGCCGGCCAGGCAGGCGAGCGCTTCGCGGTGCGCAACTCGGGCGCGACCGTGGTGGTGGAAGGCTGCGGCGCCAATGGCTGCGAATATATGACAGGCGGAACTGCCGTGATCCTCGGCAAGGTCGGCGAGAATTTCGGCGCTGGCATGACCGGCGGCATGGCGTTCATCCTCGACGAGACCGACGAATTCGCGATCCGCGCCAATCCGGAAAGCATCGTCTGGCAACGCCTCGCCTCGGCGCATTGGGAAGCCGAGCTCAAGGCCCTGATCGCCGAGCATGCGGCTGCAACCGACAGCAAATGGGCCTCGACGATCCTCGACGACTGGGATCGCTGGCGCGGCCGCTTCTGGCAGGTCTGCCCGAAGGAGATGCTGACTCGACTGGCGGTACCGCTGAGCGATGCGGATAGCGTGGCAGTGGCGGCGGAGTAGCGGGCATTCCTCCCCCAAGGGACTGACTCCCCTCCCTGCAAGGGAGGGGCTGGGGGTGGGTGCGCGCGACTAGCGCGCCCGGGGACTCACCCCGCCTCACCCCCAGCCGGACGCTTCGACCCACCCCCAACCCCTCCCTGCCAGGGAGGGGAGAAAAAGTGGCGACCGGAAGGGCTGGAATCCCCGGCCGATCCCGCTAAGAGTTCTCCCCATGTGGCAACTCTATCAATTCCCGCTCTGCCCTTTTTCGCGCAAGGTCCGGCTGATGCTCGGCGAGAAGGGCATCGGCTACGAGCTGGTGCGCGAATCGCCGTGGCTTCAGCGCGACGAGTTCGTCGACATGAACCCTGCGGCGCAAACCCCGGTCATGGCCGATCCGCCAAGCGGCATCACGCTGATCGATTCAGCCGCGATCTGCGAATATTTCGAGGAAACCATCGAAAAATCGCCGATGATCCCGGGCAGCGCCGCGAACCGCGCCGAAGTTCGGCGGCTGGTCGCGTGGTTCGATCATAAATTCTACAGCGAGGTCGTCGGCCCGCTGCTTCACGAGCGGATGCTCAAGCGTATCGTCCACCGTGCCTCGCCCGACGCCAAGGCGCTCCGCGAGGCGATGAAGATCGCCAACGCGCACCTCGACTATATCGATTATCTCCTCGATCACCGCCGATGGCTCGGCGGTCCGGTGCTCAGCCTCGTCGACCTCGCCGCCGCAGCGCATCTTTCGGTCGCGGATTACCTCGGTGGCATCGACTGGCGCGGGCATGAGCAGACCAAGAGCTGGTACGCCGGCCTGAAGTCACGCCCGAGCTTTCGCCCGCTGCTCGCCGAGCGCATGGAAATCATCGCGCCGCCCGAACATTACGACAAGGTCGATTTCTGACCCAAAATGGGACATGCGGTTTAAACGCGTTTCAAGCCTCTCTGAGAGGCATTACCCTATTTTGGCTACACGGGTTGCCGGAAGGCAATCTTCGCGCTCCTGGAGAGGTCTGAGTGGCTTCGCGCCGCAATCCTTCCCCTCGACTGGCTGCGAAAGCACAATCCGCGCTTCCATCCGCGCCCGCCACGCACTAAGGCCCCGCCCATGGCTGCACCTGTACTCGCTTTCGAAGATTTCGGCCTCGTCCAGGGATCCGGGTGGCTCTTTCGCCACCTCGATCTCTATGTGGGCGAGCGCGACCGGCTTGCGCTGATCGGGCGGAATGGCGCTGGCAAGACCACGTTGCTCAAGCTCCTTGCCGGCACGATCGACAATGACGAGGGCCGCCGCACGATCGTGCCGGGCACCAAGGTGATCCTGCTCGAACAGGATCCCGACCTCCGCGATTTCGAGACATTGCGCGCTTTCGCACTTTCAGAGCCCGATGCCCCGCCAGCGCATGAAGTGGATTCGATCGCCGACCAGATCGGGCTCGATCTCGATCGACCGGCGGCAACCGCCAGCGGCGGCGAGAGGCGCCGCGCCGCGATTGCGCGCGCGCTTGCCCAGCAACCCGACGTGCTGCTGCTCGACGAACCGACCAACCATCTCGATCTTGCTGCGATCGAATGGCTCGAAAGCTGGCTCAGCCGCTATAATGGCGCGTTCGTCGCGATCAGCCATGATCGGACATTCCTCACCCGGCTCACGAAATCGTCGCTATGGCTCGATCGCGGTACGATCCGGCGCGCCGAAATCGGCTTTGGCGGATTCGAGGCCTGGACTGAGAAGATCTTCGAGGACGAAGCCCGCAATGCGCAGCGGATCGACGCGCGACTGAAGCTCGAGGAGCATTGGCTCCAGCGCGGCGTCACCGGCCGTCGCAAGCGCAACCAGGGCCGCCTCACCAAGCTCCACGAGATGCGCGCCCAACGCGCCGCGATGCTCGGCCCGCCCGGCACCGCGAACCTCACCATCGGCACCGACGACGTCCGAACCAAGACCGTGATCGACGCCGAGCATGTCAACAAGCGCTTCGGGGATCGCCCGATCATCAGCGATTTCTCGCTTCGCATCCAGCGTGGCGATCGAATCGGCATCGTCGGCAGCAATGGCGCCGGCAAGACGACGTTGCTCAAGCTGCTGACCGGCGAGCTCAAGCCCGACGAGGGCCGGATCCGGCTCGCCAAGACGCTCGACGGCGTGATCATCGACCAGCAGCGCAAGCTGATGGCACCCGAGAAAACCGTTCGCGAAGTGCTGTGCGACGGCGGCGACTGGATCGAGGTGCTCGGCGTCAAGAAGCACATCCAGGGCTATCTCAAGGAATTCCTGTTCGATCCGGGGATGGCGGACGCGCGGATCGGCACGCTATCGGGCGGCGAACGCTCGCGCTTGCTGCTCGCGCGCGAATTTGCGCGGCATTCGAACCTGCTCGTGCTCGACGAGCCGACCAACGATCTCGACCTCGAGACGCTCGACCTGCTCCAGGAAGTCATCGCTGATTATGATGGCACAGTGCTGATCGTCAGCCATGATCGCGATTTCCTCGATCGCACCGTGACGGTGACGCTTGGCCTCGATGGCTCGGGCAAGGTCGACGTGGTTGCTGGCGGCTACGAGGATTGGGTGCGCCAGCGCGCGCCCAGGACGGCGCAAAAGCGCCCCGGTGCCAAGCGCGTGGCGGCCGCCGAGCCGAAGGCGCGCACCAAGCTCACCTACAAGGACCAGCGCGACCTCGAAATCCTGCCCCAGGAAATCGAAAGGATCGAAGCAGCGATCGCCCGCGACGAGGCGGAGCTTCACGATCCCAACCTCTACGCCCGCAATCCCGCCCGTTTCGACGCCCTCACCAAGGCAATCGACGCCGCGCGCGAAGCCAAGGAAGCCGCCGAGCATCGCTGGCTCGAACTGGCCGAGATGGCGGATCAGCTGGCGGGGTAAGGTTGATTCGTTCCTGATACGTCATCCCGGCGCCCCTTCGTCATCCGGACGAAGGCGGGGATCCATGGGACCCACGATACCCCCCCCCGCTCATCCTGAGGAGGGCCCGAGCGAAGCCGAGGGCGCGTCTCGAAGGACCTAACCCATCGTATTCATGACGGAGCGGTAGTTGGTCTGGATTGGCGTCCTGACGCACTGTCGGTTTGATCAGGACGAGCGTATCCGCAGCGCCTATTTCGTCGCGTGTGGTCGATGGTTTGCGGGGTTGATGGAAGGGGTTTTGGGTT
>CANJQJ010000055.1 GCA_947476425.1 Sphingomonadaceae bacterium | reverse complement strand
GGGTCGCTTGTGGCATTTTGTGCCTCGCTGTGGGGCTGGTCTAGACACCCAACTTCCTACATCAAGTCAGTGCTTTAAGCCACTCCCGCCAACCCTTCAGCAAGGCCTCGGTGAATAATCCGGGCTAATCGCCGCAAAGACGCATGAGGTCGCCATTAACAGCTGGCGCAGTGGGCCCATGCTGAGCGAAGCGCATCGTATTGGAGAATTGGCGCACCGGAAGGGATTCGAACCCCTGGCCTCTGCCTTCGGAGGGCAGCGCTCTATCCAGCTGAGCTACCGGTGCTTGGCCCGCGCGCTTAGCAAAGCAATCGCGAGCCCGCCAGCCTAATCGTCAGTGGGTTTCTTCCTTGGGTGGCGTTGTCACCGGCTGGAAGTGGCCAAGGCCGCAGCTCGCGCCGCGTGACAGGCCGGGCGAAACCAGCACTGTGATTACGTCGGTCGAGCAAAGCCGGTTCATCGATCTCGAATAGCTGAAATGCTCCTCGAAACCCAGTTGCGGGCAGCTATCGGGCAGGATGTTGCGGATCACGCTGCCATCCTTGAGGATGAAATCGATCGTCTTGTCGTCTCGAACGATTGGAGTCTGGAGTTCCGTGAGCGAGATGCAGCTGCGGGGCTGGCCATTCGGCTTTGCCTGTTTCCAGCCATCCTTGGGCGAATCGCCCCCCTTGCCGTCTTGCTGCTGGACCTCCGGGGTCTTGTTGCCCTGAGCCCAGCCCTTCTGGACGACGCCTACGCCCGCCGAAACGAGAAGGGCGCCGCTGGCCAGCATTATCAGGGAAAACCTATAACTCATTACGCACACGCCTCATTCACTGGTTGCCTGGCCTTCGCCAGCTCCCGGCAATCATGCCGGGGCGGGAGACTTGTCCTTGAAAGCGCACAAGTCCCTGACCGGGCAGCGCCAGCATTCCGGTCGCCGCGCCTTGCAGACATAACGCCCATGCAAGATTAACCAGTGATGAGCATGGCGACGGAAGGTCGGGGGCGTCGTTTGTTCAAGCTTTAGCTCGACGGCAAGCGGCGTTTTGCCGCGAGCGAGGCCAGTTCGATTTGAAACGCGGAAGATATGTGTATCAACTGCAATGGTTTCTTCGCCGAAAGCGACGTTCATCACCACGTTCGCGGTCTTGCGTCCTACCCCAGGAAGGGTCTCGAGGGCGTCGCGATCGGCAGGGACCTCGCCGCCATATTCAGAGACAAGCCGTTCTGAAAGCGCGATAACATTTCGCGCCTTGGTGTTGAACAGGCCGATCGTCTTGATGTGCTGCTTAAGCCCTTCCTCGCCCAGCGCAATCATCTGTTGGGGCGTAGTAACATCCCTGAACAACGCTCGGGTTGCCTTGTTGACGCCGATGTCGGTCGCTTGCGCTGAAAGTGCGACCGCGACCAGCAACGTATAGGGATTTACGAATAGCAGTTCAGTCTCGGGCGACGGATTCTCCTCGGCAAGCCGGCGGAAGAATTCGAATGCATCGGCTTTTTTCATGCTGCGGGTGTCCGATGGTGCGTGCTGCCGGCGCTTGGCCGTGCGGGGCGGGGTATCGCGAATGGCGCCGCTTGTAAAATCGCGGGCTTGCCCCAGGTGCGATTAGCGAAAAATACGCTTCTTTATCAATTTGGTGTGTCGGATTGGCCTGGGATTCGCTGGTGGCCAAAGCCTATATGTCTGAGCTGTGAGCTGGACGTGATGGCGGGCGTCAATATCAGCGGTTCCATCAACGCCGGCGCTCACCAATCTCGTTAAATTATCATCAACAGATTGGTTAACGCCCGGTCGAGGCGCGCGAATCAATTTGAACGATATTCGGATGGAGCGAGGAAATTCTGCGCGCCTATTGTTCGTTGATCGTACCGAAGGAGGTTTCCATCAAATCAATGGTTATAAATATTGGATAACGGATCGCACATTTGCTTTCGATTCAAGATCGAATTTCTGTATCATTTCGGGATTGCCAATCATCGGGCGCCGAGAACACTGATTTTTTGCTTGGTGCGGGCGGACAGTCGACATATTGATTTGGATATACACGGCATCGATCGCTGTTGCTGGTGTTGAAAGACGGGGATGAAATTGCCGGAGCTGAGCGGGGATTGCTCGACGTTTCGCCGCAGGATCGCACCTGCTAACCAGTAACAGAGGAGATATTTGAATGCGCAAGGTCCTGATTTCAACGATGTTGGCGGCAACGGCCCTCACAAGCGCCCCGGCCTTCGCCGTGGCAACCTATGATGATCTTTCTGCCTGGCAGTCGGCGGTAGGTTCCTTCAATCGCGATACGGATTATGGGTCGTCATTTTCGGACATCACCAGCCTGGCACTCGATGACGGAACGGCCCTGGGTTTTGGTTCGTCGGTCAATGTCCGTGACATCGGCGGCGGCTGGAGCACATGGTCCGGTGGTTATACGGGGCAGGTGCTTTATTCCAACGGGGCGAATTCGCTATCGGTCAGTCTTTCGGCCGGCGTGAATGCGCTTGGCTTCTTCGTCGAGCCGAACCCGTTTTCGACCTACACCTTCAACCTCTCACTCTCCGATGGCAGCAACCAGTCGGGCAGCTATGATGGCAGCGGCGGCGCTGGCTTCCTTGGCTTTTCCGGCCCGGGCATCACCGGTTTCACACTTTCCTCGGATACCGATTTCGCGCTTGGCGATTTCTACACGGGCGGAGCCGTGCCGGAACCGGCGAGCTGGGCCCTGATGATCTTCGGCTTTGGCGCTGTCGGCGTTTCGATGCGCCGCGCCAAGGTCCGGACGAGGGTCGGCTACGCCGCCGCCTGATCCGTTCGGATTTGGGTGAGGAAAAAGGAGTGGTCCCTCGGGGCCGCTCCTTTTTCGTGAGCGCCTCTCAGAGCCCCAGCACGTCAGCCATGCGGTAACGGCCGGGCGCCTTGCCTGCGAGCCAGAGCGCCGCCTTGACCGCCCCGCGTGCGAAGATCGTGCGGGTCTCGGCGCGGTGGCCGAGTTCGATGCGCTCGCCTTCGCCAGCGAATATCACCATGTGATCGCCTGCGACCGATCCACCCCGCAAGCTGGCAAAACCGATATCGCCCTCCTTGCGAGCGCCGGTGATGCCGTCGCGCCCTCGGTCAGCGACCCCCGCGAGATCAACGCCACGTCCGACGGCAGCTGCTTCGCCGAGAAGAAGCGACGTCCCCGATGGCGCATCGACCTTGTGGCGATGATGCATCTCGACGATCTCGATATCCCAGTCGGTGCCAAGTCGGGTGGCCGCCTCGCGGACAAGGTGCGCGAGGAGATTGACGCCAAGCGAGGTGTTGCCGGTCTGGAGCACGGCGATATCCCGGGCGGCCTCGTCGATCATGCGGTGATGCACGGCCTCGAGCCCAGTGGTGCCGACCACGATCGGCACGCCGAGCCGTCGCGCGACAGCGAGATTGTCGGCAAGCGCGTGCGGCGAGGAGAAGTCGATCAGCACCTCGGCACTGCCGGGCGTGAACACCGCGCTGTCATCATCCTTGTCGATCGCAGGCCCCATCGACGCCTCCGGCGCTTCGCCGATGACATGCGCGATTGCCTGGCCCATGCGGCCGTTGGCGCCGAAAATTCCGATTATCGTCATTGCCTCACCTCTTGCCCGCCTCATGCGGGAGCCCGGTTCGAATCGCAACAGACGAGTAAGGTTGGTAACGCCTCAGCGGTTGGAAGCGGCGATTTCGCGCAGTTGTTTGCCAGAGCATCCGATGAATCCACCACCGCCGGAAACCGAACAGGGGGCTGCCCCGGCTCCGGCGCGTTCGTTCATTGCGGAGAGGCGTCCATCAACTTCAGATCCCGCACCGGCGTTCGCTTCCTCGCGAGGAAGCGGCAGGCGGTAAGGACTCGCCTTGTGATTGCCGCAGACGAGGATTTCGGAGGAATCGGCGGTCCGACCGCACAACTGGCTTAGTGACGTCAGGCGCCTGTAGACCGTCATCGCCTGACTTGCCGAGATCGCGGAAGCCGATGGCGTGGTCCTTGGTTCGCCGAGCGCAGCGCCCTGGACGAAAATCAGCATGCCGAGTGAGCCGAATTGGTGTCGCATCGCCATGTCCAGTGGGTAGACGCGGTATATATCTGATTATATGATAATATCAATATGTTCCGATCAGGCTGGATACGGTCCACTCAGCACTTGCGATTGCGCCAATGCCTTGCTTCAAGGCGGCGATGGAAACGCGCAACATCGTCGTTCTTACCGGCGCCGGTATCTCTGCCGAGAGTGGCCTCGCGACATTTCGTGGTCCGGATGGGCTGTGGGAGGGCCATCGGGTCGAGGACGTCTGCACGCCGCAGGCATTTGCGCGAAATCGAGCATTGGTTCAGCGCTTCTACGACGAGCGACGGGCCCGGCTCGCCGAGGTCGAGCCCAATGCGGCGCATGAAGCGCTAGCGCGGCTCGATTCGGAGTGGCGGGGCGAGCTCCTGATCGTGACCCAGAATGTCGATGACCTGCATGAGCGCGCTGGAGCGAGGCGCCTGCTCCACATGCATGGCGAATTGAAATCGGCCTGGTGCATCGCCTGCGGGATCCGCACCCGGTGGGAAGCGTCGCTCGGAGACGGTCCGGATTGTCCGGGATGCGGAAAGGCCGCTACGCTTCGGCCTGATATCGTCTGGTTTGGCGAAATGCCTTACGGCATGGAACGGATCGATGCAGCGCTGGCGCGGGCGGATCTGTTCGTTTCGATCGGTACTTCAGGGGCGGTCTATCCGGCGGCTGGTTTCGTGCAGAGTGCCAGGCATTATGGCGCGCGGACGCTTGAGCTGAATCTCGAGCGGTCGGAGGGGAGCGCCTATTTCCAGGAGACTCGCCTCGGCGCAGCGGGCACGCTGGTGCCGGACTGGGTGGGGGAGATGCTGGGGTGAGTAGCATGGTGCCTGACTTTGCGATCGAGGACATGCATCCGGGTCCGATCGTCGGTGTCGATGAGGCGGGGCGGGGTCCGCTCGCTGGTCCCGTCGTGGCGGCTGCGGTGCTGCTGGATCGTGCATGCGTCCCGAACGGAATCAACGACAGCAAGAAGCTCGACGGGCCCCGGCGGGAGCGATTGTGCGGCGAGATCCGCGGTGTCGCATTGGTTGGCGTCGGCATCGCGACCGTCGAGGAGATCGACGAGATCAATATATTATGGGCGACCATGCTGGCGATGACCCGCGCCGTAGAGGCGCTGGGCTTGATACCGGGGCATGTGCTCGTCGATGGCGATCGGGTGCCGAAATGGCCTTGGCCGGCGCGGGCGGTCGTGGGCGGCGACGCGCTTTGCCTGTCGATCGCGGCCGCATCAATTGTCGCGAAGCATGAGCGCGACAGCATGATGCGCGACTATGATCTGCTTCATCCCGGCTATGGCTGGGCATCGAACAAAGGCTATGGAACCCGCGATCATACTGCCGCGCTCAACCGCCTTGGGCCAAGTCCACTGCATCGCCGCAGCTTTGCGCCGGTTCGACAGCTCATTCTTGCACTTTGAGTCGGATTGGCAACACCACTAGGGGTTGAGTCCCGCGAATCTGCGTGACTCAACATGCGGTAGGGGACTCCTTTCGTTCTCCCCCGTTAACCAAAACCTCAGGCAAATGGCTGATCTCTTTGGGCTTGACCGCGGACTCCGGGTGACTCATCCAGAGGCGTCATTAACCAAGGTTGGGGCCTATGGGCGTTCTGGAACGGATCGATACGCAACGTGCAACACGCGCCAAGGTGCGCCCGCAATTGGCGTTGCTGCCGCTTGATACGATAATCGAGAGCGACTGCATAAAGGCGATGGCGGCCTTGCCCGACAAGTCGGTCGACATGATCTTTGCCGATCCGCCGTATAACCTGCAGCTCGGCGGGGATCTGTTTCGTCCCGAGGGCGGGCGTGTCGATGCGGTCGATGATGATTGGGACAAGTTCGACAGCAATGCCGCCTATGATCGCTTCACCAAGGCCTGGCTGCGCGAGGCGCGCCGCGTGCTCAAGGATGATGGCACGATCTGGGTGATCGGCAGCTACCACAATATTTTCCGCGTCGGGACGGCGCTGCAGGACGAGGGTTTCTGGATCCTCAACGATATCGTCTGGCGCAAGGCAAACCCGATGCCCAATTTCAAGGGCACGCGTTTCACCAATGCGCATGAGACGATGATCTGGTGCTCGAAGGGCGAGAAGGCGCGCTACACCTTCAATTATCGCACGATGAAGGCGCTGAACGACGACATCCAGATGCGTTCGGACTGGACGCTGCCGATCTGTTCGGGCGGCGAGCGCCTGAAGGATGACGATGGCCACAAGGCTCATCCGACGCAAAAGCCCGAGGCGTTGCTGTATCGGGTGATGCTCGCCTGCACCAATCCCGGCGATATCGTGCTCGATCCCTTTTTCGGCACCGGGACGACTGGCGCGGTAGCGCGACGGTTGCGGCGGCGCTGGATCGGAATCGAGCGCGAGGAGAAATACGTCAAGGTCGCGCGCGAGCGGATCGCCTCGACCCTGCCGCTCGATGAGAGCGCGATGACGGTAATGCCCGAGAAGAAGGGCCAGCCACGTCTTGCGTTCGGCATATTGGTGGAAACCGGCATGATTGCCCCCGGATCGTTCCTGACGGATACGAAGCGTCGCTGGCGGGCCGAGGTACATGCGGATGGTTCCCTGCGTTGCGAGGACGGCAGGATTGGATCGATCCACAAGCTCGGGGCGCTACTGCAAGGGGCGCCGTCGTGCAACGGCTGGAGCTTCTGGCATTATGAAGAGGCGGGTGACCTGCTGCCTATCGACGCGCTACGGCAGCGGCATCTGGCAGCTGCTGAATAATGTCTTTATGATGAACTATAATCGATGAGCCGACGCCTCTATCTCAGACCGACAGCATTTGTAGACGCCCCCTTTGGGCTCGACGGGCAGGCATTGCGCCTCGCAGGGGGCATGATCTGGTTTTCAGCGGTCGAGATCATCATCGTCGAAGATGGCCGCCGGGCGCTCCAGCTGCATGTGCCGATCGAACGTCTGGAGCATGAACTGGAGCGGCTCGATCGCGCGGAGCGTACGCAGGCGGAGGAGACGCTTGCCCGCATCGTGACGCCACGATCGCCGATCATGATGGGCGATCGCGTCATCCGGCTCGACCAGCCGCAGGTCATGGCGATCCTGAACGTCACGCCCGACAGCTTCTCGGACGGCGGACGGCATTTCGACGATGCCGAAGCGGCCGCAGCTGCTGGCATCGCAATGGCTGCGGCGGGCGCTGCGATCATCGACGTCGGCGGGGAATCTACGCGCCCCGGTGCGAAGCCAGTCTGGGAAGGGGACGAGATCAAGCGCGTCGCACCTGTCATCGAGCGGTTGGCCGGATCGGGGACTGCGGTTTCGATCGATACGCGTAAATCCGAGGTGATGGTCATCGCGCTCGCGTCGGGCGCCGCATTCGTCAACGACGTTTCCGCCCTAACCTATGATCCCCATGCGATGTCGGTTGTGGCGCGTGCGAATTGTCCGGTGGCGCTGATGCATCACCAGGGCTCGCCCGAGTCGATGCAGGCCGATCCGCGCTACGCCGATCCCCTGATCGAGGTCTATGACTGGCTTGAAGCGCGCATCGCGACGGCGGAAGCGGCCGGGATCGCTCGCGATCGCATCATCATCGACCCGGGCATAGGCTTCGGCAAGGCGATGGCGCACAATCTGGCGTTGCTCAACGGGCTGTCGCTGTTTCACGGTCTTGGCTGCCCGGTCCTGCTTGGGGCGAGCCGGAAGCGAGTCATCGGCGCGCTCGACAACGAGGCGCCGGTCGAGAAAAGACTGGGCGGCTCGGTAGCGCTGGCGTTGATCGGGGCGGCGCAAGGCGTCCAGATCCTGCGGGTGCATGATGTCCAGGAAACCGTGCAGGCGCTACGCGTCTGGCGAGGAATGCGCGACCAGGCGCTGACGCCACCTTACGGCATTTGAAAGCGGCGCCCGGTTCCGTTCGCCCGCTTTTTGATTTCGAACAAGGATGTTGCTGAGACCCCGATCTATCAGCCCATATTGTCCGGCGTGCCGGAAAGGGAAGCAACGGATGCTTTGCTGTTCGATCGGTGTGTTCCTTCTGAGCCAGCTTTACGCTGGCCTGCTTGGCTTGCGCGCGCTGTTCCTTGGTGATTGCGATGACTTCGATCGTCAATCGCGCAGTGGGCGGGGAACCGCCGTTCTTGCTTTCTCACGTCCGCGATTCGCAGTCGCGATGATGATCGGCATCGCCGGATTGAGCGTCGCCCTCGCGGTCGCCAACACCGCCGCCGCGCATGCCACAACCTGGATGCCGATCCTTTCCTCGATCTGCCGCGGGCTGGCGAGTTAGCTGACCCGACTCCCCTCCCTGGCAGGGAGGGGCTGGGGGTGGGTCGAACGGTGCTGCATTTCCCGCAGGCGCGCTGACGCGCGCACCCACCCCCAACCCCTCCCTTGTCAGGGAGGGGAGTTAGAAGGAGGATCCCGGCGTCCGCCGGGATGGCGGGGTGCCGCATGCCTCGAAATGCCTCTCAGAGGCATACTGCAGCGTGAAGAATCATTTTTGGCTACCGATGTAGCTAAAACAGGATAAAACCTCTCAGTGAGGCTTGAAATGACCGAGAGATTTTTCCGCCCTCAACGCCAGCCTTTGCCCCCAGCCAGCGCGTCGATCGAATTCATCCCGATTCCCTTCCGGTTGAACGTGCTTCCCAAGGCGGGGAAGGCGGGTCGTGTCATGGCCCCGCAAACGGCGCTCGACACCGTCTTCACTATCACGTTAAGGACTTTCGCCCGGCGGTGAGGAGCGATTTGGTCGCGATGAGTGTGATGTCTGTTCTGCGGCTGTTATCCGATCGGACGGCTGTTCTCTTTCTCGGCGTTGGGGTCGGCGTGGCGATGGGTTATGCCTTTGCCGGCGATATCGCCCGCGAGACCGGGGCTGCGTCTTTAGCGCCAAGGCCGGCAATCGAAGCGATCAAGCCCGCGGTGCCAAAGCAGCTGCCCGAACTCGTCGCCCCCATCCATCCCGACCTTCTTGCAAGGCTATCAAGTGGCAGCAAGGTTCGCGTCGGCGTGTATGGCGACAGCTTCGGCGACGGCATCTGGGCTGGGCTTTATCACCAGCTTCGCGCCTCCAAGGCGTTCGACGTGAAGAAGTTCAGCCAGCAATCCACCGGGTTCACCCGATATGGCAGCCTCAATCTCGAAGATCGGCTTGCCGAGCAACTTGCGAGCGATCCAGTCGATATCGCGGTGATTTCCTTCGGTGCGAACGATACCCAGGGCGTGATTCACAAGGGCCATTTTGCCGCCTTGCTCAGCCCAGGCTGGAAGGACGAGATCGGCGCGCGGATCGAACGCTATGTCGGCCTTCTGCGGCAGCATGGCGCAACGGTTTACTGGGTCGGCTTGCCGGTCATGAAAAAGCCCAGCTTCGATGCCGATATCTCGGGAATGAATGCGTTCTACGCTGAAAAAATGGCGAAGCTCGACGTCCCGTTCATCGACACCCGGCCGATGTCGGTTGATGAAAAGGGCGAGTATGCGGCCTATCTTCCCGATCCGGTGACGCATGTGCCAAGGCTGGCGCGGGCCAATGACGGAATTCATATGTCGATGCGTGGCTATGAACGCCTTACCGGGGGGCTCGCCGATCGCATTCTTCACTATGTCGATGGCGCGCGCCGTCGGACCGGCGGCGTTCGCACCGCGTCGGCAGCCTTGCCGACTGTGGAGGTACGCAAGCCGGCCGAACCCCGCGAGGTCGAGCCTCGCCCGCCTGAATCCCACCCGGCGGAGCGGCATGTCGTCGAGACCCATACCGACAAGCCCCATGTCGACGAACCGCAACCCGTGGTGCCACCGATCGAGGCCCCGACCGTAACACCTCAGGCTGAACCGGATATCGGAGCCTGATGCCTTTCCTGCTGCCGATCCTGATGGCGGCTGCCGTGGCGGAACAGCCCTGCCGGGCCGCGCTGTGCCAGGCGGACGAACTCGCGCCATGGTTTCGCAAGCTCGTCGATCGGCGCCCGGTTCATATCCTCCAGATCGGCGACAGCCATACCGCAGGCGATGCCATCACCGGGGGATGGCGCGATCTGCTTCAGGCGCAATATGGCAGCGGGGGCAGGGGGGTATTGCCGCCCGGGCGCCCGTATCGCGGCTATGTGGCGAATGGCGTCACCGTCACCATGTCGCCGGGATGGCAGGTCAAATCGACGTTCGGCGCCGACTCCGCTTCGCCCAAGCCACCCATCGGGCTGGCGAGCTATAACCTGACGGCGCAGACCGAGGGTGCATCGATCGGGCTTGCAGCCGATGCTTCCGAGGCATTCGATCGCTTCACCATCTGTGCGCTCGCCGAGCCCGGTGCTGGAAAGCTCTCGATCCAGATCGGCTTCACGACCGACGAGTTCAACCTGTCTTCATTCGCGGTGCGCCCCGAGTGCAAGACGATCGACACCCCCGAACCGCAGCTGGCCGCCCAGGTGACGGCGACAGGCGGTCCGGTAACGATCACCTCGTGGGGGAGCTTTCGAAAGGATCGCGGCGTCACGCTCTCCAACGTCGGGGTGGTCGGTTCGCAATTCGTCCATTTCGGCCGCACCGACGATAGCGTGGTGTCCGAGGAACTTCGTGCTTACCGCCCGGACCTGATCGTCATCGCGTTCGGGACGAACGAGGGCTTCTCCCCTCGGGTCCAGCCAGCGGAATATGACATCGTCCTGCGAAGCCAGATCGCGCGGATCCGCAGGCTGGCGGGGAATGTGCCGATCCTGATGCTCGGCGCGCCCGATGCCGGCACGCGCAATACCGCATTGTCGTCGAATGGTCCCGGCGCGCCGATCGATTGCAACGAGAAGCCGCAGTCGATCGACGATATCATGGTGGCGCTTCGTTCGTCGGAAGCGGCGGGCGAGGGGACTCAAACGCCCGTCCAGCCTTCTGTCGATCCCGCAAGCCGCCCTTTGTTCGTGCCGCCCGGTCTCGACGCGGTGCGCGAGGTGCAGCGCCGCGTGGCGGCCGATCTTCATATCGCTTTCTGGGATTGGCAGGCCCGCATGGGCGGGGCATGTTCCGCGCCGCGTTTCGTAAGGGCGGTACCGCCCTTGATGCGGGGGGATTTCGTGCATTTCACCAAGGCAGGCGGATGGGAAATCGCGCGCATGCTGCAGGCAGACCTTGCCGCTGCAGCGCGCACGATGGCTGCGGACCGATAGCATATGCTTTTTCCGACGCTGACCTTCGGGCTGTTCTTCCTTGTCGTCTATACGCTGGTCTGGAGCACCGGGCGCCATAACGAGTGGCGCAAGATTCTCCTGCTGGTGGCAAGCTGGATCTTCTACGGGGCGTGGGACTGGCGCTTCGTAACCCTGCTGATCGGTTCGGCATTCCTCAACTGGGGACTCGCCCGGCTGATCGATCGTTTCGATCCGGAGGAGGATGCGCCGCATCGTAAATCGTTGATGATCATCGGCGTCATCGCGAACCTCTCGATCCTCGGCTTCTTCAAATATTTCGATTTCTTCATCGGCGAGTTGGCGCCGATCGTCACCGCCTGGGGCTTTGCGCGCGATTTGCCGCTGCTCCAGATCGTGCTCCCGATCGGGATCTCGTTCTTCACCTTCCAGGGCATGAGCTACATGATCGACGTGTGGCGCGGGCGCGTTAAAGCCGCTTCGTTGCTCGATATCACGTTGCTGATGTCCTTCTTTCCGCATCTGGTGGCAGGACCCATCGTTCGCGCCTCCCATCTGATTCCGCAGTTCCGCGAAACGCCGAAGGTCAATCGCGGGATGATGGCGATGGCGTTGCTGCTGATCGTGTGGGGGCTGTTCAAGAAAGCGGTGATCGCCTCGGAATTGGCGACCCGGCTGGTCGATCCCGTATTCTTCGATCCATCAGCCTATGGCAGTCTCGACCTGCTGTTTGCCGCCTATGGCTATGCGGTGCAGATCTATTGCGACTTTTCAGCCTATAGCGACATGGCGATCGGGCTTGCCGCGTTGCTCGGTTATCGTTTCCCGCGCAATTTCGAGCAGCCCTATCGTGCGGCGTCGCTTCAGGAATTCTGGCGACGCTGGCATATGAGCCTGTCGAGCTGGCTGCGCGATTATCTCTATATCGGCCTTGGCGGAAACCGGGGCGGGCTGATGTTCCTGTGCCGCAACCTGATGATAACGATGTTGCTGGGCGGTATCTGGCATGGCGCCAAATGGACATTCCTGATCTGGGGCGGGCTGCACGGCGTCGTATTGGCGGCCGAACGGATCTGGCGCGACGTCAAGCCGGAGGGCTGGCCCATGCTCCCGCGCTGGATCGGCATCTTCATTACGTTTCACATCGTCGTGCTCGGCTGGATATTCTTCCGCTCCGAGAGTTTCGATGGCGCGATTTCCTATATTGCGGGCATCGCCAGTTGGGGCGGCACAGCCACGATGATCACGCCACTGGGATTGGCTCTCGTTGTGCTCGGGCTCGAGATGCACTTCATGCCGCCGCAAATCATGCCGGCGCTTGCGCTCAGGTTGCGGCGTATTCCCGCCCCGGCAATGGGCCTGCTGGTGGGGATGGCGATATTGCTGATCGATTCGATGCGCTACGAGGGCGTCGCACCCTTCATCTATTACCAGTTCTGAGGGCGGTGGAAGCGATGTCGCACGGACATGAATTCGAATCCCCGGTCGATCTTCACGGGCGCCCCGTTCCCGCAGGCCATCCGTTGCGTTGGGCGAGCGTCACCATTGCTGTCGCCAGCCTCTTCCTGCTGGTGACCAACGCCGTGTCGATCAGCGCGTGGATAGAGGAGCAGACGCCAGGACCGATCCAGGCGAAGGTCGCCGCGGTTGCTGGTAGCTGGCTGGCTTCGACCGAAGCCTTGGGTACCGCAACGCCGCGAGCCGCCCTCCACAAGCAATGGAAGGCGGCACAAGCCGTGCGTTTCGAATCGGAGGCAAAGGCCCCCGATCAGCGATAGAAGACGTGATCGCCCAGGGTCAGCACGCGCCGGCGTGACTGGAAGAACCGGTTCGGGGCCTGGCTGGCGGCATGATAGAAATAGGCACCGCCGGTGACGTCACGACCACCGTCGAGCGCTTGCGCGGACACTTCCAGCGCAGTTTGCCACTGATGGGTGTCGCGGCGCGGATTGTAGCTCGTCAGGTTGAAGAACTGGCCGGGCTGGTTGGCGACATCGCACGGCGTCGACGGGAAGCGGCCCGAATGCGCACGGTTTACGATGATCTGGGCGACCGCAAGCTGGCCGAGACGGGGCTGGTTGGAAGCCTCGTGATGAACGACCTTGGCGACACATTCGAGCTCTGGATCGCGCGCGGCGCGCTCCGAAGCATTGGACGTGTGATCGTGCCAGGTGACATCGTCGTTGGAAAGGATGGATTGATCTGCGATCAACCGCGACTCGGCCGAAACGGCCGCAGTCATCATTACCGGCGCAGCGATTACCGCGCTGCCGGGTTCGGCGGTTCCAGCACCAGCTGCAAAAAATGAAGCGCTGACGATGAATGCAAGGCCGGAAAAACCGATTTCTAATTGGCGCGGCAGGTACCGCATAAGCGTATCAATCATATGCGCGACCGGGCACTCCGCGCCGAAATAACTGGCACGCGGGGGCGCGGGTGAACGATCACGTCTTATTGCGAGAAGGGCCCGGCCGAACGCCTTTTGTCCCATTCCCGCAACCAGGAATTGAGCGCGATCTGGTTGGTGCGGTGCAATATGTCAAGCCTGATGACGGTAGGCCGGGTGCGTAACGGGACGAGGCGGTGGATGAATGCAGCTGAAGGAAAGAGCGTGCCCGTCATGCTAAGGAGTCGGCATGGGTGAAGAATCACGAGTCGAAACAGCAATTTCCGATGGTGCTGCCGCTGGGGCCGGCAATCCCGTTGCCTGGCGCCGTGAACGGTTGCTGGCGGCCATCGCCCTGATCAACGGCATCGGCCTGATGCTCGCCTTGCCCTTCGCCTTGAAGGCCGGCGCCGGGTTCTTCCTTCCGGTGACTGCCGCCCTGATCATCGCGATCGCACTGGTGCCGCTGCTTGAGTGGCTGGAGCGGCGAGGCATGCCCTCGGGGGTTGCGGCTTTGCTCTGCGTTGCGGTCTTCCTGATCGGCGCAAATGTCGCGATCGCTTCGGTACTGCTTCCGGCGACCGACTGGCTGGCACTGTTGCCGGAGCGGATCACCCGCATTCGCTCGAACCTCGGCCCCATCATCGATATCTATTCGGCACTCGAGCGTTTCATCAACGAGACCGTTGCCGCGATTGCGCGCACCTCGGCGCACCATCCGACCCGCGTGACGGTCGAGTCGCCCAACTCGCTGTTCGATCTCGTCACCGCATCGGCTCCGGCGGCGATCATCCAGATGTTCTTCGGCCTGCTGCTGATCTATTTCTTCCTGTCGGGCTGGACGCGAATGCGCCGCCGGACGATCACCAGTCGCCACAGCTTTTCGAGTGCGATGACGACTGCGCGGGTGATCCAGGGCATGGTGGACGCGACTTCGGCCTATCTGGCGACGATCACACTGATCAATATCGGGCTTGGCAGCCTCGTCACCGTCGCGCTGTGGTGGGTGGACATGCCGAGCCCGGTGATGTGGGGCGGCCTCGTCGCGATCCTGAACTATGTGCCCTATCTCGGGCCGATCGCCGGCGCGCTGCTGCTGGCATTGGGTGGGCTGATGACATTCTCCGATCCCGGCTATGCAATGGTGCCGGCGGCGATCTTTGTCGGGATCCACCTGATCGAGGCGAATCTTGTCACGCCCTTGCTGGTGGGGCGCCGCCTCACGATCAGTCCTTTGCTGATCCTGGTCTCGCTGAGCTACTGGGGATGGGTCTGGGGCACGACGGGGGCCCTGCTGGCGGTGCCGATACTGATCATCGTAAAAACAATCCTGGATGCCGCCGGCAAGCCGGATATCGCGGGTTTCCTGTTCGGGGAAGGCACGCTTACGAACTCTCCGGGCGATGATGATCCAATAATCTCGACACCGGGTGGTTCGTCAGCTTGACAGGTCCGAAGGGTAGCTCTAGTTGCCGCCTCCGCAGCGCAAATGCGCGGGTGTAGCTCAGTTGGTTAGAGCGCCGGCCTGTCACGCCGGAGGTCGCGGGTTCGAGTCCCGTCACTCGCGCCACATCGCATGACGCGATGGGGTTTGGCGCGCGACTTCCGAAATTTCCTAGTGCTTCACGACCGCCCTTAGGCTGATTGCGCCCGATTGCAGCGCCAGCGGGTAGATCGTCTCGGCTGCGCGTGTCAGGCTTGCCGCCCACCGCCCCAGGATCGCTCTCGTCTCGTCACGAAACTCCTGCCAATCGTCGGCGACGTGGTGTGCATCCCATTCGGCCAGATAGACGCGCCAATCCACGCTCAGTTCAGAAACTCCGGCAAGGAAGGAATGCGCGGCCTCAGCGAAGCGCTCGCCATCGGGGGAGTCCACGGTCGTAAGGAATGCACGACGTTCTGTTGCGAGATGTTCGCCCAGGGCGTTGGAAACTTCAGCTCTCGCGATCAGGACCCAGGCGAGGTCCGGCGGAGAATCATCGATCAGGATCAGCAGGACCTTCATGGCCTGTCCGATATGGTCTAGGGTCAGGACTCATTGATCACAACCAGAAGATGACGGTAGCGGCGATTGCGATGGCGGACATGAAGGTGTGGGCGCAGCGATCATATCGGGTGTGAATGCGCCGCCAGTCCTTGATTTTGGCGAACAGGTTTTCGATCAAGTG
>CANJQJ010000054.1 GCA_947476425.1 Sphingomonadaceae bacterium | reverse complement strand
GTGAGCGGACCGTGAACGGCCTCTGGGACCTGATCGGCAGGCTCATCGATATCTTCAAGCCAAACGAATGCGCAAACTACTTCACATCGTGCGGCTATGATCCAGACTGATCGAAAATCGCTCTAGCGGAATTGCCGGGAGTGTTCATGCGCTAGAAAGGTTAACTTGGACAGGCACGGCCAGCGTTTGCAATTTGAGGGTTACCATCATGCATGTCAATTCCAAGAAAACACCAGTTCTCGTTCTTCTCGCCATGCTTGCCGTGCCAGCGTCTGGCAGCTTGGCTGCGCAGCAGGCTTCGCCCGATCCCAGTATCGTCGTAGTTGGTTCGCGCGAAGGGCCTGAGATCAAGGGCATCATCACCGCGCGCAGCGGCGAAAAGTTGAAAGTCACCGCGGCCGACGGCACCACCACGATCATCGCCATCAATGATGCTACCCGGATCAAGGCCAATAAGGGATTTTTGGGTGGCGGCAGCAAGCTTGCCGCGGACTCGCTACTCAACGGCCTGCCGGTCGCTATCAAGACATTGGAAGCGGACGGTAATCTGGTCGCGAGCCAGATCACTTTTCGCAACAACGACCTGAAGACCGCGACGATGATTCGTAACGGCACTTCCCAGCGCTTTGATGAGCAGACTGCAGCAACAGAGGCGCTGCGTAGCCGCGTGGGTGATATCGACAACTACAATGTGAAGAACACCGCCAACGTGTTCTTCGATACCGGTAAGGCAGTCCTGTCCGAGAAGGCCAAAGCCGATATCTGCGCTACAGCAACTGAAGCCGAGGGCGTGAACAACGCCCTGATGCTTGTTGTAGGCTACACCGATTCGACCGGAAGCGATGAATTCAACCAGCAGCTTAGCGAAAAGCGAGCCAGCAGCGTCATCCATTATCTTCAGCAGGTCTGCCATTGGAAGCCCTACCGCATGCTTACCCCCACCGGGATGGCCGAAGCCGACCCGTTGGCGAGCAATGACACCGCCGAAGGCAAGGCGCAGAACCGCCGAGTTTCGGTGAATATCCTGGTCAGCAAGGGTCTGGACGGCATTTAAGACGCGCGGGGTGGGTCTCCCACCCCGCAACATTTCTGGCAGGGAATTGCCAGTTTGGTCGTGACCAAAACTGGCCCCTTGTACATCGGGCCATGATCACCATTCCGCCGGTGACATGGCCCCAGGCGTTCCAAGCACCCATTGCAATCGAAACCGGCCGAGCCCGATAAAAACCTTTCATGCTCTAACGACCATAGCGGCGCAGCCTCGCGAAATCTTTTGATAAGATCGCCAAAGCTTCACGTTGCACTCCTCAGCCCAGTTCATCATCATTGGAACCGGGACACGGACTAACGCGTGCCGCCGCCACATCGCACGAGGTCAGCATGATAAAGACGTTTCGCAGGGTCGTTACCGGCCTGAATGCCCAGGGGCGTTCGGTCATCGTCTCCGACGAGACAATGACGGATGCCTATGAACGCCCGGAATGGCCCGGCTGTGGCGTAACATCCGCCTGGTCGGCGGGCGCCGTGCCGGTCGACAATACGACCATGCCCAAGGCAATCGCCGGTTTTCCGGTCGCCAATGGCGTGAGCCTGATGATCATGGAAATCGCGCCCGAGTCCGAACTCGACGCGATGTCGCCCGAACAGCGTGCGCGGGCGCTTGAACCGGTCGCTCGGGGCTTCCCGCAGGCGATCGAGATCGATACTTCCAAATCGCCCGCGATGCATGCCACCGACACGATGGACATGCTGATCATGCTGCAGGGCGAACTGGTCGCGATCGTCGATGATGGTGAGGTAACGCTCAAGCCGTTCGATGTCCTGATCCAGCGCGGCGTCAATCATGGTTGGATAAACCGCAGCGACAAGCCAGCGATTATCGCTGCCACGGTAATTGACGCGAAGTCGTTCGATCGCGGAGACCGTGCCGGCACCCGTACGTACAAGCCTCACGACCAATGACGGGCAAAGGCGATCGACTCGCCGGCAAGGTCGCGATCGTGACCGGCGCCGGCAGCGGCATCGGTCGCGCTACCGCGATCCGCTTCGCGCACGAAGGGGCTGTGGTGGTGGTCGCGGATATCGTCGCGGACGCGGCGACGCGGGTCGCGGAGAAGATCGAGGCGGACGGTGGCACCGCCCTTCCCTGCGTCGTGGATGTTGGGGAGGAGGCGCAGAACGCCGAGATGGTGGCGCTCGCGGTGAAGCACTTCGGCCGGATCGACGTGCTGCACAACAATGCTGCGCTAGGCGATATGGCGCTGGCAATGCGCGACATGGATTTTCTCGCCTTCGATAGCGACGTCTGGCAGCGCAGCATGGCGGTCAACGTACTCGGCCCCGTCTATGCCAGCAAATACACGCTGCCCCATATGATCGCGCAGGGTTCCGGATCGATCATCATGACTTCGTCGGTGAGCGCGCTCCGCGGAGACGTTGCCAATTTTTCCTATGGCGTATCGAAAGCGGCGCTCAACTGGTATGCGCAAACCATCGCCGTTACCTTCGGCAAGCAGGGCATCCGCTGCAACGCGATCATGCCTGGCGTGACCCGGACGCCAGCGCAGATGCGCTATTCGACCGAGGAGTCCTTGGCGCAGCTCCAGGAGCTGCACCTTACGCCTTATCTCGGGGAACCAGAGGATATCGCCGCGATGGCGCTGTTTCTGGCATCCGACGAGGCAAGATTCGTGACTGGCCAGTGCATCGCGGTCGATGGCGGATTGATGGCGTCCTTGCCGCAGGTTCCGATGTTCAGGAAAATACTGGCTGGCGAGGGTTAGACGGTCAAGGGAGAGGTCAGGCCGCTCCGATCAGTGGGACGAACCGCACCTCACAAAGCTCCTCTTCATCGAAACTATCCTTGGATAATCGTGTCACCGCTATCAGCCTTTGGAGGTCAGCTTCTCCGACCGGCATTACCAGCCTGCCCCCGATGGCCAGCTGCGCGAGAAGCGGCGGCGGCACGGCACGGCCGCCAGCGGCCACCAGGATGGCATCGAACGGCGCGGCCTCGGGCCAGCCTCCCATGCCGTCTCCAGTGCGAATCTCGATATTGTCGTAGCCCAGCATCACCATCCGCTCGCGCGCCAGCACCGCCAGCTCTTCATGGCGTTCGATCGAATAGACCTGGCTCGCGATCCGACTCATCACCGCCGCGGCATAGCCGGAGCCTCCACCGACCTCGAGCACGCGATCCCCTGGCCTGATCGCCGCCGCCTCGATCATCAAAGCAACGATATAGGGCTGTGATATCGTCTGATTGGCCTCGATCGGCAGCGCTCTGTCCCCATAGGCGAACTCGCGCAGCGCAGCGGGGACGAATAGCTCACGCGGGACAATGCCCATCGCATCGAGCACGTCTGCATTGCATATTCCACGACCGGCGATTTGGTTATCCACCATGAGACGGCGCAGGTCGGCCGCTGCTGTCATGATTGCCTCCTGTCGACGGAGCGCAAAACGCTCGAGCCAGACCTTGGCTTCACCGTTTGCCGCGCAGCCGGGATCTCACCAGAGCGGCCGTTGCTGAAGGGCTGAGCGACGATCCCTGATCTGGCGATCTCGTTCAGCGGCGGTGATCCTGGGAGTATCGGCCGGCAAATAGTCTCGTACCGAAGCCACATTCACCTTGCGGACGCTGGGTATCGGCTGGGAGTCACATTCGGTCCAGCGGCCCTGGACAGCTCCGGTCGGATAGCCAGCCGTATCAAGCCAGTTGGGCACGCCAGGATCGCGCGCCGACACGATAACGCGAAGCATCCCGTCCTTGTCGACATGGACCTGGCTGTTGTTGAGGCTGCTCAGATTATTATACCAGTCCGTTGTTTCGTAGATCTCGTTGGTCAGGATCAGGGACGAATATGTGCACTTGTTCGGCACCTTCGATTCGATGATCAGCGCCTCGTCCGGCTTCAGATCATACGCGCCCTCGTAGTAAAATTGTCCGACGAGCGCGCCGCCGTTGGTGACGTCAAAGACCTTGAGGCGATTAACGTACCCAGCGCGGCGCAAGCCATCGGCATGATCGACGAGGAAGGCCGCTATGTTCAATGTCCTGCGTGGCAGGTCGTGAAGCCGGCGTTCGAGTTCGGCGGCGTCCGGGCGCGGCCGCTGGACAGGCGTATCCAGGCGCTCGATCGAGAGCGTCGGATCCTTCTCGTGCGCCCAGTCGGATCCTACCTGGCGAACCAGCAGAAACCCTGCGCGCGGATCGAGTTGCCACCAATCCCCGTCGGAGCCCGCTGGACGCGTCGGACTCAGGATGACGTCAAACCGTCCGCTGGCATCGAGATGGAGCTTGGCAAAGTCGCTATAGCCCAGCGCGTTGATGCCGCCTCCCGTCTGGTCAGGCGTCGGCCCGAATTGTGCCATCTTGAATATTGGCAGCGATCCGATTGTGCCGCGCAACCGATATGTACCGCCCGGGGTGATGCGGGCGCTACGATAGATCGTGTCAGCGTTGGGCTGCGCGATGTTCAGTATCTGCCCGATGTGCGGGAGGAATACCGGGTGGTCCCCGTCTGCACCGATCGCCTCGAGGGTCTGCTGGGCGAGCGCCTCAAGGATTAATCGGGCAACCTCCTGACGGACCTGTGGGTCGTCGCGTAGGTTGGGCGGCACCTTGTCATACATGCGCGGCCAGAGGTCTCGCATGCCATTCACGAAGCTGGTCCACGCCGGAAAATCAGGCGCTGCGGGGACGGGGCCTTCGGGCAATGGCGTCGTTCGCACAACAGGGAGTTCGCCGGGTGCAGATGGCTGGGCTGTCGCCGCGCTGGTCGCCAACAGGGCCGCAAAGGCAAGGGTGCTTGCGATCTTCATATGATCTCCATTGAATAAAATGGGGGGCTAGAGATTGGCGTCCCACGCCAGCGGCAAGTTATCGATCTGAATGACATTCGCGAGATAGCTCAGTATCTTTGCATCCGGCTGGATATGGAATTGCGGGAGTGCATCGAGAAGCTCCTCGAACGCGATCCGCAATTCGGTGCGGGCGAGATGCACGCCGATGCAGCGGTGGATTCCGTAGCCAAATCCGAGGTGTCTTTCCTTGCGCTCCCGCCCGATGATGACTTCGTTTGGCTGCGGGAATTCAATCGGATCGAGGCTGCCAAGCGTCGTGGACATCAACACCCGGTCGCCGGGCAAGATCGATATCCCCTTGATCGTCGTCGGCTTGATGCAGGTACGATTCGTCGTCGAGGGCGAATGGATTCGCAGCAGTTCCTCGATGGCATCCGGGATCAAGCCGGGCTCGTCCCTGAGCCGCTGTTGCAGCGACGGATTTTCGGCCAGGCAACGGAACATGTTGCCGAGCGTCGTGGCAACGGTATCCAGCCCGCCCGCAAACAGCGTGAAGGCAAATCCCAGCAGCTCGTCATCGATCATCGCCCGACCATCGACGGATGCGGTCGTCGCAAAGCTCAGGACGTCGTTGCCGGGATTGATCCGGCGATCGGCGATCACCCCCCTGAGATATCCAGCGACACTTCCCGTCGCGCCGGCGATCTTCTGGATATCGGGCTCATGCAGGAGGCCATGTTCCCATTCGAGGAACTGGGTGACCATCGATTGCGGCAGGCCAAGCAATTCGAGAACCACCACGATCGGATATTCGAAGGCGAATTCCTTCATGAACTCGCAGGAGCCCTTGTCCTTGAACCGGGCAATATACGTCCTGGCGTAATCCCGGATTTTCTCCTCCAGCCTGAGGATTGCCTTGGGCAGGAACAGCGAGTTCATCATCGCCCGATAATGGCCGTGCAGTGGCGGATCGATCTCCAGCGGCACCATCGACCAGTCCTGCTGCAGCAGGAGCGCGAACGGCGCCAATCCATGTGACGAGAAATGCTCGGTATCGAGATAGACTCGCCGCAAATCCTCGGCGCGTCTCAGCACCCACGCCGGGGTATTGCCCGCCAAGGCATCCCGCGCATAGAAAATCTCGGGATATTCGGCATGTATCTTCGGGATAATGTCGACGAAGCCGTTCTCGTAGCTTGAGTTCCCCTGCGCCAACGGGAAATCCATCACCAGATTTGGCGGAACATGCGGCGGTATCGCATATGCAGGCATCAACTCAGACATATTCGTCCTCCACGATTTCGGACCAATCTACAGCTCGAAAACGCGTCAGCCAGACAATAACATTAGCCTGGATCGCCAAAAAGGATCGACAAACCGCCGGTACAAGACGTTCGTCGCCACTTCGCCCTTTACGGCAGTGAAACATCCCAACTTTTCGCGCGCGGCAAAGTCAGTCACGATGGCGGAATAGAAAAGGGAGGATGCATATGGGCAGGCTCGAGGGGAAAGTAGCGATCATCACCGGTGCCGGGCGCGGGATCGGACGGGCCGTGGCACGGCTGTTTGCGGCAGAGGGCGCCAAAGTCGCCGTGTGCTCGTTGACCCCGGCCAATGTCGAGCGGGTGGTGGCCGAGATCGTCGCCGCTGGCGGCGACGCGTTGGGCATTGTCTGCGACGTCTACGAGGAAGCCCAGATAAAGGCCGCGGTGGCCAAGACTGTCGAACGCTACGGGACCATCGATATCGCGGTCAATAACGCAGTTGAGCCAGCCGGCGTGCGGGGCACTGCACTCGACATGACGGTCGAGAGTTTGAACCGCTCGTTCCAGACCGGACCGATCGCGGCACTCCACATGATGCAGTCCTGCTATCCCTATATGGAGAACCGGGATGGCCGGATCATCAACGTGACTTCGGCCACCGGCATTTTGGGCGTGGCAGGCTTTGCGCCCTATGCAATGTCGCGGGAAGCAACCCGTGCGCTGACCCGGGTTGCGGCTCGCGAATGGGGCGATAAGCGAATTACGGTCAATTCGCTCTGTCCGTTCGCTCTCACCGACGCATTCAAGGAAACCACCGTTGGTGTCTTCGTGCCGCCCAGCCCCATTCCAAGGATTGGCTCACCCGAGGATGACATCGCGCCGGTCGTGCTCTTCATGGCCAGCAAGGATTCCCAGTACATGACTGGCTATAGCTTCATGGCCGATGGCGGCCTGATCATCGACGCGGCAAGGTAGCGAATGGGCGCAGCCGGCAAAGTCACCGGCAAACCTTCTAAAAAGACTTGTTTTCCAATAGCCTGTAATTTGGCTGGGGCGGCAGGATTCGAACCTGCGGATGGCGGCACCAAAAGCCGCTGCCTTACCACTTGGCGACGCCCCACCACGTCCGGCGGGCCGTCCTTATAGTCAGGAAAGCCCGTCTGGGAAGCCTTGTCGATGACAAATCGTAAGGCTTGCCCGGACCATCAGGCCCGGACTATCAGGAAAGCCGCATCACCCAATCGTGCTGATCGGGCGCATGGCCTCGCTGGATGGCTGTCAGCTGCGCACGGAATTTCTCGGTCAACAGCCCCTGTCCGCCATTGCCGATGCGGAAATCGACCGAGGTTCCGCGCACAGAACCGATCGACGTGACCACTGCTGCCGTGCCACAGGCGAACGCCTCGCGCAGTCGTCCGCTCTTGGCGTCGGCCTGCCACTCGTCGATCGAATAGCGCTCCTCGCGCACAACGATCCCGGCATCGCGGGCAAGCGTCAGCAGCGAATCGCGCGTGATCCCCGGCAGGATCGTTCCGCCCAGCGGCGGCGTCGAGATCGAACCGTCGTCGAACACGAAGAAGATGTTCATCCCGCCCAGTTCCTCGACCCAGCGATGCTCCGCCGCGTCGAGAAACACCACCTGGTCGCAGCCCTCGGCGATTGCCTGGCTCTGCGGCAACAGGCTCGCGGCATAATTGCCGCCGCACTTGGCGGCGCCCGTTCCGCCCGGCCCGGCCCGGCTATAATCGTCCGAGACCCAAAGGCTCACCGCTGGCGAATCGCCCTTGAAATAGGCGCCGGCAGGCGATGCGATCACCATGAACAGATATTCGTTCGCTGGCTTCACGCCGAGAAATGTCTCGCTCGCGAACATGAATGGCCGCAGGTAGAGCGATCCGCCCTCGATCGTCGGAATCCAGTCGCGGTCCGCCGCAACCAGTTCGCGGATCGAATCGAGAAACATCTCGACCGGCATCTCCGGCATCGCCAGCCGCCGCGCACTATCGGCGAAGCGGCGCGCATTGGCTTCGGGCCGGAACAGCGAAACGCCGCCATCGGGCAGCCGATACGCCTTCAGGCCCTCGAATATCTCCTGCGCATAGTGAAGCACGGCGCAGGCTGGATCGATCTCGATCGGTCCGCGCGGCTTGACCTCGGCGTCGTGCCAGCCCCTCGCCGTCGAATAACGGATCACGACCATATGATCGGTGAAGATCTTGCCGAATCCGGGATTGGCCAGGAGCTCGTCGCGCGTTGCCGCAGCGACTGGTCCGGGATGCTGACGCACCGCAAAGGAAAGCTTCTGTTCGGTTGCCATTGCTACCTCTGATTACCCCGCCTATCGAGTTGCGCGCGGCTTAGGCTTGGAGGCATAATACGTCAACATGGGTGTCCCATCTGCCTCTCCTCTGTTCCTGCGCGAGCCCGAGATCCGGCGCGGCGTTGAGCTGCTCTATTTCGGCTACAGCCACATGACAGGCGCGATCGACAAGACACTGGAAAAACAGGGTTTAGGCCGCGCCCACCACCGCGCGCTATACTTCATCGCGCGCCAGCCCGACATGCCGGTAAGCGAACTTCTGCGCCTCCTCAACATCACCAAGCAGTCGCTCGGCCGAGTCCTTACCGACCTCGCCGATCGCAATTTCGTCGAATCACGCCAAGGCCAACGCGATCGCCGCCAACGCCTCCTGCGCCTGACACCGACAGGCTCCGCACTGGAAACCGAACTGTTCGAGGCGCTCCGCGAAAAAATGGGCGCAGCCTATGCCGAGGCAGGCCAGGAATCGGTAACCGGCTTCTGGCGCGTCCTGGAAGGTCTGGTCCCGGTCCACCTCCGCGACAGAATCGCCAGCCTCAACAGCGGGTCTTAGAGCCTACCCCCCCCCCGCTCATCCTGAGGAGGGACTGAGCCTGTCGAAGGCCCGTCTCGAAGGACCTCAGCGCCACTGTCCTTCGAGACGCCATTTCGACAAGCTCAATGGCTCCTCAGGATGAGCGGGGAGGGGTTAAACCTTCCGTCATCCCGACCCCACCTCCGTCATCCCGACACCCCACCCCGTCATCCCGACGAAAGTCGGGATCCATGGGACCCACAGCTCTAGCGATCGAGGAAACGCCGCATCGTGGATCCCGGCCTCCGCCGGGATGACGACCGAACGCAAAACCTACCCTAGCCCCGCGCCGCAGCCGCCAGCTCGGCGCTCCGCTTCGCCGCCGCCGCCAGCGTCCGCCGCATCAGCGTCCGCATCGCTCCGGCCTCGTCGAGGACATCGAGTCCTTCGCGCGTCGTGCCGCCTGGGCTCGCCACCCGATCGGCAAGGACAGCCGGGCCCTCAGCCGATCGCGCCGCCAGCTCCGCCGCCCCGTCAACCGTCGCTATCGCAAGTCGCAGAGCCTGCCCTGGATCGAGCCCTAGCGCCGCTCCGGCATCCGCCATCGAATCGATGAAGCGAAAAACATAGCCCGGACCGCTACCTGAGAGCGCCGTCACCGCGTCGAAAAGCGTTTCGTCGTCGATCCATTCGACGAGGCCGAGCGGAGCCATTAGTCCCGCCGCTTCGTCGCGGATCGCCGCATCGCCAAACAGGACCGTCACGCCCTTACCGATCGAAGCCGGCAGGTTCGGCATCGCCCGCACGACATGCCGTGGGGCAAATGCATTCGCCAGCGTAGCCGTTTCCACGCCAGCCAGCACCGACACCAGCAGCCGCAATCCGCCACGTCCGGCAAACGGAGCGCGCACTTCGCCAAGCTGTTGCGGCTTCACTGCCAGCACGAGCGTGTCAGGAGATCCCATGGCGGGAATTTCGCGCACAAGCCCAACACCTTGCGGAACGTCTTTCACAAACGGATCGATCGCGGTGATCCGGGTCGGATCCATCCCATCGGAGATCCAGCCGCGCAACATCGCGCCGCCCATATTGCCGGCGCCAAGCAGCCAGATCGCGCCGCTCACGCTTCGCCCTGCGTCTCTATCAGCGCAGCGGCGATTGCTTCGGCAGGCGTCTTGTCCGCCCACAGCACGAACTGGAATACCGGATAGAAACGCTCGCACTCGTCGATCGCGGCCTCGACCAGCGTTTCGGCCTGGTCAAGTGTCAGGGTTGCCTCGCCGCTGCTGTCGAGCAATGCGGCATGGCGAAACAGCAGCACGCCAGACGTTGCCCACATCTCGAAATGACCGATCCAGAGCTGTTCGTTGATCAGCCCCAGGGTTTCGTAGAGCAAGGCGCGCTTGTCCGCAGGCACGCGAATATCGGGAAGCGCCAGGAACTGGAGGACATGATCCTCCTCTCGCCAGACCGCGCGCAATTCATATTGCGCCCAGCTGCCCTGATAGCTGGCCAGGATTTCCTCCTCGCCAATGCGATCGAACGCCCAGCCATGGGCTTCGAAATACTGCTCGAGCATCTCGATCGGCGCGTTCGAGTCGCGCGATGGCTCAAAATAATCGTCCACGATCAGAAGCTTTTTCCTCGACGTTTCACCGGTCATCGTGCCAATGCCGGACCGGGGACGCAAGCAAGCTAGGCCTCCGATCACAACAAAGCTGTGGACTAATCGGTCCCGTTCAGGTCTTTTTCTTTACTGCGAGTTCTTCGCGCAGCTTGTCGATCTCTGCCCGCGCATCGAGCGCGATCTGCTTGACCGCCTCGAATTCCTCGCGGCTGACGAAATCGAGTCCGCCAATCCAGTCCTTCGCCCGCTCGCGCACCGATGCCTCGGCCTCGCGACCAACCCCGGCGAGTGTTCCCGCAGCGCTATTCATCAGCTTGACGACGTCATTGAAGAGTTTGTTTTCCGACTGCATGTCCGGCTCCTGCGGATAATCTCAAAGACTAATCTGGGTACCCGTGCCCATCGGCGCAACCGTCCCGGCGTCCGGATTGAGACGCATAACCTCATAATTGAGGAGCCCGGCGAAGATCAGCCATGCCAGATAGGGCAGCATGAGGTAGCCAGCCACCGGACGGATTCGATAGAAAAGCATAGTCGTGATCGTCGCGGTCACGAAGATCGCACCCAGGAGAATCAGCGCCTCGCGAACCATGTGCGCCCCGAAGAACAGCGGCGACCAGGCCAGGTTAAGGATGAACTGGACCACGAACATGCCGATCGCAAGCCCCCGTCCCCGGGCGCCACGCGCCTGGAACATATGCGCAAGGCTCAGCCCAAGCAAAATGTAGAGGATCGTCCAGACCAGCCCGAAAACCCAGCCGTCTGGCAGGATTGCTGGTTTCACGAGCGCGTCGAACCAGGGATTGCCATAGCCCGATTCGGAAAGCCTGCCGCTGCCGATGCCGAGCAACAACACGAGTGGAACGGTTACCAACGCCCAGCGAATGTAAGACATGCGCAACTGCGAAGGCGAAGCAATTTCTCCCATGAATTTCCCTCAAGCAACTATTGACAAACCGACTGACCGATCGACCGCAGGAAAGCAATCTCCTACTGTTGTGCCGGGTGTGAAACAAGCAGCATCACCGCCGGGCCGCGAGCAGGAATTCAATATTGCCTTCAGGTCCGGTGATCGGACTTTGCATCATCGCTTCTACACTCCAGCCCTGGCTTTCTACCCAGTTTCGCGCTTCCGCGCAGACCCTATCATGCACTGCGGGATCACGAACGACACCGCCCTTGCCCACCTCGCCCGGCCCCGCCTCGAACTGCGGCTTGACCAGCGCCACGAGCCGCGCGTCCGGCTTCGCAAAGCCGAGCGGGACGGCAAGCACCTTCGCCAACCCGATGAAGCTCGCATCACAGACGATGATGTCCGCCGCCTCTGGCACATGCTCGGCGGTCAGATGCCGCGCGTTGACCTGTTCCCGCACGATAACCCTTGAATCCTGCCTGAGTTTCCATGCGAGCTGACTTGTCCCGACATCGATGGCGTAGACCTTTGCCGCCCCCTTGGTCAGCAACACGTCGGTAAATCCGCCGGTCGACGAACCGACGTCGATCGCGACAGCGCCAGTCACGTCCCACCCAAGCGCATCGATCGCATGCGCCAGCTTCACGCCGCCGCGCGAAACCCATGGATGATCACGCCCCTTCACGGTCAGCGGGGCAAGCGCATCGAGCAACTGGCCCGCCTTGTCGATCCGACGGTCCCCGGCATAGGCAGCGCCCGCCATGATCAGCGCCTGCGCCCGCGAGCGGCTTTCGGCGAGCCCCTGCTCGACCAGCAGCTGGTCCGCACGCATTTTTCCGCCGGCTTTCTTTTCCGTCATCTCGTCACGCCTCTTGGACCGAAAGGCCACCCGTCGCCGCCAGCCGCAACGGCACCGCGCTCAATGGCCGATGGCTATAGACCGGCTGCCGCGCCGCATATAGCCGGGCTTTCGCGATCCGGGCGAAACCTACCCGGTCGGACTGGTTGCCGCCAAGCACATGGTAAGCCCGGTCGTCCTCGCCCACATAAAGCCCGACATGGCCGCCGCTATCCCGCTTGAAGACCAGCACGTCGCCCAGCGCAGGCGTTTCCGCCTGAACGCCGAACGTCGCCCAGCTCAGCGCCTAAAGCGGGCTCGCAGGCACCGGCTTGCCGGCTCGCTTGGCCACGACCGCCATGAACAGCCCGCACCATGGGGTGGCATCCGCACAATAATGGCGGGCGAAATCAGTGCCGAGCTCAGCCGCCCAGCCAAGGATCACTGGATTATTCGCAGCACCCGGTCGCTCGATAACACCAAGCAGCGCTAACGCGTGACTTATCATCAGCGGCAGCGCAGCGAAGGTGTCGAGCCAGGCGTAGGCTGGTGGAAGCGTGTCGTCGGCCATGGGATTCCTCCTCAAAAAGAGAATGAACCCAGGGCGATTCGCTCGCCGCGATTATATGAAAAAACCAAGGGTGTAGGAAAGCGAAAAATTTTCGCTCATCAATTGCCCCCCACCACGCGCTCATTCTGAGGAGCCATTGAGCTTGCCCCCACACCGCTCATCCTGCGGAGGGACTGAGCCTGTCGAAGGCCCGTCTCGAAGGACCGCAGCGCTACAGTCCTTCGAGACGCCATTTCGACGAGCTCAATAGCTCGTCAGGATGAGCGGGGGGACAACCTCAGGCCCGCGCGCCCTCGATCACACCAACGCTATTGTGCCGAAGCGCGGTCAGCACAGTCGTCACGATCGCATCGGCATCGAGCCCGGCATCGGCATATTGTTTCTCGGGCTTTTCATGATCCTGGAAAATATCGGGCAGCCGCATCGTCCGCAGCTTGAGGCCGCCGTCGATCAGCCCTTCGTCCGAGGCCCAGGTCAGTACATGCGCCCCGAATCCGCCGGACGAGCCTTCCTCGATCGTTACCGCCACGTCGTGCGTCGCCAGCAACCGCCGGATCAGCGCGACATCAAGCGGCTTGGCAAAGCGCATGTCGGCAACCGTCGTCGAGAGCCCCTGCGCATCCAGCCGGTCCGCCGCCTTCATCGCCTCTTCCAGCCGCGTTCCAAGCGACATGATCGCAACCTTCTTGCCCTCGCGCATGATCCGGCCCTTGCCGATCTCGATCACCTGCGGGGTTTCGGGAATCGCGATCCCGGTGCCGTTGCCACGCGGATAGCGCACCGCGATCGGCCCGCTATCGTGCAACGCCATCAGGTGCACCATGTTGACCAGCTCGACTTCGTCGGCCGCCGCCATCACCACCATGTTGGGCAAGGTCGCCAGATAAGCGATGTCGAAGCTTCCGGCATGAGTCGCGCCGTCGGCGCCAACCAGACCGGCCCGGTCCATCGCAAAACGCACCGGCAGGTTCTGGATCGCGACGTCGTGGACGACCTGGTCGTAGGCGCGCTGGAGGAATGTCGAATAGATTGCCACGAACGGCCGATAGCCCTGCGCTGCGAGCCCGGCCGCGAACGTCACCGCATGCTGCTCGGCGATCCCGACGTCGAAGCTGCGCTCAGGAAAGGCCTGCGCGAACTTGTCGAGCCCGGTTCCCGAAGGCATCGCCGCGGTGATCGCAACGACCTTGTCGTCACGCGTCGCCTCGGCAATCAGCGCCTTGGCGAAAATATTGGTATAGCTCGGCGGCCCCGGCGGTGCCTTGACCTGCGCGCCAGTCACCACGTCGAACTTCTGCACGCCGTGATATTTGTCCTCGGCTGCCTCGGCGGGCGCATAGCCCTTGCCCTTCTGCGTCACGACATGGACGAGGATCGGGCCCTCCTCCGCATCGCGCACATTTTCGAGAACGGGGAGCAAATGCTCCAGATTATGGCCGTCGACCGGGCCGACATAATAAAATCCCAGTTCCTCGAACAGCGTGCCCCCGGTCGCCATGCCGCGCGCGAATTCCTCGGCCTTCTTGGCGGCATTATGCAACGGGCGCGGCATCGCGCGGGCGAACTTCTTCATCCGCTCGCGCATCGAGATGAACTTCTTCGACGAGATCAGCCGCGCCAGATAGGCCGAGAATGCGCCAACCGGCGGCGCGATCGACATGTCGTTGTCGTTGAGGATCACGATCAGCCGATTTCCGGCCTCGCGCGCGTTGTTCATCGCCTCATAGGCCATTCCGGCAGACATCGCGCCGTCGCCGATTACCGCGATCGCCTTACCCGGCTTGCCCGCGAGCTTGTTGGCGACTGCAAAGCCAAGCGCAGCCGAAATCGACGTCGAACTGTGCGCCGCCCCGAACGGATCATATTCGCTCTCGCTGCGCTTCGTGAAGCCCGAGAGCCCCCCGCCCTGTCGCAATGTGCGCATCCGGTCACGCCGGCCGGTGAGCAGCTTGTGGGGATAGGCCTGGTGCCCGACGTCCCAGATCAGCACGTCACGCGGGGTGTCGAACACATAATGCAGCGCAACGGTCAGCTCGACCACGCCCAGCCCCGCGCCAAGATGCCCACCGGTCACCGAGACGGCCGAGATCATTTCCTCGCGCAACTCGCGCGCCAGCTGCGGCAACAGCTCGGGCGCCAGCGCCCGCAGGTCCTTTGGCAGATTGACGGTATCGAGAAGCGGGGTGACCGGAGTATCTGACATGAGTGCGCAACTAATCCTTTTCGGGATTGGATCTAGCTGATTTGGCGACGCAGCGAAAGTTCAGCCTGACTTTAGCCTGCACTACGGCAGGCCGAGCAACGACCGCGAACCTCGATTACCGGTCGTTCCGGAAGAAAGCCCGCATGTATTGCCGCCGCACGTACCGACTCGGTCACCTGGTCGTCATCGACATGGACGATATGGCCGCATTGGTCGCACACGAGAAAGATGCAGTCGTGCCGGCAATCCGGATGCGTGTTGACGATATAGGCGTTGGCGCTTTCGACGCGCCGGACGAGATTGGCGACCACGAACAGGTCGAGAATACGATAGATGCTGTTCGCCGCAATCCGCCGACCTTCGCTACGCGAAACCGACTCGGCGACGTCATAGGCCGAAGCCGGGCGATCAAAGCCTGACAGCGCCTCGAATACGGCAGCGCGCATCGGCGTCCATTGCTCGCCCGCGCGCGTCAGCGCCGCTTCGGCGGCCTCCGACAGAGACGCGCCTTCGTATAGCTTGTGGTCATGATGGGCCATGCTTCTGAACTAGGCGCAGCAAGCCGGTGCGGCAACCCCGGCATGCGCTTTCAGGCCGCTGCCAGCGCGTAAGCCTTGCGATTCAGCAGATGCCCGGTCGCCACCAGCGCAACTCCCACGACCGTGAAGATCACTTCGCCCGGCGCGCCGTGCGGCAGGCTCAGCGCATAGGCCATGAAGCAGAGTCCCACCCCTCCGATCGACATCGGCCGCATCCTGCCATGATTCCGCAATCCCCGGATGAAGGCAAAAACCGCCAAAACCATTGCCATCGTCAGCCCAACTTCATGGATCAGGGGATTGGCAAGCAGGCCGCCCAGGGAGGCGACCAGCGACAGGAGCAGCACCGTCGCGACGCAATGGATCAGGCACAGACCAGACAAGGCGATTGCCAGCCTGTCGATCCACCCGCTGCGGTCGTCCGCTTCCTGTGAGGATTGCGCGCTTTCCATTCCCCCGCCTTTGCCACGACGGAAGATAAGATACAACATATCATGCGCCGAAAATGCAAAAGACCTCGGAGGTCCAACGCATCAATGCCAGCGGGACTCGAGCCGGTTGTGACACCCGCTCGCCGGGAGGTCCCTATTTGGACGCCATCGTCATCGGGCATTGCATCGTCGGCAGATCAGGTCGCAATCCGCGTTCATCGGCAAGCGCCACGAGCTCGGATGCCGAGCCTGCCCGTTGGGCATCATAGGCCAGGTCAGCCATGGCGGCGCAATCACCCGATCCAGCGCCACCGGAGCCGTAGTTATTGGCAAGCGCGGTGGCAAAGCGATCATAGCGACGCTGACCCTCGACGGAACCGCTGATCCGGCTGAAATGGGCCTTGATGCTATTATTGGCCAGGATCAGCTCGCCGCGATTCGCGTTCACAAAGCCATTATAGCTGGCCAGCACGTTGACGCCCGAACCATGGCAACGAAGCGCGGCCACCATCAACATCGATTGCAGGTCCCTGATTTTCGCGGCCGACGTTTCCTGTGCCGACCAGCAATCATTCGCTGCGGCATGTGCAGGTCCGCACACCACGGCAAGGCCCAACGCGGCTATCGCCGCACGCTCGAAAACACCACGCATGAGGAACCCCCTTAAAGCCCCGTCACGACATCCGTGATCAGTCTCTAAACTATCGACTTCTCGTCGTTCCGGAAGTGTAAAGGGAGGACCTTACCGCAGAATTAAAAGCGACTGTCTCAATTGCTGTTAACCATGATCATGCCGTGCCAGTCGTGGATGCAAGA
Organism: Sphingomonadaceae bacterium; assembly: GCA_947476425.1. Lineage (GTDB taxonomy): Bacteria > Pseudomonadota > Alphaproteobacteria > Sphingomonadales > Sphingomonadaceae > CANJQJ01. The sequence continues at coordinate 692 of CANJQJ010000054.1, read as the reverse complement.
AGCCGCGCGTCGATCCCCGCATCGGCGAAGCCTCGGGTCCACCTTTCCCGGCACGGCGTATCGAAAATCAGGTCGTCGCTGCCCGGAGTCGCAAACCAGCCATGCCGAGTCATTTCCTCGTCGAGCTGGCCGTCCGCCCAGCCCGCATAGCCCATCGCAACCAGGTAGCGACGAGGCCCCTTTTCCTCGGCGATTGCTCGCAGGATATCGAGCGTCGAGGTGAGCGCCCACCCCTTGCCAACAAGAAGGCTGCCCTCCCCCTGCCAGTCCGTGCTGTGCAACACGAACCCACGCTGCGGCTCGACCGGACCGCCATGATAGATAGGTCGATCCTCCATCCCATGCGGCTCGATGTCGAGCTGATCCATCAAGTCGTGCAAGCTGATCCCGTCGACGACATGGCCGATCCCGATTCCCAGCGCGCCATTCTCGTCATGAACACACATCGCGATCACGGCATGGTCGAAGCGTGGGTCGCCCATTCCCGGCATCGCGAGAAGGAACTGCCCGGCGAGAGAAACTGTCTTGTCCATTTGAGGATTGTACTAGGGTCAGGACCTGTTAAATTGCTTGCATGATGGGCTGAGGGTTGATTCAATGGTGGCACCAGGAGGTGCTGCTTGTGGACGATCTGTTTATGCTGAGCGAGGTGCAGATGCGCCGGATCAAGCCATTTTTCCCGCGATCGCATG
>CANJQJ010000053.1 GCA_947476425.1 Sphingomonadaceae bacterium | reverse complement strand
GGTGAGCGGACCGTGAACGGCCTCTGGGACCTGATCGGCAGGCTCATCGATATCTTCAAGCCAAACGAATGCGCAAACTACTTCACATCGTGCGGCTATGATCCAGACTGATCGAAAATCGCTCTAATATCAATATTGATTGCGCTATTCTTGTTGTCGCTATCGTCGCTGCGGCAATGGCTTTTGCGACCTTGATTCTCAAGATCGTTGAAGTTTCAAGGAATAAGTGACGACGGGCGGGGGCAGGGTATGCAGCCTTGCCCCCAAACGTCCTGAAGACAAATTTGAGGGCGCGCCGTATGCAGCGGCACGCCCTCAGTCTGTTGGTGATTAAATATCGATATGATTGCGCAGGCTTTGCATAAGCTTAAGCGTTCTGGATGTCAAGTTTCAGGGTCGTGATCCGGCGCTTGCAGTCCCTTAATCCAGCACAAGCCCGATTTCGCTGAACGGCCGGGGTTCGTCGGGCACCGGCAGGGGTAAGGCGAGCTGGCGCTGCCACAGGCCGACGTCGCGCCATTCGCCATGCTTGTAGCCGACGCCGCGCCACACGCCGGCGCGTTTGAAGCCGACGGCTTCGTGCATGTCGATGCTGCCCTCATTGGGAACCGCGATCGTCGCCAGTGCCTGGGTGTATCCTTGCGCGGAAAGTGTTCGGATCAGCGCCATGTAGATCTGGCGACCAATGCCCTGCCGCTGGCGATCCGGGGCGATGTAAATCGCGGTTTCGACCGCGAAACGGTATGCCCAACGCTCGCGAAAGCGCGTCGCATAGGCATATCCGACGACCACGCCATCCAGTTCATCGATCAGCCAGGGATAGGTGGGCAGCAAATTCTGGATGCGTCGGGCGATCTCTTTCGCGGTCGGCGCACGCTCCTCGAATGAGACGCTGAGTGCATCGACATACGGCGCATAGATTGCTGTAATTGCGGGGGCATCGTCGACGGTTGCCGTGCGGATCAGGAATGTCACAGGTCGAGTTTCGCCTTGATCAGGTCGAGGAGAGTCTGGTCGTTGTGGATCGTGGTCGGCTGCGGCGCAAGCCCCCCGCACTCGAGGCAGCGGACCTGCATGGCGGGACCGTCGAGCAGGCTCCGGGCGTCGCCGAGCGCCTGTAGCATGAGCATGCGCGGGCGTGCGGCGATGAAGCTCCAGGCGTCATGGCCTTCGCCCTGCTCTGAATCGCGCGATCGCGACGCATCGCGCAGCCATTTCTCGACCGGGTTCGGTTCCTCCTCGATGAAGAGCGGGTGGACCTTCGCCGGATCGAGCTTGGCGCGGCGCGCGGCGTCTGCGATCGCATCGTCGAGCGAGCCGAAGCCGTCGATCAGCCCGATCTGGCGGGCATTGTCGCCAGCCCAGACGCGGCCTTGCGCGATCTCGTCGACCCGCGCGACGGGGAGATTACGCGCCGCTGACACGAGGCCGAGGAAGCGGCGGTAAATATCCTCGACGCCGAGCTGGACGAGGCGATCGAATTCGGGGGACGTGCCCTTGAGCACATCGGGTTCGCCCGAAAGCGGCGTCGTCTTCACGCCGTCTGCGGAAAGGCCGAGCTTTTCGAGGGTACCCTTGAAGGTCGGGATGATGCCGAAAACGCCGATCGAGCCAGTGATCGTCGATGGCTCTGCGTAGATGCGATCGGCTGTGGTCGATACCCAGTAGCCGCCGCTCGCCGCGACCGAGCCCATCGAGACGACGACTGGCAAGCCCTTCGCCTTGGCGGCCATGATCGCGCTGCGGATCCGTTCGGCGGCGGTGACCGACCCGCCGGGCGAATCGACGCGGACGACCAGCGCCTTGATGCGATTCTTCTGCATTTCGTCATTGAGGAGCCTGGCGATGGTGTCGCCGGAGGCGGAGCCCGGGCCGCCTTCGCCATCGACGATGTCGCCAGCCACCGTCAGCACGCCGATCGCGCCGCCACCACTCGCTTCGGGATGGCTGTCGACATAGCGACCATAGTCGATCGCGCGGTAGCCATCGGCGCCCTTGTCGGGGCCGGCCAGTTCGGCGACGCGCCTGCCGAAAGCGATGCGATCGCCGAGCTTGTCGACGAGGCCGGCCGCCTCTGCGGCGCGTGCGATGCTGCCGCCCGATGCGGTGATGTAGCGTTCGGGGGTGGCGACATAGCTTGCGAGTTGCGCCTTGGGCCGTGCCGTGGCGACGCCTTGCTGCCAGCGCTGCCAGAGCGCGCCGACCAGTGCCTGGTTCGCGGCGCGCGCTTCGGGGGACTGGTCCGAGCGGGTGAAGGGCTCGACCGCCGACTTGAACGCGCCGACTCGATAGACATTGGCGGTGACGCCGAGCTTGTCGAGCAGGCCCTTGTAATAAAGATGGGTGCCGCCCGGTCCTGCGATCATTACCGCGCCGACCGGATCGAGCCAGATCTCGCTGGCATGGGCGGCGAGCTGGTAGCTGTCGTCCGAATAGCCGGTGGCGAAGGCAAGCACCGGCTTGCCAGCACGGCGGACCTGGTCGACGGCGCTTGCGGCTTCGGCGATCGATGCCTGGCCGCCGCCGGTGAATCGATCGAGATCGAGCACGACTGCCTTGACGCTGCCGTCGGTCGCAGAGGCGCGAAGTGCGCGAATGAGATCGCGAAGGCGATACTCACCGGCGACGTCGCTCGAATTCCTCAGGAAGGCGACCGGATCGATATTGCGCGGCTGTTCGACCAGGCTGCCGTCGAGCTCGACATTCAGCGCGCCCGAGCCGGTGTTGACCTTGGCTGGGTTGGGAGCCATCGAGAGCGCGGTGTAGAGCAGCCCGAAGAAGATCAGCATGAACAGGAGGACGAGCGCGTCCTTCACGCCGACCAGCAATTTCCACACGCCGCGCAGCAACCGCATATTTTCGCTCCCTGCGCCGGCGGGGGGTGCCGCGCATGGGCCTATGTAGGGGATGTGCCGAGCGAATTGAAGTTATACCGGCAGAAGTTCGCCCCGGTTTCGAAGCCGCCTGTCAGGCGGGGACGAACCGCATCGCAGCGCCGTTCATGCAATAGCGAAGTCCGGTTGGCTGCGGGCCATCGTTGAAGACATGGCCGAGATGGCCGCCGCAACGGCGGCAGACCACCTCGGTGCGGGGGTAGCCGAGCTTGTAATCCGTGCTGGTGCGGACGGCGTTGGGCAATGGCTGCCAGAAGCTCGGCCAGCCGGTGCCGCTATCGAACTTGGTCGTCGAGGCATAGAGCGGGAGATCGCAGCCCTTGCACAGGAACTGGCCCTTGCGGTGCTCCTTGTTAAGCGGGCTTGAAAAAGGCCGTTCGGTCGCGGCTTCGCGCAGGATAGCGAACGAGTCCGGATCGAGCTTCTTGCGCCATTCCTCCGGGGTGAGATTGACTTCGTAGCGCGCAGCCAGAGCGCGCGCGATGGGGAGCACGAGGGCGGCGGCCAGAACAGTGCGGCGAGGGAATCGCATGGACGTCAGGATAGGATCTTAGGTGGCGCTGGGGAAGTGGTATGTAAAAAACGACGTTATAGGGAGGTTTTTGACATTTTCCTGTTTGGCAGGTATATACTGACCTGATGGTTGATTTCCTCGAGTCGCAGCGAGGGAGGCTGCTGTCTCTTTCTCATTGTTGGAATTTGCGTGACTGGCCACGCCGTGCCCCCGGCTAGTCGCGGAACACCACGGTCTTGTGGCCATTCGCCAGCGCGCGGCCGTCGAGGTGGAAACCCACCGCGCGGGCGAGGACTCGGCGTTCGATGTCGCGGCCCTTGCGAACGAGGTCGTCTGGGCTGTCCTGGTGGCTGATCCGTTCGACATCCTGCTCGATGATCGGTCCCTCATCGAGATCAGCGGTGACGTAATGCGCCGTTGCGCCGATCAGCTTCACCCCGCGCGCATGGGCCTGGTGATAGGGCCTGGCGCCCTTGAAGCCGGGGAGGAAGCTGTGATGGATGTTGATGCAGCGGCCCGAAAGGAAGGCGGCGAGATCGTCCGAGAGGACCTGCATGTAGCGCGCGAGCACGACGAGTTCGGCCCCCGAGTCGATGACCAGCGCCTTGATCTGCGCTTCCTGCCGTGCCCTGGTTTCCCGGGTGACCGGGAGGTGGTGGAACGGAATATCGCCGAGATCTGCGGCGTTGTAGGTTTCGCGGGGATGGTTGGAGGCGATGCCGACGACATCCATGCGCAATTCGCCGATCCGCCAGCGATAGAGGAGGTCGACCAGGCAATGGTCGAATTTCGACGCGAGCAGCAGGACCTTGCGCCGCTCGTTGCGCTCGCGGATCGACCATATCATTTCGTAATGTTCGGCAATCGGGCGAAAGGCTTTGGTGAGCGGCGCGATATCGCCGCCCTGCGGCAGGTTGAAGACGATGCGGGTGAAGAAGCGGCCGGTCTCGGTATCGTCGAACTGATGGGCTTCAAGGATATTGCCACCATGTGCGAACAGCTCGGCGGTGACGCGGGCGACGATGCCGGACTGGTTGGGACAGGAGAGCGCGAGCAGGTAGGGGATCATGCGTTGTTCCTGGGAGGATGGATGTCTCGGTAGCACTCGTCATCCCGGCGGACGCCGGGATCCACGTTGCGGTGGTGTCTCGATCGCTAGACTTGTGGGTCCCATGGATCCCGACTTTCGTCGGGATGACGATCGTGGGCGTTGGCCGATGCTTCGACCCAATGTCGGAAACTGCCTGCGAAGCTGCGGAACAGCGCGACGTCGAAGCTGGTGTCGTCATCGGCTTGCCACAGGATTACGCCGATATGGGCGATGACCGTCACCGCCGACGATCCCGGTCCGAAGACCGACGGGTGCAGGTCGATGAATGCGCCGCGCTGCAGCAACGTGCGCGCCGCCGGACCTGAGAAGCGGTAGACGATGTAGCCGCCGGACTGATCGGAGACGGAGGCCAAATCCTTCAGGGTATCCCGGCGAAGGCCGGGATCCAGATCGGGCGTTGGAACTGGGCCCCGGCCTTCGCCGGGGTACGGAGGGGGATCGCAGTACGAAACCGCGAGCCAGGTGCCGGGGCCGGTCGGGATGAGCTGCGTGTCGGCAAGCGCCGCCTCGATCGCGGCGGGATCGACGCCCTTGCGGGCCATGATCGTGGCGAGCGCGAGGTTGGTGTGTTCGGTGATCGTGAAGGGCTCAGCCACGGACGCGCACTCCCTCGGGATCGACGAAGACCGGATTGACGACCTCGACCTCGGTATCGCCGTCGCGGATCGGATCGTGGACGATGATCCGCTCGCCGTGCCGGGCGGGGCCGTTGGCGAGCAAGGCGAGGCCGATCCAGTGGCCGAGCGTTGGAGAATAGCAGACCGAGGTGACATGGCCCTGATCGTTCGCGGCGACTGGGGCGGCGCCCTTGGCCAGCAGGTGGCCGCCGGCGCGCAGGCGTCTGGCGGGATCGACCGGGTGGATCCCGACGAGCGTCGGGCGGGCGGGATTGACCAGTGCTGGCCGGGCGGCCATTACGCGGCCGATAAAATCCTTCTTCCTCGACAGCATCCGGCCCATGCCGAGATCGGTGGCGGTGGTCTGGCCGTTCAGCTCATTGCCTGCCGGATGGCCCTTCTCGATTCGCATTACGCCAAGCGCCTCGGTGCCGTAGGGGGCGACACCTAATACCCGGCCGGCTTCGAAAAGCGCGCGGATCAGCCGGTCGCCATGGTGCGCAGGCACGGCGAGTTCGAACGCCATCTCGCCCGAGAAGGAGAGGCGGAAGATCCGCGCCGTCACGCCCTGCCAGTGGAATTCCATTGCGCCCATGTAGGGCAGCGCTTCGTTCGACAGGTCGAGATCGGGCAGCAGCTTCGCAAGCAGCGCGCGGGAACGGGGTCCGGCGATCGCGTAGGTCGCCCATTGCTCGGTGACCGAGGTGGCCTGCACGTCGAGTTCGGGCCACAGCACCTGCCGCGCGAAATCGATGTGCTGCATTATCCTTGCGGCGTTGACCGTGGTGGTGGTGACGTAGAAGCGGTCTTCGGCGAAACGGGTGGTGGTGCCGTCGTCCATCACGAAGCCGTCCTCGCGAAGCATCAGGCCATAGCGCGCCCTGCCGACTGGAAGAGTCGAGAAGATGTTGACGTAGAGTCGGTCGAGCAATGTGCTCGCGTCGGGGCCATGGACGTCGATCTTGCCGAGCGTCGAGACGTCGCAAATGCCGACGCCGGTGCGGGTGGCGGTGACCTCGCGGGAAACGGTTTCCAGCCAGTCGCGTTCGCCCGGTCTCGCAAACCATTGCGCGCGCTTCCACTGGCCGGTGTCGACGAAGGTCGCGCCGTTCTCCAATGCCCAGGCATGGCCCGAAGTGTGGCGCACCGGCTTGAAATGCTCGCCACGATGATGGCCTGCGAGGACGCCGATCGAGACCGGGAGATAGGGCGGGCGCGAGAGAATAGTGCCCGCTTCGGACATCGTCTTGCCGGTGGCGATTGCGAGCAGCGCATTGCCGTTGACCTGCCCGGTCTTGCCCTGATCGGTCGCCATGCCGAGCGTGGTGTAGCGTTTCATGTGCTCGACCGAGGTGAAGCCTTCGCGTGCGGCGAGCGCGACATCCTTGTCGGTAACGTCGTGCTGGTAATCGACGAAGGCCTTTCCCCTGCTGTGGGGGACATGCCAGAGCGGGCGCGAGCCTGAAGGATCTTCGGACGTGGCGGGGACCGGCATCCCGCCGCCCGCAGCTTCGATGCCGCTGGCGATCGCGGCCCCAAGGCCGAACGCGCCTGCGGCCGCCCCAGCCATGATCATGCCGCCCGGCGGGCTATCGAGCAGATAGGCGCCGATCGCTTCGGACCAGTTCGGGCGGGCGCCGAGATTACAGCCAAGGCCGACCGAGGGATTCCAGCCGCCCGCCATGGCCAGCGTGTCGACCGCGATGCGGCGGCCGTCGCTGAGTTCGATTGCCTTGAGCGCCTTGCCGCCAATCGCGCGAGTGACGAGCATGCCGTCGCGCGCATCGATCACCGTGACCGGCTCAATGCCGATGGCAGCCAGATCCGCGGCGACCTTCAGGCCGCTGTCGCTTGTGGTGAAGATCGCGATGCGCTTGCCGGGTGCTACGCCCCACCGGGTGGCGTAGGCCTGCACCGCCGATGCGGTCATCACGCCGGGAATGTCATTGCCCGCAAACACCAGCGGCCGTTCGATCGCGCCCGTTGCGAGGATCGCGCGCCTTGCGACGATTTTCCAGAGGCGCCGTCCGTTCTCGACCGCGCCATAGGTGCCGCCGTCGTAGGCGCCGAACAGGATCGTGCGGCTGAGGATGCGTACGTTGGGGAGCGACGCCAGTTCGGCGATGGTGGCATCGACCCAGTCGAGCGCGGAATTACCGTCGATCTCGTGACGCTCGGCGAGCAGGCGGCCGCCGGGGCGGACATCCTCGTCGACCAGCAGGACTCGCTGTCCGGCCCGGCCGGCGGCGAGAGCAGCGGCAAGGCCGGCGGGGCCTGCGCCGACGACGAGCAGGTCGCAAAAGCCGTGATCGGCATCATATTCGGCGGGATCGGGCTCCATCGACAGCGCGCCGAGGCCTGCCGCGCGGCGGATCAATGGCTCGTAGAGCTTTTCCCACAGCGCCGCTGGCCACATGAAGGTCTTGTAGTAGAATCCGGCTACGAACAGCGGCGAGAGGATGCCGTTGATCGAAAGCAGGTCGTGATCGAGGCTTGGCCAGCGATTCTGGCTGCTGGCTTCGAGGCCGTCGAACAGCGGCAGCGTCGTGGCGCGCGTATTGGGTTCGGCATGCGCGCCGCGGCCGATCGTGACGAGTGCGTTCGGCTCCTCGCTTCCGGCAGTCAGGATCCCGCGCGGGCGGTGATATTTGAAGCTGCGCGCGACGAGGCGGATGTCGTTGGCGAGAAGGGCCGAGGCCAGCGTATCGCCGGCGAAGCCGGTGTAGCGCTTGCCGTCGAAGCTGAAGGCGAGCGGCTTCGTGCGATCGATCAGGCCGCCGGTTGGCAGGCGGCTCATCGTGGGAATTCCGCAGAGATTATCTCATGCGTTCGCGTGTCGCGAGTCACGACGATCCAGTTGCGGCAGCCCTGCGCGTGATACCAATGCTCGCGCATCGGCCCCGCGACATTGTCGCGCAGATAGACATAGTCGTGCATCGCTTCATCGGTGTCGGGCCGGGTTGGCGAGGCATCGCCGCGATAGACGAATTCCTGGGTGTCGCGGTTTCCGCAGAAGGGGCAGGGGATGCGCATCAGTGGGTCATCTGCATGGGATCGTCATCCCGGCGGACGCCGGGATCCACGATGCGGTGGTGTTTCGATCGTGAGACCTGTGGGTTCCATGGATCCCGACTTTCGTCGGGATGACGGAAGGGGACGTTGGGATGACGATGTGGCTGTCGCGAGGGCATCTTCATCATCAATGCAAATTCGCCTGCGCGCCCGCGCCTTTTTCGTCGATCACGTCGCCGGTTGCGAAGCGATCGAGGCGGTAGGCGGTGGCGGTTTCGTGCGGGGTTTCGGTCGCGAGCAGGTGGGCGAAGCACCACCCGCTTGCGGGCGTCGCCTTGAAGCCGCCGTAGCACCAGCCAGCGTTGAGCCAGAGTCCGTCGACAGGGGAGCGATCGATGATCGGCGAACCGTCCATCGTCATGTCCATGATGCCGCCCCAGCTGCGCAGGACCCGGGCTTTCCCGATCATCGGCATGAGCGCCATGCCGCCTTCGCAGACGTCCTGCACGACAGGGAGGTTTCCGCGCTGGGCGTAGCTGTTGTAGCCGTCGATATCGCCACCGAAGACGAGCCCGCCCTTGTCCGACTGGCTGATGTAGAAATGGCCCATGCCGAAGGTGATCACGCCGGGGATGACCGGCTTGAGGCCCTCCGAGACGAAGGCCTGCAGGACGTGGCTTTCGATCGGGAGCCGCAGCCCTGCCATCGCAGCGACGCGTGAACTGTTGCCGGCGACGGCGATGCCGGTCTTGCCGGCGCGGATCGTGCCGCGGCTGGTCTCGACCCCGGTGATCGCGCCGCCATTGTCGGTAACGAAGCCAGTGACCTCGCAATTCTGAATGATATCGACGCCGAGCGCCGAAGCCGCGCGTGCATAGCCCCAGACGACGGCATCGTGCCGCGCCGTACCGCCGCGCCGCTGAAGCAGGCCGCCCTGGATCGGGAAGCGGGCGCCCTCGAAATCGAGGAAGGGCGCCATGCGGCGGACCGCATCCCGATCGAGCAGTTCGGCATCGACGCCATGCATCCGCATCGCATTTCCACGCCGCGCATAGGCGTCCCGCTGGCCGTCGCTATGGTAGAGATTGAGCACGCCGCGCTGGCTGACCATCGCGTTGTAGTTGAGCTCCTGCTCAAGCCCCTCCCAGAGCTTCATCGACCATTCGTAGAAGGGTCCGTTGCCCGCCAGGCCATAGTTGGAGCGGATGATCGTTGTGTTGCGCCCGGCGTTGCCCCCGCCGATCCAGCCCTTTTCGATCACGGCGACATTGGTGATGCCATGGACCTTTGCGAGGTAATAAGCAGTCGCCAGCCCATGCCCGCCACCGCCGACGATGATGATGTCGTAGCCCGGCCTGGGCGACGCATCGCGCCATGTGGGCGCCCATTTGCGGTGGCCGGACAGCGCGTTGGCGGCGAGGCTGAAAATGGAGAAGCGCTTCATACTTGACGATTATGAGGATTGGGCTTGCCGCGCTTGTCTGATAACGACAGATTGATGATCACAAGCGACATCCGGACGCTCGGGCTGCTGCTCATCGATGGCTTCGCGCTGATGTCCTATGCGTCGCTGATCGAGCCTTTTCGCGCCGCCAACATTCTTGCGGGGCGGACGCTTTATCGGTGGGTGCATATCTCGATCGACGGGCAGCCGGTGCGCGCGTCGAATGGCGCGACGATGTTTGCTGACCAGATGGTCGGCGAGGCGCTCGATTGCGACACGTTGTTCGTTTTTGCGGCAGGCGACCCTTCGACCTTTGCCGACCAGCCGACCTTTGTCTGGCTGCGGCGGCTTGCCCGCGCCCAGGTGCGAATCGCTGGCGTATCGGGTGGACCTTTCCTGCTTGCGCGGGCGGGGTTGCTCGAGGGCTATCGCGCGACGATTCACTGGGAGCACCAGGCCGCGCTGATCGAGGCTTTCCCGACACTGGCGCTCGAGCCCATTCTTTACGTGATCGATCGCCGCCGGATGACATGCGCTGGCGGTACGGCCGGGCTGGACTTCGCGATCGAGCTGATCGAGCGCGATCATGGCGCATCGCTCGCGGCGAAGGTGAGCGAGTGGTTCATCCGGACGGATCCGCGTCGCGCCGACAGGCCACAGCGATCGAGCCTGCGCGAGCGCCATGGCGTCGATGACGACCGGCTGTTGCGGGTGCTCGCCGAGATGGAGACGAGCGTCGAAGAGCCGCGCTCGCGCGAGCAGCTGGCGAAGCTGGCCGGGCTTTCCGTGCGCCAGCTGGAGCGGCTGTTCGCATCGCGGCTTGGTCGAACCGTCGGGCAGTCATATCTCGACATCCGCCTCGCCCAGGCCCTGCAACTGCTTCGCACCACGGGTCAGGCGGTTACGATGGTGGCGATTGCCTGTGGCTTCCAGAGCAGCAGCCACTTTTCACGCGCGTTTCGCGAACGCTATGGTCTTTCGCCGAGCGCGGCACGGCTTGGAAAATTATACACGCCTGTATAGTCATGTCCGCGCGAAAGAAGAATGAGAGAGAGGATTCTCGCCGATGTCCGATATCCAACCCGCGCTTGGGCGCTGGTTCCGCGCACAGCCTGCCCTTGGCGATGCCTGCCGCATCACCGGCGTGGCAACTCCGAAGACCGGCTTTTCGGCGGACACGATGCTGGTCAGCCTCGCCGATTGCGCGACTGGGACGAACGGCGTTCGCGAACTGGTCGTCCGTATCGAGCGACCTGGGCGCAATACCTTTCTCGGTGCGAGCATCGGACGGCAGGCGAAGTTCATGGCGAGGCTCAATCGCAGCGGGATCAAGGTTCCGGCGATTCTCGGCTGGGAAGAGGATGTCGCGCTGATCGGCGCCTCATTCCTCGTGATGGACCGAGTCGATGCGGTCTCGCTGCCGATGCATCCGAGCTATTACGAGACGGGATTTCTCTACGAGCTCGAGGAGGCGCAGCGTCATGCGACGTGGGTGGATGCGCTCGGAACGATCGCCTCGATCAACCTGCTCGATTGGCGAGACGGCTGCGATTTCCTGATCGATCCGCAATATGGTCCCGCTGGCCTCGGCAATTATCTGGGCTGGATCAAGGCGTGGCGCGACGAGGCGTGCGACCACAAGCCCAATCCGATCATCGATCGCGCGATCGAGCATCTCGAGCGCAATCGGCCAGCCGATGGCTCGATCGAATTGCTGTGGGGCGATTCCAACCCCGGCAATTTCATGTTCGCCCGCGATGGCAGTGTCGCCGCCGCGCTTGATTTCGAGGCGGCTGCGATCGGTCCTGCCGAGATCGACCTCAGCTGGTGGTGGTTCGTCGGCGACATGCTTGCGGGCGGCCGGCCGCTGCCGCCGGGAATGCCGGATCGTAGCGAGCAGATCGCAATCTACGAGAAGGCGCTCGGCCGCAGCGTGGCAAATCTCGATTACTTTGCGATCCTGGCGGGCGTTCGCATGTCGCTGGTGATGGCGCAGACGATCCGTAACCTGATCGCCGACGATATCCTGCCACCGACCAACCAGGGCGCGCTGGCCAATCCAGCGATCGCGCTGCTGGCTGGAATGATCGACATGCCAGTTCCGACCGACATGAGCGAATATATGGCGATGGTGATGGCGATGAACCAGCGGGGATAGGAACCCGCCGGACGGTCATCTGGCCAACAGCCAGCGCGCCGCTTCGTCCGGGGTGCGCTTGGCTTCGTCGCGATCCACCATCAGGTTGGCCGCCCGCATCCGGTCGATCGATATGGCGCCGACGAGCGGCAGGAGCGCTGCGACCAATTTGGGGTCGCGCGCCGCCCGTGGCGACAGCAGCAGCACCGCATCATAGCTCGGCAAGGCGCCCCTGGGATCAGCCAGCGTGACGAGGTCGAGCGCGGCGACCCGTCCGTCCGAGGAAAAGGCGGAAGCGACGTCCGCAGAACCGTCAGCGATGGCACGATACATGAAAGTCGGCACATAGGCCCGCTGGTCGAGGAAGTGGATGCTGTACCGGCTTTCCACCGATCGCCATTCGGGCCTGTTCAAGAATTCCAGGTCGCTCGCCATGCGCAGCCGCGGCGCTGATCGCGCGAGATCGTCGAGCGTTCTTATGCCGAGCGCGGCGGCGCGGCTTCGCTTCATTGCGAAGGCATAGGCGTTTTCGAAACCCAGTGGTCCGACCAGCCTGACATAATCGCGCTTCTGAAGCGTGGTCGACAGGGAAGCCAGCATCTCCCGTGCCGGCGGGATGTCGTGACGACCGAGGACATTGGTCCACAACGTCCCCGAATAATCGACATAGGCATCGATATCGCCTGCGGCGAGCGCGCGATACGCGATTGCAGAACCGAGATCGTCGCGACGTTCGGTTCGGTAGCCGGCCGCCCTTAAACGCGATTCCAGCGCCGCAGCGAGAATATATTGCTCGGAGAAGTTCTTCGCACCGACGATCACCGTCCTCGTGCCTGCGGCCTTGCCGGGCAATGGCGCGAAGGCAATCGCGAAGCCCGCCGCGATCAGCCCTATGCCGAGCCGGACCCGCCACGGCGATCGTCGTGCCAGTCCGGATTCGACCAGCGCCAGCATCCCATCGGCAACGATCGCAAGCCCCGCCGAGGCGGCGCATCCGATCAGTACGCGGTGCCAATCCTCGGTCTGCAGGCCGGAAAAAATGAGATTGCCGAGGCTCGGCTGGCCGATCGTGGTGGCGAGCGTTGCCGTGCCGATCGTCCAGACAGTCGCGGTGCGGATGCCCGCGAGGATGACCGGCGCGCCAAGCGGCAGCTCGACCCGGACGAGCCGCTGGCGCCGGGTCATGCCGAGCCCGTCGGCCGCCTCGATGAGCGCTGGATCGATGCCCCTGATTGCCGTCACGCCGTTCCTGACGATCGGCAGCAAGGCATAGACGATGAGTGCGAGCAACGCTGGCGCGAAGCCAAGAGCCGGAATCGCCCACCCCAGGGTGCGATCGAGCAGGAGGAGCATTGGATAGAAAAGTGCCAGCAGCGCGATTCCCGGTATCGTCTGGAACAGGCCAATGATCGCCAGCAACGGCCCTCGCAGCCGGCTGCTGTCGGCGGCCGCGATCACCAGCGGCAGGCCAAGCAAAATCGCGATCGCCACCGCACTTCCACTCAGCAGGAGATGCGACTGGAGCAGGCCAAGCACTTCTCCGGTGGCTGCCTCGGGCAGTTGCATCATCCTTCTCGCCGAAGCGCTATGAGCCGCTCGGCCTGCTTGCGCGGAACCTCCATCATGGCGTGGACTGCAATGTTGTCGCTGTTCGCCATGAGTTCGACCGGTGTCATGACGGCGGTAATTCGCCCGGCATCGAGCACGACTACGCGGTCGGCGAGCAGCAGCGCTTCGGCCATGTCGTGGGTGACCAGAAGCGAGGTCAGGCCAAGCCGCTCATGGAGCGAACGATAGGCGTGGCCCAGATCGTCGCGCGTCACGGGATCGAGGGCACCGAAGGGCTCGTCCATCAGCATGATCGCCGGGCGCGCCGCGAGCGCCCTGGCGAAACCCACCCTCTGGGCCTGGCCGCCGGATAGCGCCCGCGGATATCGGCTCGCGGTATCCGGCGGCAGTGCGACCAGTTCCAGGAGTTCGGAAATTCGAGGATCACGATCCGACCTCGGCGTTCCCAGCAGGCTCGGCACCAGCCAGATATTCTCCGCGACGGTCATGTGCGGAAACAGCCCGACCTCCTGGAATACATAGCCGATATGTCGCCGCGTTTCGGTCGCGAGGCGGGGGTCGAGCGTGCGTCCGTCGATCCGGATCGTGCCATGATCCGGCGTGACGAGGCCATTGATCGTCTTCAGCAGCGTCGTCTTGCCGGATCCCGACGGGCCTACGAGCGCCACGAAACTTCCCGCCGCGATCGATAGTGACACGCCCTGCAACGCCGGCCGGCCCGCATGATGCTTGCTCACTTCGAGCAGTTCGATCCTGGGCGGCGGTGGCATGGCGATATGGTCAACATATCCGCGGGCAATGCAAGGGCGTGGCGCTCAATTACGCGAGAGGCTATTCAATGTCGCCAATAAGGAGATCCGCCCGATGATCACGCTCTACACGTGGAAGACCCCCAATGGCCGCAAGCCGGCGATCATGCTTGAGGAGATTGGCATCCCCTATGAGGTGGTTGGAATCGATATTTCGAAGAACGAGCAATTCGCGCCTGCTTTTCTTGCGATAGCCCCCAACAACAAGATTCCGGCGATGGTCGACGACGATGCCTTTGGCGGCCAGACGCTTTCGATTTTCGAGAGCGGCGCGATCCTGACCTACCTGGCTGAAAAGACCGGGCGCCTGCTCGCCGCTTCCGGGCCGGAACGCTATGCCGCGCTCGCGTGGCTCAACTGGCAGGCCGGAGGCCTTGCGCCGATGCTCGGGCAACTGGGCTTCTACGCGCTGCGCAGCGAAGAGAAGCTACCGCTCGCCATAACGCGTTTTACCGATGAGGCCGAGCGATTGATCGGCGTGATGGACAAGCGCCTTTCGGCGGTGCCCTATCTTGCTGGCGCTGAATATTCGATTGCGGATATCGCGGCCTATCCATGGACTTCAGCAGCGGCGCAAATGATGACCTCTGTGCTGGGCGATGCATTCAAACGCGCTACTGCGGTCACCGCGTGGCTGGAACGTGTCGGCACGCGTCCGGCCGTGGTGCGCGGAATGGCGGTGCTGCAGGAATAACCGCCTGAGATATATGGTGACCCCAACGGGACTCGAACCCGTGTTTTCGCCGTGAAAGGGCGACGTCCTAGACCGCTAGACGATGGGGCCATCTGCGGTGTGCGGGCGGGGATTAGGCGAGGTGGGGTCCGGGGTCAAGGCGCCGACGGTGCCTTTTTCGATCAATCTGATGGCTTACTCGACCCACGCGGCATCCTCGAGATGAAGCTCGGCGTTGCGACTGCCTGACCATGTGTCGATCTTTGCGCGCCCGGCGACCCACAGCCGGCGGTTGGGCGGCGCGGCGAGCATTGCCTGGCCAAGCGCGGTTTCGGCCTGGCGAAAGGCGATCGCCTTGATCGGCTTGCCGTCGTCGCCGGCCACGACCACGCGCAGATGGCCGGTTCCGACGATGTCGGCCTTGATCACGCGCACCGGCCCGGCGGCAATGCGCGGTGCCGGCCAGCCGGCGCCATAGGGACCGCCCGCATCCAGCGCCTCGACCAGGGCGGGGGAGAGGCCGCGCGGTGCGACCACGGCGTCGAGCAGCAGCGCCCGATCCTCGCGCGCACGGGCGACATCCTCGGAAAGACGCTGGTCGATCCATTCGGCGAAGGCATCGACGCCGCCGGCCGCGATCGTCAGCCCTGCCGCCATTGCGTGGCCGCCACCCGCGACGAGCAGGCCGAGATCCTTGGCCGCCAGCACTGCGGCGCCGAGATCGACCCCGCTGATCGAGCGTCCCGAGCCCTTGCCGACGCCCATTTCGTCGAGCGCGATGATGATCGCCGGCTTGCCGAGCCGTTCCTTGAGGCGTCCCGCGACGATGCCGATCACGCCAGGATGCCAGCCTACGCCCGCAATCACCGCCACCGCACGATTGTCGTAACGATAGGCCTGCGCCTCGGCCGCTTCGGTGACCGCCGCCTCGATCGCGCGGCGGTCTTCGTTGAGACGGTCCAATTCGGCGGCGATTTCACGCGCCTCATCGGGATCGGATGTGGTGAGCAGCCGGACGCCGAGATCGGATTTGCCGACGCGGCCACCGGCATTGATGCGCGGGCCAAGCGCGAAGCCGAGATCGGTACAGGTCGGCGCCTGGCTGAGCCGCGAAGCCTCGATAAGCGCATTCATGCCGATATTGCCGCGCTGGCCCATCACCTTGAGCCCTTGAGTCACGAAGGCGCGGTTGAGGCCCCTGAGTGCTGCGACATCAGCCACCGTGCCAAGCGCGACAAGGTCGAGCAGGTCGATCAGCCGTGGCTCGGCCCGGCTCGTGAACCAGCCGCGAGTCCGCAGCGTCCGCAGCAAGGCGGCGCCGAGCAGGAAGGCGACGCCGACCGCCGCGAGATGGCCATGCGTAGCGGCTTCGTCGCATTCGTCGAGCCGGTTGGGATTGACCAGCGCCAGCGCCTCGGGGAGCGCTGCGGCGCATTTATGGTGGTCGACGACGATCACCTCGATTCCCGCTGCCTTCGCCATTGCAAGCGCCTCGAACGCCTGCGCGCCGCAATCAACGGTGACGACCAGCGAACAGCCGCCTTCGCCGATCCGCACCAGCGCCTCGCCCGAGGGCCCATAGCCCTCCATCAGCCGGTCGGGGATATAGGCCTGCGGATCGCTGCCAAGGCCGCGCAGCAATCGGATCAGTAGCGCGGCGGAGGTGGCGCCATCGACGTCATAATCGCCGAACACGGTGATGCGCTGCCCTGAGGCCACTGCGTCGGCAAGGCGCGATGCGGCGGTCTCCATGTCGCGGAACAGCGAGGGATCGGGCATGAACGACCGGATCGTCGGCGTCCGGTGGCGTTCGATATCGCCACGCACGACCCCACGCGCGAGCAGCAGTTGCGCAACGAGATCGTCAGGCTCGAACCCATCGTCCCGCCCGTCGGCGGCAAGACCGCGCCATCGCCATGGCTGGCCGAGGATCGAGCGATGAATGCCGAGTGCGGGGGGATGGTTCATCGGGGCGGTGTAGGGGATCGGCGGAGCGAAGGGAATCGCAAAGCCCGCTCCGGCTTTGGCGTCTAATCTCCCCTCCCTGCAAGGGAGGGGCTGGGGGTGGGTGTCACCGCAGGTGACCTCTTTTCTTACAACAGCGCTGTGGGCTCGCTGAAGCTCGCACCCACCCCCGCCTCCTCCCTTGCAGGGAGGGGAGTCAGGGAGCGACAAAAAAAGGCCGGAGGATTTCTCCCCCGGCCCTTCTTACGGTTGGCTTGATGGCAGGACTTAGAAGTCCATGCCGCCCATTCCGCCCATTCCGCCGCCGCCCATTGCGGGCATGGCTGGCTTGTCGTCGGGCAACTCGGACACCGCCGCTTCGGTGGTGATGAGCAGGCCGGCGACCGAAGCTGCGTCCTGGAGCGCTGCGCGGACGACCTTGGTCGGGTCGATCACGCCGGCAGCGACGAGGTTTTCGTAAACCTCGGTCTGGGCGTTGAAGCCGAGCGTGTCGTCGTTGGCGTCGATCAGCTTGCCGGCGACAACCGCACCGTCATGACCGGCATTCTGCGCGATCTGGCGGATTGGCGCCTGGAGCGCCTTGCGGATGATGTCGATGCCGCGGGTCTGGTCGTCATTGGCACCCTTGAGGCCAGCGAGCGCCTTGGTCGCATAGAGGAGCGCGGTACCGCCGCCGGGGACGATGCCTTCCTCGACTGCCGCACGGGTTGCATGAAGGGCGTCGTCGACGCGATCCTTGCGCTCCTTGACTTCGACTTCGGAAGCACCGCCGACCTTGATCACGGCAACGCCGCCGGCAAGCTTGGCGAGACGCTCCTGGAGCTTCTCCTTGTCATAGTCGCTGGTGGTGTTCTCGATCTGCGAGCGGATCTGCTCGACGCGACCCTTGATCGCTTCGCCGTCACCGGCGCCATCGACGATGGTGGTGTTGTCCTTGTCGATCGTGACTCGCTTGGCCTGGCCGAGCATGCCGAGCGTGACGGTCTCGAGCTTGATGCCGAGGTCTTCCGAGATCATCTGGCCGTTGGTCAGGATCGCGATGTCCTCGAGCATCGCCTTGCGACGATCGCCGAAGCCCGGCGCCTTGACGGCGGCAACCTTGAGTCCGCCGCGCAGCT
>CANJQJ010000052.1 GCA_947476425.1 Sphingomonadaceae bacterium | reverse complement strand
GCACTTGATCGAAAACCTGTTCGCCAAAATCAAGGACTGGCGGCGCATTCACACCCGATATGATCGCTGCGCCCACACCTTCATGTCCGCCATCGCAATCGCCGCTACCGTCATCTTCTGGTTGTGATCAATGAGTCCTGACCCTAGCCCTCCCGCTTATTTTTCGACCAACTCAGCGGGACATAACCGGTCCCTCGAAGTGGTCCGTGTTGACTGCTAGTACAAGATTGAATCCCGCGCCATGGCTGGCACGCGGACGTCTTCAACGGGATCCAAGGCACTGCCTCGACCTAGTGCTGCAGGGCGACAAGCATGGCCAATACCGACGCGCAGCCTAGCGCCGCCCGAACAAGGTGTAATCGGCCCCAGTGGGTCAGCAGCGATAGTATCTCGGGCGTTGACGCATCGGGGGCCAATCTTTCCAGTTTGTGATTGGTCGGCAGGATGACGAAGATCGTGAACGGCCAAGGTGCGAGCAGTAGTAGGCCGGCAAGCAGCCATAGCCCATCGCGACCCACCCACCACACCCACAGGGCAAGCGTTCCACCGAGGGCGGCCAGGGCCCCCTGCATCACCTTGCTTCGCGCATAGCTCGGCTTCCACTGAGCCAGAGCAGCGCGATCGTCGAGCATGAGCCGAGCCGGCTGCTCGACCACTGCAACATAGACCGCCGCGCCGGCGAATGCTGCGGCAAGGAGAAAGGCGAGATGGGCAATAAGCATGGGAGCGGCTCCGAAGACGCATCGGCCGACGTCAACGGCTCGCACGCGGATGCGAGGCATGTGCGCCGATCGGGGAAAGCAGACATTGGCGGGATGTGGCTCGCGTGGCTATTCCCGATCCAAAGTCGAACGTGGCAATGGTCGCCTCTACCACGCCTTGTGGCGCCTAGCGCGAGTCCGCATTCCAGACCAGTGGAAGCTCCACAGGCGCGATCATGCCCAGCCAGCGTCGGATCGTATGCCCGGGCTTGACGCGGAACTCTGGGACGCGGGCGAGAAGCTCCTCAAGCGCAATTTTCAACTCCCGACGCGCGAGATGGACACCGATACAGCTGTGAACGCCAAAGCCGAACGAGACGTGACGCGGATTGCGATCCAACTGCACTTCGCCGGGATTGCTGAATTCATCGGGATCCCGCGCAACCAGGGTCGTCATCATCGCAACCTTGTCCCCGGCCATCATCTGAATGCCTCTGAACACCGTGTCCCTGGTGCAGGTCCGGAAGGTCGTAACCGGCGCGTAAGCGCGCATGAGTTCCTCGATCGCGCGCGGGATCCGTCCCGGGTCAGCGCGCAGAATGCGTTGGTGGTCGAGGTTTTCCGCCAAGTGTAGCACCTGCAAGCCGGTGTTGGTGGAAACTGTGTCGAGGCCACCGATGAACAGGTTGAAGGCAAAGCCGACCAGCTCGTCGTCATTGAGGGGGCGCCCGTCGACTTGTCCCCGAAGCGCGCATCCGAACAGATCATCCGGTGGATTGTCGCGCCGCTTGTCAATTTCGCTGCGCAGGAAGTCGACGACAATCCGTGTGGCCGCTGTCATCTTTGCGATGTCGGGCTCGTGAAGCAGCCCGGTTTCCCATTCGAGAAACTCGGGCGCTCGCTCCACCGGCAGACCCATCAATTCAAGGAACACCTTGATCGGAAATTCAAATGCGAACTCCCCCATGAATTCACACTCGCCCTTGGCGCGAAACGCCTCGACATATTCGATTGCATACTGACGGATCTTCCCCTCCAGCTTTGCCATGGCAGCCGGAGTGAAAAACGGGTTTGCAAAGGAGCGATACATGCGATGGGCAGGTGGATCGATATCCACTGGCAGGTTCGTCCAGGTCTCCCCGATCAGCTTGGCATAGGGTGAGGAATCCTTGCTCGAGAAAGTATCCGTATCCATGTAGATTTCGCGCAGGTCAGCCATGCGGCGCACGATCCAAGCCGGCGATGGCCCGGGATACGCATTGGGCGCATAGAAGATCGGCGGACCCTCATGTATCGCAGGAACCCAGTCGTTGTAGGGGTCGGCTGTCGTCGTCTCGCCGAAAATAAACGGTGTCGGCCTCACCAGTTCCAGCGGAACATGCGATGGGATATCCCCGGCGGCGAACAACGTGGCCATGTCAGATATACTCCCGATAGGTTTCGATATAATCTTGGTAGACTTCCCGCACCTCGTCTTCGGTTAGTCCGAAATCCTCGAGAGCGTAGCTATGCTTGCCATGTTGATTGGCGGGATTTTCCGCGAGCCAATCGAGAATTCCGGCCTCGGATTGGAGTGTGAATTCCCAGCCGAAACGATCGTAGATCCCGCGCACCGCCGCCACCGGATCGGTTGCTAGATCCCTGTAGCGCATATCGTGGATCGGCATCTCGGGATGGGCGCTGCGATAGGCCATCATCCGTACCTGACCATCGTGCCAGAGATGAAGCATCTCCTGCCCGAGCGCGATCGGGTCTTGCTTATCAAACGCAGGTGTCCGGATCACACGGATGAGCTGGGAAATCGAGGCGATCACGGTCGTTGGATCGCGATGCGGCTGCACGAAGATCGCGTCAGGATAGACCGAACGCAGCTCAGGCAGGCTGTACATATGTTCCTGGATCTTGAGCGCCCAATGCGGGCGGGGATTGCGCCAGCTGAGCTGCTGAAGCCACATCTTGTGGACCTGGTAGCGGAAGGTTACGTCGGCGCCAAGGAACCAGCGGTAAAAGCCGGGGATACGGTTCATCATCACCGGATTGCTGCTGCGAAACGACGTCGTCATGAACGAACCGCATTCCTGGGGTATCTTGGCACCGAACGGATGGGCCTTGGCGATCTCGTCGATTTTCCCGCCGAGTTCGCGCTCGATATAGCCCTCGAACCGCGCGATGCGAGGATCGGTGTCGAAAGTTGCGGCCTCGGGTGGAGGAGAAGGATCGGCGACTTCCCACATTAGCGGGGTCCGGACCTGCGGATCGCCGTCGATGAGCGCGTGCAGCAGGCTGGTCCCACAGCGGGGCAATCCCAGGATGAACATCGGGGAAAGGATCTCGACCTCGGCAATCGCCGGAAAGCGTGCTCGATCGTCAGCAATCGCCTTCAGGCGGCGCAGGTCTTCGTTGATTCCGTACAGCGCGCGCGCGCGGCCATTGGCATTGAGCCCGATTTCATCTTCGAGCGCGGCCAGCAACTCGACCAGTCCGACGCGCGCACCACTGCGCAGATCGTCCGGCAGCGGATAGCGGTCGAGCAGTGTATCAGCGTCGGGAAAATGCATCTCGCGCGCGAGTGTCGCCATCATGCCCACTCCTCTTCGCAGCCGGTTCGCCGCCGATCGCTGCCCTTGTAGTCAGCCGCATTGAAGTTGCATGGGCACGAAGCACAGGCGCCTATCGGCTGGAAGGACTGAGCACGATCGCTCGCCCAAAGGCCTGACCCGGCTTTCATCCAGCACAAGGCGGGAGTCGTCCTCGACGAAGGCGTTGTCCCGCTCGATGCCAAGTTCGTGGCAGCGGCGGCCAGTTGCTATTGGGATCGCGAGCCAGGCATCCGAATGCTGGCTTGAGGTTCGCGTTAGGAGCGAGTTCCGTTATTCACTGCTTTGGCTGGTTTTCCACCGCGCCTTCGAGCCAGGAAGAAGCGAAGCATCTCCCGGGAAGCGTCGGGACCGGTTGGATCGGTGTGCGATCCGGCAGCCCTGCCCCCGGACCACGCATGCCCGCTGCCATGCACGGTCCAAACCTCGAGCAGCACTTCGCCAGCGGATGTGCGGTGCAATGTGCGCGTGAAGTCGCGACCGCCTTTCGCCTGGCCTCGTGAAGCCTTGCTCAGGATCGATCCGGGCACCGATCGCTGAAGATGGCTAAGGAATCCATTTGCGTTCCCCGGATGGACGACGGTGTCGCGATCGCCGTGGAACACTATGGTGGGCTTCGGCCGGCTCTTGTTGCGGGGACCATCGCCACTTGCCCCCTCCCGCATCGCAGACAATGCTGCGCCCAACGAATTTATGGCACCTCGAGCAAGGCCGGAATGTACGCCTACTGCGACATATATTTCCGGATAGGCGGCCGCGACGATGGCGGCCGCAGCGCCACCGGCCGAGATGCCGGCGATATAGACCCGAGCCGGATTTGCCCTGCAAGCTGCGATGGCATGAAGGGTCAACATGGCAATCGCGGCAGGCTCGCCGCGACCACGACCCTGATCGCTGGAGCGATGCCAATTCCAGCAGCGGCCCAGATTCGCAGAATGCGATTGCTCAGGGTAAAGCACGAGGAATCCAAGCTCATCCGCAAGGTTGTTCATATCGGTCCCTGCAGCGAAATCCGCAGCGGATTGGGTGCAGCCATGGAGCATCACGACGAGCGGCATGCGACGTCGCGCAGAACCCCGCGGCGTGTAGAGCTTGTAGGAGAGCGTCCCGTAGCCGCTCTCAAACCGGCCATCCTCGAATGAACGTGGCAAGGGCCTGGCTGGTCGCGGTGATGAGGCCCGACGAACCTTGACCGGTTTTCGCGGGTTGGGACTACGCTTGGCTCGTTGCCGCTTTGGGGCAGGTAACATGAACTGCTGAAGCGCAAGAATCGCTGACAGCGGCCGCCCTTTTTTCGTAAGCCGCGATGCCTTCAAGATCGCATTGAATGGATTTTTCATTTCAGCATCCAATTCAAATGCGAGACCGTTGCGGTTCACTGATAACGGTCCGCTCCAGAGAAATATCCCGCACTGAGCCGCTATCTCGTATGGAAATCGACGACGCTCTTACGCTGGCTGGGGTAATCCAAGGCGAATGAGGCGTGACGAAAGGTCGGTTTTTGGATACGTCATGGGTGTCGGCGAGCGGGCCCGTCCACAAGGAGAACAGATATGACGATCGCACATGCCTGGGCGGCCCACGAAGCGCATGGGCCCTTTGCCCCATTCAGTTTCGAACGCCGGACGCTTGAGCCGAACGATGTGCGAATTGATATTCTCTATTGCGGGATTTGCCATTCAGACGTTCATTTCGCGCGCGGTGAGTGGGGCGATCCGCATTATCCTTGTGTGCCGGGCCACGAGATCGTCGGCCGGATCAGCGCGGTGGGCAATGCGGTGACCAACTTCAAGATCGGCGATCTTGCCGGCGTCGGCTGCCTGGTCGATAGCTGCGGCCATTGCGGGCCGTGCGGGCACGGCCTTGAACAATATTGCGAGGTCGGATCGACCGGCACATACATGAGTACCGAAGCCCAGTCGGGCCTGCCGACCTATGGCGGCTATTCGAACTTTATCGTCGTCCGCGAGCATTTCGCGCTGCATATCAAGCACGAGGAAAGTGATTTGCCCGCGGTTGCGCCGCTGCTCTGCGCGGGGATCACCCTGTGGTCGCCGTTGCGTCACTGGCAGGCGGGGCCGGGCAAGAAGGTCGGCATAGTCGGCATCGGTGGACTCGGCCATATGGGCGTCAAGCTCGCGCGCGCACTCGGCGCGCACGTTGTCGCATTTACGACCTCGCCGGGAAAGGTCGAAGAAGCGAAGCGGTTGGGTGCGCATGAGGTGATCATCTCGCGCGATACGGGGCAGATGGCGCAGCATGTCGGCAGCTTCGATCTGATCATCAACACGGTTTCAGCGAAGCAGGACCTGGAAATGTACGCGCGGTTGCTGAAGCTGGATTCGACGCTCGTGCTGGTCGGCGCCGGTACCGAAAAGCATACCAGCCCCGATGCCTTCACCCTGCTTATGAAGCGTCGAAGCATTGCCGGATCCGCAATCGGTGGCATCTCCGAGACGCAGGAAATGCTCGATTTTTGTGCAGAGCACGGCATCACCTCCGACATCGAGATGATCCCGGTTGAAAAGGTAGATTCGGCATACAACCGGATCGTCGCGAGCGACGTCAAATATCGTTTCGTCATCGATATGGGAACTCTGCCGACCGGCTGAGCCGCTCAGGGCGCTCCAGGCCTCGCCCCTTGAGGTCAGCGCCCGGCGCGATCGGCTGACATGGGCCGTTGGTCGCCTGTCCGCTTGCGATCGCAATTGCGCCTTAGTTGGCGCATGCGGAATAGGCACCCTCGCGGCACGCGGCTACGGCGCGACGCCATTCAGCCATCTCTCGCTCGTACTGCACGCGACTGCGGGCGTAGTTCGCCTCAGCGCGTTCATGATCTCGCGAACGAACGGGGTATTCGTCATCGCCAGCTGCGTAGCGGTCGCCTGCACGCGCCGCCCGCCATGCCCGAGCCGAGCGAGCATCACGCTGGCGGACCGTCGCACTTTCCTCAAGGTTAAGCCGGCGGGTTATCTCGCGGTCACGCGCCCGGGCCGCGGGGTTGCGCATCGTCGGATCATTAGGATCGTCAGCCAAGGTGACACTCGGCACCATCGCAAAGATAATTGCTGCGAAAATAAACGGGTTGACCTTCATTTGCAGTGTTCGCTCCCAATGCCGCAGCCTCTGATATCAAGGTGATGCAATTCCGCAAACGGATTGCGATAAAGCACTCGCCATTCATCGCTTTCACTACGCGCCTCGGCGTGGGAATTGCCGCGCATATCCTGTGGATCCGGTCCCCGGCGAAAGCTCTCGGCGGACAAAACATTCAGCGAAAGTTGGTCTACTCAGTCTTGATGGTCACAAATTGCGGAACGCTGATCTGGCCGTGGATTGGTTAGATACCACCCGCACGCGCCATGAAATTCAACACCTTCGCCATTGCCCGACCGCCCTCCGCGTCGAAAAACGCGTCCATGGTGAAAAAGCCATGGAACATGCCGGGATGACGGCTCATCTCGACGTTCACGCCGGCCGAAGCCAATCGATGGCCATATTCCTCGGCCTGTTCGGTCAGCAGGTCGTGCTCGGCTGTTATCAGGATCGCAGGCGGCATTCCCGACAGGTCGGGCGCATGTATCGGCGCGAACCGCGGATCGCTGCGTTCGGCCGGATCGGGCACATATTGATCGAACAACCATTCCAGTTCGGCGACTTCCAGGAACGGCGGCACAAAGCGACCAAGCGAGGTAGCCTGGGCATTGTCGGTGCAGGGATAGATCAGGATCTGGCCCGCCAGCGGTGGCGAGATGGTATCGCGCAATAGCATTGCAGTTACGGTCGCAAGATTTGCACCCGCGCTGTCTCCACCTACAAAGACCGGGAGCGCGGGCAGGCCTAACCGCGCCTGGCTGTCGATCGCCCACAGCGTCGCGGCGACGCAATCTTCGACCGCAGTAGGAAATCGATGCTCGGGGGCGAGGCGGTAATCAACCGAAAGCACAGCGGCGCCGGAACTGTTGGCGAAATGCCGTGCAAAATTGTCTGCATTATCGACGCTGCCGAGCACAAACCCGCCGCCATGAAACCAGATGATGAGCGAACGCGGTGCCTCGACTCCGACATAGAGCCGGGCGAGAATGTCGCCTCCTGCAACGGGAACGGCAAAATCCTCGATCCGCAGCACCGGCTCCGGGGGTGGCAGGAACACCAGGCCTTCCGCCAGCGCACGGCGGGTTTCGGCAACCGGCGTCGTCGCCATGCCCTGCCACGCAGGATTAGCGGACAAAGCCTGAGCGAAGGTTGCAGCGACAGGATCGAGCGGCCCCTGAGGTCCATAGGCGCGTGCGGTCATGTCATTCTCCCCTCGAATCCGGCAATCATCAAACCCCGTTCGATCCCGTCGCGCTCATTCCGCTGCGATTGCCAGCGGTTCCGGCATGTCGATGCCGATGCCGGGCTCGAGCGCCTTGAGGCGCGGCAAGACCTTGGCGGCGAAGAGTTCCTGGTTGCGAACGGCCTCTGCTGCCGACATGCCCGCATAACTGAACACGCCGAGGAACGCGGATGCATCCAGATCGGCGCGCAACTCGCGGATCCGCTCGTAGCAGGCGTCGGGGGTGCCGTAGACATGCTCGCGGGCGAAACCCTCGATAAAATCCTCGGTAGTAGATCCCGCAGCCGCCGCAGCCTCGCTCATCGCCACATAGGATTCATAGCCACGCAAGCCGCGCATATGCTCGCCGCCGAAATCATAATGTGCCAGTGCCGACAGACTGTAGCGTGCAATCAGATCCATGCCGATTGCCCGTGCCCGATCGGCATCCTCATCGACGAAGGTCCATCCCACAAAGATTGGCTTGGGCGCTTCGCGGCCATGCACTTCGCGGAACTCGCGGCGATACTCGGCGACGAGCTTGATGACATCGCTCCACGGCTTGCCGCCGGGGATCAGCAGCAGACCGATGCCGAGCTTGGCGAAAATCGAAAAGGTTTCCGGAGACGAAGCCGATCCATACATGCGGTCCGTGAAGCTGTGCTTGGGGAATGGTCGTATCTGTACGCGCCGCTGTTTGACGACTTCGCCATCGAGCTCGATGTAGCCCGTCTCAAGGCCCATCTGGATCGCCTGCGTAGCCTCGATCAGCTTTTGGCGGCTTTGCCCCATGTCGAGCCCGAAACCATCGAATTCGAGCTTCGCGACACCCCGACCCACGCCAAGGATGTTCCGGCCACCAGAAATGTGATCGAGCACCGAGCTTGCTTCGGCAAGGCGGACGGGATCGTGCCAGGGGAGAACCGTTACCATGGTTCCGAGCCGGATATGCTTTGTACGCCCGGCAAAATAATGGAGGAAGGCGAGCGGATCGGGACAGACGGCGTAGCCGTTGAAATGATGCTCGACACTCCACAGCGAGTCGAAGCCAAGGGCCTCGGCACGGTCTGCCATGCCGTATTCCAGGTCATAGGTCTCGGCATCCCGCCTGGGGTCGCCATCTATTCCATCGGGATTCTGGAAAATAACCGTCATGCCTACATGCATCGCCGCTCTCCCACCTTCGTTTTTTCGTTATTCTATGCCATTTAAACAACAGCCGTTTCAAAAAGGAGTCAATCCTTTTCGGCCTTAACTGTACCGGGTGTAAAACTACCCGGAAGATCGAGCCTGGGACCATCGATCAAGGCCTGTATCATCGTCGCCCCTATTTGCCGGAACTGGTCTTCCTCAGCCGGCGACAGGGGTGCGGGGCCAGCCGTGAGCCGGTGGATCGCTACTCCGGTCAAAAACGTGGTGATCAGCTTGGCCCGAAGCGGCGCCTGCTCGCCGCCCAGCCAGTCTATCAGCGGCCGCATCAGCCGCTCCTCGATGACCCGCTCGAGCCTCGGCAACATCGCCGGAATGGTAGCCGCGCGAAGCAACAACATGTAGTAGTCAAACTCGTACGCACCTTCGGCACCGGCCAGCGCCGACATCATATAGTCGCCGTAGGTCGCACGGTCCTTGCGGAATATCAGGTCCGGATACAGTTCGTCGCTCAATACGGCCTCGAACAGGCCGTCCTTGGAACCGAAATAGCGAATGATGAGTGCAGGATCGACCCCTACATCCGCGGCAATTTCCCGTAGTCCGACGCGATCGTAATTGTCCGCGGCAAAACGGCTGCGCGCAGCGCTGAGAATGGCCGCACGCGTAGCTTCCGTATCACGTTTTCTGGGGCGCCCTCTTGTTCGAAGAGGTAGAGCCGGTTCGATTGCCTTCACCGATTGGTTCGCATTCAACTACTCATTTTCTCGATCAATTAGTCAGAAATCCAACTCAATCCATCTTGCCTCGTGCCACAAATCTCAAGTTCCATCCCTCATCAGCTCTCCGATTTGCCATCAGCATACGCCGCTGCGTGAGAAGCGATGCCGCCATCCACGAAAAACTGCTGTCCCGTCACGAAACGAGCTTCGTCTGACGCAAGATAAACGGCCGCGCTGGCAACATCGTCCGGCTCTCCGATAAAGGGCGTGAGATGGTGCCGTTCCATGATCCGTGCAACCTCGGGCGGATAGCCATCGCGTGCTGCCTGGGTCAGAATCATCCCGATAACGAGAATATTGGATCGTATTCCCTGCTTGCCATATTGGGCGGCGATATTCTGCGACAGGCTGACCAGGGCTGCTTTCGATGCTGCATAGGCGGTATAAAGCATATCGCCCTGGGACCCACGTGCAGACCCACTGAACAGGATGGATCCGCCACCTCCGGTAATCATGTGAGGAATGGCATATTTTGCCGCAAGCGCCGAGCCGCGCAGGTTGACGCGCAACACCTGGTCCCAGACATCGGCCTGCATCGTGACGATGTCGCGATCGGCGCTCATGATCTCGGGATCAGTAAGCCCGGCATTATTGAACAAAATATCGATCCGCCCATATGCGTCCACGGTCTGCTTGATCATCGCCGCGATCTGGGACTCTTCGCCAATATCGGCGACACAGGCCATTGCCGTGTGGCCGGCATCTCGCATTGTCGCGACGACGCGCTCGACAGAAGCGGCGCGACGACCGACAGCGACCACTGTGGCCCCTTCGCGGGCAAAGCGAATGGCAGATGCTTCACCAATTCCCGAACCCGCACCAGTGATGATCGCCACCTTGCCCGTCAATCTGTCCATTCGTCTCTCCCAATGGTGCGAGGGCATTCTTGGTGCCCGGCGTTGAGCCGGGAGAATGCCCAATAATACTCGCTTTCGAAAGAGCTTATCCTGATCGGGCGTAAAGAGGAAAGCGCATCGCTCAACGCGGCGACACTTCCCAAACTCCGACCGACGTGCAAATTGAGGAGGCCGACCATTCAATATGGCGCGCTGGCAGGGAGAGAAGAATGTCGTCGGATACCGTTATGCGCATGGCGCTGGATATGTCAGCGCTCGATGGCCTCGACAAATTGGTATTCGACTGGCTGCAGTCCCATTTCGGCCATG
Source organism: Sphingomonadaceae bacterium (assembly GCA_947476425.1). Classification (GTDB taxonomy): domain Bacteria; phylum Pseudomonadota; class Alphaproteobacteria; order Sphingomonadales; family Sphingomonadaceae; genus CANJQJ01. The sequence goes on along the minus strand of CANJQJ010000052.1, from coordinate 7,552 downwards.
CGCCCTCGGCTTTTTACCGGCAGCTTCGCTGGAGAATTGGCTGGGAAGCCAACGTCGAAATTGACGGCGAAGTCCGCGGCATCCTGGTTCGCGGCTCTCGTGGGCAGGATCACAAATCACCCATGACGATGCAGCAGGAAGCCGCCGCGCAGCAGATCATGGAACGTCATGGAGTCCTCGCGCCGCATGTTTACGGGATGATCGAAAATCCGCTGGCGATCGTGATGGAACGCTTGCCCGGCGGTATTAACAGCGCGCTGATCGAGGATGATGCCGCACGCTGGAAAGTCCGAAAGGAATTTGTCGAGGCATTGGCGAAGCTGCACGCGATCCCAGTTGCGGAATTCGCAGCGATTGGCATGCAGGTTCCCACCACCGCAGAGGATCTTGCGCTCAATCTTTACAGGCCTTGTATCGATATCGTGCGCGAACGATTGGGCGAGCGTCCTTTCCCGCTGGTGGAGTTTTTTGCGCGCTGGCTGGAGGCCAATGCGCCGAAGGATCGGGCGCGGGCGGGCTTCGTGACCGGAGATGCCGGGCAATTCCTTTATGATGGGGATCGGTTCACAGGCCTGATCGATTTCGAAGTGTCGTATATCGGGGACCCCGCCGCCGAATTTGCCGGAATGCGCTTACGGAATACGACTGAGCCACTTGGCGATATATCGCTGCTGCGGGAATATTATGAAAGCCTGACCGGAGACAGCATATCTCGCACCGCCATCGCTTACCATTCGGCTGGTTTTGCTGGCACTAACAGCATGTTGATGTGGCCGATGATGTTCGCGCCTGAAGTGGAAAACGATTATGTCGCCTATCTCCAATTCTGCGTGGCGACCAGTCGTTGGGGGCTACAGGGCATCGCTGAAAGCCTGAATGTTGCGTTGGAAATCGTACCGGACCCCAAGCCCAATGCGACGGTTCCTTTTGAGGCGGCGCCCGGCCAGTTGCTCAATCTGTTGACGGGTTGGCAGAGCGACGACACCGCACTGCGTTTTCACCTGGAGGGTGCGGCCGCACTCGCAACCTATCTTGGTCGTTGCCATGTCTACGGCGGATCCATTCTGGCCGCAGATCTCGCCGACGCCACCGCGCTGACTGGCAAGGCCATATCGTCACGCGATGAAGCAGATGCCGCAGTACAGGCTTTTGTTGAGCAGGCCGGGCGAGAGGACGACACGAAGCTGGTCGCCTTCTTCAATCGCTGGCTGTCACGCCAGAATTTCTTGCTGAAAGGCTGTGGTTCGCAAGCTTATCTGACAGAGACGACACTTCAGCCCATCCGATAGGCGGTGCGCCCTATTCAACCGATTGTGCCCACCAACGGCTTGTGAGCTGGGGAGACATGGCTTTGCATAACAGATTAATCTCAGCCGCCATGGGCGCGATGACCATCTGCCTGATGGGCTGTTCGCGTTCCGAGGATTCGAGCGCATTATCGAGCATGACCGCCGATTCCGCCAACTGGCCCAGCTTCGGCCGCACGGCTGGTGGCGAGAACTACAGCCCTCTGGCCGATATCAATCGCGAAACCATAAGCAAGCTCGGGCTTGCCTGGTCATATGACTTGCAACCGGGCAATAGCGTCAGCGCGCCAATCGCTGTCGACGGCGTAATATACACCGCAACCGGCTACAGCGTGGTCACCGCGCTGGACGCCGTCACCGGTCGGGAACTCTGGCGCTACGATCCACGAGCCGCGAGGGCTGCTGGCCAGAAGGTCCGTCGAGCCTGGGGCAGCCGGGGCCTCGCCTATGACAATGGACGTATATTCGTCGGTACGCAGGACGGTCGCCTCATCGCGCTCGACGCAAAAACCGGTAAGCCTGACTGGACGGTCCAGACCACGCAACCAGGCGATGACCGCTTCATCACGGGCGCGCCGCGACCTTTTGCGGGCAAGGTGATCATCGGACATGGCGGCGCGGACGCGGGCACGACACGGGGATATGTCACTTGCTACGACGCGCAGACCGGAAAGCAACTCTGGCGATTCTACACCGTGCCCGGCGATCCGTCGAAGGGGTTCGAAAACGAGGCAATGGAAATGGCCGCCAAAACCTGGGCCGGCCAATGGTGGAAGTTCGGCGGCGGCGGCACGGTCTGGAACGCCATTGCCTATGACGCCGAGCTGGATACCGTATTGATCGGCGTCGGCAACGGATCGCCCTGGGATCGCAAGGTCCGCAGCCTCGATCGCGGCGACAACCTGTTCCTCGCCTCCATTGTCGCTCTGGACGGCAAGACCGGCGCCTATAAATGGCATTATCAGGTCAATCCCGGTGAATCCTGGGATTATACTGCAACGATGGACATTGAACTGGCCGATCTCACCATCGAAGGCAAGGTTCGCAAGGTCTTGATGCAGGCTCCCAAGAACGGCTTCTTTTATGTCATCGATCGCACCAACGGAAAGCTGATATCCGCGAAGCCGTTTGTAAAGACCACATGGGCCAGCAGCATTGATATGAAGACCGGTCGTCCGATCGAAAACCCGGACGCTCGCTATCGCAACGGCAAATCGTTCGAAATGTGGCCGGGTCCCACGGGGGGACACAACTGGCTGCCAATGGCATTCAGCCCAAGGACCAACCTCGTATATCTTCCTGCCAGCGACCGGCCGGTGATCCAGAGCGACACCGCCCCCGATATTTCCCCACAGCGCCCTGGCGCCAATCGCAGCCGCCTGATTGCATGGGATCCGGTGGCGCAAAAACCGGTCTGGAAAGTCGAAACCCCGGGCATATGGGGTGGTGGCGCGATCGCGACCGGTGGAGATCTTGTTTTCCAGGGCCAGATCGATCGCAAGTTCAACGCTTACGACGCCCGGACCGGCAAGCGGCTCTGGTCCTTCGATGCGCGCGCGCCGGTGATAGCCCCTCCAATCACCTACTCGGTAAAGGGGGTTCAATATGTCACGGTCATGACGGGTTATGGAGGCAGTGTCGGCATCTTCATACAATCGACCCCAGGCTTTGACGTCGATTATCGGACAATGCCGCGTCGGGTGCTCACCTTTGCGCTTGACCGAAAGGCCACCCTACCCCCGGCGCCGTTGATGGATCGGAGTCCTCCCGACGATCCAACGTTCGTGCCGAATAAGGCGCAGGAGGCGCAAGGAATGATGGCTTTCACCATGAATTGCATGCTTTGCCATGGCATGGGCGCCATTGCCGGCGGTGCCGCTCCCGATCTCCGATGGTCACCCATTCCCGGTTCGAAGGAGGTATTCCACGGAATCGTACGCGGTGGCGACCTCGTCGATCAGGGAATGCCTCGCTTCGACATGGTGTCGGATAAGACAGTGGAGGATATCCGATTCTATCTTCGCTCACTGTCCCACAGACTGCCGGCCGCGAAGCAGGTAAAAAACTGAATTCGCCTCCCATTCGGGCATTCAAAAATAACTGCTGATCATAGGCAGCGGACGTTCCCGCGGTCGATCGAGCGGCCGAGCATTGCGCCACCGCCCGCTCCCAAAAGCGTGCCCAGCGCATTTCCACCGATTGCGTTGCCCAGCAGGCCGCCGCCAATAGCTCCAATGACCAAGCCCGTCGTGCCGTCACCACGCCGGCAATAATATCGACCGTCATGACCGCGATAAATGTCATCATTGCGACCGAGGCGCCGTTCGCCGTGCCGTCCTCCTGAGCGGTAATTATACGCCGGGTCCCAATTGCGGTCATGGGCCCCTCCCCGCCAGTGATCATCGTGTTGGTTGCGATGGTGGTCCTTGGCAAACGCCGGCGCGGGCGCGAGCGCCATGGAAATGCTGAACGCCGTTATCATCAGGGTACCAAAATTCGTCTTCATGATCTCGCTCCATGATCTCAGCGCTTAAACTGGCCAGTCCCCGGAAGGGTTGCGGCAGGTTCCACAATTTTCACATTCGCGTGTGATCTCGGACAAATCGGCTCACACGCGCCAAATTGACGACCCGAACGCATCCGCGACGGAACCCCTCGCCATCCTGCCCGTTTGCGTGACGATGCGACGAAAATTGTCAGATTCCCTACACAACTGACGGGAAGAGCGGCCCGCCGAATTAGATGCCTGGAGGCGGTCAGATGGATTCAACACTCGTCATTTGGGTGGTAATCATTCTCGCGGTGCTGGTGGTAGTTGCGCTCGTCACAAAAAGGCGCCGGACGAACCAGCTCAAATCCCGCTTCGGTCCCGAATATACACACGCGCTCGAACAGACCGGCAGCCGTATCAAGACCGAAGCGCAACTACACGAGCGCGAGACCCGTGTGGGCAAACTGCCGATCAGACCGATTTCATCCGGCGACCGTGATCGGTTCGTCGAAACATGGCGCAGGGTCCAGGAGGAATTCGTGGACGACCCCCAAGGCGCTGTAACGCGCGCGGATTCGTTGCTTGGAGACGTGATGACAATCCGGGGTTACCCGGTCAGCGACTTTGAACAACGCTCTGCGGATCTGTCGGTAGATTATCCAATCGTGGTGCAGAATTATCGTGCGGCTCACGATATTGCCATTCGCCATCGGCGAGGAGAGGCCGGCACTGAAGATTTGCGGCGGGCAATGATTCATTATCGCTCGTTGTTCGAAGAACTGGTGCAGGAGCCCACGACCGACGTGGTGCGATAATGACCACCGACATGAAGCAGGAATTTCAATTGCCCAGGCAAGCCTGATCAAGAACATTCATCCTGATCAGGAACTTGCCTTGGCAATTGCGACGCCGGCAAGCTTCAGCGGCAGCGAACGTCGCTGTTTTGATCGATCGCTTTACCGGCAAGAGCGCCAAGCGCACCACCGATCAGCGTTCCCGCAACTCGATTGTGGCCGCCATCGATGACATTACCGAGCAGCCCGCCACCGGCAGCACCAACAATCAAGCCCGTGGTGCCGTCATTATGCTTGCAGTAGTAGCGCCCATCGGAACCACGATAGACCTCATCCTGAGCCGAAAGCCGCCGCTCTTCATAACGAGAATCGTCCCGATAATAGCGAGACGCATCATAGTCGGTAACGAATCGGCGATCATCATCTACCGGTTGCGACGTGTAACCATATCTGTCTCCGTTACGCAGCCAACGCAGTCGCCGACTCAGATCGTCCAGCCTTGCCTGGATCATGTCACGATCTTCCGGACGCATGCGTCCGCCATTTTGCTGACGCAAACGCATCGCGGTGCGATCGATACGGTTCAACTCAAATTGAGAACGGCGCGCCTCGCGTGGATCAAGGCTGCCATCGGCAATCCCGCGATCGATTCTTTGCTGAAGGAATCGGATACGTTCGCGCGTCCCTTGTGGGGCGCCCCGCCAAAAGGCCTCACCGTTCCAACCGCTACTGTCACGCTGATGCCAGCCTTCGGGGCCGGATTGCGCAGCCAAGGGCGCAACCGACAGTAAAGAAAGCGCAATCACGCCTCCAAGAGTGGTCATCCTCATCATTTTTCTCCGTTTGACGGCCCGCCAAATAAGGCGAGCAAGAGTTACAACTCGTCGCACAGCAATGAGTGCCCATAGCTACCCGTGTACCCAGTTCAATTTGATGCGGAGGCTCCGCGCAAATCTCTGCGAAGATTGCTCTCAGATGAACGTCATGTCGCCACACGTTCAGCTTGGGGAGACTATGGCCACCGCTCCCGGATCTTTTATTGCGAACTTCCGGCGAGGAGCCCTGCTCCAAAGATTCTGAGATCCTGAATTGCGCCATCAGGAAGGTGAATTGCGCCCGGTCACATGAGTTGCCATTGACTATGCTGCGCTGCAGCATAAATAGTGATATGGATGGCAAAGGTCCTTGGCCAAGCAGCGTGCAGGGGTAATCGATCCCAAGCGCCGGTCAGGCACGGTACAATTTGAGCTATGAATGAAGGAATTGCAGTGATTTTAACGCGGGCATTCTTCGATCCTGCGCTGGTGTTCCTTGCCTCGTTGGGCTTGGTGACGGCGCTGATAACCGCTTGGACAGTACGTGGCGCCTACACGCTGCGAAAGCCCGATCTGGGCGATGCAGGCCAGTTGTTCGGCTCGATATTGGTGTCGGCCATCGCGGCCTATGTCATAACGGCTCAATTGCAGGGCACCCTGGCAATTACTGCGCTGGTCCTTCTGACCTGCCTCGCCACGAGAATCCTGCTTCCGCGGCTGACGATCGCTGGCTCGATCACGATGTCATTGCCACTGCTGTTCTTACTGGTTTCGGTGCCATGGACTTTCCTGCTCTTAAGGGAGCTTTCGTTTCCAATCTGGATGCGAGCGCTTTGCCTTGCCGGATTGCTGTTGTCGCTTGCCGGATTCGGCTTTTCCTTCGCCGGCAAACTGGCGAGGCAGGCCCTTTTCACGCATGCAACCTGGCGCCGTCCGACGCACCCGCTGATCGGCTCAACCAGCCTTGAACGGCCCATGGTATCGGTACAGCTCGCTTGCTACTCCGAGCCGCCAGAATTGGTCATGGCGACCATGGATCGCCTCGCAAGGCTGGACTACCCCAATTTCGAAGTCATGATCTGCGACAATAATACCGAGGACGAGGCGCTCTGGCGGCCGCTTGAGCAGCATTGCGCGCATCTCAACCAGCGCGCCGGCATCGAACGCTTCCGCTTCTTCCACGTGGCGCCCATCGCCGGTGCAAAGGCGGGCGCGCTCAACTTCTGCCTCACGCAGATGGCGCCGGAGGCTGAGCTCGTAGCGGTCATCGATGCCGATTATTTGTCCCGCCCTGACTTCCTCTCCCGCCTTGTGGGCTTCTTCGAGAATCCCGCAATCGGATATGTCCAGACGCCTCACGATTACCGGTCGTTCGAAGACAGCCCCTATCTGCGTTCCTGCTACTGGGAATATATGCCCAGCAACAAGGTGGATATGGCCGGCGTCAGCGAATATGATGCGGCATTCACGATCGGCACGATGTGCCTGATCCGCACCGCTGCCTTGCGGCAGGCCGGTGGCTGGGCCGAATGGTGCCTTACCGAAGATTCCGAAGTTTCCGTCCGTATTCGCGCGCTGGGATATGAAGGCGTCTATATTCGCGAGACTTTCGGCAAGGGCCTCATTCCGGAACGGTTCGACGATTACAAGAAGCAGCGCTTCAGGTGGACTGCCGGGCCAGTGCAGCAGCTTCGCAAGCATTGGCGGCTGTTCCTGCCGTCACTTCCCGGTTCGACATCGACAATGGGCGGCTGGTCGAAATTGCTCGAGGTCCAGCGCAGCGTCGCGCCTCTTCAAACCCTGCTCGGCCTGATCATGTCACTCGGGTTCGGTTTGATTATGGCAATCGCCATCGCCACCAACAGCATCCCGCGGTTTGAGCTTCCAGACGTTGCCTGGTTTTCGATCATCACGGCGGCAATGGCTGCGGCCGTTGCCAAGTGGCATCGCTACCGTATCTCCGGCTGCACGCGCATCATCGACATGCTGGGCGGAGAGCTGGGCACCTCCAAAAACCTCTGGCATTTGAGGGCATAATCTGATTCATTCTTCTCGTCAGGGGGCGGTTATGAAGCAGGCTGGATTGTTCGGTTTATCAGATCATTTGAAGCGGCTATCGGCCAATGGCGATCCTCTGGAGGAACT
>CANJQJ010000051.1 GCA_947476425.1 Sphingomonadaceae bacterium | reverse complement strand
GCACTTGATCGAAAACCTGTTCGCCAAAATCAAGGACTGGCGGCGCATTCACACCCGATATGATCGCTGCGCCCACACCTTCATGTCCGCCATCGCAATCGCCGCTACCGTCATCTTCTGGTTGTGATCAATGAGTCCTGACCCTAGGCCAATCGTCCCCGCATAAGGCAGGGATGACGCGGCGCGGCATATCATGCATAAAGCCTGCCAATTGGATTATTGAGGACTCGATGGTGGACACTGCGCCCAATACGCTGGACCTTGTCGCCGGTTACGGACCCGGCTCGGTGCGCGGGCTTTCGGTCAAGTCGATCGCCAAGGCGTATGATCGTCGACCGGTGCTTGTGGATGTGTCGCTTGATGTTCCTCGGGGCGAGGTCGTCGGGCTCCTCGGACCTAACGGTGCGGGCAAGACGACATGTTTCTATTCCATCATGGGTCTCGTGCGGCCCGATGCCGGCCGTATCCTGCTAAATGGTGAGGATATCACCAACCTCCCGATGTACCGCCGTGCAATTCTCGGCCTTGGCTATCTGCCGCAGGAGACCTCGATCTTCCGCGGCCTGACGGTCGCGCAGAATATCGACGCAGTGCTTGAGCTCGTCGAGCCGGATATCGACGTGCGAATGTCACGGTTGGAATCGCTGCTGGACGAATTCCACATCGCCCATCTGCGTGATTCGCCCGCGATGGCGCTGTCTGGGGGCGAGCGCCGCCGTTGCGAGATTGCGCGCGCGCTGGCAGCCGATCCTGCGATCATGTTGCTGGATGAACCCTTCGCCGGGATCGACCCAATCTCGATTGCCGACATCCGCACTCTGGTTCGCGCGCTCCGCGATCGCGACATCGGCGTCCTGATCACGGATCATAATGTTCGCGAGACGCTCGACATCGTCGATCGCGCCTGCATCATCTACGACGGCAAGGTGCTCTTCCAGGGCAGCCCCTCGGCGCTGGTTGCCGATGAAAAGGTGCGGCGGCTCTATCTGGGCGAGGGTTTCTCGCTGTGATTCCCTTCGCATCTCCGTTCGTCTCGGGCGAAGTCGAGGGACGTTGCCCCGACGTACCTCGACTTTGTCCGACGCGAGCGGAGGAGTTTCGGAAAGCTGACTGATGGCGCTCGGTCCGCGCCTCGACCTTCGCCAGAGTCAGTCGCTGGTGATGACACCCCAGCTCCAGCAGGCGATCAAGCTGCTGGCGCTGTCCAATCTGGAAATCGAAGGCTTTATCGCCGACGAACTCGAGAAGAATCCGTTGCTTGAAAAAGCAGCGGGAGACGATGACCGTCCTGCAATCGAACCGGAATCCGGAGAGGGTGGCGATGACGGATTCGACGGTTCTCCGGATGAGCCCGTCACTGCGGACCGTCTGCTCGAATTTGGCGATGCTGGTGGGGAATCTCCCCTCGATGTCGATTATGCGACCGAAACTTTTCATCATGACAGTGCCTCGGACAGCGTTTCGGATGACGGTGCGCGTGGCATGGATGGTGGGCTTGGGCTCGAAGGAATTGGCGGCGGCGGGGGTTTTGGCGAGGAAGGCCCCGACCTCGATGCACTCGCAGGGGCATCGCTTTCGCTTCACGAGCACCTCATGGCGCAGGCGGGCTCGAGCCTGTCGGGCAGACGTCATGAGATAGCGCGGCATCTGATCGACCGGATCGACGATGCGGGGTATCTTCATGCTTCGTTGCTAGACGTCAGCCAGCGTCTCGGAATGGCGCTGGTCGAGGTCGAACAGGTGCTGGATGTCGTGCAGGGATTCGATCCGACCGGGGTGGCTGCCCGCACTTTGTCCGAATGCCTCGCGCTGCAGGCGAAGGAGGCGGATCGCTATGATCCGGCGATGGCTCGGCTGATCGACAATCTCGATTTGCTCGCCAAGGGTGCGCTGCCGCAGCTCAAGCGCCTCTGTGGTGTCGATTCCGAAGATATGGCCGACATGATCCGGGAACTGCGTGCCTATGATCCCAAGCCCGGACTACGTTTTTCGAACGAGCGGACGCAACCGGTCACTCCGGATATCTTCGTGAGCCGAACCCCGAAGGGGTCTTGGGCCGTTGAACTCAACAGCGCAACCTTGCCTCGCCTGTTAGTCAACCGTAGCTATTATGTCGAACTGGCGCATGGTCCGCAGGACAAGGCGTCCAAGGCCTGGTTATCGGACTGCCTCGCAAGTGCGAACTGGCTGGTAAAGGCGCTAGACCAGCGTGCCCGTACCATCATCAAGGTCGCCACCGAGCTCGTGAAGCAGCAGGAGCCCTTCTTCCTGCACGGTGTCGAGCATCTCAAGCCCCTGACGCTGCGCGCTGTCGCGGATGCGATCGGCATGCACGAATCCACCGTCAGTCGCGTAACCTCGAACAAATATCTGTTCTGCGAGCGCGGCCTCTACGAGCTCAAATATTTCTTCACCAGCGGCGTCGCGGCTTCGGATGGCGGTGACGCTGTCTCTGCCGAGGCCGTAAAAAGCCATATCCGAACGCTGATCTCGGCCGAGGGAGAGAATATCCTGTCTGACGACAAGCTGGTTGATCTGCTGCGCGAGATGGGCTTCGACCTTGCTCGCCGCACCGTTGCAAAATATCGGGAGGCGATCGGGATCGGCTCCTCGGTCCACCGCCGCCGCTCGCGCGCAATCGGAGGACGCTGATGCGCAAATGGATTCGCGAACGGGCGCACAAGCTCCGCGTCGAGGCGCATGCCGTCTGGCTTGCCGCTCGTGATCCGCGCACCCCTTTGTTCGCAAAACTGATCGGGTTGCTGGTGGCTGCCTATGGCCTGTCGCCGATCGACCTGATCCCGGATTTCGTGCCGATCCTTGGCCTGCTGGATGATCTCATAATCCTTCCGCTCGGGATCTGGCTCTTCATGACATTCATTCCCGATCCGATCTGGGCGGAATATATCGCAATCGCCGAAAAGGAGACAGAACGTCCCGTAAGCTGGCGGGGAGCGCTCGGGGTGATCGCGCTATGGTTTGCCAGCGTGGCATTGGTCGGTCTTTATGTCTTCAGCTGGCGTTATTGGTGACGGTCATCAATCATAGCACCCGGTAGGGCACGACCTCCCGTACATCCGGATTGATTGCGATCGGCCGGTCCGCCGGTGGGAAGGCGCGCTGGTCGCAATGTTGGCGGGAGCAGAGGCGGCAACTAATCCCGATCGGGGTGGCCGCTGCCGCATTGGCAAGATCGAGTCCGTCCGCATAGATAAATGCCTCAGCATGCTCGATTTCGCAGCCCAGCGCGACAGCGTAGCGGCGGGGACTGCGCGCATAGCTACCCGAGGGTTTCACCAATCCTTTCGCCATCGACACATAGCGAACTCCGTCAGGAGTCTCGGCGAGCTGGACTAGGATGCGATCGGGAATCGCGACCGCCTCATGGACGATCCACAGCGGACATGCGCCGCCGAAGCGGGCGAACTGCAGTCTCGTGGCAGAATGGCGCTTGGTGATGTTGCCCGCCATATCGACCCGGCAGAAAAACACCGGCAGTCCACGCGCGCCGGGCCGCTGGAGCGTAGAAAGTCGATGGCAGGCTTGTTCGAAGCTCACGCCAAAGCGACGGCAAAGCCGGTCGATGTCGTGTCGCATCATCCGCGCAGTGGTGCGAAAGCGTCCGTATGGCATCAGCAAGGCGCCCGCTGCATAATTGGCCAGACCGAGCCCGAGCAATCGTCGCGCTTCATCGGATAGGTCGGCGTCGTCGCTCACCGCACGGATCGCGTCGGTAAAGGCGAGAGATCCCAATTGTTGCGCAAGCAGAAAGCGGCGCGTCTCGCCGGGAAGTGCGCGATCGAGCGTCAGCAGCCCGCGTGAGGGGTCGAACTGGCGCAGCGGACGGTCCGGATCGTCGCCGTCAGCAGAAATCGTATCGACCCCGAAATCGGCTTTGAGGAGGTGGATCAACAGGCCTTCGTGCATTGGTTCGGCATCGAGACCCGCCGCCAGCGCTTCGGCGGCCCGATCGATTGGATCAACGTAATTGCCCGCATCGTGAAACCAGTCGCGTATCTCCTCCCAGGGCATGCGACCCCCGCCCTGCACACCGGAGGAAAGTGATTCGTCCACGATCTGGCGAAGCTGCTCGCCGCGACGATAGGCTTGATGAAGTCGGATGAAGCGGTCCGCGAGCGCGGGCTGTTGCTCGGCGATTCGGTGGATCTGGCCCGTTTCCGCTAGGTCCGCGAACAACGGATCGGCGATTGCCGCACGCAGCGCCTCGATCCTTTGTACCACCGCGTCTCCGTCCGACGGGCTCCAGTCGAGCGGGAAGCTTCTCGCCAGCGTTTCCGCTACATTCGCGGTAATTGGCCGGTCATCGCTTTCAAGCTGAGATAGATAACTCACTGATAAACCAAGTTTTTCTGCCATGGCGGTCTGGCCAATGCCGAGCCGTTGTCGCAGCGCACGCAATTTGCCGCCTGCGAAGCGTCTTGGTGGTCGTGTTATCTCGTCCATTTTTGCAAAATTCCTCTTCGCAATTTCGCAACTTTGCATTTGCACTGATGCGCAAAGGTTGAAAAGGGGGATGCTCGCAATTTTGATGGGTAGAGAGACATGCTGGCGATTCTGCAAAAGCTCGAACAAAAGCGCGCCGCGGCAAAACTCGGCGGTGGCCAGAAGCGCATCGACGCGCAGCACTCCAAGGGCAAGCTCACCGCGCGCGAGCGTATCGAGGTACTTCTCGACGAGGGTTCGTTCGAGGAAGTCGACATGTATGTCGAGCATAACTGCACCGACTTCGGGATCGATGCCGAGCATATCCCGGGCGACGGCGTCGTCACTGGTTCGGGCACGATCAACGGCCGGCTTGTCTTCGTGTTCAGCCAGGATTTCACCGTCTTCGGTGGTGCGCTTTCAGAACGTCACGCGCAGAAAATCTGCAAGATCCAGGATATGGCGCTCAAGGTCGGCGCGCCAGTCATCGGGCTCAACGACAGCGGTGGCGCCCGCATCCAGGAGGGCGTTGCCTCGCTTGCGGGCTATGCGGAAGTGTTTCAGCGCAACGTGCTCGCTTCGGGCGTCGTCCCGCAGATCAGCCTGATCATGGGTCCGTGCGCAGGCGGTGCGGTCTACAGCCCGGCGATGACCGATTTCATCTTCATGGTGAAGGACAGCAGCTACATGTTCGTCACCGGCCCCGAAGTGGTGAAGACCGTCACCAACGAGGTCGTCACGCAAGAAGAGCTGGGCGGCGCCGTTACCCACACGACCAAATCGTCGGTTGCCGATCTGGCGTTCGAGAATGACATCGAGGCGCTTCTTTCGACGCGCGACTTCTTCGATTTCCTCCCGCTGTCGAACCGCGAGCATGGGCCGACGCGTCCCACGAACGATCCCTGGGATCGTAACGACGCCAGCCTCGATACGCTGATCCCCGACAATGCCAACAAGCCCTACGACATGCACGAGCTGATCCGGAAGGTCGTCGACGAAGCGGATTTCTTCGAGGTCCAGCCCAACCATGCGGGCAACATCATCATCGGCTTCGGCCGCGTTGAAGGGCGCACCGTCGGAATTGTCGCGAACCAGCCGATGGTGCTGGCGGGCTGCCTCGATATCAATTCGTCCAAGAAGGCCGCACGCTTCGTCCGTTTCTGCGATGCGTTCGATATTCCGATCATCACCTTCGTGGACGTTCCAGGATTCCTGCCGGGCACGGCGCAGGAGCATAACGGCATCATCAAGCATGGCGCCAAGCTGCTCTTCGCCTATGCCGAAGCGACCGTGCCGAAGATCACCGTCATCACCCGCAAGGCCTATGGTGGCGCCTACGACGTCATGTCGTCCAAGCATCTGCGCGGCGATTTCAACTATGCCTGGCCGACAGCCGAGATTGCCGTGATGGGCGCAAAGGGCGCAGTCGAGATCATCTTCCGGAAGGAAGCCGGGAATGCCGAGGCGCTCGCAGCCCGCACGAAGGAATATGAGGACCGCTTCGCGAACCCGTTCGTCGCCGCGTCGAAAGGCTTTATCGATGAGGTGATCATGCCGCATTCCACCCGGCGCCGCATCGCCCTTGGCCTGCGCAAGCTGCGTAACAAGCAGCTCGAAAACCCGTGGAAGAAGCACGATAATATTCCGCTGTGATGACGAAGTAGAATTACGGATGGAGTTCAGAATGAAGCTTGGGCGTCTCAATCATATCGGCATAGCGACACCGTCGATCGAAGCCAGCATTGCCTATTTTCGCGACGTGATGGGCGCGACGAAGATCCACGATCCGTTCGACCTGCCTTCGCAGGGCGTGAAGGTCTGCTTCGTCGACACGCCCGGCGAAAACGGTACCAACGGCACCCAGATCGAACTAATCGAGCCACTTGGCGATAACAGTGCGATCACGGCATTTATCGCCAAGAACCCCGCGGGCGGACAGCATCATATGTGTTATGAGGTGCCCGACATTCATGCCGCCCGCGAAGAGTTCCTCGCAATGGGCAAGAAGGTGCTCGGCGAGCCGCGCATCGGTGCGCATGGCACGCTGATCTTCTTCGTCCACCCGAAGGATATGAACGGCGTGCTCACCGAGATCATGGAAACGCCCAAGGGCGCGCATTGAGGTTATCGACATGACCAAGAAGACGATCGCAGACTGGCAGGCCGCAGCTTCAAAGGAAGTGAAGGGCAAGGATCTTACCTGGCAGACTCCAGAGGGTATCGCCGTCAAGCCGCTCTACACTGCCGAAGACGTCGCTGACATCGATCCGGGCCTGCCTGGCTTCGCGCCGTTCACGCGCGGCGTTCGCGCCTCGATGTATGCCGGGCGCCCCTGGACGATCCGTCAATATGCTGGTTTCTCGACCGCCGAGGAATCCAACGCCTTCTACCAGCGCAACCTTGCGGCCGGACAGAAGGGCTTGTCGGTTGCTTTCGATCTCGCCACCCACCGCGGCTATGACAGCGACCATCCGCGTGTCACCGGCGACGTCGGCAAGGCTGGTGTCGCGATCGACACGGTCGAGGACATGAAGATCCTGTTCGACAGCATCCCGCTCGACAAGATGTCGGTTTCGATGACGATGAACGGGGCGGTGATCCCGATCCTCGCCTTCTACATCATCGCTGCTGAGGAGCAGGGCGTCAGCCAGGACAAGCTCGACGGCACGATCCAGAACGACATCCTCAAGGAGTTCATGGTCCGCAACACCTATATCTATCCGCCGCTGCCCAGCATGCGGATCATCGCGGACATCATTGGCTACACTTCGGCGAACATGCCGAAGTTCAACTCGATCTCGATTTCCGGCTATCATATGCAGGAAGCCGGCGCGACACAGGTTCAGGAGCTGGCGTTCACGATCGCCGACGGCGCCGAATATGTCCGCGCCGCAATCGCGAGCGGGCTCGACGTCGATGCGTTTGCAGGAAGGCTGAGCTTCTTCTTCGCCATCGGTATGAACTTTTTCATGGAAGTCGCGAAGCTTCGCGCCGCGCGCAAGCTCTGGTACACCGTGATGACCGATCTGGGCGCCAAGGACGAGCGCTCGAAGATGCTGCGTACGCACTGCCAGACGTCGGGCGTGTCGCTGACTGAGCAGGATCCTTACAACAACGTCATCCGCACCACGATCGAAGCCATGGCCGCGATGCTGGGCGGCACCCAGTCGCTCCACACCAATGCGCTCGATGAAGCCATCGCGCTGCCCACCGATTTCTCGGCCCGCATCGCCCGCAATACCCAGATCGTGATCCAGGAAGAGACCGGGATGACGAACGTCGTCGATCCACTGGGCGGCAGTTATTATATCGAATCGCTGACCGAGCAGCTCTGCGAAAAGGCGCTCGAGATCATCCACCGTGTCGAGACTGAGGGCGGCATGGCCAAGGCGGTAGCCGCCGGCTGGCCCAAGGCGATGATCGAGGAGGCATCGGCCGGCCGTGCTGCGCGCGTCGACAAGCGCGAGGACGTCATCGTCGGCGTTAATAAATACAAGCTCGTCAGCGAGGACAAGATCGACATTCTCGATGTCGACAACGTCAAGGTCCGCGAAGGCCAGATCGCGCGCATCAAGGCGTCGAAGGCAGCGCGCGATGAAGCTGCATGCCAGGCCGCGCTCAACGCGTTGCGCGAGGGTGCCAGGGGCGATGCCAATCTGCTCGACCTTGCAGTCAAGGCGGCCCGCGCCCGAGCCACGCTAGGCGAAATCTCGACGGCGATGGAAGATGTGTTCGGCCGGTATGAAACCACGCCGACGCCAGTCAAGGGCATTTACGGCGGTGCGCATGCCGAGGATAATCGCTGGATCCAGCTCACCGAAGGCGTAGATTCGCTGACCCGCCAGAAGGGTCGCAAGCCACGCATGCTCGTCGCCAAGATGGGCCAAGATGGCCATGATCGCGGCGCGAACCTGGTGTCGTCCGCCTTCGGGGATCTTGGCTTCGAGATTGTCGCGGGACCGTTGTTCCAGACCCCGAAGGAAGCCGCCGCGCTGGCGATCAAGGCCGATGTCGATGTCGTGGGCGCCTCCAGCCTTGCTGCCGGGCACAAGACGCTGATCCCCGAATTGATCGGCCTCCTGAAGGCAGCTGGCCGCTCGGATATCAAGGTGATCGCGGGCGGCGTCATTCCTGCCCAGGATTATCAGTTCCTTCGCGATGCCGGCGTCCAGGGCATCTTCGGTCCGGGCACCAACCTGGTCGAAGCTGCGGGCGACGTGCTGCGCCTGCTCGGCCACAACATGCCGCCTGAGCGGGAGGCGGCAGAATGAGCGAGATCCGCACCGACTGGACTCGCGAGGAAATCGCGACCTTGTTCGCACTGCCGTTCAACGACCTGCTATTCGAGGCGCAGACGATTCACCGTCGGCACCATGATGCGAACCATGTCCAGCTCTCGACGCTGCTGTCGATCAAGACGGGCGGCTGCGCCGAGAATTGCGGCTATTGCAGCCAGTCGGCAAGCAACGACACCGGGCTCAAGGCCGAAAAGCTGATGGGTGTCGATGAAGTCCTCGAGGCGGCGGCGCAGGCCAAGGCCAATGGCTCGGAGCGTTTCTGCATGGGCGCGGCATGGCGCGAGCCCAAGGATCGGGACATGGAGGCAATCGTCGGGATGATCGAAGGGGTCAAGGCAATGGGCCTTGAAACCTGCATGACGCTCGGCATGCTTTCGGACAGCCAGACCGATCGCCTGGCCGAGGCAGGTCTCGACTATTACAACCATAATATCGACACCTCGCCCGAGCATTACGCCGAGGTCGTTACGACGCGGACCTTCGACGATCGGCTCCAGACGCTGGAGCGCGTGCGCAATCGGGGAATCAACGTCTGTTGCGGCGGCATCGTGGGGATGGGCGAAAGCCACGCCGACCGTATCGGATTCATTCATGCGCTTGCGACGCTGCCCGAGCATCCGGGGTCAGTGCCGATCAACGAACTGGTGCCGATCGAAGGCACGCCGCTCGGCGACATGCTGAAGGGTGTACCGTCAGCGCAAATCGACGATATAGAATTTGTTCGAACCATTGCCGTGGCGCGGATTACCATGCCGAAAAGCTACGTCCGTCTTTCGGCTGGCCGTGAGAGCATGTCCGAACCGACACAGGCGCTCTGCTTTTTCGCTGGTGCCAATTCGATCTTCACCGGAGATCGGCTGCTCACCACGGACAATATGGGGGCAAGCGCCGATGCCGCGCTGTTCGCCAAGCTTGGTCTGAATGGACTGTCGAAAACCGACGCCGTTCGCGAGGCGGCGGAGTAATTTTTTCCTCGTCATCCTCGCGAATGCGGAGACGGCGGCGTGATGCTTGAATCTTAAGGGGCAAACATGTTCAAGAAAATCCTGATTGCGAACCGCGGGGAGATCGCGTGCCGCGTCATCCGCACCGCCAAGAAGATGGGCATCAAGACGGTCGCGGTCTATTCGGACGCGGACGCTCGCAGCCCCCATGTCGAGATGGCCGACGAGGCCGTCTATATCGGTCCGCCCCCTGCATCAGAATCCTATCTGATCGCCGACAAGATCATCGCGGCCTGCAAGCAGACCGGCGCCGAGGCGGTCCATCCTGGCTACGGCTTTCTATCCGAGCGCACCAGCTTCGCGCAGGCACTTGCCGATAACGACATCGCCTTCATTGGCCCGCCGATTGGAGCGATCGCCGCGATGGGCGACAAGATCGAATCCAAGAAACTCGCCTTGCAGGCCGGCGTGAATGTCGTTCCCGGCTTCGTCGGTGAGATCGACAGCACCGAGCATGCCGTCGAGATCGCCAACGGCATCGGTTATCCGGTCATGATGAAGGCTTCGGCCGGCGGCGGGGGCAAGGGCATGCGCCTTGCATTCAACGAGAAGGATGTCCGCGAGGGCTTCGAGGCGACCAAGCGCGAAGGCCTCGCATCGTTCGGCGATGATCGCGTGTTCATCGAGAAGTTCATCGAAAGTCCGCGCCACATCGAGATCCAGGTGCTCGGCGACAAGCATGGCAATATCCTCTATCTCAACGAGCGTGAATGCTCGGTCCAGCGCCGACACCAGAAGGTCGTCGAGGAGGCGCCGTCGCCCTTCGTTACGCCCGCGATGCGCAAGGCTATGGGCCAGCAGGCCGTGGCTCTGGCGCGGGTCGTTGGCTATTACAGCGCTGGTACCGTCGAACTGATCGTCAGCGGTGCGGACACGACCGGGCAGGGCTTCTACTTCCTGGAGATGAACACCCGTCTTCAGGTCGAGCATCCCGTTACCGAGATGATCACCGGGCTCGATCTCGTCGAGCAGATGATCCGCGTAGCCTATGGCGAGACGCTTCCGCTCACGCAGGAAGAGGTCAAGATCAACGGCTGGTCGGTTGAGAACCGCGTTTATGCCGAAGATCCCTATCGCGGCTTCCTGCCTTCGACGGGCCGCCTCCAGCGCTATCGGCCCCCCGCTGAGATCGACAATGTTCGCGTCGACGACGGGGTCTACGAAGGTTCCGAAATCTCGATGTTCTACGATCCGATGATCGCCAAGCTGGTCACCTGGGCGCCGACGCGCGAAGCAGCGATCGACAAGCAAATCATCGCGCTCGATCGCTTCGAGATCGAAGGCATCGGCCATAATATCGATTTTCTCTCAGCCTTGATGCAACACCCGCGCTTCCGCGCCGGCAACATAACCACTGGCTTCATTGCAGAGGAATATCCCGATGGCTTCGCCGGTGCCGCGGTGCCGGAGGGACTGACCAACAAGCTCGCTGCGGTTGCTGGCATCATCGCCAGCGTCGAAGCAGCGCGGTCTGCCGAGATCGATGGGCAGATGAACGGTCCGGCCGTCGATCCGACCGAGTGGATGATCAAGTTCGACGGCGTTGAACATATGGTCTCGGTCGGCAACGGCCGTGTCGTCGTCGATGGCATCAAGCTCAGCATCGAAACAAAATATGCCCCCGGCCAGCGCCTCATCGAGGCGATGCTCGATGGCGAACTGCTCAGCGTCAAGGTAGCCCGTCGCCGCCAGGTCGGTTGGCGTCTTACCACGCGCGGCCGTAGCCACGACGTGATCGCGCTGCGTCCCCGCGTCGCTGAACTTTCCCATCACATGATCGAGAAGGTGGCGCCGGACATGTCGCGCTACCTGCTCTGCCCTATGCCGGGACTGATCAAGGCGGTGTATGTCGAAGTCGGCGCTCGCGTCGAAGCCGGGCAGGCGCTCGCCGTGGTCGAGGCGATGAAGATGGAGAATATCCTGCGTGCCGAGAAGGCGGGGGTCGTCTCGGCGATCGTGGCAGCGGCGGGCGACAGCCTTGCGGTCGATGCCGTGATTCTCGAGTTCGAACAGGCCTGACAGTATCCGTGCCCCGGCGAAGGCCGGGGTGCGGGGCTAATCTGGTAGCGACCGGGTTCAACTGGTAAAGCCCGGCCATGACCGAACTCATCGCAGCCGACATCGGCGGAACCAACGCCCGTTTCGTTCGCGCCACGATCACGGCGGACGGCCGCATTCTGCTTGGTAAGTCCCATACCTATCACACGGCCGACCATCCGGACATTGCATCCGCGTGGGCTGCGTTCGCCGCTGACGAGGGCAGGGCGCTGCCTCGAGCGGCTTCGCTTGCCGTGGCCGCGCCGATCGATGGCGACGAAGTTCGATTCACCAACAGCCCTTGGCGTTTCAAACAATCGGCGCTCGCCGGGGAGCTCGGCCTCGATTCGGTAATGGTCCTCAACGACTTCGGTGCGGTCGCGCATGCGGTGGCACTGCTTGATCCGGCAGATTTCATACATATTGCAGGCCCGGTGGCGCCGCCTGTCAGGCGCGTAACGACAATAAGTGGCATGGGGACCGGCCTAGGCGTAGCCCAGCTACTGCACGAGAACGGCGCTTCCTTCGTGATCGAGACCGAAGGAGGACATGTCGAGTTCGCGCCGCTCGATCCGATCGAGCAGGATATCGCCCGCAACCTCCATGCCCGTTTCGGCAGGGTGTCGACTGAGCGACTGGTATGTGGTCCCGGCCTCGCCAACATCTATGAAGCTTTCGAAGGCGCCGCGTGGTCGGGCGATTATGCGACGCTTTGGCAAGCGGCGATCGATGGCGGGGACCGGACAGCGGCCGAGGCGCTTGACCGGCTGGTGCTGGTCTATGGCTCGGTGTTGGGCGATCTTGCGCTCGCGCATGGAGCTCATGAAGTGGTGATCGTTGGCGGCCTCTCGCGCCGGATTATCGAGCGCCTGAAGGCCCCTGCATTCTATCAGCGATTTTGCGCCAAGGGCCGCTACGCGTCCCGCATGGCCGCGATGCCGATTCGACTGGCGACACATCCCGAGCCCGGGCTGCTCGGTGCTGCTGCGGCCTTCATGCGTCGGGGGTGAGGAACCGCACCCTGCGATTGGCGAAATCGACTGAAACCCGATCGAAACTCTTCAAGACGTCCATTCCCAGCAAAAGCGCGGGTCTTTTGTTAAGACCGAGCAGGTTGAATATATGGGCGTCGGCGATTGCGACGGGCATCTCGCGCATATGCACGCCGCCGATGCGGACCTCGCTGAGGCGAGCCCTGCTCGCGATGATGTGCCCGCCACTTACGGTAAGCAGATCCAGCGGCCGACTGTCAAAGCCGCGGGCCCGACGGGCCAGTCGAGCGGCAAGGGCCTGGTTGCCGATGGTGACCTCGGCGCCGGTATCGATGATCACATTGATTTTCTGCCCGTCGGCCTCGGCATCCGCGATGATCAACCGCCCAAAGCGCGATCGTGCGCGCACTACGATTTCGTCGCCGCCCCCCGGATCGGCATCCCGGGAGGCCGGGTGGATGCTCATTCGGCCGCCGCGAAAGTCGAGCACCACGCGCTGGTTCTGCAGGGTATCTATCCCCAATATCCCCGCCGCGCCGATATCGGACCGCATGAGCGCAGGCGCCCGGACCGCTGCAACCACACCGTCACCGATGGACAGCCGGTCGATCGCGTAAGTGGGTACGATGCCCTTGCCTTCGAGACTGTGAAGTTCGGCCGGTCCAGCGTCAGGGAGCTTCAACACGCCGGCGAGTTTGGAAGATATTACGGTACGCTCCGCACCGGTATCGACCACGAAGGGAAACGGGCCATTATCGTTGATCCGGACATCCACGGTCATCCGATCGTGGCGATCGGTACCCATCACGAGAGCTTGCGGGGGCGTGGTGCCCAACGCCGAAGCCAGCAAGGCGATTAATATGCGCGCCATGGACGAAGTTTACGCCGTTGCTGCGGTGCCGGCAATTAATCCTCTCGCATCGCCTGCGCCGCAAGCACTTCGGCTTCGATCAGCAAGACATCGTCCACGGTTCCCTGCGCGACATGCTCGCGCCCGATAAGGACGAGCACTGGCACCGCCAGCGGGGATACGCGATCGAGCGAGACGTGCACCATCGTGCCCTGCGCGCGATCGATAAGATCGCCCAGGCGTCCCACATCGGTCATCCGTGCCCGCGCATCCGCCCATGCGGCCTGCATCAGCAAGTGATCGGGTTCGTAGCGACGCAGTACGTCGTAGATCAGGTCGGTCGAGAAGCTGACCTGTCGACCGGTCTTGCGTCTGCCGGGATGCTGGCGCTCGATCAGCCCGCCAATCACCGCGACCTCGCGAAAGGCGCGGCGGAGCAGGGCTGAGCCTTGCACCCACTCGATGAATTCTTCCTCCAATATGTCGGGCGAGAAAAGCGTCGCCGGATCGATCACTGGCTGGAGGCCGAAAACCGCAATCGAATAGTCATTGGCGACGAAGCCGATTGGCTGCAGCCCGGCGCTTTCCATGCGGCGCGTGAGCAGGAAGCCGAGCGATTGGTGCGCATTCCAGCCCTCGAAGCTGTAGACCACCATGTAGTGCCGCCCCTCGTGCGGAAATGTCTCGACCAGCAACTCGCCCGGCTTGGGCAATTGCGATCGGCGCTGCTGCACCTCGAGCCATTCGTGGACGTCGTCGGGAAAGCGCGACCATGCCGTCGGATCGGCGAGAAGCCCGCGCACGCGCCGCGCGAGATGGGTGGTCAGTGCAATCCGCGCACCCATGTAGCTGGGGATTCGTGCGGGCTTCGCGGTAGCGCGGACGATCAGGTCCGTGCCTTCGACGCGTTCGACTTCGAGCCCCAGGCCGGCGAACATGAAACTGTCGCCGGGCGATAATGCCGCTGCAAAACCTTCTTCGACCTGCCCGAGCCTCCGCCCGTTGCGAAAGCGGACATCGAGCATCGGGGCTTCGACGATAATGCCCGCATTCAGCCGATGCTGGGGCGCAAAGCGCGGGTGCGACAAGCGCCATCGTCCGTCGGGTTCACGCACGAGCCGCCTGAAGCGATCATAGGATTTGAGCGCATATCCGCCGGTCGCGACAAAGCTCAAAACCCGCTCCAGAACCGCAGCATCAATTGCAGCATAAGGTGCAGCAAGGCGAATTTCTTCAAGCAGTTGCGCCTCGTCCAATGGACCTGCACAGGCGCATGCCATGATGTGTTGCGCGAGCACGTCAAGCCCGCCCTCGCGAAATACCTCATGGTCGAGTTCGCCTTCGGCGATCGCATCCAGCGCTGCCCGTGCCTCCAGATATTCGAAACGATTGCCTGGGACGAGAACCGCCTCCGAAGGCGTGTCGAGGCGGTGGTTCGCGCGACCGATTCGCTGCAACATGCGCGACGAACCCTTGGGCGCGCCCATCTGGATGACGAGATCGACGTCGCCCCAGTCAACGCCGAGATCGAGGCTCGCCGTGGCCACGAGTGCGCGCAACCTGCCATCGGACATCGCCTGCTCGGTCTTGCGTCGTGCTTCCAGCGACAGCGATCCATGATGGATCGCGATCGGCAGCTTCATCGCATTGGCGTGCCAGAGTTGCTGGAACACCAGCTCGGCCAACGCCCGCGTATTGCAGAATATGATCGTCGTGCGATGCGTCTCGATCTCCGCCATCACCTGTGGAACTGCATAGCTGCCGGCATGACCGGACCAGGGGATGCGTCCCTCGGGCAACAGGATTGCGATGTTCGGCGCCGCGCCGGGTTCGCCTTGGACTAGCTGAGCGCCTCCGCCAGGCTGCAGCCATCGCAGATAGGCGTCCGGATCAGCGACCGTGGCCGACAACGCGACCCGCCGCATCCCGGGCGCAAAGCGCTGCAGCCTGGCGATCGACAAGGCGAGCAGGTCGCCCCGCTTGGTTGGCGCGAAAGCATGCACCTCGTCGACGACGACAGTCTTCAGCCCCACGAACAGCCGATCCGATTCAGGATAGCTCAGCAACAGGCTGAGCGATTCGGGGGTGGTGAGCAGGATATGGGGCGGCCGCGCCCGCTGCCGCGCCTTGCGATCCGAGGGGGTGTCGCCGGTTCGCGTTTCTACGCGGATCGGCAATCCCATTTCGGCGATGGGCTGCTCAAGATTGCGCCGGACATCGACCGCGAGTGCCTTCAACGGCGACACATAGAGGCTGTGCAGGCCCTCGCCCGGGTGCGCGATGAGATCGACCAATACCGGCAGAAACCCCGCAAGAGTCTTGCCCGCGCCGGTTGCCGCGACGAGCAGGGCGTCGTGGCCGGCATCGGCCGCTTCGAGCATCGCCAGCTGGTGCTGTCGTGGGTGCCAGCCTTTGGCGGCGAACCAGTCGGCTATGACGGGGGGCAGGGCGGATGTCATGCGGCGTACATACTAGCCCGCTAAAGTTCTAGCGTCGCCCTTCTGTTCCGTTCAGCAGGGCATCGCGCGCTGCGTTCAGCTCCGCCGCAAGCCCCTCGGATCCGCCGGCATCGGGGTGGACTCGCGTCACGAGCTTTCGGTGCGCTGCGATGATTTCATCGCGGCTGGCACTGGCTCCGACACCCAAAATACGCCGTGCGCGATCGAGATCGGCAGTTCCGCGAAGCATCGGCGCAAGGTATCGCCACGCAAGGAAAGCCAGCCCCGCATAGATCAGCAGGCGAATCACCCCGCCATTGCCACTTCCGCAGTGGCGGGCAGTTCGAGTCCCGATACCATCTCGCGCAGTTCCTGGCGCGCGGCGACATGGCCGATACCGACGTCGCCGAGATGCTCGATGTCGAGCAGGGTCAGCCCCTTGGGAAACAATTCGCGGTAGATGACGCGTTCGCTGAGGCCTGGAATAACCCGGAACCCCACGCGCTTCGAGAGTTCGCCAAGCGCAGCGGCGACACGACGCATGTTACGCGCTTCGAGATGCTGGAGACGATTGCGAAGCACGACCCAGTCGACCGTCCCGCCGTCAGTCCGAGCACGCACCTTGCGAGCATCCCAGACCAGTTCGGCGTAGAAGCTCGGCCGACGAATGGTGTATTTTTCCGGATCGACCTGTCCGATCAGGTCAAGATCGACGAAGCTGTCGTTGATCGGGGTCACCAGCGTATCGGCGCGTTGCATCGCCGCGCGAGCGAGCGGGTCGTCGCGGCCGGGCGTATCGACGACGATGAACTCGACTTCACGTGAAAGTGTATCGATTCGCTGTTCAATGACGGCTGGATCTTGCGAGTCGATCGTCTCGAAGCTCGGTGTGAACAACGAAATACCCCGTCGACGTTCAGTTTCGCCCCGGTTTTCGAGGTAGCGCGCGAAGGTCCGCTGGCGCGCGTCGAGATCGATTGCGGCCACGCTGCGGCCAGCAGTCGCCAGCGCGACGGCGGTATGCACCGCTGTCGTGGATTTGCCCGAGCCGCCCTTTTCGTTGGCGAATACGATAAGATGCGCTTTGGTCATGGCCCCTCTTGATTGTGCGTCGCGCGCTGCCCACAAGGGCGCCGCTATCGCTTATCGGAGGCCTGTGCGACGTGCAAACCATTCGTGAACTCGATGCCTTGCGAAACTGTGTGGGCGCTTGGCAAGCGGCTGGCGATAGAATCGCGCTGGTGCCCACGATGGGCGCGCTGCACGCCGGCCATATGGCGCTGGTAACCGAAGCGCGACGGCATGCGGATCGGGTGGTGACGTCCATATTCGTCAACCCAACGCAATTCGGCCCCAACGAGGATCTCGATCGCTACCCGCGTCGCGAGGCGGCGGATGCCGCGATGCTGGAGTCGCACGGCTGCGACCTGCTGTGGGCGCCCGAGGTTGCTACGATGTATCCGGCAGGCTTCGCTACGAATGTCTCGGTGCGGGGCGTGAGCGAAACGCTGTGCGGCGCAGCGCGGCCCGGCCATTTCGACGGTGTGGCCACCGTCGTCGCAAAGCTCTTCGGACAGGTCCAACCCGATGTCGCTCTGTTCGGCGAGAAGGATTACCAGCAGCTGGCGGTGATACGGCGGATGGCGCGCGATCTGGATATTGCGGTTGATGTC
The DNA here is from genome assembly GCA_947476425.1 of Sphingomonadaceae bacterium. GTDB lineage: Bacteria > Pseudomonadota > Alphaproteobacteria > Sphingomonadales > Sphingomonadaceae > CANJQJ01. Next base: position 567 of record CANJQJ010000051.1, on the reverse strand, counting down.
GTCGGCGTGCCGACCCAGCGCGAGGATGACGGCGTCGCACTTTCGTCGCGTAACGCCTATCTCGGTCCGGACGAACGAATCGCCGCGCGGGCACTTCCGCGCGCGCTCGGCGCCGCTGCTGACTCGATTGCGGCCGGCGATCCGATTGCCGGGGCGCTCCTGGAGGCGCGCCGGAGGCTTTCTGAGGCAGGCTTCACTCCAATCGACTATGTCGCGCTGGTCGATGCCGACACGCTCCAGGACGTGCCAGTCGCGAAGGGAAGTCTTCGCCTCCTTGCCGCCGCATGGCTGGGCAGGACGCGGCTGATCGACAATCTTCCTCTCGAACTCAATTAGGTCGGGTTTTCGGAGAACCTGCCCTTAAGCCCGGCCTGATTTCGCCGTTATGAGTTATGAAGAGCCGGAATAGTAAACAGCGTTAACCCGGATTATTCACCGAGGCCTTACTGAAGGGTTGGCGGGAGTGGCTTAAAGCACTGACTTGATGTAGGAAGTTGGGTGTCTAGACCAGCCCCACAGCGAGGCACAAAATGCCACAAGCGACCCCCACCAACGGCGATGATATCG
>CANJQJ010000050.1 GCA_947476425.1 Sphingomonadaceae bacterium | reverse complement strand
CGATATCATCGCCGTTGGTGGGGGTCGCTTGTGGCATTTTGTGCCTCGCTGTGGGGCTGGTCTAGACACCCAACTTCCTACATCAAGTCAGTGCTTTAAGCCACTCCCGCCAACCCTTCAGTAAGGCCTCGGTGAATAATCCGGGCTAGCATGGCGGGAAAAGAGTGAAATGCACGATCCAGGTTCAGGACCGCCACGCCACCTGCTGTACCAAAGCTGGATTCATTGCGTTGATACAAAGTAATAAATCCCCGCTTCTGCCCTGCAACATGGTCCGGATCCCACCTCCAGAACCAGTTCTTGACCTATACACTGTGGTGAACAGATGTTAATGTCAAATTAATCCAGCCGGTTCGCGCACGAGGCTGCGGTGAATAACCCCTATTGACCGACGAGTCGCGGATCGAAGCTTTTATGCAATGAGGTCTTGCGCTCGTCATCATCCATGCCGATGTTGGCATGGATGGGCATATCCGATCCTACCTCGCCGGTCGCGGTGCTGGGTCCGACGAATACCGGCAAGACGCACTTGGCGATCGAACGCATGTGCGGCCACTCATCGGGCATGATAGGGTTTCCGCTGCGCCTGCTGGCACGCGAGGTCTATGATCGTGTCGTCCGGATCAAGGGTGCCGATAAGGTGGCGCTGATCACGGGCGAGGAGAAAATCCTGCCCAGGGACGCTCGCTGGTTCCTTTGCACCGCAGAGTCAATGCCGCTGGAGCGGGAGTTTGGTTTCGTCGCTCTCGACGAGGCGCAGCTGGGCGCGGATCCTGCACGCGGGCATGTATTCACGGATCGATTGTTGCGCGCACGCGGTCGTGACGAGACGATGATACTCGGCTCGGACACCTTGCGCCCGATGTTGCGTCAATTGCTGCCGAAGGTCGAAATCATCTCCAGGCCGCGTTTCTCGACGCTCTCCTACGCGGGATCCACGAAACTTTCGAGGCTCCCCCCCCGCTCGGCGATCGTGGCCTTCTCGGCGGAAGAGGTTTATGTCGTCGCCGAGATGCTACGGCGCACTCGGGGCGGTGCCGCCGTGGTGATGGGAGCTCTCAGCCCACACACGCGCAACGCGCAGGTCGCAATGTTCCAGGCGGGCGAGGTGGATTATCTCGTCGCCACCGATGCAATCGGCATGGGGCTGAACATGGACGTAGCGCATGTCGCCTTCGCGAGCCTGCGCAAGTTTGACGGAAGTCGTTCCCGACGGCTGACAATAGCGGAAATGGCGCAGATCGCAGGCCGCGCCGGGCGGCACCAACGTGATGGCACCTTTGGCACGATCGCGCTGGATGGCGGCGACACGCGCTTCGAGGATGAGGAAATAGCGGCAATAGAGGGCCATCATTTCCCTCCGCTGGATCATCTTTACTGGCGCGAAGGAAGTCCAAGCTTTGCCAGCCTGGATGAATTGCTTGCCGATCTCGAGCGACGCCCGATGCACTCCGCGCTGCGCGCCGCGCCCGAGGCGATCGACCTTGCGGTGCTGCGCAAACTGGCGGACGAGGAATGGGTCCGCGAACGCTCGCGCACGCGCGGGCAAGTGGCGTGCCTGTGGTCGGCCTGCGGATTGCCCGATTTCCGCAAGACCGGCGCGGAATTCCACAGCCGCCTGGTCGCACGAATTTTCCGGCATCTGAGCGAGGGCAAAGGCCATTTGCCTGTGCCGTGGTTCGCGGAGGAACTTGCGCGATTGGACACAACGCAGGGTGACGTGGAGACCCTTGCCGACCGCATCGCCAGCGTCCGTACCTGGGCTTATATTGCACACCGCGCCGATTGGCTGAGCGACGCCGATCACTGGGCGGAACGTACCCGCGAAATCGAAACAAAGCTCTCGGACGCCCTGCACCTTCGCCTGACCCAGCGCTTCGTGGATCGGCGAACCGCAGTTCTGATGCGCGATCTCGGGGCGCGCGGCGCGGACTTGCTACCGGTCACGATCGGCGAAGACGGCACCGTAGCAGTGGATGGCGAGGCCATCGGTCGGCTCGAGGGATTTCGCTTCCGTGTGGATCATGAAGCACGACTTGCCGACAAGAAGCGATTGCTCGCCGCAGCGGAGCGGCGCCTCGGCGTTGAACTTTCCCGACGCGCTCGCCAGCTATGCGAAGATGGCGACGAGCAGTTCCTGCTGGCGACGGATCCTGGATTGCCTGTTGCGATCCTTTGGCGTGGCCAAATCGTTGCCCGGCTCTCGCGCGGCCGGACGGCCCTTGCGCCGCGCGTGAAGCTTCACCAGGCACTGGACGCACTTGCATCAGCAGAAAGCAACGCGATCGAGGCTCGGCTTTCGCGCTGGATCGAGACCATGGTGTCTCGCGTGCTGCCGTCATTGGGCAAAATCGCTACCGCTGTTCGCGACATCAACATAGCGGCACCCTTGCGAGCATTGCTGGCACCCATCGCCCAGGGCTTGGGGCTTGTCGAACGCCATAGCCTCGATTCAGTCCTTGCCGGTTTCGATAGGTCGCTCAGAAACGATGCCGGCCGCCTGGATATCCGGATCGGAACGCTCGACCTGTTCGTACCGGCGCTGCTGAAGCCCGAGGCGATGCGCTGGAGGATGGCACTGATTGCAATCCGTGACGACAGCCCAATGCCCCCGTTGCCGCCAACAGGAGCCGTCGTGGTACCGAGGTCGCCTGCCTGGCGTGGCGCAGGATATCGAGCCCTGGGCGAGCAGATGCTTCGAATTGATGTCGTCGAACGCATTGCCCGTCAGCTTCACGACGCGCGCGAGGCTGCGAAGCGAAGCGACACTGAATTCATACCAGATTCGGCACCGGGAACATCGGCAGGACTAAAGCCGGAAAGCTTTGCCCGATTGCTCGCAGAGCTCGGCTTTCGACACAGCAGGTCGGGATGGACATGGCGCGGACGCCCGGTGCGGCGCGAACAGTCCCACCAGACGCCGGTGAATCACGCTTTTGCGTCACTAGCCGTGTTGAGGACCGGTCATGGCTGATACGGCGATGCGGCTAGACAAATTTCTTTGGTTTGTCCGTATCGTTAAATCGCGCTCGGCAGCGCAGACGTTGGCGGAAGAGGGACGGATGCGGCTGGACGGTCGAATCGTTGATCGCGCACATAGCCTTGTCCGGCGGGGCTCCGTGCTGACTTTTGCCCTCCACGGACGGGTTCGCGTAATCCGCATCAATGCCCTTCCAGCACGTCGCGGTCCGCCCGCAGAGGCAACACTTTGCATTTCAGATATGTCGCCGACAGTTGACGCGGAGCCGCACGCGAAATAGCAGGGCTATAACTGGAGGAGCCTGATTACATGACCTATGTCGTCACCGACGCGTGCATCCGCTGCAAATATATGGATTGCGTGGAAGTCTGCCCCGTGGATTGCTTCTACGAGGGCGAGAACATGCTGGTCATCAATCCCAGCGAATGCATCGATTGCGGCGTTTGCGAGCCCGAGTGCCCCGCCGAAGCGATCCTGCCCGACACCGAGAACGGCCTGGAACAGTGGCTCGAGCTCAACACGACTTTCTCGGCGCAGTGGCCTAATCTCACGCGCAAGAAGGATTCGCCCGCCGATGCCGACTCGTTCAAGGGCGTCGAAGGAAAGTTTGAAAAATTGTTCTCGGCAGAACCCGGTGAAGGCGACTGAAGCCTCTCATTTTCCGCCTGATTGACTGAAAAGCCGCGCCCATCGGCTGATGGGCGCGGAAAAGTCGTGCAAGACTCGCCTTTTCCTTACGAATCTGTTACAGAGGCTCTGTCGTTCCGGATGCCCCCTCATCCGCGGTCAACAAATTGGAGCCATTGTTCCGCCTGCACGCTCGTACCAGGCGCTATTCGCGCATCTGGAAGACGGGCTTTTCGCAGGTGGATGATTCTCGGGAAAGGTTCGCATAAATGGGAGCTAATGCGCTGAGCTTCGATGTCGGCGATTATGTCGTTTACCCCAAGCACGGCGTTGGCCGTGTCGTAGAACTGCAGACCCAGGAAATTGCGGGCGCAAAGCTCGAACTGTACGTGCTGCGCTTCGAAAAGGAACGCATGACGCTGCGCGTCCCCACTAACAAAGCCGAAGCTGTCGGCATGCGCAAGCTATCGTCCAACGCGACGATGCAGGAAGCGCTGGCGACCCTGAAGGGAAAGCCACGCATCAAGCGGACCATGTGGTCCCGCCGTGCGCAGGAATATGAAGCGAAGATCAACTCCGGAGACCTGGTTTCCATCGCGGAGGTCGTTCGCGATCTCTTCCGCGCTGAGGACCAGCCCGAGCAGAGCTATTCCGAGCGTCAGATCTTCGAGGCGGCCACCAGCCGTCTCGCACGGGAACTGGCGGCAATGGAAGCGACCGATGAACTCGGCGCACAAGAAAAAATCCTCGATATCCTGCGCAAGGCCGCTGCGGCCGTGGTCAAGGTAATCAAGGAATAAACCGGGCAACCCTGTTGCCGGGAAAGAGGGCGGTCCGTGCGCGGGCCGCTCTTTTCTTTTGTGCTTTCACCGGGGATAAGGCCGAATGATCATAAAGCCATGTATCGCTCTAGCCCTGATGATTGCCGCCGCTCCAGCAGCGGCCGACCAACGCGATTTCAGCGTGACCAGCTTTACCCGCATTCGAATCGAGGGACCGATCAAGGTGACGATCGCGACGGGCGGATCTCCGAAGGCCGAGGCACGCGGAGATCGTCGCGCCATCGACAGGATCCGGATCGAAACAAGCGGGGATCTTCTTTCTGTCGGCATCGATCGCACCAACTGGACCGGCGAATCCGACCAGACTGACGATGGTCGGGCCGAGGTCCTCATTGGCGCGCAATCCATAGAATCGCTGTCGATAATCGGCGCAGGCGATGTGGCGGTAAATGCGGCAAGGAGCACGCGGTTCAGATTGGTCCTGACCGGTCCAGGCAAGGTCGCGATCAAGGCGATGGACGTTACCCAGCTGACCGCAACTATTAACGGCAACGGCATGGCACAACTCGCAGGTCATGCAGTTCAGGCTCGAATTGCCAGCCAGGGGAGCGGCGCGATCGATGCCACCGCGCTCGACAGCGAGGATGCGGACGTAACGCTGATCGGCGCCGGTGAAATCAAGCTCAAGGCTCGGCGGACTGCTCATGCGACGCTTAAGGGATCGGGACGGATCCTGATTTCGGGGAGCCCCGCCTGCACGATGGTGCGAGAAGGCTCCGGCGAACTGACCTGCGGATCCCACGCGCAGTAAAAATCCGTCCTAGCGGAACCTCAGATAATACCGCCCCCGATCATAAGTCGAACGACGCCCACCAGGATAACTGCGAGATTGAGATTCCTTCCGCCATTTTCGCGCGAAACAACGCCTATACCGAAGCCGATTATGGCGAGCGGAATGATCAGCCAGTTTGCCCAGCCGATCAGGGGAATGAAGGCAATCGCCGCCAGTACCAAGGCGATTCCGCCTATGATGAGCGAAACGAGATTAAGCATGAACTATCTTCCCCGATGGATTGATTGATCCAGATTATTGGAAAATACGCCGTTTATACGGTTCCTCAACCCGCGACAGGATAAAAGGCTACCATATTTCCGAACCGGAGAGCCGAAATGTCGATCCGTATCCTGAATGCACTTCTGCTTGCGACCCTAAGTCTCACGGCCTGCAACAGCAGTAAGCATGGCAACAAGACAGGTGCCGAAGCTGGTGAGAACATGCTTGAGGATCAGATCATGGTTGATCCGAATCTCGGTAGGAAAGCCCCTGCCGGCGCGGGTCGCCTGCTGCATGCTCCCGCACCGCGATCGGCGGGTAGCCGCGAAACGGTGACACTCGGTCAACTCGCTCGCGAGCAAGCGGGTGGTTCGCAGACCAATCCGGGCTCGGGATGCGACCGAAAATTCAAATATGATTTGAAATGGGCGAACAAGCTCCCAGCTGCCTTTCCGCTATACGACGGTGCGAAGCTTACCGAAGCCGCAGGAAACGACACCGAGCCGTGCCGGATGCGGTTGGTAAGTTTCACCAGTTCAGCCCCTCTCCAGCATCTGATCGATTTCTATTACACCCGGGCAATCAATGACGGCTTCAATGCCGAACATCAGCGGGTCGACGGGGAAGATATTCTGGCCGGAGCGCGCACGAAGGATGATGGTGCTTACTATCTCGCGTTCAATGCGCGGAAAGATGGCATCACCGAGGTGGACATGATCGTGAACCATGGCGTGAAATAGCGACGGGGCTACGCGGCTTCATCGCGCCTGGGAGCGGCGGGTAAGGGCGGCAATGCAGCTCGCCTGATCGACATCGTCGCCGCTTGGCAGTCGCGTATCGATGTATCGGACCACCGGCTCCCGACCCGCGGCAGGCGCCATGAGATAAGCATCGAGTACACAGGCCACGCTGACGAACTGAAGCTTGCGGGCCTGGCCTTCACGAACGTCCAGATCAGGCTCTCCGAACAACTGGAGCAATCCCGCAGCCGGCCGTCCGAGCACGCGATCGAGGCCCGCCGGGTGTGCGGCACCTACCATAACGGGTGGCGGTGGAGCACTTGCGCGTGGCGGTGGCGTATCGACGCAAGCAACCAGCGGCATCATTGCCATGACGGATAACAGCTTCCTCATGCGCTGTTCCTAGCGTGCCCCAGCTTGCGCGTCATCATTCATGCGGTTAGGCGCGCCTGAACACCAAAGGGAGATCCAGCGTGACGGAAGCCAGCCTCGACATAATCGCCATCGGCAATGCCATCGTCGATGTGATTGCGCAGGCGGACGATGCATTCGTCGCAAGCGAGGGGCTCAGCAAAGGCTCGATGCAACTGCTCTTCACCCCCGAGGAAGCGGAAGCGCTCTATGCCAAGATGTCCGCTGGACGCGAAACAAGCGGCGGATCGGCGGCAAACACCGTCGCTGGCGTTGCAGCCCTCGGAGGGCGCGCAGGCTTCATCGGACAGGTCGCGGACGATCAACTCGGCAAGGTCTTCGCTCATGATATTCGTGCGCTCGGCGTTGATTTCGATACTGCACCGCGGCTTGGAAATCCGCCTACGGCGCGCTGTTTGATCCTCGTGACACCCGACGCGCAGCGAACCATGAACACCTATCTTGGGGCCTCGCAATATCTGCCCGCGAGCGCACTCGACCTCGACAAGATACGCTCGGCGGCGATCCTCTATCTCGAAGGCTATCTGTGGGACCCGGAAGAGCCGCGCGCGGCGATGCGCGTGGCGATCGATGCCGCGCGCGGAGCCGGCCGAAAGGTTGCGCTGACACTTTCGGACGCTTTCTGCATCGAGCGCCATCGCAATGACTTCCTCGATCTGATCGAGGGTGGCCTGGTCGACATCCTCTTTGCGAACGAAAGCGAAATATTGTCGCTCAACGAAACCGAGGATTTCGAGGCAGCGATCGCCGCTACTGCCGCGAAGATACCGACGCTGGTGGTCACGCGGAGCGAACATGGTGCGATCGCACTCAGCGCAGGCGCGCGCGTGTCAGTGCCGGCCGAGCCGATCGACCAATTGATCGATACCACCGGAGCGGGCGATTTATTCGCTGCAGGCTTCCTCGCCGGACAGGCCCAGGGACGCTCCCTACAGCATTCGCTTACGATGGGCGCAATTGCGGCAGCCGAGATCATTTCGCATTTCGGAGCGCGGCCTGAGGCCGATCTACAGGCGCTGGTCGCAACACGACTGAGGTGAACCCTACTCCCCCCTCGCGGGAAGGGGGGAGCGGAAGAAACTACAGTTCCGGAACAGGCGGCACCGGCTGCGGCGGCGCGTCGACATCCTCTTCATGGACCTCGACATGACCGCGGCCGACATGGCTCTTGCGATATCCATAGAGGAAATAGAAGAGCAGCCCGACGCCGCCCCACAATGGCAGCACGAGCATCGCATCCCGGGGAAGCGAAATATACAGGCCGATGCAGCCTACCATCGCCAGCGGCCCGACCAACCACACGACCGGCGTCCTGAACGGCCGCCTGCGAGCCGGATCCGTGCGGCGCAATATCATGACCGCGATCGCCACCATGAAGAAGGCGAACAAGGTTCCCGAATTCGAGATGTCGGCAAGCTTCCCGACCGGCAAGAAGGCTGCAAACAGCGCAACCGCGACACCGGTTATCGCGGTCACGATATGAGGCGTTTTCCAGCGCGGGTGGATGCTGGCGAGCTTTTCCGGGAGCAGTCCATCACGCGCCATCACGAAGAAAATTCGGGTCTGGCCAAACAGCATCATCAGGATCACCGATGGCAGGGCAAGGAACGCCGCCAGGCCAATGAGATTACCGAGGTTTGGATGCCCCATCGAGCGCATGACATGCGCAAGGGCTTCCTTGGAGCAGGCGACTGGTTCGGCCATGCTGGCCGCGACAACGGTGCAACGCGCTGCCAGTTCAACCGACCCCGGGGAAAGGATTTCGCCGGCGGCGCCCATTACCGGCTGCGCGCCAAGCGGCGAGCCGATCACGCCGGCCGCAACCAGCATGTAGAACACCGTGCAGATAGCGAGTGAACCGATCAGGCCGATTGGCACGTTTCGCTGAGGGTTCTTGGTTTCCTCCGCAGCAGTGGAGACAGCATCGAACCCCACATAGGCGAAGAAGATCGATGCGGCTGCACCGTAGACGCCGGTTTGTCCAAGCGGCGTGAAGGGATGAAAATTGTCCATGTTCATCACCGGGATCGCAAGCACGACGAAAGCGGTGAGTGCTGCGACCTTGATGCACACCAGAACGGCATTTACTCGCGCGCTCTCGGTGGTGCCGATCATCAATAGCCAGGTAACGAGAAGCGCGATGATCAGCGCAGGAAGGTTGATGACGCCGCCCGCATATGGGCCGGCAATCAGCGTCAAAGGCAGCTCTATCCCGAACCAGCCGCGTATCTGGCCAACGAAATATCCCGACCATCCGACCGAGACGGCACTGGCCGCGACTGCATATTCGAGCACCAGCGCCCAGCCAACCATCCAGGCCAGCAATTCGCCCATCACCGCGTAGGTATAAGTGTAAGCGGACCCAGATACCGGGACCATCGAGGAGAGCTCGGAATAACACAGAGCTGCTACGGCGCAGACAAAACCGGCGATCACGAAGCTCAATATCATGCCCGGACCGGCCTTTTGCGCAGCCTCCGCCGTCAGCACGAATATACCGGTGCCGATGATCGCTCCAATGCCGAGCATCGTGAGCTGGAAAGCGCCCAGCGAGCGGTGGAGAGCTTTTTTTTCGGCTGTCGCCAATATTGCGTCGAGCGGCTTTACGCGCAGATTCATGGCATTCCCCCGGAAAAGATCGATCTCCGGGGCCGGAGCGTAGTGCCTAAATCAGGGGACGCAAGCGCGATCGAAGCGAACCGTGCGGCAGCCTATCGAGGTAGCATTGCGCCGAACTGACGACCGCCAAAGATGTGGACATGGAGATGTGCCACTTCCTGATGACCGTGCTGGCCGACATTTGCGAGCAACCGATAACCGGGCTCTACCAACCCTGCATCGCGCGCGACCTGACCGACAGCGCGAACGAAGCCAACGATATCGGCATCGCTGGCCTGGGCCGAAAAATCCTCCCAGGACACATAGGGGCCCTTTGGGATGACCAGAACATGCAAGGGAGCCTGTGGATTAATGTCGTGGAAGGCGAGCGCGTACTCGTCTTCATAGACCTTCTTGCAGGGTATTTCCCCGCGAAGGATCCTCGCGAATATGTTGTCTGGATCGTAGGGAGCGGTTGGATCGATCGGCATGTTCAGTCCTGCATCTAGTCCTGCTCGGTTCGGGACGCTTTTTCGGCAATGCCGGAAATGCCCTCGCGGCGCTCAAGCTCCGTCATAACGTCGGCGAAACCCAGCCCTTCGTTAGCAAGCAGGATCGCGAGATGGAAAAGCAGATCGGCGGATTCGGAAACAAGGCCCGCACGATCGCCCACCATAGCCGCGATCACAGCCTCGACGGCCTCTTCGCCAACCTTCTGGGCAATCTTGGCGCGGCCCTTGCCGAACAGGCGCGCTACATAGGATGTCGCAGGATCAGCGGCGCGCCGCGCCGCTATGGTCTGTTCAAGTTGAAAAAGCGTTTCGGCCATAAGGCCTGTGAAGCGGTTATGGCGCCTGAAGTCAATCGCGGCGCTTATGGTTTCGGCTGCCCCAGCGCCCAATCATCAGGCCCGCGACACCGAGCGCAAACAGCGCGAGATCGCTTGGCTCGGGTACTGTCGAGACACCATCTTGCTGACCGGCGGCGGCAACGTCGGCAGCGACTATCAAAATGCCCAATCCCCCACTCAAACCCAGAGTCTGGATCATGCTCCGGAAACGCCCCATCATACCCCCTAGCGCCCACCGGCGCGAAATCACTGCCAGGGACGATGCAAGAAAAGAGCCAAGCTGAAGTTGATAAACGATTCCTGAATCTATCAAGGTTAACGGGTTCAGGTTAACCTTGGTTAATGTAAAATATATCGACAGATATATTCGAATTCAGCTGCGAACGGGGATGCCTGCCTTGCGCAAATGCTCATGAGCCTGGGCAATGCTGTAGGTCCCGAAGTGAAATATCGACGCGGCAAGCACCGCCGATGCGCCGCCCCGGGTCACGCCTTCGACGAGATGATCGAGATTGCCGACGCCGCCGCTGGCGATAACCGGAACCGAAACCGCGTCCGAAACGGCACGTACAAGCGCGATATCATATCCATCCCGCGTGCCGTCCCGATCCATCGACGTAAGCAGTATCTCACCGGCCCCGAGTTCTGCGAGGCGTACGGCATGTTCGAGGGCGTCCACCCCGGTGGCTCGGCGGCCGCCATGGGTGAATATTTCCCAGCGACCGGGCTCCACCTGACGCGCGTCCACTGCCCCGACTACGCATTGTGCGCCAAAGCGATCCGCCAGTTCAGCCGCCAACTCCGGTCGCGTCACCGCGGCGGAGTTGATCGCCACCTTGTCGGCGCCCGCGAGGAGCAGGGCACGGGCATCGTCAACGCTGCGAACGCCTCCGCCGACGGTGAGTGGCAGGAACACGGCCTCGGCGGTGCGCGCCACGACATCCAGGATGGTCCCGCGCTCTTCATGGGTCGCCGTGATGTCGAGAAAACAAAGCTCATCGGCGCCAGCAAGATCATAGACCCGTGCCTGGGCGACCGGATCGCCGGCATCAGTGAGATCGACGAAATTCACACCCTTCACCACGCGGCCATTGGCAACGTCGAGGCAGGGGATAACTCGAACGCGGACGGTCATCGCGAGATGGACTCCAGCAACCGGGCGCAGAAAATACTCATCCCCTGGCCACCCTCAACGCTTCAGCAAGATCAAGCCGTCCGTCGTAAAGGGCACGGCCGGTGATGACCCCTTCGATGCCCTCGGCATGATGTTCGGCAAGTGCAATGATATCGTCGATATCCTTTACACCGCCGCTGGCGATGACCGGGATCGTCGCCTTTCGGGCGAGCGCGAGTGTTGCCTCCACGTTACAGCCCTTCAGCAGGCCGTCACGCCCCACATCGGTGAACAGGAGCGCCGCAACCCCGACGTCCGCGAAACGCTCGGCAAGATCGTAGACAGAGATCGTCGAGACGTCCGCCCAGCCGTGGGTCGCGACGAAGCCGTCGCGCGCATCCACGCCGACAACGATTCGACCCGGCAGCTCCAACGCGGCCGCCTTGACGAGCTCCGGGTTTTCAAGCGCAGCCGTGCCGATCACGATCCGATCGACGCCAAGCTCGAGCCAGCGATCAATCGCCGCCCGATCCCGGATGCCCCCGCCCAGCTGGACCTTGCCAGGAAATGCCCTGACGATTGCCTCCACTGCCTCGGCATTGACCGCCCGACCGGCAAATGCGCCGTCGAGATCGACGCAATGAAGATGATCGGCACCCTGGGCCGCGAAGGATCGCGCCTGTGCTGCCGGATCATCCCCATAGATAGTGGCGCGATTCATGTCGCCTTCGGCAAGACGGACGACCGAGCCTCCCTTGAGATCGATGGCCGGAAAGACAGTCAGCATCAGGGTTTCCACTCGAGAAAACGGGAAAGTACGTCCAGCCCATAGCGCTGGCTTTTTTCGGGGTGAAACTGAACCCCGACGATCGTGTCGCGCCCAACCGCAGCGACGATCTCGCCGCCATGATCGGTCGTGGCGAGCCGCAATGCCGGATCGATATCCTCGATCGCATAGCTATGCAGGAAATAAGCCTCGCCCGGCACGATCAGCGGATGCGCTCGCGTTGGACGAACATCGTTCCAGCCCATGTGCGGGATCTTGCAGGAGGGATCGCTTGGCTTGAGCTTGCGGACGGTGCCGCCGATCCAGCCAAGGCCGGCACAACGCCCATGTTCCTCGCCGGCATCGGCGAGCAACTGCATGCCGACGCAAATACCGAGGAAGGGACGACCATGGTCACGGACGACTTCCTCCATTGCCCCGATCATGCCAGGAATCGCAGAGAGCGCATTCATGCAGGCCGCAAAGGCTCCGACGCCGGGCAAGACGATGCGTTCCGCACCCAGCACGACCTCGGGGTCGGCAGTGACTGCGACATCCCCTGCCCCGGCTGCCCTAAGGGCATTTTCGACCGAATGAAGGTTGCCGGCACCATAGTCGATCAACGCGACTTCACGCCCCACCGAGCGTTCCCTTGGTCGATGGCACGGCATCCGCCTTTCGCTGGTCGATCTCGACGGCCTGGCGCAAGGCCCGGGCCAGACCCTTGAAGCAGCTCTCGATGATATGGTGATTATTCTCGCCGTAGAGATTTTCGACGTGGAGCGTGATGCCCGCTGAGCCGGCAAAGGCATGGAACCAGTGCTGGAAAAGCTCGGTATCCATCTCTCCGAGACGCGGCGTGGTGAAGGCAGCTTTCCAGACGAGGAAGGGCCGCCCGGAAATATCGAGCGCGACACGGGTCAATGTCTCGTCCATCGGGGCGAACGCGGTGCCATAGCGGGTGATCCCCCGCCGATCGCCAAGCGCCTTGGACACAGCTTCGCCAATCGAGATCGCGCTGTCCTCCGCGGTGTGATGCTGGTCGACGTGGAGATCGCCCTTTACCGTGACGTCGAGATCAATCAGCGAATGGCGAGACAATTGCTCGATCATATGATCCAGAAAGCCGATTCCCGTGGAAACCTTGTAGATTCCCGAGCCGTCGAGATTGAGATCGACGGCGATATCGGTTTCAGCTGTTTTGCGGCGAATTGAGGATGTACGCATGATTCCTCGCTATAGCGTCAAGCTCGTCACGTGCAACGCGTCTTGACCAGTAACGCCCTTGCGTTCACGTAGGCAGCCATGAATGATGCACCTGACAGCCTGATCCCATATGATGAAATCGTCCAGGAGGCATTGCGGGCTGTTGTCGGCCGTGTCCTTGGAGAAGTCGAGCGTGGTGGATGCCTTCCGGGTGAGCATCATTTTTACATCACATTCAAGACAGCTGCCGCTGGAGTCAGCATTCCCCGACATCTTTCCGAGCGGTTCCCGGATGAGATGACGATCGTGATCCAGAATCGCTATTGGGATCTCAAGGTCGGCAAGGATCAGTTCGAAGTCGGGTTGTCGTTCAACCAGATGCCGGCGCATCTTGTCATACCCTTCGCTGCGGTGACCGCTTTTGTAGACCCATCAGTCAATTTCGCACTCCAGTTCCAGTCGCATGAAGATGCGGACGAAGACCATACGCTTCACGTTCCGGCGGAAAACGACACCCCAACGGGCGAATCGCCGGGTGAAGCTGCCGAAGACGGATCGAACGTCGTCTCCGTGGATTTTACTCGGAAGAAGTAAGCCCGTCCCCTTCTCCGTTCGTCAGGAACGACGTCGAGGGACGCGTCTCGAGTCGCTGGACACGATCGGAGGCAAATGGACACCCGTACTGAAACAGACAGCCTCGGCCCGGTCGAGGTTCCCGCAGCCGCCTATTGGGGCGCTCAAACACAGCGTTCGTTAGCTAATTTCGCCTTTTCCCGAAATGAACGCATGCCGCTGCCAATCATTCACGCGCTTGCCCTCATCAAATTGGCCGCATCACGCGTCAACCGCCGCCACGGATTGGAGCCGCGCCTCGGTGAAGCAATCGAGGCGGCTGCTTTTGCTGTTGCGGGCGGCGTGCATGATGAGGAATTCCCGCTGGCGATCTGGCAAACCGGTTCGGGCACCCAGACCAATATGAACGTAAACGAGGTAATCGCTGGACTTGCCAACGAATCACTCGCCGGGAGGCGTGGGGGCAAGGATCCAGTTCATCCCAATGATCATGTAAATCGAGGGCAAAGCTCGAACGACAGCTTTCCCACAGCGCTTCACATCGCAGCAGCGCGATGCCTGCACGATGCTCTGCTTCCCTGCCTGACGATAATGCACGCCCGACTCTCCGCGCAGGCCCAAGCCTGGAACGATATCGTCAAGATCGGCCGGACGCATCTCCAGGATGCAACCCCTCTCACATTGGGCCAGGAGTTTTCGGGCTATGCCATGCAGGTTTCAAATGGCATCGCCCGGATCGAGGCCGTTCTTCCACGCCTGCACCAACTCGCGCAAGGAGGCACTGCGGTTGGTACCGGGCTCAATGCTCCTGCGGGATTTGCCGAGGCGATGGCAACCGAACTAGCGGCCCTCACTCGCCTGCCACTTGTGACTGCGCCAAACAAATTCGAGGCACTGGCCTCAAACGACACGCTGGTCGAACTCTCCGGCGCGTTGAACGTGCTCGCGGTTTCGCTGGGCAAGATCGCCAATGACATTCGCCTGATGGCGTCTGGCCCGCGCAGTGGTCTTGGCGAACTGGAATTGCCGGAAAATGAACCCGGCAGCTCGATAATGCCGGGCAAGGTCAATCCCACTCAATGCGAAATGTTGACGATGATCGCAGCCCAGGTGATTGGCAATCATCAGGCCGTTACCGTCGGCGGACTGCAAGGCCATCTCGAACTCAATGTCTTCAAGCCGGTTATCGGTGCCAATGTGCTTCGTTCGATAGCGTTGCTTGCGCAAGGTGTGCGGCTTTTCACCAAACATGCGCTCGACGGGCTTGAGCCAAATCGCGCACGTATTGCGGATTTGGTCGATCGATCGCTGATGCTTGTCACTGCGCTGGCGCCGGAAATTGGTTATGATAACGCGGCGAAAATTGCGAAGTTTGCGCATGAACAGGGTCAGACTTTACGGGAGGCGGCGCTCGCCCTGAAGCTGGTGGATGGCGAGACGTTTGACCGCCTCGTCCGGCCGGAGGCCATGACCGGGCGCTGAGGTGGAACCTCGGAAAGCGTGAAGCGCTGTGATCTTTCAATCGAAAGGACAGCTGGTGATGATCGGCAAGATAGTTGGAGCGATAATTGGCAGCCGGATCGACCGCAGGGACGGCGAAGGCGGCCTGAAAGGCGCGATGCTTGGTTATGCCGGCGCGGCGCTAATGAAGCGCGTGCTGCCGCTCGGACTGTTGGTGGGTGGCGGCATCGCAGCCAAGCGCCTGCTCGGTCGCCGACGTTATTAACCTCCCTGCCAAACCTTGATCGCTTCCACCGGCCACAACAGCATCAGCACGTTGAGTGTGAGATTGTCCCGTATGACGGCCAAGGTCAGCAGTTCGAGTGCTACGCAGAGCAGGATCGATATCCGCAACGGCAAGCGTGATGCCAGCAGAAAGCCGAGCATCATGCAGCTGATATCCGACATGCTGTTGAGGACACTGTCTCCGGTGTAGCCCAGAGCCATAGTGGCGGTGCGATAGCGATCGATGATGAAAGGCGAATTTTCGGCGATTTCCCACATTGCCTCGACAAGGGTGGCAATGACGAGGCGTTCGCCGGTCGCCCGGCTCCGCAAAAGCAGCCATCCTGCTCCGTAGAAAAGGAAGCCGTGAATGAGATGGCTCGGGCTGTACCAATCGAAGATATGCTGGCTGTTGCCGCTATCGACCGCGCCGTGCCAGAGCTCGACATAGCCGCAGGTGCAGATCGGCGGGCGCCCCATCGACAGCAGGATCGTCGCCGCCGTGCCGACGACAAATATGGCTGCCATCCAGTGACGGCGGTTGATGCCCATGGTCATTACGCGTCCATGCCATCTGGACGTACGTCGCGCCAGCACGGCAATGATTGACCTTTGACCGCCATTGGCGGCAATAGGCCATGCCTGCTTCCAAGCCCCTCGCCCGCCGCGGCGTCCTGTTCGTATTGTCCTCCCCCTCGGGCGCGGGCAAATCCACCATCGCACGCAAGCTGCTCACGGCCGATCCCGACGTCGCAATGTCGGTATCCGCGACCACGCGGCCGATCCGGCCGGGCGAAGTCGATGGCGTGGATTACAGCTTCGTGCCAGTGGATCGCTTCAAGAAAATGGCCGCAAATGGCGAATTCCTTGAATGGGCGCATGTTTTCAACCATCGCTACGGCACGCCGCGAGCGCCGGTCGAAGCAATGCTCGCCAGCGGCCGTGACGTATTGTTCGATATCGACTGGCAGGGTGCTCAACAGCTTTACCAGCAGGAAGGCGATGTCGTGCGCATCTTCATCCTGCCGCCATCGATCGCCGAACTCGAGCGCCGCCTGCGCAGCCGGGGGACCGACGACGAGGCCGTGATCCAGGCGCGCATGGCACGCGCCGCGAACGAAATCAGCCATTGGGACGGCTATGACTATGTCTTGATCAACGACGATGTCGATCGCTGCTTTACACAGGTACGCAAGATTCTCGAGGTCGAGCGGCTGAAGCGCAAACGGCAGACCGGACTTATCGGATTTGTCCGCTCGTTGTTGAAATAGGCCCTTAATCGAATCCGCTGATCCCGGGCCACTACCCAACCCCGCTCATCCTGAGGAGGGACTGAGCCTGTCGAAGGCCCGTCTCGAAGGACCGCACCGGAGCGTCCTTCGAGACGCCATTTCGACAAGCTCAATGGCTCCTCAGGATGAGCGGGGGGTGATGTTTCCGGTACCGCTGCCCGCTCTAGTTGTAAGTCTGCATGTAGCCGCCATCGACGACAATATATTGCCCGGTGATGTAGCCGGCGCTCTGGGAACACAGGAACGCGCAGAGACCAGCGACTTCCTCCGGGCGCCCGAAGCGGTTGGCCGGTATCCGCTTGAGAAAGGCGGTCATGAACGGCTCGTACGGCATGTCCGCTTCCTTCGCGCAATGGCGGAAGAACGCCTCGTAATTCTCGCCGGTATCGATGAAGCCCGGGGGAACGGTGTTCACGGTGATGCCATAGGGACCGAGTTCGTCGGCAAGGCTGCGGCTGAGGCCGAGGCCTGCGGGCCGAACGGTGTTTGCGAGCACATAATCGAAATTGAGGATCGACTTCCGCGCCGGCGATTTGGCAGCGCCGGATCCGATCGTGATAATTCGACCCCAGCCATTTTCTTTCATCGCCGGCGTGAACGCCTTGGCGAAGTGGCGGAAAGCCTTGACGATATAGGCATAGGCCTGATCAAAATCGGCATCGTCGAATTCATCGAAGGAGCCGGACGGGGGCGCTACCGGCGTAAAAATGCCGATATCGGGTGCCCCGAACGCTGCCTTCGACTGCTCTACCATATAGGCGAAGCTTCCAAGATCGGTGAGATCGGCGGAAACGCCGACTGCCTCGCCGCCTTCGCTGCGGATCGACTGGACAGCGTTGTCGAGGCGTTCGCGGCCCCGCGCGACAATCACGACCTTGCACCCGTTGCGACCCAACTCCTGCGCTACACACAGCCCCATGCCGTGCGATCCGCCAGTGACGACCGCGACTTTACCCTTGATGCCAAGATCCATGAAACTCTCCCTCGGAGCGACCTAGCTGTCGCATTGAGGTCCAGCATAGCTGAAGCGCTGTGGCACTCAAACAAGCTTCGCCGGCCGGCTATTTGACTCGGCAACCAATGAACTGCCGCATCGCCAACGCTCAGCGATTCAATTGTGCGGCGAAGTCAGGGCAGTGCGTGGTCGACGCTCGTCCCGTTCGAATCGTTATCGGCCAGCAGCACCTGGTTTCGTCCAGCCCGCTTCGCGCGGTAAAGTGCGAGATCGGCCCGGCGGAGCAGATCGGAAATGTCGCCATTGGGCGCCAGCCCAGCGACCCCTGCCGAAAAACTGATGCTGCCGATCGATTGACCGCCGTTGCGATCGATGATGTTGCGGCGGAAAAGATCGTGGCGCGCGACATCGACGATTTCCCATGCGTCGTCGGGATCGATGCCCTCGAGTAGCAACACGAATTCCTCGCCGCCATGGCGCGCGACGAAACCGCGACGGCCGACATGTTCGGCGAGAAGCTTGGCCACGAAGGTCAGCACGCGATCGCCTACGTCGTGACCGTGCGTGTCGTTCACCAGCTTGAAATTATCGATATCGCAAAATGCGAGCGACATGGATTTCCGGCTGACGATGGCTCGTTCGGTCGCAGCCCCCAAGAGGCGTTCGAATGCGCGCCGGTTATTGAGACCGGTGAGCGGATCGGTCTCGGCCTGCTCGCGCGCCAGATCGAGATTGTCGCGCATCGTATCCATCTGGACCGCCGAATCGCGCATCATTCGCTCGGCTGCATTGGTCTTTTCGATCATCATCCGGGTGAGCCCCACGAGCGACCCCAGTACCGGATGCGCCGCGATCGCGGGTGCGAGTTCCGACATGTTTTCGTTCAACGCCAGCCCATAAGCGCGTGCTTCCTCGCCCGACTGCCGAGCGATGTTGGCGACATCGGCAAGTTGCTGCTGTGCCTGCTCGACGAGCGAGGCCAGAAGCTGCGCCGAAAGCCCCGTATCGTCAGAACGCATCGCGTCGATCATGGCATGACCATCGCGAACGAGGCGCCCGACTACTTCGCCAAGCCCGGGTTCGCCGCCAATTCGGTGCCGATAGGCGAGTTCGTAATGATGAGGCAGCGGCTCGATGGCATGCTCCAGCAGGAACGAACTGACATTGGCGAGAGTCGCACGATAGCGATCGATCTCGGCAGCCGCATCATCGGTGCGAGCATGAATCAGCGGCGACAAATAAATCGTGGATTCGTTCAATTCATCCTCCGGCGAACCACCCGATTCTGCCACGCCAAGCCACTTGCCAATTCCCTTGACCGCACTGCTTAGCGGATTTGCCTGTACCGTCATGCTTTGCCCCTGACTCAGTCCGGGAGATGATACGACACCGAAAAGAAAAATTTGGTTACCAACCTAGGGTCAGGACCTGTTAAATTGCTTGCATGATGGGCTGAGGGTTGATTCAATGGTGGCACCAGGAGGTGCTGCTTGTGGACGATCTGTTTATGCTGAGCGAGGTGCAGATGCGCCGGATCAAGCCATTTTTCCCGCGATCGCAT
>CANJQJ010000049.1 GCA_947476425.1 Sphingomonadaceae bacterium | reverse complement strand
GTTCTGGCCACATGGCCAGTCTTCTCAGCATGGCGCAGCACCTTGAGCTTGCGCTGAATGTCGCGGTCTTCCTTGGTCATTGGATCCATCCTCCTGGCTGCCTATCAGCAGCATGAAAGATGTCCCGCGAGTCTGTACAGCCCTACAATAGCCGAGCAGCCCCACGCCCGCTGTCGCCGCTGCAGCTTGCAGGATACGTTTGCCGGGCCTGAAACCACCGATCGCTGCGAAGATCAGAATTGATACTAGCGCGCTCAGGAACGCTGTAAAAGACGCCGTCAGCATGATTCCCATCATCAGCACCGCCAGCCAGACCAGCGAAATGATGTTCCCCACCAACTTCTTCGCGCGCAGGAACACGGCACAGGGAACTGCCATGGCGAGCACGGCGCCGTTCCAGTTTGCATCCCCCGTAAACGCACCGAGCCTCCGACCGCCCGAAAGGAAATCCATCCCGAAAAGATCTCGGGCCTCCGTGAAAGTGCCAGAATAGGTGAAATAAATGATCGCTCCGAACAGATTGACGGCAAACACGCCCCAGATGAACGACTTGATCATCGTTATGTTTTGCTCATGCGTACGGCCGAGCAGGATCATTGGCAGCACGACCCAGGCGAACAGATATTGACTTGCAACGATCGTCCAGCGCCACGGTGTCGGGCAGTTCAGCGAACCGATCAGCAAGCCTCCGACGAGCATGAGAAAACCCGTCAGCCACAACGGCGTCAATGCGCGAAAGGGCTCGAGCGGTACGCGGCGAAGATAGACGAGCTGGACCATGGCAAGGACGAACAGGGCATCACTGAGCGTGAACATGATGTCCTGCGAAGGGCGCCACGTCAGGTAGCAGGACAAGAAAATTGCGGCAGTCACTACGTGAGAAAGCCGCAACTCGGACGCGCGCGGTGGGTCCAAGGCTGGGGGGAAAGTCGTTCTCAACATAGCGGCGCACCGAATCGAGCGCGGGCAGGGCCCCGGCAAATGTTCAGGCCTGCTGCGCCATCGCCCATTGCCACAATGTCATCGCTCCTTCCGTAACGACATCATCCTAGGTCGCGTATCGACAAGTATCACTCCCCCATTTTGGTACGATCGGGACTCTAAGGGGGGATGACATTTCTCATTGGAGAAACCGGCAACCGGCTTTCGCTGGATGGCAGGTCTGGAGTCGGCCGACCATCATCGCGTTAATATTTTGGCAGCACCTGCTCACCTAGAATTAGGCGGTATGATTTTCGCGGGTGCCTGCTTTGGCAAGCCTCCGAAGACCACACGACCGGGCGAGCGCAGCGCATGCCGCCCCCGGAGCACGACATCGACAGAAAGGACCAAGTCGGATGGGCAGCGGCTGGGTGACGAATGGCGGAGCTCGGCGATCGTTTCGGTCGAGCGCGGAATTCGGTCCCTCAATCGCATTGCGCTACGAGAGGGTTCTAAGTCGCACTATCCAAACGCCATTCTCGACGGGGTGGCGATTGGGCAAGATCGCACCGCTCTGTACATGCCTTCAATTCTCTATTCAGGGATATGTTGATGACCATTTTTCATGGGACGAATCTTCAGGACACGTTTTACGGAACCACGCTCGCCGACAGCCTGTATGGCTATGGTGGGAACGACTGGATCTATGCCGGTCTGGGCAACGACTATGTCGAGGGTGGCGACGGAAACGACTCGATTTTCGGACAGGGTGGCGACGATTTCATGAAGGGTGGCCTCGGCGACGACCTGCTCGACGGTGGCGACGGTAATGACAGTTTCGACGGCGGAGCCGGCAATGATCGAATGATCGGCGGCGTCGGCAATGATATTTTCGACGGCAAGGATGGCAACGACATTCTCGATGGCGGCGACGGGCATGACCAGATGATCGGCGGCCTTGGCAACGACACGTTCTACGGTGGCGCCGGACGCGACTATATCGATGCCGGGCCCGGCGACGACGTCATCTACGCAGGCGACGGTGACGACGGATTTCTCAATGAAATCAATCCTGCGACTGGCTTGCTGACCACGCAGGCAGTTGGCAGCGGCGCCGGCAACGACATCATTTATGGCGAGGGCGGCAATGACAAACTCAAGGGCCAGTCCGGTGACGACAAGGTCTATGGCGGCATTGGTGACGACCGGGTCGATGGTGGCGACGGAAACAACTATCTAGATGGCGGCGACGGGAACGACATATTGGCCTCGGAAGGCGGCATCGACTGGCTCGTCGGCGGCGCGGGCGCTGATCGGATGAGTTCCGGCGCCGGTGACGATACCGCCTACGGCGATGCCGGTGCCGACTCGATCAGCGGCGAAGCAGGTAATGACAAGCTCTTCGGCGGCGACGACGACGACCTTATCTATGGCGGAGACGGCAACGACCAGATCCATGGCGACAATGGCAATGACAAGCTGATTGGGGAACAGGGTGCGGACCAGCTTTGGGGCGGCGCTGGCGTCGACTGGTTCGTTCTTAAGGGCGTTGCAGCATTGGACGGCAGCGTCGATACGATCGAGGACTTTCAGAAGGGCACGGACAAGATCGTGCTGGAAAAACTCGGCATCACTCACTGGGCGGCGGGCGGTGGCGCCGGAACGGTATTTGCCAACGATGCCGCTGACGGTTCGGTGATGGTCAATGCGGTGACGTCAGCGGGGCAGCTACTGTCGTTGAAGATCGCAGATCCACTGGGAAATCTGAACGCCGCCAGTTTCTCGGCATCGAATTTTATCTTCGCATAAGGGGTGATCGGTTTGAACGAACCGTCCTCCAACCTGATCGCAACGACATTTTCTAAAAGGCTAAGCTAGACCTTGTTGGTCGTCCCGGCGAAAGTCGGGATCCACATTGCGGTGGTCCTTCGATCGCGAACAAGTGCGCCGAATCCCAACTCTCGTGAGAATGACGGCCAAGATGCTGTTTCAATCTTGCTGGAATAAGGTCTAGCGCGCATCCGCTTCGAGCGCGGCCACGAGGCTGGCGCGCACGCGACGGATTTCCGCGATTACCGGCGCGAGCTTGAGCACCAGCGGCGCGGGCAGTACAGGAGCGGCTGGCACCGATCGTGTCGCCAGCAGCTTCTGGACGCCCTTGATTGTATAGCCTTCGCGATTGAGCAGCGAATCGATCCGCGCGACGAGCGCGACATCGCCCGGCCGGTAATATCGCCGGTTCCCGGCGCGGGTAAGAGGCCGGAGCTGTGGAAATCGTGTTTCCCAGTAGCGAAGTATATGCTGTGGAATCCCAAAGGCGATGGAAACTTCGCTGATCGTCTTCAGCGCGCCATCGGCCTTTGAGATAACCTCCATCGGCGAATCAGTTCGACTTTACGATCTGATCCCGGAGCAACTGCGATGCGCGGAACGTGAGCACGCGACGCGGTGCGATCGGCACTTCGATCCCGGTCTTGGGATTACGGCCGACGCGTTCGCCCTTGTCACGAAGAATGAAACTTCCGAATCCGGAAATCTTCACATTTTCGCCGCGCTCGAGCGCGTCCGACATGCCTGCCAGGATCTGCTCGATCATCGCCGCTGAATCGGCGCGCGAAAGACCCACCTCCCGGTGAACGACTTCCGCCAGATCTGCCCTCGTCAAAGTACCCAATTGCGACATATATCCCCCAGCCGCTTGAATTAGTTTCAAACTCTAATGCGCTTAGACCTTATCGCCCCCGCGACGCGCAAGCCAGTAATTTTACGATGTAGCAACAAATCAGATTCGGATGACGGCAGCGCCCCAAGTGAAGCCGCCCCCCATGGCCTCGAACACCACAAGATCGCCCTGCTTGATTCGCCCGTCGCGAACCGCGACGTCGAACGCCAGTGGCACCGACGCTGCCGAAGTATTGGCATGCTCATCGACCGTCACGATCACCTTTTCGATCGGCAGGCCGAGCTTGCGCGCGGTGGCATCAAGGATCCGGCGATTGGCCTGGTGAGGCACTACCCAATCGACCTGATCCGCAGAAACTCCAGCTTTTACAAGAGATTCCACGAGGACCGATGCCAGGTTGGTGACCGCGTGGCGGAACACTTCCTGGCCCTTCATGCGTAGTTTTCCGACAGTGCCAGTGGTCGACGGCCCGCCATCGACATAGAGCAGCTGGTTGTGCCGGCCATCGGCATGGAGAGCTGTCGACAGGATCCCGCGTTCGTCGCCACGCGCCGATTCGACACCCTCGCCAGCCCTGAGTACGACCGCACCCGCGCCGTCGCCGAACAGGACGCAGGTAGTACGATCTTCCCAATCCATGATGCGACTAAAGGTCTCTGCACCGATCACGACTGCAACATCGACGCCGCCGCCGCGAATCATGCTGTCTGCAACCGTGAGCGCGTAAAGGAAGCCCGAGCACACCGCGGCGACGTCGAAGGCGATGCAGTCGTTGATGCCCAGCGCCGCCTGGACGCTCGTCGCGGTTGCCGGGAAGGTCTGGTCCGGGGTTGCCGTAGCGAGCACGATCAGCCCGACTTCAGACGGACTTACCCCCGCCGCCTCGAGCGCTTTGCGTGCGGCTTCGGTTGCCAGCGTACCAGTTGTTTCGCCCTCGCCCGCAATATGGCGCGCACGAATCCCGGTCCGCTCAACGATCCAGTCATCCGATGTATCGACCGTCTCCGCGAGTTCGGCATTGCTGACTCGGCGCTTGGGCAGCGCGGATCCACTACCGATAAGGAGTGAACGACGGCTCATGCTGCAGACTCGCTCGCTCTCGTCGCGGCGGCGTGCTGTTGGCGGATATGATCGAGGTCCTCGGTAATCCGTCGTGTGATATCGTTGGCCGCGAGCTTGGCCGCAACTCCGATTGCTTGCGCTACTCCGGAGACATTGGCGCCGCCATGGCTTTTCACGACGATACCATTGAGGCCGAGGAAAACTGCACCATTGTGATTGTTGGGATCGAGATGGACGCTCAGTAGGCGAAAGGCCGGCTTCGAAAGCAGGAAACCCGCCTTGGAACGCAGCGAACTCGTAAACGCTCGCTTGAGCAGGTCCGTGATGAAGCGGGCGGTGCCCTCGATCGTCTTGAGCGCGATATTACCGGAAAACCCGTCGGTGACGATAACATCAGCCTCCCCGCTCCCGATACGATCGCCTTCGATAAACCCGTCGAAGCTCAGCGGCAGGTGATCGGCCTCGCGAAGCGTGGTCGCGGCAGCGCGGAGATCATCGGTTCCCTTGAGATCCTCGGTGCCGATATTGAGAAGGCGGACCCGCGGACGTGGCAGCGACATCACCGTGCGAGCGTAGGCCGAGCCCATCACCGCGAACTGGATGAGATTGCGTGCCTCGCATTCGGTGTTGGCTCCGAGATCAAGCATGATCACGTCATTATCACCAAGCGTCGGCAGAAGTGCTGCCAGAGCTGGGCGATCGATGCCGGACATCGTCCGCAATGCGAGCTTGGCCATCGCCATCAGCGCCCCGGTGTTGCCACCGGACACGGCTGCATCGGCCTCGCCGGCTTTCACGTCCGCGATCGCGATTCCCATCGAGGACGTCTTGGCACGGCGAATCGCCTGGGCAGGCTTGTCCTCGCCAGAGATCACCTCCGAGGCGTGGACGACCGTACTGACACGGGCGAGCGCGGGATGCGCGACAAGCTCGGCGCGAATCGCCGACTCATCGCCGACCAATCGAAAGAGCAGTGCCGGATTACGCTCAAGCGCAAGCGCGGCCCCGGCGATCATCAGCGGGACCCCGCCGTCGCCACCCATCGCATCCAGGGCGATTCGTGGCGCGGACGTCATTGGCATAGCCTCCGGGAAGTGACCGATCAGGCCTCTACAGGCACGATTTCGCGACCATTATAATGGCCACATGCGTTGCACAGATGATGCGGACGCTTCAGTTCTCCACAATTGGAGCATTCCTGAAATGCCTCGACGCTGAGCGCATCGTGGCTGCGCCGCATATTGCGCTTCGAAGGAGACGTTTTTCTCTTGGGGACGGCCATGTCGGCACCTGTTCCATTCAGCCAAAACAAATTACGACGAGCGCCACCGCAGGACTCCGACAGCCATAAGGCCGCCGAGCCGTTGGCAAGGCTCGTCGCGAGAGCGTCGCCTATAGCGAATTCGTGCGGCGTTGCAAGTAGGCCATCGGCATGCTTGAAGGACCGCAACGAACAAAGGGGGAGATACCGGAATGCTGCTACCGATCACACTTACCATAGCGGCCGCTGCCGCGCTCGTGAATATCTGGCTCGCGATGCGATGCTCGCAGGTCCGCTCAAAGCTCAAAATCAGCATCGGTGACGGCGATAACGCGCTGTTGCGCACCCGGATGCGGGCACACGCCAATTTCAACGAGAATACGCCACTGTTCGTGATTCTACTCGGACTCGTCGAACTCGGTGGCCACAGCGCCTTATGGTTGTGGGGCGTGGGCATCCTCTTCATCCTCGGCCGCATCGCTCACCCGATCGGAATGGAACGTCCCGGCATGGTAGCCCTGCGCGCTACCGGCGCCCTTCTAACGCTCGTCCTGCAACTGGTGCTGGCGGTTTATGCGATCGTGCTCAGCTATCAGGTGGGCGCGCCGACGATGCTAGGGTAAGACATGTTGAGATCCTGCCCCGGCTGGGGCAGGATTTTTCTATCAAGCCAGCGCGCGGTCGCCAACGAAGGGGTTGGTTGCGCGCTCATGGCCGAAGGTCGACATTGGACCATGGCCAGGCACGAAATGGGTGTCAGGACCGAGCGGCCAGAGCCGTGAGGTGATCGAAGCGACAAGTTCGGCATGATTGCCGCGTGGAAAATCGGTGCGTCCGATCGAGCCCTGGAACAGAACGTCACCAACGATCGCAAGCTTCGAGGGAGCGTGGTGGAAGATGACGTGACCCGGCGTGTGCCCAGGGCAATGATGGACGTCGAGGATCAGTTCGCCGACCGTGACCTGGTCACCCTCGTGCAGCCAGCGGCTGGGCTCGAAGGGACGACCGGGAATGCCGAAGCTGGCACCTGCCGTACCGAGCTGTTCTATCCAGAATCTATCCTCCTCCTGCGGCCCTTCGATCGGGACGCCAAGCTCGGCAGCGAGTTCGGCCGTCCCGCCGCAATGATCGATATGGCCATGCGTGACGAGCAGCTTCTCGATCGTCACGCCATGCTGGGCGGCAGCAGCCTTGAGCTGATCAAGATCGCCGCCAGCATCGACGAAGGCACCCTTCATCGTCCGGGTACACCAGATGAGGGTGCAATTCTGCTGGAAGGCGGTGACCGGAATGATCGCGGCGCGCATCGGCGGAGTGGGTGTTTCGCTCATGGCTTCTCACATGATGGTTCGGCTGATCGGTTGCAACTGGGCAAATTGCAGCGGATAGGGCGCTGGTGAGGTCCCTCGACACAGCCAAGCCGTTCGTGCTGCTCGACGATGCGCGTCCCGGCAGCGACGCACACGCGCACCTCTATCGCGAACCGCTTGACGAGATAGTCGCCCGTCACCCCTCCGAAATCTACCCCGCACTCGAACACATGCGCGCCGAATCACGCAAGGGTCGCTATCTTGCGGGCTATATCGGCTACGAAGCAGGCCTCGCTCTGGAAGACCGGCTGACGCCATTGACGACACGCCCGGCGAAAGCGCCGCTGTTATGGTTTGGCGTGTTCGACAATGTCGAACCGCTCGGTAAAGGCGACCTCGAAGCACTTCTCGGCGATCCCGAGGGCGCCTGGGCCGGAACGCCCGCCCCCCGCATCCGCCTTGAAGATTATCGCGCCGCAGTCGCGATTCTACTCGACTTCATCGCCGCAGGAGACATCTACCAGGCAAACTACACCTTCCCGACCGATGTCGCCTTCGCAGGTACGCCGCCCGCTCTCTATGCGCGGCTGCGGAATGCGGGTGGCGCGGGCTGGGGCGGCGTTATCCATGACGGTCATAATTGGCTGCTGTCCTGCTCGCCCGAACTGTTTTTCACGCTTGAGGAGGGAAAACTCACCGCACGGCCGATGAAAGGTACCCTGCCCGCCTCTGGGGATCCGGACGTACTGCGATCCGATACCAAGCAGCGCGCCGAAAACCTGATGATCGTAGACCTTATCCGCAACGATCTTTCACGGGTGGCGACGCCTGGGAGCGTCGCGGTGCCGCGGTTGTTCGAGATCGAATCATATCCCACCGTCCACCAGATGACCTCTACCGTCACGGCATCGCTGCGCGCCGATTGTGACGCAATCGATGTCGTAGCGTCGCTTTTTCCATGCGGATCTGTGACGGGGGCTCCAAAAATACGCGCTATGGAGTTGATTGGACTACTGGAACTGGAGGAACGCGGCCCCTATACCGGCAGTATCGGGCATGTCGATCCGGATGGGAATGCCGCATTCAACGTGGCGATCCGGACGCTCATGATACCGGAGAGAAGCCGCTCGGCGGTGATGGGGCTTGGATCGGCGATTGTAGCGGATTCTGTGCCTGATGCGGAATGGAGTGAATGCCTTGCCAAGGGAAGGTTCGTGACAGCATCCGCCACGCCATTCGATCTCGTCGAGACGATGAAATTTGATGCCGAGGAAGGTCTGATCCGACTTGAGCGCCATCTGGTGCGACTTCGGGCAAGCGCCGCGACGCTTGGCTTCACCTGCGATCGCCACGCCCTGCGCAACGAACTCCAGGCGGCAACCTTCCGCCTACACCGCGATTGCCGCGTCCGGATGCGACTTTCGCCGACGGGCGCCGTGGCGATCGAGGTGACCGATATGCCGCCTACGCCGTTCATAGCCGATGTCATGCTCGTGCGACGGCCGGTGCCGCGTGACGATTTCCGGCTGCTCCACAAGACCAGCGACCGCAGTTTCTACGATCGCGCTCGCAATGCAGCGGGCACGTTCGAGGTTGCGCTGGTCGATGACGATGGCTTCCTCACGGAAGGCAGCTTCACGAACATCTTCGTGATGCGCGATGGCAAGCTCGTCACCCCTCCGCTGGCCCGCAGACTGCTAGCAGGCGTTTTGCGGGAGGAACTGATCGAAGAGGGCAAGGCGATCGAGGGCGAACTCTGCGCCACCGACCTCGAAGGCGAATTCCTGATCGGAAATGCCTTGCGCGGCCTGATTCCTGCACGCCTTGTTGCAGGAGCGAACGAAGCCGGTCTATAGGCGCGCGCAATTCCATTCGAAGGGTAGTAAAATGGCTCTGATTTCCGCCGCGCTCGATCGCATCAAGCCCTCGCCCACGCTCGCGATGACGAGCCGGGTGCTCGATCTGAAGGCCAAAGGCGTGGATGTCATCGGCCTTTCGGCCGGCGAACCCGATTTCGACACGCCCGATTTCATCAAGGATGCGGCGATCGAAGCGATCCGCGCAGGCAAGACGAAATATACCAATGTCGACGGCACCGCCGAGCTGAAGGCCGCGATCGCCGGCAAGTTCAAGCGCGACAATGAACTCGACTATGCCGCCAACCAGATAAGTGTGAATGTCGGCGGCAAGCACACGCTATTCAACGCGCTGGTTGCGACGATCGACGTCGGCGACGAAGTTATCATTCCGGCGCCCTACTGGGTGAGCTATCCCGACATCGTCAATTTTGCAGGCGGCACGCCGATATTCGTCAAGGCGGGCGCTGATCGCAACTACAAGATCGATGCAGCACAGCTTGAAGCAGCGATTACGCCGAAGACCAAGTGGCTGATCCTCAATTCGCCTTCGAACCCATCGGGCGCGGCCTATGCCGAAGCGGAGCTCAAGGCGCTCGGCGAAGTGCTGCTTCGCAACCCGCAGGTCTGGGTAATGGCCGACGATATGTACGAGCATATCGTCTATGACGACTTCAAGTTCACGACGATCGCGCAGGTCTGCCCTGCGCTTTACGAGCGTACGCTGACCGTCAACGGTTGCTCCAAGGCCTATGCGATGACCGGCTGGCGGATCGGCTTCGCTGGCGGCCCCGTGCCGATTATCAAGGCGATGGCGAAGCTCCAGTCCCAATCGACCTCGAACCCCTGCTCGATAGCGCAGGCAGCGGCGACTGCCGGGCTCAACGGTCCGCAGGACTTCCTGATCGAGCGCAACATCGCGTTCAAGCGCCGCCGGGATCTCGTCGTCCGCATGCTCAATGAAATCGAAGGCTTCCACTGTCCCACCCCGGAAGGCGCGTTCTACGTCTACCCCGATGTCTCGGGCGTGATCGGCAAGAAAACCCCGAAGGGCGAGGTGATCGCCACCGATACCAACCTCATCGATTATCTTCTCGATGAAGGCCGCGTCGCGGCGGTCAATGGTGCGGCATTCGGCCTCGAGCCAGCCTTTCGGATCAGCTACGCGACCTCCGAGGCGATCCTCACCGAGGCCTGCACGCGCATCCAGCAGGCGGTTGCGGCGTTGAAGTGAGCCATGGCCTGGCCAGTGCGTACCCCGGCTTTCGCCGGGGCGCATTTGCCATGCGTGAGATTTCGGCGTAATTTCCGTTCCTTGACCGGGGGCGGAGAAACATGATGAAGATCTGGCCGGCTGCCCTTGCCTGCATTGTGCTGATTTTCGCATTCGCGATGTCATTGACTCGCGGCGACGAGTTGCGCGCCGAACGCGTGGCGCTGGTGCCTGCACCCGGCTACCAGGCGCCAAAGCCCAGTGGGCCGCAGACCGCGATCTTCGCTGGCGGTTGCTTCTGGGGCGTCCAGGGCGTTTTTTCGCATGTCGAGGGCGTCCTCCGCGTCGAGGCCGGCTATGCCGGGGGCGATTCGAGCACTGCGGATTATGAGAAGGTGAGTAGCGGGACGACTGGGCATGCCGAAGCCGTGCGTATCGTCTACGATCCCGCAAAGGTGAGCTACGGATCGCTCATGCGGGTCTTCTTCTCGGTGGTGGCCGATCCAACAACGCGCGACTATCAAGGCCCGGACCACGGCAGCCAGTATCGCAGCGCGATCTTCCCGACGACACCCGACCAGAAGGTCGAAGCGAGTCGTTATCTCGCGCAGCTGGGAGGCGCCGACATCTGGCCCAATCCGATCGTAACGCGCATTGAAAGCGGCCGCTTCTACCCTGCGGAGGGCTATCATCAGGACTTCATGTACCGGAAGCCGGACCATCCCTATATCCGGGCGTACGACCTTCCCAAGCTGTCGGCATTCCGCCGACTTTTTCCCGATCTCTACCGGGCTCAACCGGTTTTGACCCGCAAGACCGGCTGATACCCATCCTTGGCAAGGTGACGCCGCCGGCCAGGATGGCCTTTGCGAACCGACAAAAATGAAGAGGTGCGCCCTACAATAGGTTCGCCTATGAAACGGATCGCTTTGGCCATGACGGGGGAATCAAGGGTGCGTCATTGGATGCTGATCGCGACGGTGTTTGCCGCGGGTTGTAGCAGCGAACCGGAAATGCTGGCGAAGCCTATGCTCGTCCGCACCGTGATCGTGGGATCGAGCGGAGCGCAAGGACCGACATTGACCGGCACTGTTCACGCTCGAATCGAAAGCGCGCTTGGCTTTCGGGTCGGTGGAAAGATCGTCACCCGTTATGTAGAGGCTGGCCAGCACGTACATCGCGGCCAACCGCTCGCCCGCATCGACGCTTCCGATTATGCTCTCCTGGCAACCGCGGCGCACAGCGATGCGGAGGCCGCTTCTGCCCAGCAACGCCGCGCCGGAGCCGATCTCGCGCGCCTGAAGCCACTTGCCGACAAGGGCTTCGTATCGATTCGCGCGCTCGATGCAGCGCGCGCCGAAGCCGACGCGAGCGCCGCGCTGATGCGCGCCGCCCGCGCCAATGCCGCAAATGCGGCCAACCAGAGCGGCTATGCAACGCTCGTGGCCGACGCCGATGGCATCGTCATGTCAGTCGAGGCTGAGCCGGGCCAGGTGGTCGCCCCGGGTCAGACGATCGTCCGGCTCGGTCGTTCAGGATCGCGCGACGCTGTCGTTTCTGTGCCCGAGCAATTGCGCGCGCAAGCCACCGGCGCAGTGAGCGTTTCGCTGTTTGATGGGGGCAAGCTGCTGGACGCACGCCTCCGCAGCTTGAGCGCGGCCGCAGACCCCGCCACGCGCACGTTCGAGGCCCGTTATACGCTCGCCGGCGGCGACACGCTGCCACTTGGCGGAACAGCGACCGTGCGCCTTGCCGGCAAGAGCGGTGCTGCGATCCGCATACCGATCGCAGCGTTGATCGATCGGGGCTCAGGCCCGGGCGTATGGATTGTTGGCGACCACGACCAGCTCGTCTTCCGTCCTGTCAGGATTGCAGGGCTCGATGAGGAGGACGCGACGCTGAGTGCAGGCCTCCACGGCGGCGAGCGAATCGTAGCACTCGGAGCTCATCTGCTTCGCCCCGGCCAGAAGGTCCGCATCGAGGATGTAAGACCAGCCATATGAACCGGTTCAACCTGTCGGCTTGGGCTGTACGCGAGCAGGCCCTGACGCTGTTCATCATCATCTGCCTGTCGATCGCGGGAACATTCGCCTTCCTTAAGCTCGGCCGTGCCGAAACACCCGAGATGACGTTCAAAGCGATGACATTGTCCGTCCAGTGGCCCGGGGCGACCGCGGCGGAAATCCAGTCGCAGGTGGCTGACCGGCTGGAAAAGCGGCTCCAGGAACTCCGTTATCTCGACCGTATCGAAACCACCATCCGACCTGGACAGGCAACGATGCTCGTCGTGCTCAAGGACAGCATGCCGAGCCCTGATCTGCAGGGCCAGTTCTACCAGATCCGCAAGAAGCTGACCGACGAGATCCCCAAACTTCCGGCAGGCGTGA
Organism: Sphingomonadaceae bacterium; assembly: GCA_947476425.1. Taxonomy (GTDB): domain Bacteria; phylum Pseudomonadota; class Alphaproteobacteria; order Sphingomonadales; family Sphingomonadaceae; genus CANJQJ01. The sequence continues at coordinate 7,424 of CANJQJ010000049.1, read as the reverse complement.
AGGGACCCTATTTCAACGACGATTATGCCGATGCCTATTTCGCGCTCTACGCGCTGCGGGCCCATGGCCTGCCGCATCGCGAGCTGGTCAAGACCGCCGAGCAGATCCGCCAGCGGCTGCTCAATGTAAACGGTGCGCAACTCGTCGATATATTGGGCGAACAGTCCCAGCGCATCTACGTCGAATTCTCGTATCACCGGCTGGCGGCGCTCGGCGTGACGCCCGATGCGCTGGCCAACGCACTGGCGAGCCGCAATGACCTCACCCCGGCGGGTTTCATCGATACCGCGGGTCCGCGCGTCCAGATCCGGCCCGACGGCGCGTTCAGGTCGATCGACGATGTTCGCAGCGCGGCGATCGAGCTCGGCGGGCGGACGCTCAAGATCGGCGATATCGCAACCGTCCGACGCGGCTATGAGGATCCCGCAACCTTCAAGATCCTCGTCGATGGCGAACCCGCTCTGATGCTCGGGCTCAAGCGGCTGCCCAAGTTCAACGGCCTCAAGCTCGACGAGAATCTTTCCGCCGAGGAAGCGCGAATCGATGATGGGCTGCCGGCCGGAATGTCGCTGGTCAAGGTCGCCGACCAGGCAGTGCATATCACGGCCGCAGTCGATGAATTCACGGTCAAGTTCGTCGTCGCGCTCGGCGCGGTGATGCTCGCAACGCTTCTGACGCTTGGCGTCCGCGAGGGCATCGTGGTGGCGGCGGCAGTGCCGCTGACGCTGGCGGCAACATTCATCGTCATGCTGCTCAACGGCCACAATATCGACCTCGTGTCGCTCGGCGCGCTGATCGTGTCGCTTGGGCTGCTGGTCGATGATGCGATCATTTCGATCGAGATGATGGTCGTCCGCATGCGACAAGGCGCGGATCGAACCAGCGCTGCCAGCCACGCGTGGAATGCCACGGCGGGACCGATGCTGTCGGGAACGCTCATCTCGATCATCGGCTTCATCCCGATCGGACTTGCACCTTCGGGCGTTTCCGAATTCTCGGGCGATCTCTTCTGGGTGGTCGCCTACGCGCTTATCGCATCGTGGTTCGTCGCGGTGATCATGATCCCCTATCTCGGGGTCAAGCTTTTGCCCGAGGTGCCGGTTTCCGATGTCGCGCCCAGTTCGATCTACGAGACACCGCGCTACCAGAAATTGCGCGGCTGGATCGAACTGGCGGTCACCCGGAAGAAAATGGTCGCCCTCATCGTGGCCGGATTGTTCGCAGCGGCGCTTGTCGTCGGCGCGTTGCTCCCGTTGCAGTTTTTCCCGAACTCCGACCGCCCGGAACTTCTCGTGACAATCCAGCTTCCGCAGGGTTCGGCGATAGCAGCGACCGAGAAAATCGCCACGCAAGTCGCCACCCTGATCGGCAAGGATGCTGACGTCGTCCATGTCGCCACTTTCGTTGGCGCCGGTTCGCCGCGCTTTTTCGTGAGCCTCAACCCCGAATTGCCCGATCCCGCCTTCGCCAAGCTGCTGGTGATCACCAAGGGACACAAGCATCGCATCGCCGCCCTCGAACGCATCCGTGCGATGATCGCAGAAAATCGCTTCCCGGCGGCCGAGCTTCGCGTTCGATCGCTCTCGATGGGGCCACCGGTTCCCTACCCCGTCACCTTCCGCGTCGTCGGGCCCGACATGACTGTACTGCACAGGATTGCGCTGCAAGTCGCCGACGTCATGCGAACCGAGCCAACTGGTAGCGGCATCACGATCGAGGCGGGCCAGCGCGCGCCGGCTATGCGGCTTCGTTTCGACCAGGAACGTCTGCGGCAGATCGGTCTCGATCCGCAAAGCGTGAGCAATCAGGTCCACATGATGACGCAAGGGCGCACCGCAACGAGCATTCGCGACGACCTGCGCTCGGTCGATGTCGTCGTGCGCGCTCAGGAATCCGATCGACGCGATCTCGGTAGCCTCGGCGACATCCCGATCCTTACGCGATCGGGAACCTATGTCCCGCTGTCCCAGGTCGCCACGATCGAAACGGTGATGGAGGAGCCCCTGCTCTCGCGCTACAATCGCGAGAACTACATCGCGGTCAACGCCGGCATCCTCGACACATCGCAAGCACCCGACGTCAGCAATGCGATGTCGGCGCGACTGAAGCCACTGATGGCGCGGCTCCCCGAGGGCTATCATATCGATGCCGGTGGCGAGATGGCGGAAAGCAACAAGGCCAACGGTGCGATTGCCGCGATGCTGCCGCTGATGGTGATGCTGATGCTTGCGGTGATCATGATCCAGGTGCGCTCCTTCCCTGCGATGTTCCTGGTGATCGCGACCGCACCGCTCGGCGTTATCGGCGGGCTTCCCGCACTGATGGTGGCGCGGGCACCGTTCGGCTTCACCGCGATCCTCGGGCTGATCGGGCTGGCTGGGATCGTGATGCGCAACACGCTGATCCTCGTCGACCAGATCCGGCAGAACAAGAGCGCCGGAATGAATGACCGCCGCGCTGTGGTCGAGGCGACGGTATCCCGCGCGCGACCAGTGATGCTGACCGCGATCGCGGCGGTGCTTGCGTTCGCGCCGCTGACCCAGTCGACCTTCTGGGGTGGCCTTGCGATCGTGCTGATCGGCGGAACGCTGGTGGGCACGGGGCTGACGATCTTCTTCCTGCCGGCACTGTATGCGCTGTGGTTCAGGATTGGCAACGAGGATGCTGCCCCCGTCCCCGGGCCATCCTCCACTATCGCCTTGGGAGCGCCGATCGGGTAGCGAGCGAGCATGAACCCCGCTTCCGTCGAACCCTTCCACGCCATTTCGATCTCGCGACTGGCGCATCGTCTCGAGGGCGAGGGCCGCTCGATCATCCACATGGAGTTCGGCCAACCTTCGACCGGAGCACCGCCCCGTGCGATCGCGGCGGCGCATCACTGGCTCGATGCCGAGCCAGGCGGCTATGTCGAGCATTCGCGGCTGTGCGAGCGGATCGCACGGCTTTACGCGGATCGACACGGACTCTCGATCGATCCCGCTCGAATCCTGCTGACCTGCGGTGCGAGCCCGGCGCTGGTGCTCGCGCTTTCCGCGCTGTTCAGCCCCGGCGATCGCATCGCGTTCGTCCGGCCGGGCTATGTCGCCTATCGCAACACGGTGAGCGCCCTCGATCGCGTTCCGGTGGAAATTGCCGCCGACGCATCGACTCGGTTCCAGCTTGCCGCCAGCCATCTCGATGCGCTTGAGGAGGCGCCAGCCGGGCTGATCCTGGCGAGCCCCGCCAATCCGACCGGAACGATGATCCCGGCCGAGGGCCTTGCCGCGATCGCGGCGGCGGCGAAGCGGCGTGGCATCCGGATCATATCGGACGAAATCTATCATGGGCTGAGCTATGTCGGGCCGGCGCACTCGATGCTCGAGTTCGATCCCGACGCGATCATCATCAACAGCTTCTCCAAATATTTCTCGATGGCGGGCTGGCGGCTCGGCTGGATCGTCGCCCCGCCGGGGACCAGCGAACTGCTGCGCGCCTATATCGGCAATCTCTTCCTCACCCCGCCGAGTCTGGCGCAGCATGCCGCGCTGGTCGCGATGGACGAGACCGACGTGCTGGAAGGCTATCACGAGACCTACCGTCGCAACCGCGCCTTGTTGCTCGAGGCGTTGCCGCAAATGGGGCTCGCCCGGATCGCGCCGCCCGATGGCGCCTTCTATATCTGGGCGGATGTTTCCGCGCTTACCAACGACAGCATGGACTTCTGCCGCCGCCTGCTCGTCGACACAGGGGTGACGATCGCGCCGGGGGTGGATTTCGACCCGGTCGAAGGGCACCGCTTCATCCGCTTCTCCTTCGCGGTGAGCACTGCGCAGACCGAGGACGCGATCGACCGATTCGGCAGTTGGCTGGCGCAGCAGCGGGCTTAAGGTCACAAAGATCGCGCATTTCGTGAAATAAAATTTCAAGATTTGCATGAGGTTCCGGAGCAGGGCTGAAAGACGGCACATCATTTGCCAACGGTGACAGGGGTTTTCCTACATTGGAAGTATTGGGAGGGCGGGGCCCCCTCCCCCATTCATCCTGAGGAGGGGGAGACGAGGGTTATTACATCAGCTTCCGCGCCCAGCCGAGGGCTGGGAGATCAACCCCGTTCCAACATATTGGCGTGCGGGCGAAGTTGAAGACGCAGAGCAAGTGCTCGCCGCTGCCTTCACGTTCGAAAGCAAAAATATCGGCAGGCGCTTCGAGGAAACGGATCGCGCCGCTCGCGAGCGCGGGGTGGCTGCGGCGGAGTGCGATGGCGGTGCGGTAGGCGGCGAGGATCGAGGCTGGATCAACCGACTGCGCATCGACGGCGGCGGCGCGGTGGGCGTCCGGGATTGGAAGCCAGGGCTTGCCGGTCGAGAAGCCCGCATTGGCCGCGGCGGCTTCCCACGGCATCGGCGTGCGGCAACCGTCGCGGCCCTTGAAGGCAGGCCAGAAGCGGATGCCATAGGGATCACGAAGATCCTCGAAGGCGAGATCGGCTTCGGGCAAGCCGAGTTCCTCGCCCTGATAGAGGCAGACCGGGCCTTTCAGCGAAACCAGCAGGTTGATCGCGAGGCGCGCAATCGCCGCCGGATCGTCGCCCGGAAGCGCCCAACGCGATACGTGGCGGACGACGTCGTGGTTGGAGAAGGACCAGCAGACCCGCCCCTCCTCCGCCGCCGCGCCGAATTTGGCGAAGACCTTGCGGAAATGGTCCGGATCGAATTCGGGTCCGAACAGATCGAAGGTGTAGCAGCTGTGGAGCCGATTGTTGCTGGTATAGGCATCGACCGTGGCGGGCGAGCGATCGCCATCGCCGACTTCGCCAAGCGCGATCCGGCCGGGATAGCCGTCGAGCACCCCGCGGAGCTGCTTCAGGAAGGCGAGGTTTTCGGGCTGGGTCTTGTCATGGAGATGTTCCTGAAAGCCGTAGGGATTGGTTTCGGGCACATCATGCGCATCATCGCTTGGCTTGCGCGGCGGATTGTCGCGAAGCTTCGCATCGTGAAAATAATGGTTCACCGCATCGAGGCGGAAACCGTCGACGCCGCGATCGAGCCAGAAGCGGATGGTGTCGAGCAGGGCGGCCTGGACCTCGGGTTCGTGCAGGTTGATGTCGGGCTGCGAGGCCAGGAAGCTGTGCATGTAATATTGCATGCGGACGCCATCCCACTCCCAGGCAGGGCCGCCGAAGATCGAGAGCCAGTTATTGGGGGCGGTGCCGTCCGGTTTGGGATCGGCCCAGACATACCAGTCGGCCTTCGGATTGGTACGGCTGCTGCGGCTTTCCCTGAACCATGCGTGCTGATCCGAACTGTGCGAGAGCACCTGATCGATGACGATGCGGATGCCGAGGCGGTGTGCCTCCTCGATCAGCGCGTCGAAATCGGCGAGCGTGCCGAACAGCGGATCGACGTCGCAATAATCGGAGATGTCGTAGCCCATGTCGGCCATCGGCGAGCGGAAGAAGGGCGATATCCACACCGCATCGACGCCGAGCGCGGCGATGTGCGGAAGGCGGCGCGTGATGCCGGGGAGATCGCCGAGGCCGTCTCCGTCGCTGTCCTGACAGGAGCGCGGATAGACCTGGTAGATGATGGCGGAGCGCCACCAGTCGGGATCGGTCATGGGAGCTCCGTCATTTTTCGGTGCGTGGGTGGGACGCTGATACTCCCCTCCCTGGAAGGGAGGGGAGTCATGTTTTGATCTCCGTGACGGTCACGCTCCGGCTGACGCGATCGAAGCGGATGCGGACTGGGCCGAGGTGGATCGCGATCGTGTTGCGCTCGATGTCTTGCCAATCGGCTTCGGTGAATGGGACGCGGTCATCAGTGAGCCACTGGACGTCGGCGTCGGTGAGGAAGGACGGATCGTCGAGGCCGTTCGCAGCCCGGAATTTTGCGAGTTCGGCGACATGATCCTCCAGCTCCGTGTCCCGGCCCGCCCAATCCAGCCAGGTGATCGCGTTATCCTGGCAATAGGCGTTGTTGTTGCCCTGCTGGGTGCGGCCGAACTCGTCACCCGCCGTCAGCATGATCGTGCCGCGCGAGGCGAAGAGGGTAGCGAGCAATACCTTGAGATCGCGGCGGCGGGCCGCGCGGATTGCGGGATCGTCAGTGACGCCTTCGGCGCCGTTGTTCCACGAGATATTGTCATCATGGCCGTCACGGTTTTGCTCGCCATTGGCGAAATTGTGCTTGTGCTCGTGCGCGACGAGATCAGCGAGGGTGAAGCCGTCATGGGCGGCGAGGAAATTGACCGTACGCGTGGCAGGAGCGCCGCCGAAAATGTCCGACGAGCCAGCGAGCCGCGTGGCGAAATCGCCGATCATGCCCCGGTCGCCGCGCCAGAAACGGCGCATGTCGTCCCGGTAGCGATCATTCCATTCGAGCCAGTTGGAGGGAAAATTGCCGAGCTGGTAGCCGCCGGGGCCGATGTCCCAAGGTTCGGCGATCAGGATTCGATCCGACAGCAGCGGATCGGCGGCAATCTCGCGGAACAGTGCTGCGTCTGGATCGAAGCCGTGCGCGGTTCGGCCGAGGATCGGGGCGAGATCGAAGCGGAAGCCGTCGATCCCGGCCTGCGCCACGAAATGACGCAGGCTGTCGAGGATCATCCGGCGCATCATCGGATGATCGCAGGCGATGGTGTTGCCGCAGCCGGTGTCGTTGATCAGGCTGCCGTCGTGCGCGTGGCGGTAATAATCGCGCTCGGCGAGGCCGCGAAAGCTGAGCGTCTGGCCGTGGATGTCGCTTTCGCCGCTGTGATTGAAAACGAGATCGAGGATCACGCCGATGCCCGCCGCATGCAACGCCGCCGCAGTGGCGCGCAGATCGCCAAGCGTGCCGAGGCGCGGGTCGATCGCCATGAAGCTGACTGGATTATAGCCCCAGCTGTTGACGAGACCGAGTGGCGGCAGGTGGCGCTCGTCGATCCAGGCGACGATCGGCATCAGTTCGACTGCGGCGACCTTCAGTTTCCTGAGGTGTGCGATGATCGCCGGGTGAGCGAGCGCTGCGATCGTGCCGCGTTGCGCCTCGGGAATGTCCGGATGCCGCATGGTGAAAGCGCGGACGTTGAGTTCGTAGATCAGGCCGCCGGGAGTGAAATGCGGGCTTTCCCGCGCGACTGGCGGGGGGAGTTCAGTGACGATGCAGCGGGGGAGACCCGCGCCGTAGGGACGGTCGATGGCGAGGGCGTAGGGATCGATGAGGATGTGGTCGCCGACGCGGAAATTGTAGAGGGTACCGGGGGGGATGTCGGGGACGAAGCGTTGGTGGATTCCGTCGGCTTCCTTTTCGAGCATCACTGTAGGGCTGTACAGACTCGCGGGACATCTTTCATGCTGCTGATAGGCAGCCAGGAGGATGGATCCAATGACCAAGGAAGACCGCGACATTCAGCGCAAGCTCAAGGTGCTGCGCCATGCTGAGAAGACTGGCCATGTGGCCAGAACC
>CANJQJ010000048.1 GCA_947476425.1 Sphingomonadaceae bacterium | reverse complement strand
GCTCGCCAACATCGAGCCCAACCTCTTTGAGTTCCATGGTCATCCTCGGACGACCATAGCTACCGAGGCTGAGGCTGTACTGTTCCCTGATATGGGCCAGCACTTTCATATCCGTCCGCTCCCGCCGACTGATCGGTCGCGAGCGCCAGGAACGATAGCCGCGTTCACTGACATTATGACACGGCAGAGCAGTTGAACCGGCCAACGGTGCCGCCAGATGTGCACAAAAGCGAACTTCACAGCCTTTGGCTCGCGAAGAACTGAGTGGCCTTTTTTAGCACTTCCCTCTCCTCCCGGAGCACACGGTTCTCAAGGCGTAGGCGTTCATTCTCGCGTGCCAGATCCGCCTGCGGCGCTGCCACCAGATCGGACGGCCGATACTGCGCCAGCCACTTGCCCAGCGTCCACTTCCCTATCCCCAAATCCGATGCGACACGGTCGCGCGGCAACCCGCTAGTCAGCGCAATGCGCACTGCCTCTTGCTTGAACTCTTCAGTATGCTTGATCATCTCGTCGGTCTCCTGCTGCGAGCTTAAAACGCTCAGGTGACCGGCGCAAAACCGTTACAAGTCCAAGCCGCTTCCGTAAATCCCGCCGCCATGCGTAAACCTGCGAAGGATCGAGCCCATGCCGGCGCGCTACAGCACTCACACCCTCCTGGCCCGAATAGCACTCCGCGACAATCGAGGCCTTCACTTCGGGAGGCCAATCCCGCCGCTTGCCCGCGCCCGTAAACACCTCGAACCGCTGCGCGCCCTTGCTCACAGGATCATCACCCGAGATTATCATAGTAGCAGCCCACTCCGCCCAGTCAGGGCGCGGAAACTCGGCGCTACGCTTCAACCGCGCAAGGTGGGCGCGGGACAGCGCTTACGAACAGCAGGTCCTCGACATTGCGCAACGATAGCGGGAACCGCACATACAGCATTACCGCCAAGCGGATGACCTCGGGCGAGGAGTTAAAGTAGCGGAATGGGTTAGCGGACTTGTTCATCCACCCAATTTAGCGCCCGCTCCTCGGCCGACAATTTTAGTCTGACAATGTCGCAAAAGGGCATCAAGCCCTGCATTCCGGGCCGGAAATCCCGATCCAAGCCCGTCAGATACGACAAGCGCCGATACAAACGACGCAACCGCATCGAGATCATGTTCGGTCGCCTCAAGGATTGGCGCCGCGTGGCGACCCGATACGACCGCTGCCCCACCGCATTCTTCTCCGCCATCGCTCTCGCCGCCACCGTGGTCTTCTGGCTGTGATCCGTGAGTCCTGAGCCTAAAGAACCGTGCTCAAGTCAATTGGCAGAAATCTGGGACTTTCTTCTTTCTGACCCCCGGTCGCTAATTCGCGGTTGCGTGAATTTTGGATCGAACACGGTTACCCATCTGAGACCGCCAAACTATGGATTCCCCCCCCCACCCCGCGTAAATTTCGCGCGGGTCAGGCAGCCAGGTCCGCGTTCGTGACAACTTCGCAGTCGGCCAATGGCCCAAGGCGCTCAGCAAGCCATTTCGCAGGGTCTGGGATCAGCTCGAGGTTGAACATGGCCGACCTCTTCTTCTGACCGGAACCCTCGGGCCGATAGGCCACCGCTGCCGAGGAGCGGGACATTTCGCTATTATAGAAGATCCTATAATAGCAATTTGTCCCGGTCCTCTGCCCATCCTTCTTCGCCGCCTCGTAATTTGACCACAGGTCGGGGAAGCACTTTGCCCGGTCTGCCGCGTTTTCGAGGACCACGCCGCGCGAGGCCATCATGTCGATGCGGCTGGGAACAAGGTCTGCCCAGTCGATTACCTCGCTGGCGGTGATAGGCAGAACGATATCCGTCAGCAGATCAATCTGAAGCGGGCTGTCGGCCGTGCGGTTGACACCGCGGCCGCGGCCCATTGCCTGAACCAGTTCGGCCTCGCAGATATTCCAGCGGATGGCTTCTGCAATAGGATCGGGATGATGCTCCCCCATGACCATGCGCGATCGACCATTAGGACGGCGGATCACCCGCTCGGTCAGCGGATACCACCAGCTCTGGTTGTCATTGGCCTCTCGCGGCGGAACCCCGGTCAACGCGATCTGCAGTTTGGCAATCACGGCAGGGGCTGGGAGCGTTCGCCCCATGATGACCATACCGGCGATCCGTCCCCAGCGGTCGAGACCACTCAGTGCATTGAAGTGGGCGGTCTCAAGGTTGACCGGAAGGGTGCCGTTATCGAGGGCCTCCAGCGCCCGCATCTGGCCGATGCCTAATATAGTCTGCCCATCCGTTCCCACGTCTGTCGCACGGCTGGTGAGATAAGTCCGCAGAGCGCGCTGGTTATTGGCGGCAGTGGTGTGCTCACGCTCCTTGGCCTTTGGCATGGGCGTGAGGGCCTTTGCACTGACCGGCGCATTGAGCACCTGACGGATCCGCACATGCGGCGTCCGCGCCCGCACGGCTGGCGCGATCGTAATTCCAGGCAGATACGGTTGGACGAGTTCGCCGCGCATGGTGGCATCGATGTGGAGGACTGGTGTCGTTGCCACCCAGCCTTTGCGCAGAGCTGCGTGCCAGTAGAGGTCCAAGGTACGGACCGTACCCTGCTCAGTATACATGCGCCCAATTTCAACACCCCAAGCATCGCGCCGTTCTTCCAGTGCGTCGGCCAGGATCCGCCACATGGCAGCGGCACGCCCTGGCGGCGTCCAGCACACGCCCTCGCCGGGAATAACCATGCTGAGCTTGCGTGCGCGTTCCTTGGGCGTCATCCCCGGCAACAAGCCTGGATTGCGCAGACGTGCCCGCTCGAAGCTGGCTGCGTCCCGGCAGTTTTGCGGTGTAAGCCCGGTCGCCTTGAGATCAGCATATCGCAAAGGACCAGCTTTGGTGCTCTGTAGCACCTCCCACAGCTTGAGGCGGTACGTGATCAAAAACTGGGTATGCGGGTAGTCGTATTGGCCCTTGTGATCATAGCAGCGAAGTTCCTTCTCATAGGGGTCAAGACTGTCGATCGTGATCTGTACGGGACTGTCGGTGCCGCGCAGCCCAGCCTGCCAGAAGCCCTCGTCGATCACCAAAAGCGTCGGCCTGCCGATGACCTGCGGCATGGCATGGAACAGGCTGTCATGGGCGCAGATGATGACCTGCGCATATACGGCACGGCGTTTCTGGCGTTGGTAGCCGCAGACCTCAAAATGGGGGCATTTATAATCTTTCCCATCGCGCGAGACTGCGCATGCTGTTTGCTCGACAGCGAGCTGCGCAGTCAGAGCATCGGCCTGGGCCCCAAGATCGCGGCACATACGCTGGTCGGGATTCTCCGGTGTTGGATCGGGGGCGCTGCGTCCCTTCCAGAGCACGGCATTGATGCCGGCGGCCTTGAACGCTTCGACCTGCTCCACGCCCAAGTCATGACGCGGCACGGCAAAGACCACCCGGCCGTTGCCGATGCATCCACTGCGCAGTGCGGCAATGACCTGGTCACGTACCTGGCTGGTCTTTCCCAGACCAACATCGACCGGCAACCCGAGGACCGGCGGAATGGGCCATGGTGCGTCTGAAGTCTTCCCCTCTTTCAATCTTATCTGCAGGGCTTTCTGATAGGCACTGACCTCAACCATGAATGCTGCGATGTGGCTGGAAAGCTGCGCACGAGCACCGGCTACATCGTGTTCGGGCTCGGGATAGGTCGGCTCTTTCGCACCCACCCAGACGGCCGCCGCAATGACCGCTCTGAGCGCATCGAGCCCCTTGGCCTGCACAAGGTCATTGGCGTCCCCTGCACAATCGGGGACTGCAAGCCGGGCATCGTTATCCTGCGCCGCTTCGGTTGCTGCTTCGACGCCCGGGTTATCTGCGCGATCCGCTTTGGCATCATTGTCGGCAACAATGGTCAGCTCGATGTTGCGATGCCGGCGACGGAGCACCCGAGCAACGCGGATCAGATTGCCGGCGTCGAAGGCGACAGCGACCGGATCGCCAGTAGCTTCATGGATGCTGGCACCGGTCGCCCAGCCTTCGCAGACCAGCAGGTGCGGCGTGTCTGGGGCCCAATCCCCGATCACTGCAAAATGGTCGGCCTTGATACCGCCGGTCAGGAACCGCTTCTTGCCTTGCCCATCGATGCGTTGGAGCGTGTGAATGGTCCCGTCGATGTCACGCAGGCCAATAACCAGCCGGCTGGCAGCATCGGTCAGGATGCCGTGGGGCTGGATGCCCTTGGCGATGAGATAGGGGTGGTTGGCTGGAGCTGGCTTGGCTTCGGCAAGGATCCGCTGCGCCTCAAGCCGGGCTTTGAGCGCCAGTTCTTCTTGGGATGGTTCGGCCGCGGTTTGTGTCGGCGCGGCCTTCGGCCACGCACCTATGCGGTCCGCCACCCAATCCCGGGCACTGGCATGGTCGCAACCCAGGATATACGCAGCAAGGGCAACCAGGCCGCCGCCGCGCCCTGCTTCGTGATCAAACCACTGCCCTGGCTTGGCGCTATCCACCCGTACCGACAGGCTGCCCTTGCTCCCCCAGCGCCATTCTCTGGCGGCCTTGACCGAAGGCTTGCCCAACAGTTCGCCCAGCAGCCGGGCCAAGCCCTCCGCCTCTGCGCAAATGGTGGTCGGTCCGGTAGCTGCGGGATCGGGGGCTCCCGATGCTCGCTTCGGACTGGCCGCACGGGAACGTGCTGTCTGTCGTGCTGTGGGCGGCGCAACCTTGGCGGCAGGCTCTGTGCTCAGCGCCTCGATCAACCACTCAGGCATCTCGGCGAGCGTGAACTGACCGGGAGACTTCTCCCAGGCATATACCGCCCCACTGGGGTGGAGGCTTCCGGGGCCAACGATGTATCCGCCGTCCCCGCGTATATCCATGCCGGGCAGAAAGCCTGCTCGGTTGGTGATCTTATAACCGGGATGACGGAAATAAACGTGCTGGCCTTTGCCGGTCCGCACCATCAGTGTGTCAGGCAACCCGCGACGTTCTGCCTCGGCAATGGCCTCGTCATTGTCGAGATCGAGGACGACAAGGCCGCTGATCGCCCCCGTGACAATCCCGATATTGGCGTTTGGTGTAGCCCTGTACCATGCCTCGATGGTGCTGCGCGATGCGCGCCGCTTCTGATGGGCCCGCCAAGGGATGAGCGGGGTTTTGTCTCTGGGTTTGAGCGAAATCAGGCTGAACCCCATATCGTATAGGGCCAGCCAGATTGGGCAGTCGGAAATCGGGGTGATCGGCGGCTCTGGTTCGGCTGCAATCATGCCGTGTCGCGTCCTCTCGGATTGAAGGGGACACGACAAAAGTCATCATTTTTAGGCCGCCGAAACGTTCCAAGCGGTCAGCGGTCAGGACTCGTTTCGGACAGTCACAGGGTTGAACCCTTCAACCCTGCAGGCGTTTGGTCGGGCTGCGGCTGACGATTGGACGAAGCCATATTGACGATTGGTCAGCATGTGATGTAGCAATTGGCCATGGTTTCGAACTCGTCCCCCGACCTTGTTGCGCGCCGCGCCGAGCAAGCCGTTGCAACTGCGCTTACTGATACGCGCGTGGTGCTGGTGGTGGGGCCGCGTCAGGCCGGAAAAACCACGCTGGTCCGTAAATTTTCTAACGATCATCGGCCATTCCTGTCGCTCGACGACCCGGTTACGCTGGCCAATGCCAAGAGTGATCCGGTCGGATTCATCCGAAACCTGGATGGCGCGGTTATTGACGAAATCCAGCGCGCGCCCGAGTTGATGCTGGTCATCAAGCAATCTGTCGATGCTAATACCGCGCCCGGCAGGTTTCTGCTCACAGGGTCTGCCAATGTTATGGCGCTTCCAACAATTGGAGACTCGCTGGCCGGGCGGATCGAGATCATCGAATTGTTTCCCTTTGCCCAAGCGGAACTGCTTGGGCGCAAGGGCGATGCGATCGACCGATTTTTCAGCAATGAGCCCCTAAAGATTACCGGTGCAGTCGTCGGCCAGGACCTCGCTGAACTGGTCGCCCGTGGAGGATACCCTGAAGCGGTAGCACGCAAAGAAGAGCGGCGGCGGGCCAAGTGGTTCAACAATTACGTCGCCCTGATCCTGGACCGGGACGTCCGCGACATTTCCACGATCGACCAACTGGAAAAGCTGCCGCAATTGGTTCGCCTCCTTGCCGAGCAATCTGGGCAGCTCTCCAATCACACGAACATTGCATCGGCCTTGCAGATCTCCAGAGCTACAGTTGGGCGCTACCTCGAAACTCTCGAGCGTCTATTCCTGATCGATACCCTGCCGCCTTGGTTCAGCAACCGTATCTCCAGGCTGATCAAGACGCCCAAGCACCACTTCCTCGACAGCGGATTGCTCTCTGCCCTGCGGCAGTTCAGTCCAGCACCGCCACAAGCTGACCCGGATCGCTTTGGCCCATTGCTGGAGAGCTTCGTGGGGGCCGAATTACGCAAGCTGATCGGCTGGAGTGAGCACAGGGTTACACTTTCGCACTTTCGTACCAAGGAAGGCGACGAGGTCGATTTTGTCCTGGAAGACCAGCAGGGCCGGGTTGTAGGCGTCGAAGTGAAGGCTTCTGCGACGCTGCGCCGGGGCGACTTTTCTGGACTGCGCAAGCTGGAAGCAGCTGCCGGTGACAAATTCGTGCGCGGCCTTGTGCTTCACGACTACGACGGCCTGAGGCCAGTCAGCGAGAAAATCTCGGGCGTCCCGGTTTCTGTTCTATGGTCGACTTAGGAACCACAGGTATTTCAGCCTCCAGCGAGAGGGGTGAAGGGTTTAACCCTATCAGCCTACGTTGGGCTAACCTTGCATTTCCGGAGCGACACTCCGGATTTGCAAGGATAATGCGGCCGAACAGCTGCTCAAAAAATTCCAACTTATCGATCACAAAACATGCAAATCATGATCGATAAACGAGGCAGGTATCGATCATCGCGGCCAGCTACGCTTGCTGCCCCCGCGCTGGGAAGACGGCATGCGGATGATCGTCGCCATGGCATTGGCCAAGTTGCCCGACAGCGGTTCACCTTCGACATGCTGATCCTTAAACCAGGCAACCAGCGCCACTTTCTTCGACTGATCCATCTCGTCGATCCGGTTCTCGGCGATCGCCAACTTGATCAGCTCGAGATAGGGCGTGGTGTATTCGGTCGGCTCGACCGGCTTGGCTGTCGGCATTGTCCAGATGGCTTGGGCCATGAACCGCGGGATCTGGATGTCGATATATTCGCCGTCCTGCAATTCCAGCCGCTCGGGCATGCTGCCATCGTCCATATGCAGCACGCCACTGATCCAATGTTCTGGCGGGATCCAGACCAGCTGACCCGAGTGAAAGATCCATTCCCGCGCATCCCGGTCCGGGAAGACCGGATTGCGATTGTTGGACAGGCGGCCCTGCGCATGCAGACTGCCTTGGCGCAAAGCCTGCCAAAGCTGACGCTGGGCATCGAGGTTGATGTTCTGCCAGCGCGACGTGCCGGGGGCCGTTGGCGACAGGATCTTGCCGATATCCAGCACGACCTTTTCACCGGTGGCAGCCTCGTACCTGGCCCGGCAAATCCGGCAGATATGCTGGTAGGTTTGGTTGAGAGACCAAGCGGTGCGGTCGAGCTTATCGATAGGCATTTGTGTTCCGAATCATGAGCGGGTGAGACTGGAACGTAAATAGAACAAAGATGCCTCGCAAGACCGCCACGGCGCAATGGGTTGAAGGGGTTCAACCCTTCCGGGGGTAAAGCTGTGAACCACTGGCGAACCCCTTCGAACGTAGCGGGATATTGCCGGATTCGGCGATCCTGCGGCCATGATCAACGCCGATAATCTCATCATCGCCAGCGCCAACGACGACATGCCCGGATTAAGGGCCATGAAGCGTCCGAACGCGCTCCATCCCAGCCTTATGAAACCCGCAGAACGGCGCGCTGAACTTTGCGCCATTCTGAGTCTGGGCATCGTCCGCGTGCACCTGCGCAATCACCCGCCGCTGTCCCCAGAAAACGGAGACTTTCCGCTACACTTCACGCCCGAACAGAGCGGTAGTGCACCTCCAACTCGAAGGAGGGCTGCATGACCATAACCGACCCGATCCCCGCGCGCCTGGCTGCGCTGAAGACCATGTCAGGCACCGAACTGAAGAAGCAGTGGCGCGCCCTGTTCGATACCGAGCCGCCACTGTTCAACCGGCGCTACATCGAGACCAGGCTGGGCTACCGTATTCAGGAGCTGACCCATGGCGGGCTGAAGCCCGAGACGGTGCGGCGCCTGCAGGAACTGGGCGAACAGCTGGACGGTGGGAACATTACCACTCGCCGCATCCGCACAGATCTCAAACCGATCATCGGCACCCGGCTGATTCGGGAATGGCAGGGCACCGAGCACTGCGTCACTGTGACCCGTGACGGCTTTGAGTGGCAGGGCCGCCCCTACAAATCCCTGTCGGCCATCGCCCGGACCATCACCGGCACGCGCTGGAATGGCTGGGTCTTCTTCGGTCTCAAGCATCACAGGAGGGCGGCATGAACACGCCAATCACGCGCAAGCTGCGCTGCGCGGTCTACACGCGCAAATCATCGGAAGAAGGTCTGGAGCAGGAGTTCAACAGTCTCCATGCCCAGCGTGAGGCCTGCGAGGCCTATATCGCCAGCCATCGCGGAGAAGGCTGGGTGCTGGTCCGCGATCAATATGACGATGGCGGCATCTCCGGCGGCACGTTGGAACGCCCTGCGCTGCAGCGCCTGCTGGCCGATATCGAGGACGGACTGGTTGATGTCGTGGTGGTCTACAAGATCGACCGCCTGTCGCGCTCGCTCATGGACTTTGCCAAGCTGGTCGAAGTGTTCGACCGCAATGCAGTGACGTTCGTGTCGGTCACCCAGTCGTTCAACACCACCAACAGCATGGGCCGGTTGACCCTGAACGTGCTGCTGTCATTTGCGCAGTTCGAGCGCGAAGTGACCGGCGAACGGATCCGCGACAAGATTGCGGCATCCCGCGCAAAGGGGATGTGGATGGGTGGTTGCCCGCCGCTGGGATATGACGTGCAGGCCCGCAAGCTGGTGGTGAACGACATCGAAGCTGCCCACGTCCGTTACATCTTCGACCAGTTCGCACAGTGCGGTTCAGCCACCGTCATGCTGCGGGACCTGCGTGATCGCGGGATCACCACCAAGCAGGGTGGGATCATCACCAAAGGGTTCCTGCACCGGCTGATGAAGAACCGGGTCTATCTGGGCGAAGCGGTCCACAAGGGCACCAGCTATCCCGGTGAGCACAAGGGGATCATCTCCCAGGACGCTTGGGACAAGGTCCATGCCATCCTGACTGAAAGCCCCCGCAAGCGGGCGGCGCACACACGGTGCAACACGCCTGCATTGCTGAAAGGCCTACTCTGGGGGCCGGATGGTGCAGCATTCTCACCGACCCACACACGCAAGGGCGGCAAGCTTTACCGCTACTATGTCAGCCAGTCCGTGCTGCGCCATGGGGCGGGTGTCTGCCCGGTCAGCAGGGTGCCAGCCGCAGAGATCGAGAGCGCTGTCATCGAGCAGCTGCGCGCCATCTTCCGCCAGCCGGAAATCATGGCTGGATCAGCGAAAGCGGCCAAAGGATATCTGCCTGCCATCACCGAAGACGAAGCCCGGGAGGCCCTGACCACGCTCGAGCCCATGTGGGACGAACTGTTCCCGGCAGAACAGACCCGTATCGTGCAGTTGCTGGTTGAGCGGGTCGACATCGGCACCGACGGCTTTGACGTCCAATTGCGGCTCGATGGCATGGCTACATTTGCGCGTGAGATGAGGGAGGCGGCATGACCGACACCCAGATCGTAACCGTCCACGTTCCCTTCCACATTCGCAAGCGTGGCGGGCGCAAGGAGATGATACTGCCCGACGCTGCGCTGACGCAGCACCGGCATGTCGACAACACCCTGATCAAGGGGCTTGCCCGGGCGTTCCGGTGGAAGCGGATGCTGGATACCGGGGCCTGTCCGACCCTTGGCGATCTGGCTGCGAGCGAGAAGATATCGCCGTCCTATCTGACCCGTGTCCTGCGGCTGACCCTGCTTGCGCCCGACATCATCGATGCAATCCTCGATGGGCAGCTGGGCCCCGAGACCACGCTGGCGACGCTAATGGACCCGTTTCCGATCGATTGGGACGAGCAAAGATTGGATGACAGATTCTCCCGATCATGATCGGACCGTGTTCGAACCCCAAGCCGATATCCTCAAAATATAAAGCTATTGCAGTCTATTAACGGCTCTTCACCGGCGCCTGCTTAGGTAACAGCTTTGGAGAAAATCGGGCTTAGGAGAACACATTTTGCCGAGCCAGCCCGAGGCGAGGTGAACAGCTCACCGCCATAACCCTTGAATACAACAGGATTTTTGGGGATCGCCCTAGAAAGAGAATACTTTCATAGGGTTATGTGGCGGAGCGGGAGGGATTCGAACCCTCGAAGAGCTATTAACCCTTACACACTTTCCAGGCGTGCGCCATCGACCACTCGGCCACCGCTCCGCACCAGCCTTTCGGCTGGAGCGGGTCCCCTATCGCGGGGAAGCGGGTTACGCAAGCGGCGGTCGCGTCTAGTGGTTTGCAGAGTCCATCGTGGTCAGTTCGGCCTCCGGCAGTCCGCTTGCCTTGGCAACTGCCAGCAGCTGCTTCTTCCGGGCTTCCATCTTCTGACCGAGATCGTCGAGATCGACCTTGGCCTTCTTTGCCTGGGCGAACATGCCGACGCGCGGTTTTTCTTCCTCGCCGACATGATGCTCGATCTGCTCGGAAAGCACCTTCACCTGCGCGTCGTAATATTCCTCGTCCGGGCCGCTGGCCTCGAGCTCGTTGATCAGAGTCTTCGCGCCGTCATGCTCGACATAGCCTTCCTTGAGGAGGTCCTCCTCGATCTTGCCTTCAAGCGCCGGGTAGAAAATTTCCTCCTCGATCGTCATATGGATTTTCAGTTCGTTGCAGATCTGGTGAACGAGCTTTTGCTTGGGCGCGGCCCCCTTTGCTTATCGTTCCGACGCCCCTCCCAATTGCCAGAGCACGAACGCAAAAGCCTCGGCATCCTCGCGGAGCGATTCATAGCGGCCGGATTTGCCGCCATGGCCCGCGCCCATGTTGGTCTTGAGGAGCAGGATGTTGCTGTCGGTCTTGTTCGCGCGAAGCCTGGCGGCCCATTTCGCGGGCTCCCAATAGGTGACTCGCGGATCGTTGAGGCCACCGGTGATCAGCATCGGGGGATAGGCCTGCGGCATGACGTTATCATAGGGGCTATAGCTCAGGATCAGCTCGAACGCTGCCTTGTCGGTGATCGGATTGCCCCATTCGGGCCATTCGCCGGGCGTGAGAGGAAGGCTCTCGTCCTGCATCGTGTTGAGCACGTCGACGAAGGGCACGTCGGCCACCATCGCGCCCCAGAGATCGGGGTCGGTGTTGGCGACGACGCCCATGAGCTCGCCGCCGGCCGAACCGCCGTTGATGGCGATCCTGCCCGGTGCGGTGAAGCCAGCCTCGATCAAGGCCTTTGCTGTGTCCACGAAGTCCGTGAAGGTGTTCCAGCGCTGCGTGGCCTTGCCCTGCAGGTACCAGTCATAGCCGAGATCGTCGCCGCCCCGGATATGCGCGATGGCATAGGCATAGCCGCGATCGAGCAGCGACAACCGGACCGTCGAGAAGCTCGGGGGAATGGCATGGCCGTAGGCGCCATAGGCGTAGAGGAAGAGCTTCCCCTTGCCATCCTTTGCAAAGCCCTTCGGATAAACCACGGATACAGGCACCGATTTTCCGTCACGGGCGGTGATCGAAAGCCGTTCAGTCACATAGCGCGCGGGGTCATAGCCCGAGGGGATCTGCTGGACCTTGCGGACGATCAGTTCGCGTGTCGCATGGTCATAATCATAGACAGTCCCGGGCGTGACCATCGATGAATAGCCGAGCCGATAGTGCGCCGGCTGGAATTCGGGATTTGAGCCGGGGGAGGCGGTGTAGCTCGCCTCGGGGAAGGCGATGCGATGTTCGGATCCGTCGTAGCCGCGCAACCTGATCTGGTCGAGGCCGTCCACCCGTTCGCTGATCAGCAGGTGATCGGCGAACGCCGTGGCGCCGCGGAGGTAGACGCTGTCCGATCCGGCGATCACGGTGATCCATGCGCCTGGGGTCTCCCAGTTCGCCTCGGCGAGGCGGAAGTTGACATGATCGTCATTGGTGAGGATCCAGAAACGGCCGTGCGCGCTATCGAGCGCATATTGGCGGCCGACCTTGCGGGCGCTGACCAATCGGGCGGGCGTGTCGATATCGGAGGCGGAAACCACCCGGATTTCGGTTGTTTCATGATCGCCGGTCGCCAGCAGGATCCAGGTGCGATCCTGGGTGTGGCCAAGCGAGACTCGAAAGCCCTCGTCGCTTTCCTGGTATAGGGTCGCGTCGCCGGAGGGATCGGTCCCCAGCCGATGAAGCTGCGCCCGGTAGGTGCGCCACTGCTCGTTGACCTCGGTGAAGACCAGCGCCTTGCTGTCGGATGACCATGCGACGCCGCCATTGACGACTTCGCTCACCGTTTCGATGTCAGCACCCGTCGCGAGGTCACGAATGCGCAGCGTGAAGCGTTCGGCGCCGCTGCTGTCAGCGGTCCAGGCGAGCAGGCGTCCATCCGGGCTGGTCTCGATCGTTCCCAGCCGGAAATATTCCTTGCCCTCGGCTTCGAGGTTTTCGTCGAGAATGATGCTGGTCAGGCCGGGATTGCCCACCGGATGGCGCAGCCAGCGGCGATATTGGGCGCCGGGCCGATAGTCCCACCAGTAAAGCCAGTCGCCGTCCTTTTGCGGGACGCTTGCGTCGTCCTCCTTGAGGCGGCCCTTCATTTCCTGGAACAGGGTTTCGACCAGCGCAGCCTGTGGCTGCATCATCGCGTTGAAATAGTCGTTTTCGGCGGACAGGTAAGCGAGCACGTTCGGATCATCGACCTGCGGATATTTCTGGTCCTTGAGCCAGAACCACGGGTCCTCGATCACATGACCGTGGCGGGAATACATATGGGGGCGTCGTTCGGCGGAGGGCGGGTCGAGCGGGGTGGAATCGTTCACGCGATGCTTCTCTCGGGCGGTTATCGGGATGGGCGGACGGCCACCGACGATAGCAGTAACGCGCGGCCTGACGAGGAGATTTTGGGCATGAACGCAAAAGGCCCGGTCAGGTGTTTTTTGGAACACTTGGCCGGGCCCGGTTGAACAGTTAGTCCACGTTTCCGTGTTTTCGCTATTCGGGTGTTCAACGCTTCAGTTCGGAAAGGGTTCCGCGAGAAGCCCAGCTTGCTTTCATTTTCTCGCAGCTCAAACGCGTGCTCGCGGCTCCTCGTGATGATCGCGTTCGCGGGCAACATCCGCATCGCCATAGGCTGGTGCTGCGGGATCGAATGCAGTCCAGCCTCTTTCCCGATAGGATGCGCCGCGTTCGGCCGGATTGACCGGTCCGTAGCGGTTCAGGACGTCTTCGGCTTGCGGCGCCAGGTCATCCTTGACCTTCGCACTGACCAGCGATCCGCCGCGGCGAACGCCTTCCGAATAGACGTTGGCATCATGTTCGGTCACGCCTTCCTCCTGGAGCGCGCCGACAAATCCGCCTGCCGCACCACCGGCGATGGCACCCACGCCTGCGCCAACGGCAGTCGAAGCCAGCCAGCCAGCCGCCACGACCGCGCCCAGGCCGGGAATGGCGAGCAAACCCAGCCCGGCGAGCAAGCCGCCGACTCCGCCAATCAGGGCACCGGTCGTTGCGCCTATGCCGGCGTCGTCGGCGGTTATCGAATGCTCGCCCGAACGCCTGGCGACGATGCTGATGTCATTATGTGGAATGCCAAGCGTCTCGAGCGCGGCTACGGCCGATTTCGCATCCTCGTAATTGTCGTACATCCTGGTGATGGTTTTCGACACGGAAAATCTCCTTTCTTATTGAAATAAAGTCACTTTCCTCTCGCGATCGAGCGAATGGGCGAGGCATCTCAAAATGGTCTGGGGAAAAGGCGACAGGGGGAGTCGGGGCTGTCATCACATTTCCGCTAGGTGCCCGAAGGTCGATCGACCTGGGGCCGAGCGAAACTATGCCCCGGCTGTTCGCCCGCCTTTGCCTTGCGCTCGAGTTCGGTGGCATATTCGTCAAGCAATTTAATGTCTTCGGGATTGGTCATGCCTGCGGCGATCCGCCGGCATCGGGCGGCTTCGCGCGCCATAACCCTCTCCATGAGCACCATTGCTGGCCGCCTGCGGATGCTTCCGCTCTGTAAAGTGACCGACGCTCTAAAAATGCTTTGGCGGGCCCGACGTTCCAGTTTTTCGTAATATTCCGGGGGAGCGCCGGCATTTCGCTGCCTGTTTGCGCGGGCTTCGGGGTGGCGCAATGCGTCGGCGCGTCTTATTCTATGGCAAGCATATGAACTGCCACAGATTTGAAGGCCGCTGCCCCATGTCGAGTTATGATGATCGCCTGAAGGCCTTGCGCGGTGAGCTGGCGCGGCGTCGCCTTGATGGCTTCGTGATCCCGCTCACCGATGAATATATGAGCGAATATGTCGGCGCCTATGCGCAAAGGCTCGCTTGGCTGACAGGTTTTGGCGGCTCCGCAGGCTCGGCCGTGGTGCTGCCTGCTGAGGCGGCGATCTTCGTGGACGGTCGCTACACGCTGCAAGTGCGCGAACAGGTTTCGGCCGAGCAGTGGAGCTACCAGTCGGTTCCCGAGACTAGCATCGCCGAATGGCTGAGGGAACATGCCGTGCAAGGCGCGCGGATTGGATATGACCCCTGGCTTCATACGAAGGCATGGGTGAGGGCCGCGCGCGATGCACTGGCTTCGCGGGGCGCCGAGCTCGTCGCGGTCGAGGCCAATCCGATCGATGCGGTCTGGACGGATCGGCCGGCGCCGTCTGCAGCCCGGCTCGTTGTCCATCCTGACACGGTCGCGGGGCGAGGCAGTGGCGACAAGCGGGCGGCGATTGCCGAGGAACTGCGCCGGAAAGGCGCCGATGCTGCGATCCTGAGCGCGCTCGACTCTATCGCCTGGACGCTCAACATTCGCGGCGTCGATATCGATCATACCCCGGTCGCGCTCGCTTATGCGGTGATCAATGCCGATGCGACGGCGGAGTTGTTTGTCGCGCCGGAGAAGCTGGGCGAGGATGTCGTCAGTCATCTTGGCGATGCCGTGCGCATCCATCCGCGAGACGGGTTCGCGGCGTGGCTGGCGGCGCAGGGCAAGCGCAGCTTCCTGGTGGATCCCGATCGTTCGGTGGCTGCGATCTTCGAGGCGCTCGAAAAGGGCGGCGCCAGGCCGATCGAGGCGCGCGATCCTGCGGTGCTTCCAAAGGCGCTGAAGAACGCGGTCGAGATTGCGGGGCACAAGGCAGCGCAACTGCGCGACGGCGCGGCGCTGACACGGTTCCTGCACTGGTTGTCGATCGAGGCCCCGAAGGGTGGGCTGGACGAGATGTCCGCCGCCGAACGCCTCCACCAGTTCCGTCGCGAGACCGGCGCGCTGCGCGACCTGAGCTTCGACACGATATCGGGCGCCGGCCCCAATGGTGCGGTGGTGCATTACCGCGTGAGCGAGGAGACCAACCGGCCGCTCGAGCAGGGAACGCTCTATCTGGTCGATTCAGGTGGCCAATATGCGGACGGCACCACCGACGTTACCCGCACCGTGGCGATCGGAACGCCGACGCACGAGATGCGGGCGCGATTTACGCAGGTCCTCAAGGGCCATGTCGCGATCGCACGCGCGGTTTTCCCCAAGGGCACGCGCGGCAGCCAGATTGACGCGCTCGCGAGGCAGTATTTGTGGGCGTCGGGCGTCGATTATGCGCATGGCACTGGCCATGGCGTCGGCGCCTACCTCGCAGTGCATGAAGGCCCCCAGCGCATCGCCACGGCTGCCGGCGACGAGGCGTTCCAGCCGGGGATGATCGTCTCGAACGAGCCCGGCTACTACAAGGCCGGCGAATTCGGGATTCGCATCGAAAATCTGGTGCTCGTCGAGAAGCGCGAGATTCCCGGCGCGGAACGTGAGATGATGGGTTTCGAGACGCTGACGCTCGCGCCGCTCGATCGCAACCTGATCGACGTGAACCTGCTCGACGAGGCCGAGCTGCAATGGGTCAACGGCTATCACGCGACGGTGCTCGGCCAGATCTGCCCGCAACTGGACGCGAAGCAACGCGCATGGCTCGAACTGGCCTGCTGGCCGATTGAACGGGAGTAGGACGATGAAGACGATCTGGATGCTGAGTGCCGCAGCCGCATTGGTCGCGATGGTTGGGGCGGTGGGCTATACGCAGATGAAGCCCGCAGCCACGCCACCCTTGGCGAATGCAGCGAATATGCGGGCGTGGGATTTCAAGCTGGTCGCGATCGACGGCGCCCCGATGCCGTTGACTCGCTTCAAGGGCGAAGTCGTGCTCCTCGTCAACAGCGCGAGCAAATGCGGCTATACCCCACAATATGACGGGCTGCAGAAGGTCCATGTCGCATATCAGCCGAAGGGCTTCACGGTGCTTGCCGTCCCGTCGGGCGATTTCCTCGGCCAGGAATTCGGTAGCAACAAGGAAATCTCGACCTTCTGCCAGACAAAGTTCGGAATCAAATTCCCGATGGCCGAGAAGAGCCATGTCGTCGGCCCCAAGGCGATCCCGATCTACCGCTGGGCCGCCGCTAACCTGGGCGCTGACAACACGCCGCGCTGGAATTTCCACAAATATCTGATCGGCCGGGATGGCAGGCTCATTGCTGCATTCGGCACCAAGATCGAGCCCACCGACCCGACGGTCAGGAGCGCGATCGAGTCGGCCCTGAAGGCGCCTGTTCCGCAGGGCTGACTGGGGCGGGGCCGACATCGTCCCCGCGCGCCTGCGCCTTGCGCCGCTTCAGATTTTCACGGAGCGCCTCGGCGAGCCGCCGGGCGCGCTCGTCATCGTCTTTCATATTTGCCATGGATTTCGATAGGCCGAACGCGATTGCAAGGGCAAGCCGCCTTGACGGCGCCCCCAGCTTTGTCCATAGGCCGCCCCCACAGGCGTTTCCCGACGCCTTGCCGTCCGTCGGCAGTGCTGCCGTAGCTCAGTGGTAGAGCGCATCCTTGGTAAGGCTGAGGTCGTGAGTTCAATCCTCACCGGCAGCACCATTTTCTTCGCAGAAAATCAGCGAGTTGACATCTAACGGTCAAATTGCCCGGCTAGGGCCATGCTGCGGCACGCTCTTGCCAGGTCGATGGAAACGTGATTGCTTTGCGCGCGAAAGAGTAGGCCATTGTGTCACATGCGGATTCGCCTTCGAGAACGATCTCCGGGACTTCGGCCGATCCCGCCATGGATGGCCTTGAATCGCTGTATCGACGCTATCGCCTGTCGATCGCCCGCCACATCGAGCGCAACTTCGGCAGCGGACCGCCCGATCCGGAAGACGCGGTGCAGGCGGCGTTCGAACGCTTCGCCAATCTCGAGGACCGGAGCGAGATCAAGGATCCCGGCGCCTTCCTCAGGCGCTCAGCGTGCAATTTCGTTCTCGACCATCGCCGCGCGCAGAAAGTCCGCCATGCGCATGCCGATCTCGAATATGACCTTGGCGACCGTACTGACGATTTCGATGCCGAGCGCGTCTTGTCATCGAAGGAACGCCTTGAGATCATTAACCGCGCAATTCGCGGAATGGACCAGCGGCGCCAGGAAGTGCTGATCATGAATCGAATCCAGGGGATCAGCTGCGCCGATATTGCGCGGCAGCTCGGCTGCTCCCCGACTCTCGTGAAGATGCGCCTCGCCGAGGCCGTCGCCATCTGCCAGCGGGCGCTTCGCGCTGCGGACGGTGAGGCATGAACCCGGTGGCCGTCGACGACCAGGACCGAATCGACCGCGAAGCGAGCGCCTGGCTCGTCGCGATCGAGGAGGACGGGCTCGATCCCGAACGCCAGCGCGCGTTCGACGCATGGCATGCGTCCGATCCCCGCCACGCCGCGACCTATGCCGAAATGCGCGAGACCTGGGACGATATTCCCGAGCTGACCGACCTCGCCCATCTCGCCCCGGCGGCGAACGACGATGAATCGGGCGCGCTGCCCAACGGCGAGCGCCGCTGGCGCCGCGTCTCTTTCGGCGCACTCGGCGCAGTCGCCGCAGCCGCTGTCGCGTTCATTGCGGTGCCGACCGAGCTTTACCGGCCGTCGCCAAGATACGCGACCGCGCTCGCCGAAATCCGCTCGGTCACGCTGCCCGATGGATCGAAGGTCGTGCTTGGCGCAAAATCGGAGATCTCGGTGAGGTTCAGCGACAAGGCACGCCGGATCGTCCTCACCGGCGGCGAAGCCTTTTTCGACGTCGTCCACAATGCCGCCCGCCCATTCCTGGTCGAGGCCGGCAACTCGATCGTTCGCGACATCGGCACGCGGTTCAACGTCAACCTCGCCAAAGGCTCGGTGCGAGTCTCGGTGGTCGAAGGACTCGTCGAAGTCGCCCGCGTCGACGATGTGACCGGCGCCACGCCAAAGCGCCTCAAGGCCGGCCAGCGCACCGAGATGTTCGCTGCGGCGGCACCGGCGATTTCGATGTTCGCGACTGCGGCGGCCGCGCCGATCGTCGTGCAATCGGCCCCGTCGCCGGTTGCGTGGCAGGAGGGGCGGCTCGTCTACGACAATGTCCGCCTCGCCGATCTCGCCGCCGACGTGAACCGCTATTACGCGCCGGGCGTCAGCCTCGCGAACCCGCGCGTCGGCGAATTGCGAGTCACTGCATCGTTCAAGACCAGCGAAATCCCGGCCTTCATGACCGCCTTGAGCGCGACCCTGCCGGTGCGCGCCGAGAAGAATGGCGACGGCGGCTTCACCGTAAGCCAGGCGCCGCGCTGAGCGCCTGTTTGAGGAAGCCGGTTCCAGCCCGCTCCCCCGCCCAACCTCCCGATCCAGCATGATCCTGTCGGGAGGTTGGGCGGGGGAGTGGGCTGGAACCGCACTTGGAAAGCGCTCTTTCGCGCTTTCTCAAACGTTTGCTGACATTTTTTTTCGGCGCCGCGCGAAAAAAAGCGAAGCTGACCTGACGATCGAGCCACCCCGCACGTCTTGGTAATGAGCGGGTCCATGTCGTCGTCTGGCGAACGCGGGCTGGCTTGCCGGCAGCTGCGACGCGATGCGGCGCTTTCCGGCTGGGGGCTTGCGATTTTCGGGGGAATAGCATGACGATGTTCGGCCGGCGCCTTGCGCAGATTATGATGATGACCGCCTCGGCGACAGCGCTTGCGGTGGCAGCCGCGCCTGCGATGGCGCAATCCGAGGTGAAGCAGTTCGACATTCCGGCACAGGCGCTGTCGTCTGCGATCCTCGAATTCTCGAGGCAATCCGACGTGCTGATCGTGGTGGCGCCCGAGCTTGCTGCAGGAAAGCGATCGCAGTCGGTGAAGGGCCAGCTTCCGGTGAACGAGGCCATCGCGCAGCTGCTGCGCGGCTCGCGGCTTCGCGCGGTGCCGAACCCTTCCGGTGGATATAGGATCGACGCGCGCGTCGCTGACGGAAATGCGTCACCCCAAGCGGGGGAGTCCGGCGCGGCGGTGGGCGCCGCGGGCAGTAGCACGAGCGACGAGATCGTGGTGACGGGCACGAATATTCGTGGGCAGGCGCCGGTTGGGTCGCCGCTGACGGTGGTGACGCGGGAGGATATCGCGAAGAGTGGGTATGGGCGGCTCGAGGACTATATGGAGACCCTGACCAGCAACTTCAGCGGCAGCGAGAGCGAGGACTCGACGGGGAATTTCAATGTCAATAATAATTTGGCGAGCGGCCAGGCAGTCGACCTCCGTGGCCTCGGCGCCGGCGCTACATTAGTCCTAGTCAATGGGCGGCGCCCTGCGGCAGGCGGGCTCAGTGGAGCGTTCGTCGATACCTCTAGCATACCAGTAGGCGCCATAGAGCGGATCGAGATCCTGACGGACGGGGCTTCGGCACTTTACGGATCGGATGCCATCGGCGGTGTGGTCAATTACATCTTACGCAAGGATTATGAGGGTCTCGAGACAAATCTGCGCCTCGCCACCATCGACGGTGGCATTGATGAGCTGCAAGCTTCGGTCATTGCGGGCAAGAAATGGTCTACCGGTCATATCCTCGCCAGTTATCAATATTCTCGTCGGCAGGCATTGTTGGCTGCGAATCGTCCTTACGCTTCGCTAACCCGGATTATTCACCGAGGCCTTACTGAAGGGTTGGCGGGAGTGGCTTAAAGCACTGACTTGATGTAGGAAGTTGGGTGTCTAGACCAGCCCCACAGCGAGGCACAAAATGCCACAAGCGACCCCCACCAACGGCGATGATATC
>CANJQJ010000047.1 GCA_947476425.1 Sphingomonadaceae bacterium | reverse complement strand
CGAGTGGGAGAACTTCTACAACTTCAACAGGCCACACGGCGCCTTCAACGGCAAAACACCCTATGAAGCCCTTCGGGAAAGGCTATAATCTCACCCAGTCGATGTCCCGATAGATCGTCAACCTTACAAACCCGATGCCGATGGATCGCACCGGCGATCCCGGGATCGGGCTCGATGATGTGGGCCACAAGGTGCTCGTCTACCGCGATCTCGTTGCGCTCGACCGCAACCCCGACGTGCGCGGCCCCGATCGCGAGATCGAGGTGCACCTGACCGGCAATATGGACCGCTACATGTGGTCGATGGACGGCGCGACGATTTCGGAAGTGCACGAGCCCATCCCGTTCCGGGCCGGAGAGCGAGTCCGGGTGACGCTCGTCAACGATACGATGATGGCGCACCCGATCCATCTGCACGGCCATTTATTCGAGCTGGTGACGGGGCATGGCGATCACGCGCCACGCAAGCACACCGTCAATGTGCTGCCGGGCGGTAAGGTCAGCTGGGATGTGACTGCGATCCCGGGCAATTGGGCGTTTCACTGCCATCTGTTCCTGCACATGGCGATGGGGATGATGCGCGTCGTCCAGGTCCGCCCGATGGAAGGGGATGCGGCATGAAGCGGCTTCTCCTTCTCGCGCTTTTAACGGTGTCGATGCCAGCTGCGGCGCAATCCATGGATCAGTCCATGCCCGGCATGGACATGGGCTCGGATCCGCACGCGCGACATCACATGCCTGAGTCGAGTCCCACGACGAATTCGGTTCCGCATGCAGGCCACGAGCCAGCGCAAGCTGATAGCGTTGCCGTCACCACTGGAAGCGGGACGGATTTGCTGCCCGGCAAGATGCCCGCCCCGGCGATTGCGCACGATCGATCGGCGGAACGCTTCCATGATACTGCTGCGATGGCCGAAACGGAGCACGCATTGCTCGGCGGTTATGGAGGCGGCTATTATCAGATCCTGTTCAACCTGGCCGAATATCAGGCTCGCAAGGGTAAGGACGGCTATCGCTGGGAAGGGTCAGCCTGGTTCGGTGGCGACCTCGACCGGCTGATGCTCAGAACGCAGGGTGAAGGCACTTTCGGCAAGTCGGTCGACAGTGCCGAGATCCAGGCGCTTTACAGCCGGGCGATCACCCCGTGGTGGAACCTTCAAGCCGGTGTCCGCCATGATTTCCAGCCGAGTCCATCACGAACCTATGCCGTCGTCGGCGTAGAAGGCCTGGCGCCCTACATGTTCGATCTTCAGGGCGCGCTGTTCCTTTCGGACAAGGGTGACCTGCTCGCGCGGCTGGAGGGAAGCTATGATCAAAGGGTCACCCAGCGCCTGATCCTGCAGCCGCGCCTGGAACTCAACTTCGCGGCGCAGGACATGCCCGCCAACCGGATAGGCTCTGGCCTAAGCGATGCTGAATTGGGCGTGCGGCTGCGCTACGAAATTGTTCGCGAGTTTGCCCCCTATGTCGGCGTATCGTGGAACTGGAAGGCAGGAAAGACGGCTGATTATGCCCGTGCCGATGGAAACGAAGCAACGGAACATAGTCTTGTTGTCGGTATCCGCACCTGGTTCTGAGGGATAGTGCACTGGGCCGCATATCGACAGCAGAGTCGGCGGCAACGGCCATGGTCGGGGCCCAAATTCACGACTCCCGAAATAACTTGTCGCGCGATCAACCAATGCTTTTGATGGTGGCGGAGAACCCATTCGCGTCCGGGGAGGCGAGTTCCTATGAATCTCCTCAGGTTCGTCGACTACTTCTCCCCATTGGAATGAGAAAGGCTCGCCTTTCAAGTGGCAGGTGCGCTTGATCTCCCGAAGGGATCGTTCTTGTCGGGCCGAACATGTTCTAACCCGCGCTCCAAATCGGCTACTGCTGCCGAATTGAAAGGAAAAAACATTGATCGTTCCCACCGCCTTTCGCAATTGCTTCCAGCTCGCCTGGATTACAAATGACATCGAGCGGAGTATCGCACAGTTCCAAAATTTCTACAGCGTCCCCTCTTTTTTCACGATGGAACAAGAGTTTGCGGCCACGGTGAGGGGTGAAACTGGCGTCATGAAAATGCGTGTGGCCCTCGCCAATGTTGATGATATTCAACTCGAAATCATTCAGCCTTGTGGCGGCATTGACGCTATTTATCGTGAGGTTTTGCCTGCCGACGGCACGCACGCCAATGTGTTTCATCACATCTGCACGAAGGTCAACGGTACGCAGGCTGATTGGGACGCATATCTTCGCTCGCTGGGGCCGGAGCGTCCAATTTGTTACCAAGGCGACATCGGAAAAGGTGGCGCATTCTGCTTTACGGACGAGCGCGCGACCTTGGGATTGTACATGGAACATCTCTGGTTGGGCGAAGAGGCCGATGCCATGATGGCGAGGCTTGTTCCAACCTATCGTAGCCCGGATTATCGAAAAAGGTGACAAGGCCGCCCAGGGCCGCCCCTTCCCAATGGATGGTGACGGCCCGGAGGGCATGGCAAAGGCAGAGGGGGAGGAGATCCATGATGCACGTCGTTGGGCAGGAATATGTGAATCGTCCGAATAACGAAGGCCCGCTTGGCGTGCGCCCCGTCGCGGGCATGATCGGTGCGGAGATTGTCGATCTGCAGTTGGGCGGCCACCTTGATGATAGCATAATGGCGGCGATCCGCGCGGCTCTCGTGAGGCACAAGGTAATCTTCTTCCGCGGGCAAAACCACCTGGACGATAGCGGGCAGGAGGCGTTCACGGAGCGGCTGGGATCGGCCGTCAAACACCCCACAGTTCCCGTTGCGCCGGGCTCGAATTTTCTGTTGGAGCTCGGTCCGGAAGCCGGTTTCGGAGCCAGCAGTTGGCACACCGACGTTACCTTTGTCGAAGCCTATCCGGAAGCATCGATCCTGCGTTGCCTTGTCGCGCCGGCAGCGGGGGGAGACACGATGTGGGCGAACACAGTGGCCGCCTATGAAACGCTTCCGGAAGTCTTGCGCTCAATGTGCAACGCGTTGCGCGCGGTCCATTGCAACGACTTTGAGATGCCGGAAAATTCGGAAATAAGCGCAGAGCAAATGGAGCGAAATCGCCAGATTTTTTCCTCGACGATATTTAAGGCGGAGCAGCCGCTAGTCCGAGTTCACCCTGAATCAGGAGAGCGCTCGCTCGTGCTCGGACATTTTTTCCAAAAATTTGTCGGCATTGATTCAAGGACATCGGCGCGGCTATTCGATTTGCTGCAACGACACATCGAGAAACCCGAACATACAGTGCGCTGGCGATGGTCAGTGGGCGACGTCGCAATCTGGGACAATCGAGCGACCCAGCATCGTTCCGTAGCGGATTTCGGCAAGCAAAATCGCGTTCTGCGACGTTCAACGATCCATGGCGAGGTGGCGGTGGGAGTCGATGGCCGACCGGCGCGTCAAATTTGTCCAACCTGAGGTTCAGCGATATTTTTTAGACTGTGCAAGAGGAATGCCGCAAAGGTATCCTGGACTACGGAGAGGTCAAAGGCCGGATGAAAACAATCATAACCGGAGCCGCGAGTGGAATTGGAGCTGAAACTGCCCTGAAATTTGCGCGGGCGCAGCATGCAGAACTTGTGCTCACGGATCGAGCGCCAGAAAAGCTGGCAAGGGTTGCCGACGAGGCGCGGGAACTCGGGGCGCGGGTCGAGACGGTCGTCGCCGATATCGGCGATGTTGATGCCGCTACAACCATAGTTCACACGGCAGAGCGGGCGTTCGGCGGACTGGACGTTCTTGTGAGCAATGCAGGTGCACTGTTCGGGGCTCCGTTGCTGGACCTCGAGGTCGACCAATTTGATCTCATGTTCAAAATCAATACCCGGCCAACATGGCTTCTCGCCAAGGCTGCCCATCCCATGCTGAGCCGTTCCTTCGGGGCGATCATTGCCACCGGATCTATTTCAGGCGTCTGCGCAACGCCCCCACTCGGTTCTTACTCCGCGAGCAAGGCCGCGCTTATCATGCTCGTGGAGCAGATGGCCCTCGAATGGGGCAAAGACGGTATCCGCGCCAACTGCGTTTCTCCGGGGTCCACTCTCACACCTTTGACTGCCGAAGGGTACGCGGATCCCGCGCGCAAAGCGCAACGAGAAGCAGGTATCCCACTTGGGAGACTGGGCCGCCCGGAGGATGTCGCTGAAGCGATATTCTTTTTGGCTAGTCCGGCTGCGCGACAGATTACCGGCGTCAATCTTCTGGTCGATGGCGGCATGAGCAAGGCGCTCATGCCGGCAACAGGTGCAGGAACAGGGCAGAGTCAAAATGGCTGAGAATGTGTCGACAGCAGCATCGGAACGTCCCGAGAGTTCGAGGGTGTGGATGCAAGACCCAGTCGGGTCGGATAATTTTGTTCTGAGCGACGGTTGCACGCTCGATGACCTGATAGACCTCGAAATGAACGAGGTTTCCTTACGCGTAATGAGCGATCCCGAGCTTCATCGAATTGAGATGGAGCGCGTCTTTGCAAAAACCTGGCTACTTCTCGGCCACGATAGCGAAATTCCCGAGGCCGGCGATTACGTCGTACGGAGCATGGGTGAAGACCCGGTTATTGTTGCACGCGGCAAGAATGGCGAAGTGCATGTCTCGCTAAATGTCTGTCCGCACCGCGGAATGCGCATTTGTACGGCCGAGACTGGCAATGCGATGGTCCACCGCTGTATTTATCATGGTTGGGCATTCCGGCCGGATGGAAGTTTTATCGGCGCCCCTATTGAAAAGGAGCAAATGCACGGTTCGAAACGCTCCAAGGACGAACTTGGCCTACCAAAGGCGCGCGTCCACCTCTACCATGGACTGATCTTCGCAACCTGGAATGTTGACGGCCCTTCGTTCGAGGAGTTTCTGGGAACGCAGAAATTCTACCTCGATATGCTGTTCAAGCGCACCGATGCAGGCCAGGAATTGCTTGGCCCGCCGCAACGATTCATCATCGCGGCGAATTGGAAGACTGCGTGCGAACAATCGGCATCCGACGGGTTCCATACGCTGACGCTCCATCGTTCCTTGATGGTAGGCGATGGCCCCATGGGGAGCACGCCCGAGACGATTTATGATCAGGCGCCTGGAATGTACGGCGTAGACATAAGCTCAACGGAGGGACATTCGCTTCGCTGCATGCCGATGGACAAGCAGTTCACAAGCTTCGCAGGAATGGATTTCTCGCAGGATGACGACGCCTTGCTACAGGCATTGCCGCCGCCCGGCCTTACCCCGGAACTCGCCCTGCAAGCCAAGCATCACCTCAGTCCGGAACAACTCCATCTACTGGCCACCAATCCTCCGCAAGTCGGCGGCATGTTTCCCAATGTCTTGATCATTTACATATATGTGGCACGGCCTGATGGAACGATGTCCCCCGCCTTGGCCCTGCACACCTATCAGCCGCGCGGGCCAGGGAAGTTCGAGTTTTTCAATTTTATCTTGGCTGAAAAAGACGCGCCCGAAGAATTGAAGCGCGACATGCTGGAAAATGCCATCCGCCAAACGGGAACCTCAGGGATGATCGAGCAGGATGATGCTGACACATGGCCGCAGATCATGCGTTCCAGCTATGGCCCGAAAGCGCGGAAGTCGACGTTGAAATACCAGGCAATCGCGGGCCATGAAATACCGGACGGATGGCCGGGCCCAGGCCTGATCTACGAAGGCTTCACCAAGGACGACACCCAGTGGAACTGGTGGCTTAACTACCACCGCCTCATGTCTACGCCGGCCTGACGATTAGTGATGGAGATTCTCTTATGACATCCACTGCTCTGGCCGAAGGTGCGTCTTTGGCAAGTTGGCTGCCCGAAGGCAGACGTGTTTCATTCGGATCGGAAATTCATGGTCGGATTGTCGACGCGCTGTTTGACGAGGCCTCACTGCTCGACAGTCGCCGCTTCGCTGAATGGATCAGCATGCTTGCACCCGATCTCCGATATACCGCCCCCATCCGCGTGACGAGGACTGGAGCCCATCGGGACCGAGATGTCATGCGGACGATGATGCATTTCAACGAGGACCGCCCCTCGATCGTCCAGCGGGTCGGTCGGCTCGACAAAAACTGTGCCTGGGCAGAGGATCCCCCTTCGCGAACGCGGCGCTTTGTCAGCAACGTTCGCGTATTCGAATGCGCTACACCGGGCGAATATGAGGTCGGAAGCTATCTGCTCGTGAAGCGCAGTCGCAGCGATAATCCAAAGTGCGAAGAGGTAACGGCAGATCGGCACGATCGCTGGCGTTGGACCGAGTCCGGTTACCAGCTGGTCCTCCGCGAGATTATCGTCGACCAGTCCGTATTATCCATGTCCAACTTCGCGATCTTCTTGTGAGGGGCATGCTGCAAGGAAAGGTTGCACTCGTCACTGGCGGGGGAAAGGGTTTGGGACGAGGCGTCGCCCGGCGTCTGGCACGGGAGGGCGCGCGGATAGTGATCGCAGAAATCGACGGGGACGCGGCCGAGGCCACGGCGTCGGAAATTGAACGAGAATTTGGCGCCAAGGCTTTAGCGATCACGACTGACATCGCCGACAAAGATGCCGCTCAAGCCGCTGTGGAGCAAAGTGTCGAACAGTTTGGGAGCATCGACATCCTCGTGAACAATGCCTCCCAGCTTTCGGCGAATACGTTCATCGAAACGAAAACCGACGCGATGCTGGAAAGAGTTCTCAAGATTGCGCTGTGGGGGAGTTGGTGGACCATGCAAGCTGCAATGCCGCATATGAGGGATCGTGGCGGCGGCGCGATCGTCAACTTCTATTCAATCGATGCGGAAGCCGGTGCGTGGCTTCATGCGGATTATAACATCGCGAAATCCGCCCTGCTTGGTCTGACGCGAAGCGCGGCAAGCGAGTGGGGGCGATACAATATTCGCGTCAATGCGATCGCTCCGACGGGTCTTGGCACGGTATTCGAGCAACTCGCACGAGATATTCCTGGTTTCATTGAGGCCGAGGAATGGAAGAATCCCCTCGGCCGTGTCGGCGATCCGGAAAAGGATATCGGTTCGGCGGTGCTATTTCTTGCGTCGGAGCTCTCCAGCTTCGTTACGGGAGAACTGCTCCACGTTGACGGAGGGCAGCACCTGCCGCGCTATAACAGCAAGCCGATGGATTTCGGTGCGGTGAAAATACCGGAACGGCCCGATTTCAAACTCGAAGGTGGTCAATTATGACCAATCCCGCCAGGCGCGAATTGCCGCGAAATATCGAACCATTCACGCTCGTCAATGGACGTTTCGTCGAAGTGGCTAGAGGGCTTGTCCCGCTTTTTCAGGCAGAGGCAGCGGAAGGCGAAAAATTGCGGGCGCCGACTGCGGCTGCCGCTGAGGCGTTGAAGTCGAGCGGCCTGCTCACCATGCTCCTGCCGCGACGTTGGGGCGGAGCAGGCATCTCCCCGAGCGATTACGCGCGTGCCATGATCCAGCTAGCGAAGGGCGATCCGTCGATTGCCTGGGTCACGCAGATCATAAACGGGACGACTTGGGTTGGCAGTATTACGTCGGATGCAACGCAAGACGCGTTGTTTGGCCAAGGGCCGCGACTGATCTGCGGCGCCTACAATCCGCCCGGCATCGCGCGGCGCGTCGAAGGCGGTTATATCGTGACCGGGGCGTGGCCATATACGTCCGGCTCTCGTCAGGCCGACTGGGCACAATGCGGCGTGTTTATCGAGCAGGCGGATGGACCACCGATGCCGGTGTTGAACATGGCCTATATTCCCTTTTCGCAAATCGAAATGCGCGACACATGGTTCGTCAGCGGCATGCAGGGCACTGGATCCGATACGAGCGTGGCCAATGAAATCTTCGTGCCAGATGCCCGTATGGTAACCATGGACAAGCCGGTGGGCTCGATCGAACCCGGCAAGCGCAATTGGGGGGCGGCCTCTGACATGCTGCCGGTCGTGCCAACTGTCCGAGCTACCGGGCTTGCCCTATTGCTTGGTGGCGCAGAAGCGATGCTCGAAATCGTGGAAGCGGAATCGCCGAAAAAGGCAATCGTCACCACCACGTATCGCCACCGGACAGATTCGCCGATCGTGCTGCACGACATCGGCCGCATCGCCGCTCAGCTTGATAGCGCTTCAATACTCCTTTTCCGTGCCACCGATATTATAGGGCAGCTTGCAGAAGCTGGCGCGGATATGTCCGATCGGCAACGGAGCGCGCACAAGGCGCAGTGCGCCCAGATCGTAGAGCTCATTCATCATGCGATCGAAGGTCTCATGTTCATCGCAGGATCTTCAGCATTTTCGCTTTCGCATCCCCTGAACCGCTATTGGCGGGACATTCACATGGGCCTTCGCCATATCACGAACATCCCGTCGCTTGGTTACGAGATCTATGGGCGTGAGCGCCTCGATGCCAGACCCAATATTACTCCGTCCGGAGCGTTCTGATGATTGGAACGGTGGCGCTTTTCCATCCTCGAGAGGGCTCCGAGGCCGAGGTCGAAAGCCTTTTGTCGAGCTTGGTTGCGCCATCGCGCGCAGAGCCGGGATGCCTCGATTACGATCTGTATCGCGAGCGGCTTGAAGGGCCGCGTTTCGTCCTTGTTGAACGATACCGGGACCAGGATGCCGTAGAGGCACATCGCCGGAGCTCACACTATCTTGCCTATCGTTCGCGGATTTTCGATCTGGTCGATCAGCCGATAGATGCCGTCCTGCTCGATCCTCTGGACGTCATGCCCTCCCGGTCCGCGGGTCTTTAATTCTGAAGGAGCCTGAAAATGCGCGCCGCAGTGTTCGATGGACCCAAAAAACCGCTTCGCATCGATTCGATCCCGGATCCCGCTCCCGAGCCGGATGAAGTTGTCGTTCGCGTATGCAGCTGCGGCATTTGCGGAAGTGACTTGCACATGACGGAAGGCCACGGGATGACTTTCCCCGACGGCACGATTTTGGGACATGAATTCTCTGGCGAAATCGTCGCACTTGGAAAAGATGCACGGCATCTGGACATTGGCGATCGGGTCGCTGTTCTGCCGGTGAAATCCTGCGGGAAGTGTGTGGCTTGCATCGCAGGTCGTCCGGTAAAATGTATCCGTAACAATATTATAGGCTGTGGAGAAATTCCCGGTGGATATGCGGAATATGCGCGCGCGCCCGCCGCCGGATGTCTGAAGCTGCCGGATCAGATGAGCTTTGATGACGGAGCGCTGCTTGAGCCGCTGTCGGTGGCCCTGCGCGGGGTGCGCATGGCTCAGGTCCGCCCGGGCACTCGTGTCCTGGTGACGGGAGTTG
This sequence comes from Sphingomonadaceae bacterium, assembly GCA_947476425.1. Classification (GTDB taxonomy): domain Bacteria; phylum Pseudomonadota; class Alphaproteobacteria; order Sphingomonadales; family Sphingomonadaceae; genus CANJQJ01. The sequence goes on along the minus strand of CANJQJ010000047.1, from coordinate 11,168 downwards.
GGCCGATCGGATTGTCCGCGCTGTTCTGGGCGAGGCATTTCGGAGCGGAGCGACTTGTGGCGATGGCGACATCTCGAAGAAGGGCCGCGCTGGCGATGGGAATGGGAGCCGATGCACTTGTGCTGCTGGAAGATGGTCCGGATGCGGTAAGGGATGCGCTCGGTGGCCCCGCCGACATAGTGCTCGAATGTTCGGGGCAACCCGGCATGATTTCCCGCGCGATCGGTGAAGTCGCAACGAGCGGAATGGTCACGGTGCTTGGCACATGCGCTGTCCCCGACAGCTTCGTGCCCGTGGCGGCCCTCGCTAAAGAGGTCACGATGCGTTTCTCATTCATGTACGAACATGACGACTATCGCCTGGCGCTCGAAACCGTCGCGGCAGACAGTGCTCCGGTGCGTTCGATGATCACCGGCCATATCGGGTTCGCGGCGCTTTCCGAGACTTTCGAGACGCTTCGAGGTCGCACGAGCCACTGCAAGGTCATGATCCATCCCACGGCCTCCGATGCCTGAGGCAGATCTCAAGCCGCGATTGGCCGCATGGCTGGCTGATCGACGACCGGACTGGCAAGACGTCTCGATCGACGCTCTTCGGCTCGATCATGGTGGAGGCTGGTCTGCCGATATATTCATACTGGACGCCAGTTCCCAACAAGGAAGCCATCGCGTCCAGCACGCCCTCGTTGTTCGGCGCCAGGGTGGCGCGTTCGAACTGGTGCTCGGTGGGGAGCTTGAGCTTCAGGCCAAGGTTATGGCGGCGTTGGGCAGGCATCCATCGGTGCACGCGCCGGCGTTGATCGGGGTTGAACTCGATCCCGATCTGCTAGGGGCACCCTTTCTCGTGATGGAGCGCGTAGCCGGCCATGCTGCGACGCAAGCACCGAACTATAATGTGAGCGGGTGGCTCGCGGACATGAATCCCGAGCAACGCCATGGTTGCTGGCTGCAGGGGATTCAGGGTTTCGCCGCGCTACACCGGATCGATTGGCACGACGGGTTTCGCTTTCTGGACCGATCCGAAAGGGGCGAGCCCGGCCTCGATCAATATCTTCGATATCTCACTGAATGGTACGAATGGGCAGCACAGGGCCGCCCGCAGCCAATCATCGAGAAGGCGATGGATTATCTATTACGGGCAAGGCCTCAAAATGCTGAAGTCTCGGTATTGTGGGGTGATGCGACCCCATCGAATACCTTGTTTCGGCCAGACGGAAGCGTCGCAGCACTGATTGATTGGGAGCTTGCCACATTAGGTCCCGGCGAGATCGATCTCGCCTGGTGGCTCTATTTCGATGAACTGTTCAGCACGGGTTTCGGGGTCGCTCGCCTTGCCGGTCTTCCCGATCGCGACGAATCGATTTCGATCTATGAATCTGCGGTGGGCCGCAGGGTCAATCACATGGATTATTATGATATTCTGACCGGCGTGCGAATGGCGATTGTCTGCGTGCGCCAGTTTGATCGACAAGTGTCGCTGGGTAATATCGCGGCGAACAATGTCTCGATGACGAATAACCTCATGACTTGCCATCTTGCCCGACGCCTGGGATTGCCGGAGCCCGAGATGGGCGACGACTTCAAGGCCTTTCTGGGCGGACATATCCACAAGGAAACATAGCCAGCTCTCAGCCGTCTTGAAGTTTGAACGAGACCTCGAAGCGGTAATTGCGCGCTGGATAGACACTTACCACCACTTCGCGGCAGGCGCCTGCTTCATTCAGCATGGCATGCGTCACTTTCAGGGCGAGTTCTTCCGGGTCGAGGTGAAGAATGGCGGCCAGCCGCGATCCCACCTTGGTTGGCGCGAGTTGGGTTTTCGTGCGCAACATTCGTTCCTGGCGTCGCTCCTCGATCAAGCGAAAAAACTCGGTCTTTCGTCTGCCGACCATTGCGCCGAGGTCGTGCAAATCGGGCGAGAGGTAGATTTCCGTCCAGGAAAGCGGATCCCCGACGCCGCTCATCGTTCGTAGATATTCGACCCTAAGCCAATCGCCAGCATCATCATCTACCCAGAAAACCCCGTTTATCTCCGGCGGCAAATGGACGCGATCGCGGTTCAGAATGTGGATTTCCGATTGCTCACTCAATGAGCGAAGCGAAAATTGAGGGTCGAGATCAAGCAGTACCTCGTGAGCTGGAGCATCGGCAATGACGCGTGTGCCGAGGCGCTTGCGTCGAACCAGCAGCCCTTCTCCGGCAAGGCGCCGAATGGCTTCGCGAACGGTGTTGCGGCTGACGTCGAACTCCGTCGCCAGATCCACTTCTCGGGGAAGCACGCTGCCAATTGGATATCTGCCGGCAATAATGCCTTGGCGAATTGTCATCATCACCCGGCTCCACAGGGGGGCACCGGCTTCGATCGATGCTCCTAGCCCGTGAATATTCTCCCGCATCCTGCCTCCGCCAGCTTGCGTCGCCTGGGACGCATAACCCGATTAACATCTGCAAGCGAAACAACCAAAAATATGCTGGCCTCCCTCGAATATGTTGGTATCTATTTGCCAGTCGACGGTGACAGTCGGCAGGGAGGTATGAATGGCGATTGATCGGTCGCTTCGCTTCGGTTCTTTTCTCTCGCCGATCCATTCGCCCCATGAGGATCCCACGCTGGCGTTGCACCGGGACGTGGAGCTGATCCAGTGGATGGATCGCATAGGATATGACGAAGTCTGGATCGGTGAGCACCACTCTACCGGGTGGGAATATGTCGCCTCGCCTGAGGTTTTCCTGGCCTTTGCTGCTGCCAAGACTGAACGGATCAAGCTTGGTACCGGCGTAGTGTCTCTGCCTTATCACCACCCGTTCAATGTGGCCGAGCGGATAGTGCTTCTCGATCACCTTACGCGCGGACGCATGATTTTTGGAGTCGGGCCCGGAGCGCTCGCCTACGACGCTTACCTGTATGGCCTGGAGTCCGATGAATTACGGCCGATGCTTGAAGAAAAGCTCGATGTCGTATTGGCACTCCTGCGCGGCGAACGCGTTACTAAAAAGGGCAAGGATTACGAATTGCGTGATGCCGCGATACAGTTGAGGCCCTATTCCGATCCTTGCTTCGAAATTGCCGTAACTTGCATGATCTCGCCATCGGGCGCGCGCCTTGCCGGGCGACATGGTGTCTCCATGCTTTCGTTGAATGCAACGCAATCGGCATCGGTCCAGTCGTTGCGCGACAATTGGCGAGTTTCAGAAGAAGAGGCGGCCAAATATGGAAAGTCCGTTGACCGGGCGAACTGGCGTTTGGTCGCGCCGATGCATGTCGCCGAAACGGCTGAACAAGCGCGTCGCGAGGTTGCAACCGGGCTGTCCCGCTGGGTCTACTACAATACGAAGGTCGGCACGCTCGGGATCGTTCCGGAAACGGCCAGCACCACGGACGATTATATCGATTCGCTGATAGAAAACGGCTTTGCGGTGATTGGGACGCCGGACGATGCAGCGGCTCAAATAGAACGTCTGTGGGAATCGTCGGGTGGTTTCGGCACCTTTCTCTTTTGGGGCCACGATTGGGCCAACCGCGAGGCGACGCTTCGCTCCCATGATCTTTTCGCGGCAGAGGTCGCTCCACGCTTCCGGGTGCATGGGAGAGTTCTTGACCAGGCAGAGCGCTATGCGCTGCAACATCGCGCCGAGCTCGCTCCAAAGGCGATGCAGGCCCGGGAAAAAGCGCGACAGGAATATCTTGCCGAAAAGCAGCCGGACTCGTCTGAAAAGGCGTCCAGATTGGCATGACCGGCGTCCGCAGAGTTCGCGATCGGTCCAGCCAAGGCCGATGAAGGAAAGGATCTCGCTATGCAATATTCGCGTGCAAATGCCCGGGACTGGGTCCGCAATAATCTCAAGGGCTATTTAGTCACAACCACGACTGCCCTTCGTCCGGATCACGAACTCGACGTTCAAGGTATCAAGGACAATGTAGAGAAATTCCTGGCCCTTCCCGGCGTGCGGGGCCTCTATATCGGGTCGCTTTATCAGGAATTCTGGACGCTTACGCTCGATGAGCGCAAGAAAATCGCCGATATCATGATCGAACAGTGCGCGGGCCGTGCCCATGTTCTCGTGAATGTTACTGAAAACTGCGCCAAAAATGCGATTGAACTCGCACGCCACGCCGAGAGGGCTGGCGCCGATCTGGTGATGTGCTGGCCACCTTTTTACGGGCCGCGGAATAATGAGGGTGTGCTGAGCTTTTACAAGCAGCTCGCCGAAGCGACCGATATTGGAATCGCCACCTACACGACCACCCTTCATGAACTTGGCTTTTATGTCGACATCGAGTTGATGGACAAGCTCGCCGACATCGATACGATCGTTGCCGCCAAGGAGGCTTCGCTTTCAATGGCGCGTTATTCGGCGATGATGGAGGCTGTGGGCGATCGACTGCCGATAAGTGCGCCACTCGAGGAATATTATCTTTTCGGGAAGCTCACCTATCCTTCGCGAGCACCTGATTTCATCCTGGGATCGTCGCGCCCCGTTTACATGCAGTCGCAAGAGAAGCCGCATTGTGCCGATTTCTTCGATGCCGTGCAGCGTAAGGATTTCGATCAGGCACAACAATCAATGCGAAGCATCTTGCGCGTTGCTAATGAACTTCACAGCCGTTTCCTGGCCCGTGGGCAGCATCATGCAACGCTGCTGAAATATATTTCTTCCCTGCTCGGCTTTGCCGCGGGTCCCGTTCGCCCGCCACTCACATTGCCAAGCCAGGAAGAAAAAGAGCTGGCAATCCGCGTACTCTCCGAAAATGGCCTGCTACCGGCGACGTGGGATCGCGTGGCTGCGGAGTGAATTCGCGAATGTGGGACCTTAAAGGGCGCGTTGCCCTTGTCACCGGCGCTTCGGGTGGTCTGGGAGCGCATTTCGCCAAGACACTTGCTGCGGCAGGAGCCCATGTAATTCTTGCCGCACGTCGCATGCAGCAGCTCGAAGAACAGGCGGCAATCATCAACCGGCAGGGCGGCAGTTGCTCAACGATCTTCCTGGATGTGGCCGATTCCGCCAGCATCGATGCGATCGGCAACATATTGGAAAATGTTGATATTCTTGTCAATAATGCCGGGCTTGTTCATGAAGCGCCCGCGCTTGAACAGACGGAGGCGGACTGGGACGCGGTGCTCGACACCAATCTCAAAGGCATGTTCCTGCTGGCCCAAGCGACGGCGAAGGCAATGCGGGCTGCCGGCCGGGGCGGATCGATCATCAACATCGCGTCGATTCTGGGGCTTCGGCAAGCCGGGAATGTCCTGCCGTATGCCGTGTCCAAGGCAGGGACGATCCAGTTAACCAAGACACTCGCACTTGAGCTCGCACGATTTGATATTCGCGTGAACGCACTGGCGCCCGGTTATGTGGAAACTGAGCTCAACGGCAATTTCTGGAAGAGCGAGGCCGGCAAGTCGCTGATCAAGCGCATTCCACAACGGAGGTTGGGTCAGCTCGCCGATTTGGACGGCCCGCTATTGCTACTCGCCTCCGACGCATCTGCCTACGTGACCGGAACGATATTAGCGGTCGATGGCGGCCATGTCGTCAACAGTCTCTGAGAGAAAACCCCCAGATTCAATGATGGTCTCGGTTAGGCGCAACTCGTCGACACGCTTTCAGGTTCGTCAATAGCAAAGGCTGCTTGCACGCGAGGGCTCAAGCTTGCACGATCACGCCCACGCGAACAGACAGAGCAGCCGCAAAGAACTGCGAATAATCCGTTTTGGGAAAAGGGAGGAATTATCATGCAATTTCGATCGAACAGGAAACTGCGATTTCTGATCGGGACATCGCTGCTCGTCGCGATGGGCGCGACAGCCGGCCTCGCGGCCGAGGTGCCTGCGCCGGGTACGCCAGAAACGAACAACGATGAAATTCTGGTCACTGCCCGTCGCAAGGCCGAAAGTGCGCAGACCGTGCCCGTTTCGGTATCGGTGATCAGCGCGGACACCATCGCCAAGCAAGGCATCCAGACGACCGGCGATCTTCAGAAGCTGGTTCCCGGCGTGATCCTCAACGGCGCGGGCTCGATGTCGAACTCGACCTATACGATCCGCGGCCAGGGCAAATCAGTCACCGGGCCCGGTCTGCCTTCGGTGATCACCTACGTGAACGAAGTGCCGCTGCCCTCGATCGGCAGCTACGCGCCGACCTTCGACCTCGATAACGTTCAGGTGCTCAAGGGGCCGCAAGGGACTCTGTTCGGTCGCAATACGACAGGCGGCGCCGTTCTCGTCTACACCAAGGCACCTACGTACAAGCTCGAAGGCTACGTCCAGGGAGACGTTGGCAATTACAACAAGCATTCCATTCAGGGTGCGATCAATGTGCCGATCATTGACGGCAAGCTCGCGGTACGCGTAGCCACAAGCATCGATCGGCGATCGGGCTACACGAGCATTGTGGGTAGCCACCAAAAGATGGATGACGTCCATTCGGATGCGTTCCGTGTTTCTGTGCTGTTCGAGCCCACCGATTATATCCGCAACGTGTTTATGTTCGATTACATGGACAGCAATACCAACTCGCTCGGCTTCTATCCTTGGCAGATTCTGGATCCAGCGCTCCAGCCAGCGAAGGACGCATTGCTTGCACAAGGCGACCGCGTCACTTCCTCATCGATCAAGCCCTTCGATCGCGATACTTTCTGGGGAATCACGAACACCACGACGATCGAACTGGGCAACGTGACGTTCAAGAATATATTCGGTTATCGCCACACCAAGGTGAACAACTATCAAAACGCCACTGGCCTGGCGAACGTGCCGCTGCCGGACTTCGGGCCCGATCTAGCAGCTCTTGGTTATGTTACGGGTGAACCCGGCACGCTGATCACCACCAACAACGTCAGCATCACGCGTCAATATTCGGATGAAATCCAGTTTAGCGGTACGGTATTCGACGACGCGCTTTCATGGATCGCGGGCGCTTTCTATATAGACGAAGGTCCGGCCGGGCAGGATTTCCTGACCCTCGATCTCTTCCGTCCGACGTCACCATCGCCGACTCTCGTCAGCAATATCAATAACTACCTTGGTGGAATCTGGCCGATCGGCTCCCAGGTCAACACGATGTACGGAGACCGAAGCAAGGCCTTGTTCGGCAATCTTTCGCTGGATGTCGGCAAGTTCGTGCCAGCATTGGATGGCCTGAAGTTGAATGCCGGATATCGTTATACGTGGGATCGGGAATCGGTTTGCAGCAATGGCTCCACCTCGACCCTGCTCTCCGATGGCACCTCGATCTTCACGCCCTTCAGCGGCATGGCAGATTGCCGTGCCTTCACTGGCAATGCATTGAGCCCCGCACCGAGTTTCTATGGGGTCGCCAAGTTTGAAGCTCCCACCTACACGTTGGGCGTCGACTACAAGGTCAACGACAATATCTTCCTCTACTTCACGACCCGACGTGGCTATCGAGCAGGTGGCTTGAATTCGCCAACGCTGGCGCCAGCCCTTGCCGCCTTCCAGAGCTTCGGTCCCCAGAAGTTAACCGATTACGAAGTCGGCATTCATACCCAATGGAACAGCGGATCCTGGCGGGGCAGGCTCAATGCCACAGCCTTCACGGGTGATTTCACGGGTCTTCAGCTGCAAGCCGCGGGCATCACTGCCAATTCAGGAATCCCGGGCGTCGATGCCAACAACGCGCCCTCCAATACTGCGCTCACCATCAATGCCGGTTCGGCCCGCGCGAAGGGCGTCGAAATCGATGGCTCGCTCTCGCCGTTCCGAGGACTGAACTTTGCCTTCGGCGTCTCATATCTTACGCAAAAATACCTCACTCAGGCAGCGCCGCCGATCCTCGCGCCATTCTTCCAGGCGGGCTCAGGCTTCACCGGTGTTCCCGAATGGAGCTATCAGGTATCGGTCGACTACGAACTGCCGATCGACTCCTCGATCGGTACCGTAACGCTCCATGCCGACCATTATTATCTCGACAAGGAGTTCCAGGGGCCGGTGCTGTTGCCAGCCTATCATCTCACCAATTTCTCGGTCAGCTGGGATGACATGTTTGGCAAGCCGTTCAGCTTGACGCTCTATCTCGATAACGCGTTCGACAAACTCTACATCCAGAACATCATCCTGAGCACACCGTCTTTCGGCGTCTATGCCGGCAACTACGCACCGCCGCAGATGTACGGCGCGAGAGTTAGCTACCACTTCTAACCCCCCCTCTGGCCGGCGGCATTGGTTCCTTACCGTGCCGCCGGCCTTTTTTTACGCTCAAACGAAGCGGGGGATGGGTCCCAATTGCGGTGTCTGGTCAGGGAGTTCGACCTCGGTCTCATCGACATAGCACCAGCCCCAGCCTTCGGGAGGGTCATAACCCTCGATGATGGGGTGTCTCGTGGCATGATAATGGGCGTTGGCATGCCGATTGGGAGAATCGTCGCAGCATCCGACGTGCCCGCATGTACGGCAAATGCGTAGGTGGACCCATGGGCTGCCCATTTCGAGGCATTCTTCGCACCCTCGGGCGCTCGGCGTAACCTGATTGATCGTGCTGGTGTGATTGCAGCCATTGGTCATCGCATATTCTCGCTCTTCAGCTTGCAGTCTTCGCCGAATTCGGCGCTGCCTTGTCTTCTCGCGCCGCAAGCACGGCGTGGAGTGCGGCCACGACCTGGGCGCCGTCTCCCACCGATGACGCAACCCGCTTGACCGATCCGGAACGGAGGTCGCCAACGGCAAATACGCTTCGGCGGCTCGATCTGTCAGCGAGATCGCGGACTCTGCGTGCAATATTACGCAAGTCCGGGATGTCCCGCTCTACCGGCGACTGGTGTCCGGCAAGAAGATTATTCAGAACTGCATCGTGCAACGGCGTGTCGAACCGGATTTCCGCGAAATGTTCGCGATTCCAGATTACACGTGCATATTGAGCGTCAATCGTGGCTGGATATAGCCAGACGAAAGGCGGCAAGGCATGCGCGCAAAGTTGTTCGATCCGGCAGCCCTCGGCAGCGATATCTATCACGCGGACGGGCACGCGTGCACCGCCCGGTTCACGCAGCGACGCTTGAAGCTGTAGAGCGAACCATCGTGGTTGTCTGAGCCCCACCTGTTCATCAGGAAGCATCATCCACCCGCCGTTGTCAGCGTTTATATCGACTGACATCTTCCGCCGAATCCATGAACGAACCATTACACGTGATGCATTGCCTGGTATGGAGAGCTTTGCTCGCGTTCACCGACATGGACCGGCCACTTGCGACAAGACTTGCCGGATCGACGGAAAGTCAACTTGGGTTTGACTTGTCTTTGCGTTACAGCTGTTTAAGGCCGCACAACCTGCTGATTATACCGTGCCGGTGAGATACAGTATGATGCCCGCCGCCGACGTGGCACCGAGCGTCGGGATCATCCCTGTCTTGAATCGCAGCATCGCAATGACGGCGATAACCGACAGCAGCAATGCCCAGGGATCGAGACTCGTCAACACCGGCATTTCGAATCGGATTGGACCGGCGCTGACCGGCCGCACGACATGGAATAAAGTGTGGATTGCGAACCAGATTGCGAGGTTGAGGATGACGCCGACGACGGCAGCAGTAATCGCCGAGAGCGCTCCAGCCATCGCGCGATTACCGCGAAGGCGTTCGATGTAGGGTGCGCCAAGGAAGATCCACAGGAAGCATGGGATGAATGTCACCCATGTCGCGAGCAATCCGCCCAGCGTGCCAGCGAGAAGCGGCGACATGCTGCCGGGATCTCGGTAAGCCCCCATGAATCCGACGAACTGCAGGACCATGATCAACGGTCCGGGCGTGGTCTCGGCCATGCCGAGGCCGTCGAGCATCTCGCCCGGCTGGAGCCAGTGATGGGTCTGAACGGCCTGCTGCGCGACGTAGGCGAGCACTGCGTAGGCGCCTCCGAACGTCACCATCGCCATCTTCGAGAAGAAGATCGCGATCTGGCTGAAGACATTCGACGGACCGAGACCGATCAGGATCAGCGCCACCGGCACGAACCAGAGCACCAGCCAGATGGCGGCAATGCGAAGCGATTGGGTTCTGGTCAGCGTGGCGTGGGCTGGCAATTCGGCGCCAAGCAGGGAGTCCGCGTCGGCAATCACGGCGCCCTTGCTCGCACCATGTCCGCCGCCGATCTGAAATGCGGAAAATCCAGCGCGTCCACCGAGCAAACCAATCAGCCCGGCACCAAACACGATCACCGGAAACGGCACACGGATAAAAAAGATCAGCACGAATGCCGCAGCGGCCAGGCCGAGCATGATGTCATTCTTCAGCGCTCGGCCACTGATCCGAGTCACCGCCTGGAGGACGACGGCCAGCACTGCCGCTTTCAAGCCGAAGAACAGGCCGGAGACGAGTCCTACATTGCCGAGCAGGGCATAGATCCAGCTTAAGGCCATGATCGAGATGATGCCCGGAAGGATGAACAGGCCGCCCGCGAGAATGCCGCCGCGTGTCCGATGCATGAGCCAACCAATATAGGTGGCGAGCTGCTGCGCCTCCGGGCCGGGCAGAAGCATGCAGTAGTTCAACGCATGCAGGAAGCGATGCTCGCCGATCCAGCGCTTCTCCTCGACCAGGATGCGGTGCATCACCGCGATCTGGCCAGCTGGCCCGCCAAACGACAGAGCCGCTACACGCAGCCACACCCAGAACGCTTCGCGAAACGAGACGCCATGCGCTGGCTCCGGTCGTCCGGTCGGATCTGATCGGGGCGCTGCTGCGAGGGCTTCATCGTTCATGCAGTTCCCCGTGCCTGGCGGCTGCCTCTATCGTGCTGCCTTTGCCGCCTCGTTCACGATTGAACGTGCGGCCGTATCCTCGATCTGGAACGCCATTGCTTCCCAGGCTTCGGCGGCGCGTTCGTGCATGGCGCGGCGATTGGGAAGCACGCAAGCGGCGGCAGCGACTCGTTCAGCGGAAGCGCGGGCGCGAAGTGTGGCGGCTGGATCCAATATTCTTCTCCGAAGGTGAATGTGCGCAGGGGTGATTCTGGCAGTCTGAAGTTCAGGGCGCGATAGTGTAGTATGGTCGTTCAGGAAAGGGCCCGCTTGTTGATTTGCGTTGAGAAGTGACCCGGGATTTTCACTGAGAAGTGACCCGGGTGGTTGCTATGTCTCGCGTTGCGAGGGTTGGGTCAAGGGACTGGTTTTTCCTTTCTGGTTTTGGGTGCAGCGGCGCTGGCACGGAAGCGGAAGCTG
>CANJQJ010000046.1 GCA_947476425.1 Sphingomonadaceae bacterium | reverse complement strand
CGATATCATCGCCGTTGGTGGGGGTCGCTTGTGGCATTTTGTGCCTCGCTGTGGGGCTGGTCTAGACACCCAACTTCCTACATCAAGTCAGTGCTTTAAGCCACTCCCGCCAACCCTTCAGCAAGGCCTCGGTGAATAATCCGGGTTAAGGAGCATATTCATGGGCAGACTTACCGGTAGGACAGCGATCGTCACAGGTGGTGGCGGCGGACTCGGTTCGGCGTCGGCGCGGCGGCTGGCCGAAGAAGGCGGGCAGGTGGTCGTGGCCGACATCCTCCTTGATCGCGCCCAGAAGGTCGCGAGCGAAATTCGCGCAACGGGCGGCGATGCAATCGCGATGTACCTTGATCTTGGCGATCCCGACAGCATCCGCAAGCTGATCGACGACACGCTCGCGCACTATGGCAAGCTCGAGATCGTGTTCAACAATGGTGCGGATACGCGGCCGGAATTCCTCGAGCGGGACGCCGGGATCCGTGAGATGGACATGGAGGTGTGGGATCATACCTTCCAGGTCAATACGCGCGGCACGATGCTGATGATCAAGCATTCGCTTCCAGCACTGATCAAGTCGGGCGATGGGGCGATCATCAACACCAGTTCGGGGGCGTCGCTGCTGGGCGATCTTGCGCGATCGGCTTACGCCGCATCCAAGGCGGCGGTGAACACGCTGACGCTCTATGTCGCCGCGCAATATGGCAAGCAAGGCGTGCGCTGCAATGTCATATCGCCTGGCATGGTGCCGACCGAGACGTCGCGAAAGTCGCAGCCGGAACTGATCAAGGCTGTGACTCGGCATCACCTGACGCCCGATCTCGGTGATCCCGAGGATATCGCTGCAATGGTCGCGTTCCTGGCTTCGTCCGACGCGCGTTTCGTGACCGGCCAGATCATGCGGGTCGATGGTGGCGTGACGAAGGCGTTCGCGCATGTCGCCGACAATCGCGATCAGTTCGAGGCCTATGTGGCCGGTGGTTCATGGGGGGAATGATGAACGCTTCCGCGCTCGACGACATCATCGACTTGTCGCGCCGTTGGGAGGCGGCATGCCGCTCCTGCGTCACCGACGACATCGTTGGAATGCTGTCCGACGATGCCGTGGTCTGGTATAATTACGAAGGTGTCGAACATGATCGCGATGCTTATCGCGCCACCCTCGATTCAAGCCGGACAAGTTTCCGCAACGTGCAATATCGCGACGTTCGAGTGATGCATCATGCCGGCGGCTTCGTCGAACAGGCGACGCTGGTCGGCGATACCGACAGCGGGCCGATCGAAACGCCTTTCCTGCTGATCGCCACGGTAAGGGACGGGAAAATCGCGAGGCTCGACGAGTATTTTGATTCGACGATCATGCGCGGGGTGGACTGACGACCCTTACGCATCACCACGCAATGGAAATCCCGGCCGGCTATCCGAGCCGGGATCCCGCCGAACCTAGAGGATGGAGTTGGTGATGCCACCGTCGCACAGGATCGTTTCTCCTGTCGTGTAGGCTGCTCGGGCCGAGCAAAGATAAGCGCATAGCGATGCCATTTCCTCGGGCTGGCCTTTCCGGCCGACCGGGATATGGGATACCATGCCCGCAGCAAACTCCTCGTCGGCGATGCCATGCTCGACCGCGCGTTCGTGTATCCAGCGGGTCGATTGCCCGCTTTCGATGAGGCCGGTGCCGATGGTGTTGATGGTGATCCCAAAGGGCGCGACCTCGGCAGCGACCGTCTTGGCGAGCGCGGCCGCCGAGACCCGGGTGGTGTTGGCCAGGATGTAGCCGAAATTCAGCGAGCTTCGGACGAGCTGCTTGGCCGCGCCGGAGCCGATGGTGACAATGCGGCCCCAGCGCTGGGCCTGCATGTGCGGCAACGCCAGGCGCAGCATGCGCGAATAGCAGAGCACGACGGTGTGATAGGCGTGGGCCAGCTGATCTTCGTCAATATCATTGAACCCGCCCGGCGGGGGAGGGTCCATGTTGTAGATCACGATGTCCGGTGCGCCGATCGCCGCCGTGCAGCTGTCGATGACCTTGTTGTAGCTTTCGAAGAGATAGAGATCAGCGGAGATACCGACGGCACGCACCCCCATGGCCGTGATTTCCGCGACCGTCTCGTCGATTGCTGACTGCCCGCGCGCGACCACTGCGATATTGACGCCTGCCTCGGCGAGTTCCCGGCAGGTCGCCCTGCCAATGCCCTTGCTTCCGCCCAGAACTAGCGCAGTGCGACCCGCGATGCCGAGATCCATGCTATTTGTGTCCTCTCCGAATATTGTGCCTAAGCACTACTCGGCTTTGCGACGCATTCAATCGGCAAGGTTGGATGTGCGGTAAACGGTCATTGTCGGTCGCGGTCAGGCGACCGCGGATATCGGTGACAGCGAACGTGCGAAGTGGGTGTCGCTCCAACCGTGGATGACCGGGATAACCTCGCTAGCGAAGAGCTTCATGGCGTTCACCTGTTCGTCATGAGATCCGAGCGAGAAGACGGTATCGATCATGCCGACGCCGACATCCGAAAGCGTTTCGCATATCTGGATAACGGTCGCTGGTGAGCCCGAGAAGAAAGCCTTGCTGAGGATCAGGCTGTTGAGTGGCGGGCCGCCCATGGTTTCCGACTGAAGCTTGGCCTGCTCTTCCTTCTGGCGCCCGAAATGCGCCATCATCCCAGCGTCTGCGGCTTCGTCGGTATCGGCCAGGTAAGCGATCCCGCGATAGATGATGTGAGCAGGTGTTGGTTCCCACCCGAAGCGGGCGCATTCGCGGCGGTAAAGTTCCACCCAATCCCCGACGATCTCGACCGGCACGAATGAAAAGCCGATGCCGATCCTTCGCTCGGCTGCGAAGCGGATTGATTCTTCTGAATTTCCCGAGCCGAAGATCGGAATATGGGCCTGGACCGGACGCGGCCAGATCGAAATCGTGTTGTAGTTATAATTTTCGCCGTGCCACGAGAATGGAGTCGTTTCCTGCAGCGCCTTTATGACGAGATCGATCCCTTCCTGGGTCATCGAGCGAGTCTTTTCGGGATGCGTATCATAGGTTTGATGTTCGTTGGGGGTGCCGCGCAACGGCATCACCGAGATGCGTCCACCGCTTAGCACATCAAGCATGGCCAGTTCCTCGGCGATGCGTACCGGATTGTTCAGAGGAACGAGCGGACCCATCAGCGAGATGCGGGCGCGCTTGACGCGCTGGGTGATGGCCGCAGCCATCACCATTGGATTGGGCGTCATCATATAGGGTGCATAATGATGCTCGGCCACGGTGATACCGTCAAACCCTAGCGCCTCGGCAAGTTCGCACAGCGACAGCGTGCGCTCCACCGACGAAACCGCTACCGACGGTTCGCAATGGTAAGAAGGCGCTGGCCAGATCTCGAAACCGGGTGCGGGGCCGTCATATCCCGTCATTGCCAAATATGAAGTCTTCACGGTGGCCGCTCCTTTTTCGATACTCTCCTGACTTCCCATAGCCATCATGGAAAAATAGTCAAGTTATGCGTATTGATAAATATCATGCATGATTGTTGCGCCGCCGATGATTTCTTGCTTCGGGCATCGGGCTCTGAAACCGTCAGGAATAAAGGGAATCGAGTTCGATAGCGTCCATCATGCTGGTATTGTGGGCGAGCGAGCCTCCGTCGATGACGATGTTCTGGCCGCTGATATTGCGCGATTCATCGGAGCCAAGAAAGGCCACCAGCGATGCGATATCATCCGGATGGCCAATCCAGGGCAGCATGCTGTGCTTTTCATTGAGTTCGACCAGCTTGGGAACTAGCGCGCGGAGCTTGTCGTCTGCGTGCATCCCCGGCGATATCGCGTTGCAGCGGACCTTCTGCTTGCCGTGTTGGGCCGCGACATATTTGGTGAGCGTAGCGACCGCGCCTTTCGACGTGCCATAGGCGATCCGGCAATAATCGCCGACAAGGCCCGAGCCGGAACTCATGTTGATGATCGAGCCGCCGCCGCCTGCGATGAGGTGGGGCAGGGCGAAGCGACATGCGAGAAAATACCCATCGACATTGATCTTCATGGTTTTTTCCCAGAGATCGATCGAAGTGCCCAGTGCATCGAGGTCGCTTCCCATTTTGCCAAGCGCGACATAGGCAGCGTTGTTGTGGAGGATATCAAGCCTGCCGAAATGCGCGACCGAGTGCGCGACCATCTGTTCGATCGATGCGGCGTCCGCTGAATCGAAGGTGATTGCGATCGCATTGTCGCCATGTTCCGCTGCGACTGCGACGGCGGCTTCCTCATTGATATCGGCGACCACGACGCGAACGCCTTCCTCGACCAATCGGCGAACTACGGCAATGCCGATGCGACCCGCTCCGCCGGTGACGATTGCCACCTTGCCTTCAAGTCCTCTCATATATCCTCTCCCTGTGCCGCCTTCTCTCAAGGCATGCATAATCGTGCTGAAAATGTGAATCCATTGGAGGTGCCAGCGGTGCCGACGGCTGTCAATTGGCGTATCCGACGGTCTGTTAAATGGTCCGATTCCGGATATGCGTGCGCAGTGGCCTGACCGAAGCTATAGGATATCGAATGGGCATCCCGCTGGAAAATGATTGCGTGATAAGGGGTAGACGAAAATGTCCCTGGTGATGCCCACGCCGGATTTCTCGGTGATCGCGCGTCGTTCCGAAATCGTCGCTGCGCTGCGCACAATCGTGTCGGGCGAGGGTGTCATCGACTCCCCGGCCGAGTTGCGTGTCTATGAATCCGATGGACTGACCGCTTATCGCCAGCCGCCGATGGTGGTGGTGCTTCCCGAGACCACGGCGCAGGTTTCCGCCATCCTGCGCTGGTGCCATGCGGAAGGCGTGAAGGTCGTACCACGCGGATCGGGTACATCGCTGTCGGGTGGCGCGCTGCCCCTTGCCGATGCCGTCCTGCTTGGCCTGGGCAAGTTCAAGCGGATCCTTGAAATCGATTATTCGGATCGGCTCGTTATCGCTCAGCCAGGGGTCACCAATCTCGCGATCACGCGGGCGGTGGAGGGGAATGGCTTTTATTACGCTCCGGACCCTTCGAGCCAGATCGCCTGCTCGATCGGGGGCAATGTCGCCGAAAACAGCGGCGGGGTTCATTGCCTGAAATATGGTCTGACAACGAACAACATACTCGGGGTCGAGCTCGTCATGATGGATGGCGAAATCGTCCGGCTGGGTGGTCGTCAACTCGATCCGGCGGGGCTCGACCTGCTCGGCGTGGTCGTCGGATCGGAAGGATTGCTAGGTGTTGTGACCGAGGTGACGCTGCGCATATTGCCGACCCCCGAAACCGCCCGCGCGGTGCTGATCGGCTTCGCCAGCGTCGAGGAGGCCGGCAAATGCGTCGCGGACGTCATCGCGGGCGGCATCATCCCTGCAGGCATGGAGATGATGGATCGACCCGCGATCCACGCGGCGGAGGCTTTCGTCAATGTCGGCTATCCTCTCGATGTCGAAGCGCTGCTGATCGTCGAACTGGACGGTCCGGAAGCGGAATGCGATTTCCTCATCGGCGAGGTCGAGCGCATCGCGCTTGCCGATGGAGCCGTGTCGTGCCGAATCTCGCGGGACGAATCGGAGCGCCTCGCTTTCTGGGCGGGCCGCAAGGCGGCCTTTCCGGCCGTTGGTCGCCTTTCGCCGGACTATTATTGCATGGACGGGACAATCCCGCGCCGGCGGCTTCCCGAGGTGCTGCAGCGGATGAACGCGCTTTCGCTCCAATATGGTCTCGGTGTGGCCAATGTTTTCCATGCCGGCGACGGCAATCTTCATCCCTTGATCCTGTATGACGCGAACGTCCCGGGCGAACTGGATCGCGCCGAAGCGTTCGGCAGCGACATATTGCGGCTGTGCGTCGAGGTGGGTGGCGTGTTGACCGGGGAACATGGCGTCGGGGTCGAGAAGCGCGACTTGATGCCGGTGATGTATTCGGAGATCGACCTGGCCCACCAGCAGCGGGTGAAATGCGCCTTCGATCCCAAGCTGCTGCTTAATCCGGGCAAGGTGTTTCCTACGCTGCATCGCTGTGCCGAACTGGGGCGGGTGCATGTCCATCACGGCAGGTTGCCGCATGCCGACCTGCCGCGATTCTGATGACCGGCCGCCCCGCGATCCGCCCCTCCAGCGTGGACGAGCTTGCCGCAGTTATTGGGGCCGCTGGCAGGAGCGGGACCCGTCTCGAAATCGTCGGTGGCGGCAGCAAGGTCGATTTCGGCGCGTCGCGCGAGGCTAGCCTGCTCGATATGACCGGGTTTTCGGGGGTGGTGGATTATGATCCTGCCGAACTGGTGTTGACGGTCGGCGCGGGCACGCCGTTGGTCGAGGTGCAGGCGCTCGTCGCGTCGGAAGAGCAGATGCTCGCCTTCGAGCCTTTCGACATGGGCCCGGTCTATGGTCGCCCGGTCGGGGCGTCGACGATCGGCGGGACCGTCGCGGCTGGAACCGCCGGGTCACGGCGACTTTCTCGTGGCAGCGTACGCGACCATCTGCTGGGATTCGAAGCGGTGTCCGGGCGGGGCGAACGCTTCATTGCGGGCGCGAAAGTTGTCAAGAACGTGACGGGCTACGACCTCTCCAAGCTGGTCTCCGGCAGCTGGGGCAGATTGGTGGCGCTGACGCAGGTGACTCTGAAGGTGTTGCCGCGAGGACGCGTCACGACGACATTGGCCGTCGAGGGATTGTCGCCTGTGCAGGCGCAGGCAGCAATGTCCCGGTCGCTAGGCGCGCCGCTGGAGATCGCAGCAGCGGCCTACTGCCCCCGTGGCTTGGGGCGCGAAACGTCTTTGACTGCGTTACGCCTGGAGGGCTTTCCGACATCGGTTCAAGCGCGATCCGGAGCGTTGCGGCATATTCTCGTTGGTTTCGGACGGACGCATGTCATGGAAGAAGCCGATCGCTTCTGGCACGACATGATGACTGTTTCAGCGCTGCCCGCAGATCTGCCGCTGTGGCGACTGAACGTACCGCCCAGCGCGCTTTGTTCTGTTGTTGAGGCGATGGAGCCAGTCGGTGCGCAATGGCTGTGCGACTGGGCGGGCGGGCTGGTCTGGCTCGCGCTTGCCGACGGGGAACAACGGGTTCGCGATGCCGCGCTGGCGGCCGGTGGGCATGCGACGCTGGTGCGCGCGCCGGAAGCGATGCGCGCGCGGGTATGCGCGCTGCAACCCCAGTCCCCCGGTGTGACGGCGCTCGAGCAGCGAGTCCGCCGGGCATTCGATCCCGCTGGCGTTTTCGACACTGGCAGGTTCGCGGATTCAACGCATGCAGACTGATTTCTCACCCGCGCAGCTCGCCGATCCAGCAACGGCCCAATCGGAGGGGGCGATCCGCAAGTGCGTGCATTGCGGATTTTGCACGGCGACCTGCCCGACCTATGTCCTGCTTGGCGACGAACTGGATAGCCCGCGCGGCCGCATCTACCTGATGAAGGAGATGCTCGAGGCCGAAGCCGTGCCGACAGCCGAGGTGGTGAAGCATATCGATCGCTGCCTCTCGTGCCTGGCCTGCACGACGACATGCCCGTCAGGCGTCGATTACATGCATCTCGTCGATCATGCGCGGGCCTATATCCAGAACCGTTATCGTCGTCCGTGGCATGAACGGTTCGTGCGCGGACTACTTGCCTATGTGTTGCCAAGCCCATCGCGTTTTCGAATGGCGATCAGGCTTGCGAGGTTCGGCCGGCCATTCACGGGAATGCTGCGCAGCATCGATGGGCTGAAGCCGCTGGCGGCTATGCTCGATCTTGCCCCGAAAAGCCTTGCTCCGCCGGCGCCGCTGACATCGTCGCCCGCGAGAATGACGCGGGGACGGATTGTCCTGCTGAAGGGATGCGCGGAGCCAGTGCTACGACCCGAGATCCGGGAGGCTGCGGTGCGGCTGCTAAACCGATCGGGCTTCGATGTCGTCTTCGCCAACGGCGAGGCGTGCTGCGGCGCGCTGGTGCATCATATGGGGCATGAAGAGGCGAGCCTTGCAGCGGCGCGCCGCAATGTCGACGCCTGGACAGCAGAACTGAATGGCGAGGGGCTCGACGCTATCGTCATCACGGCTTCGGGCTGCGGGACGACGATCAAGGATTATGGCTTCATGCTTCGCAATGATCCGGCCTACGCGCGGAAGGCGGCGCGCGTTTCGGCGCTTGCGAAGGATATCAGCGAAATGCTTGCGGCAATCGAGTTGCCCGCGCACGTCGATCGCGGCATCAAGGTTGGCTATCAGGCCGCCTGCTCCTTGCAACACGGCCAGAAGGTGACCGAAGCGCCGAGGCGGCTTTTGGCGTCGGTTGGATATGATGTGCGCGTACCCCGCGATGCGCATCTTTGCTGCGGTTCGGCGGGGACCTATAATATTTTGCAACCGCAGATCGCGGGAGAGCTCGGGCGGCTCAAGGTCGGAAATCTCGAAGAGCTTCGCGCCGATGTGATCGCCACTGGCAATGTCGGATGCGCGACCCAGATCGGCGCCTGGACGGGGGTGCCGGTCGTGCATGTCGTTGAACTGCTGGACTGGGCTACGGGCGGCCCTACGCCTCCCGCAATGATCGATCGATATTCGGAGGGAAGCCAGGAATGACGCGGATTACGCTCGAGCATGCCAATGCAATCATCGATGCGGCCATGTCCGAAGGGGCAGAACTCAAGCTCAAGCCGCTCACGGTGGCGGTGCTCGATGCGGGTGGGCATGTCATTGCCCTCCAGCGACAGGATGGCGCATCGACGATGCGGCCCCGAATAGCGATCGCCAAGGCCTCCGGCGCGCTGGCGCTTGGCATCTCGTCCCGCAAGATCGCAGACATGGCAACCGATCGCCCTACATTCGTTGCGTCGCTCGGGCCGATCTCGCCGTCCGGGGTGGTGCCGGCGGCGGGTGGTGTAATCGTGGTGGACGCTGATGGCGCTCCGATCGGCGCGGTGGGGATCACCGGCGATACTTCGGACAATGACGAAGCCTGCGCTATTGTCGGAATCCTTGCCTCGGGACATTTAGTCCAGAGCTGACGGCCAGCCCTTCGTCAGACCAGCTTGAGCTCGCCAGTCCGCCAGGATGCCGCCGCCATCGCATGGCCACCGTCGCAGATGACATTTTCTCCGCTCATGAACATTGCCTCTTCGGAGGCGAGGAAGGTCGCAAGCGCGGCTACGTCTTCAGGCGCTCCGTTGCGCGTGACATGGGAGACGTCGAGTACCGACTTCATCGTATCCGCCATCATTTCGCGCGCCTTGCCATGGGCGATGAAACCGGGACTGATTGAATTGCAACGAATGCCTTGCTTGCCATATTGCACGGCGGTGTTGCGGGTGAGCGAGAGTATGCCCGCCTTGGCGACAGAATAGCTTACCAGCCAGCTATCGCCGAACAGCGCCGCCGCCGAGGAAATGTTGACGATCGCACCCCCGCCATTGGCCAGCAGATGGGGAAGCGCCACCTTTGTCGCGATAAAGACGCTCCGCAGGTTCGCTGCGATCGATCGATCGAAGGTTGCGACGTCGGTATCCAAAATGGTCTTGTCGACATAGGTCAGCGAAGTGTCGGCAACATTGTTCACGAGCACGTCGAGCCGACCGTAACGATCGACCGCGAACTGCACCATCGCTTCGATCGACGCTTGGTCATAGGCGTCAAAATGGACTGCCGAACTATCATTGCCGAGCACCTTGGCCAACGCCTGGGCACCTTCGATGTTGATATCGGAAACAACGATGGTTCCGCCCTCATCTGCCATCCGGCGCGCGATGGCACTGCCAATCCCTCCGGCGCCGCCGGAGATGATGATGATTTTTCCCTGCATTCTATGCGTCATTCGGGTGTCCTCGCCTGGCATACCCGCGTTCTGCTGCCCGCTCGCCTCGCTATGCCTGATGCCAAAAATTGCGAATTATATTGGATAGTTGTGTACTATCATAAGATAGGTGTGCCGCCTGCTCCACGATTACAGCCTGCGCGATCGGTTCCAACGGGCAACCATATGCCCGTGGTATGGAGGAGGATCGTCTTGAACGCTACCGAACCTATGACGGTATCATCGAACGCCAGCGTGAAAATGCCTGACTCCGCGAGCGATATCACACCGGCGCTGCTGAATGCGATTATCCGTCCCTGGCGTCCTGAGGTTGTGGTCGAAGAGGTCATAATTGCAGACAGCAAGGCCTATGGCGACGGCATGGTCTCGACAGCGGCGCGCGCGATTCTCGACCTGCGCTATTCTGCGGAAAGCCCACCGAATCTGCCTCGCCGCATCGTGTTCAAGCTGGGGCGCAGCCCTGATTTCCTGATCGGTCCGCTCTACGAAAACGAGGTCAAATTCTATAATTGGCTGCGGCCCGAGATTGGCTCAGTCGAGGCACCTTTGAGTCTGGGTGGTGCGTACGATCCGGATACGCAGCAGTTTGGACTGCTGCTTGAGGATCTGACGCTCCGCGGTGCCCGTTTCCCCAACGCGTCGGTGATGGTCACGGTCGCCGAGATGGAGGGAATTCTCGAAAATCTCGCGCGGCTTCATGCGCTTTTCTGGCAGAGTCCTCGTTTTGCGAGTGATCTCGCCTGGGTGGAGACGCATATCGAAGGCCCGCTTGCTCGCTTCATGCGCGATCATGTGCCGCCCGTGATCCAGCAGGAAATCGATACCGAGAATTTCAAGCGCGAACTCGTCGAACGCCTCGGGACCTCCGGCGACGAACTCATGCGAGGAACGTGGCGCCTGCAGGAGCATCAGCAAACCCTGCCCTACACGCTGCTTCACGGCGATACCCACATCGGCAACACCTATCTGCTGCCAGGCGGCAAGGGAGGATTGCTAGACTGGCAGCTGTGCGTTCGCGGCCACCACATGCACGATGTCAATTATCTCATCACGACCGGGCTTTCGATCGGAACCCGCCGCAAGCATGAGCGCGACCTCCTGTCTTTCTATCTGGACAGGCTTGCGGCCTTTGGCGTCGCCAATCCGCCGTCATTCGAAGAGACCTGGGTCGAATATCGCCGTACGCTGATCTGGGGCGTCTACATCGGCTGGCTCACCACCAACATCGCCAATTATGGGTGGGAGATAAATGTCCTCAATCACTTGCGACTCACCACCGCGTTCGAGGACCATGAGACCGCGAGGCTCGTCGCCGCGCTGGGTTGATCCGCAATCGATGAATATAGGAGAATGGAATGGCAAGTCTGTATCCGGAGTTGGCTCTCTACGATCAAATAGACACGCCTGCGGTCGATCCGGTGCATCTGGTTCCGATACCGGCGCATGTTCCATCTGAATTGATCCTGCCGTTCCCTTATATTCTGGGCGCTACGACCAAGCTGATGCCGCACAGTTTCATTCCAGCGATGCACGACGGCCCGGAAATATTCTGGGCGGAACGAGCTTATAGCGGCATCCAGGGAGCGTGGGTGCCACGGACGGTCGACCTCCTCCATCAGGTGTATAACGATAACGTCCATTTTTGCGCACGCGGCTTCGCGCCTTTTGCGCGGATGATCGGCGAGGACTGGTATCTCGTGCCTGCGGAGGCCGATCCTCCCATTCATGAAACGCTGCGCACGATGGTCAATCCGCTCTTCACGCCCAAGAGGATGGCCGCGCTGGAGGACAAGATCCGCGGCTATGCGCGCGAATATATCCTTGGCTTCCGCGATCGCGGTGGCTGCAACTTCATGGCGGATTTCGCTTTCGAGTTTCCGATCAAGGTGTTCCTCGAACTGATGGGCCTGCCGCAGGACCGCGTGGCGCAGTTCATGCTGTGGGAACACAAGCTGCTCCACGAGCCTGATCTCCAGGAGGTGATCAACGGTACGCAGCTGGTCGTCGATTATCTTCGCGAGGAAATCGAGGATCGCCGTCGCAATCCACGCGAGGATCTGATCAGTTATGGCATCCAGCTGGAGAAGGCTGGTCGCAAGTTCAGCGAAGACGAACTGCTCGGATTCTGCTTCAACCTGTTCATTGGCGGCCTCGATACTGTTTCGACCAACATGGCGTGGCAATTCCACCATCTCGCCCGGAACCCGGACCAGCAATCGACGCTGCGCGCCCACCCCGAAATGATTCCTGCCGCGATCGACGAAATGATGCGAGTCTATGCTTCGGTGGCGACATCGCGCGAATGCATCCGCGAGACGGAGCTGGCCGGCGTCACCATCAAGCCGGGAGACAAGGTCCTGCTCCCGACGTTCCTCGCGGGGCACGATCCAGTTGCATATCCCAATCCCGAGGAGGTCATTCTCGATCGCGCCGCGCGCCATGTGAGCTTCGGCTATGGACCGCATCTGTGCATCGGGATGCACCTTGCGCGGCGCGAGATGCGGATCGCGCTCGAGGAGTTCCTCAAGGAGATACCGGAGTTCAGCATCGCCCCCGATGCCGACATCACCTATTATCTGGCTGCCATCGTGCAGCCGGTCGAATTTCCCCTCGTGTGGAAGGCCTGAACATGGCGAAGATTATCTATCGGACGGCGGACGGCTTCGATCATGTTCGCGACGTGGCGATCGACACGTCAGTCATGCGCGGTGCGGTCGATACCGGCGTTCCCGGCATCAATGCGGAATGCGGCGGCTCCGCGGCATGTGCCACCTGCCAGGTCCAGCTCGACGATGCCTGGGTAGCCCGCGTTCCGCCGGCCCGGGACCTCGAGGATTCGATGCTCGACGAGGAGGACCAGGCCCGGAATATCCGCCTCTCCTGCCAGATCATTGTTACCCCCGAACTTGACGGCCTGCTGGTGCATATCCCCTCGGCTTGATGCTGGGCGGCATGCGGGGTCGGGTTTACTTCGGTTGAGGATCCAGAGCTGCGATGCTGCGGCCCTTCTTAGGGACGGATTTTCCGAGGTGCCTGTCGAAGAATTTCGTTACCACATCATATTCTTCGCGCGATTCCGGCAAATCCACGTCGAGAAAAAAGCCATGCCACATCCCGTCCCAGATATGCAGGTCGGCATCGACGCCTGCCTTAACCAGTCGGCGGTGGGTGTATATGATTTCGCTCATTGCCATATCGCGCGTGCCTGAGACGAGCAATGTGGGCGGAAACCGGGACAGCACGTCCAATGAGACCACCGGCGCCACCAGCGGATCCGTCGGGCTCGTACCGCTCATATAGGGTGAGTCCGGGAAACCCTGCCCCGGCGACGGTACCATGCCGCCCATCAGGGCGTGCGCGCTATACCAGGAGTCGCCTTGAAACACGTCTTCCTTGCTGGCGCCCTGGCAGAACAGGCCGATGGCGCCGGGGGTCGGCAAATGTTTCTTTTGAAACCATGCCACGGTAGTTGCGGTAAGATTTGCTCCGGTGGAGCAACCATAGATTCCCACATCTTCCGGTCTGTAGGTCTTGAGCAATTCCTTGTAGACCGCAGCGACATCCTCGATGGCTGCCGGATAATGGTTGGATGGCAATGTCCTGTAGTCGACCGCGATCACCCTGAACTTGCCCGCGCCAGCAATCGGTATCGCTTCCACTAGACCCGCCAGGCCGCCGGAAGTCGTGCAACCGAAGCTGCCGCCATGCAGGCTGATGAGAACGCGCGTGCGATTTTGCGGGGCGATGCCTTGCCTGGGCACGACGATGTCGGTGTGTACAAGCTCGTAATGCCGGTGATCATCGTGCTGCCCGGTATCGCCGCAGTGATGCTCGCCCCCGATCTCGCGCGGCCCGACGAGGCCTACCCCACGATGATGCGGCTGCTGCCCGCCGGGCTGCTCGGCCTCGTCTTCGCTGCGCTGATCGCGGCGATCATCGCGTCGACCGCGTCCAAGATCAACTCGATCGCGACGATCTTCACGCTCGATCTCTATGCCAAGTTCGGCAGGCGAAGCGACGAACGGCGGCTCGTGCTGGTCGGCCGCATCGCGGCCTGCGTCGCGATCGTCATCGCGATCCTGCCCGTGGTGATGGCAGAACTGCTGCGCAATGGCTTCCTCGATGGCGGGGCACTGACGGCCAACGGCCGCACGGTGGCGGAGAATGTTGCCGCAGCGCGCGATTGCGACGGGGAGGTGATTCGCAGCTTTGATCGGCCACTGAAGGCTTCCGCCGGTCTCACCGTGCTGCGCGGAAACCTGTTCGACACGGCAGTAATGAAGCTCAGCGTCGTCTCGGATGAATTCCGCGAACGCTATCTTTCCGACCCGGCAGATCCAGAGGCTTTCGAGGGGCGTGCGATCGTATTCGACGGCCCCGAGGATTATCATGCCCGCATCGACGATCCAGCGCTGGGGATTGATGATCGCGCAATCCTCGTCATGCGCGGGGCGGGGCCGGTTGGTTATCCGGGAGGCGCCGAGGTCATGAACATGCGTCCTCCCGCGGCGCTCATCCGCGGCGGGGTTCATGTGTTGCCGTGTCTCGGTGACGGGCGCCAGTCGGGAACCAGCGGCTCACCCTCGATCCTCAATGCATCGCCGGAGGCGGCGGTCGGGGGCACGCTGGCGCTGGTGATTACGGGGGATCGCATCCGTATCGATGTTGGCGCACGCCGTGTCGATTTGCTTGTAGATCCTCCGGAACTCGCCCGTCGCCGTGCCGAACTCGATGCCAAGGGCTATGACCATCCTGCCTCGCAGACACCCTGGCAGGAGATCCAGCGCGGCATCGTCGGCCAGTTCGACGGCGGCGCGGTGCTTGAACCCGCCCTCAAATACCAGCGCATCGCCCAGCGCGGCCTCCCACGCGACAGCCACTGAAGGCCGGTTGGTTTCATACTTGTTGCAGATAAAGGAGCAAGATTTTGTCATGATATGGCTAGAAGAAGACGAGAAATTCAGGCGAAGCTGCCTATTGGGCCCTGAGGGTGACGAAGTGCTCCATCAGGAGCCTCGCTCCATGGTTCAAAAGCGAAATTCGTCAACGCAGATCGGAGTCCGCAGGGAAGGTCGCGTTTCCCTATTTCGCCCGAATGGTCGCTGATGGACGACGTTCGGATCCTTGGAGGCGATCGCCGTGACATCCTCGGCGAAGGTCCGCTTTGGTCCGCGCGCGAAAATGCGCTGTATTGGGTCGACATATTGGGACAACGCCTCAACCGGCTGTCGCTGGCGGATGATCGCGTAAAAAGCTGGGATATGCCCGAGCCGATCGGCTGGGTGATCGAGCGCGAACGGGCGCCTGGGTTCATTGCGGGTTTCCGCAGCGGCATAGCTTACCTCTCGCTCGACCCGTTGCGGATTACACCACTCGCCTCGCCCGAGCCCGATCGCCCCGGCAACCGCTTCAACGATGCCAAGGCCGATGCGGTCGGTCGCATCTGGGCAGGCACAATGCCGATGGATGGCGCCCTGCCGACCGGCGCGCTCTATCGCCTTGATCCAGATGGCGCGATCAGCCGCGTCGACGACGGCTACACCATAGCCAACGGTCCTGCGATCAGCCCTGACGGGCACTGGCTCTATCATACCGACACAAAGCTGCGCACCGTCTTCCGGTATGCGCTTCGCGACGACGCAAGCCTTGGCCCGCGCGGCACTTTCATTCGCTTCGAGAACGGCTGGGGATTCCCCGACGGCATGACCTTCGATGCTGAGGGGGGTCTCTGGATCGCACATTGGGGTACGGGCTGCGTCGGCCGCTTCGACGGGCTGGGCAAGCGCGAGCGCGTGATCGCATTGCCTGCATCCCAGATTACCA
The DNA here is from genome assembly GCA_947476425.1 of Sphingomonadaceae bacterium. Lineage (GTDB taxonomy): Bacteria > Pseudomonadota > Alphaproteobacteria > Sphingomonadales > Sphingomonadaceae > CANJQJ01. The sequence continues at coordinate 5,628 of CANJQJ010000046.1, read as the reverse complement.
GTTGCGCCTTTGCTGGCTCCGATCTCGATCGGCTGTTCGTCACGTCCGCTGCCCTCGGCGTCGACGAACCGGCAGGTGGCGCGCTGTTCGAGGTTGACCCTGGCTGCCGTGGACTGCCGACATGCCGGTTCGGCGGCTGAGGTTTCTGGGATGCTACCAATTCTGCCAAGCCACAGGATGTTGCGATGCAAATAAAGCCGATAACGATTCTCGCCTGTGCATTTGTCGCGCTGGCTAGCGCGGGATTTGCCGTTGGCCCTAAAGTGCAAAGTGGCCAGCCATCTGCTTCCGTGAATGCAATCCGGGCCGGGCAGGATTGCGCGGGGTTGAAGGGGGCGCTCGCTCGCGAATTCGGTACCGTCGTGGATGCGCGGAACGTACCGGCCAGCGGTTTGGCCAAGCGCTGGTGTCAGGTCACGGTTGAAGTGGCCCACCCGCTCGCTTCGCATGTTACGACGATCTGGATTCGTCTTCCCGTCGAGGGATGGAATGGCAGGTTTCTCGGCGTAGGCGGTGGCAATTTCACTGCCGGGACACTGGGAAGCCTGCTCTATGCGCCTGAAGGCTTCGCGGTGGGTTCGACCGATGCCGGGCACCACTTCGCTCCCGATGAACCCGAAGGCGCATTTGCTTTGGACGCCAATGGCCGGCTTGATTGGAGCGCGATCCGTAATCTGGGTTATCGTGGCGTGCATGAAATGACCGTCACAGGAAAGGCCGTGGCAGCGGCCTACTATGGGGCGAGGCCGCATCATGCCTATTTCGTGGGTTGCTCGTCCGGCGGGCGTCAGGGTCAGGAAGAAGTACAGCGTTATCCTGGCGATTATAATGGCGTAATCTCAGGTGGACCGGCAGTGAGTTGGGCGCACTTCCTCGCGGCGGTGATGTGGCCGCATGTCGTGATGCACGAGTTGCAGCCAGTGGCGAGTTGCAAGTTCGAAGCCGCGCGCAAGGCGGTCATCGCGGTCTGCGATGCCGCCGATGGCCTCAAGGACGGTCTCGTCGGCGCGCCGCAGCTATGCCATTTCGATTCGCGCAGGCTGATCGGCACGGTTACCCCTTGCGGAACAATTGACGCGCGCGATGCCGAGGTCATTCGTCGGATCTGGGACGGCCCGCGCCGGCGTGACGGAACGCGACTTTGGACCGGCATTCCGCTCGGCGCGAGTTTCGACCTCGAGGCGGCAACAGAGGGCGATCCGCCACAGAGCAAGCCGAACGACTTCATTACCCAGTGGTTCAGATATTTCCTGCTGCAAAATCCCCGTTGGGATCCAGACAAGCTTGATGGGGCGACGTTTGAGGAACTCTTCGATCAATCGGTCGAGCAATATGGACAGGTCTATAATACGGGGAATCCAGATCTTTCCGCGTTTGCCGCAGCTGGGGGCAAAACGATTTTGTGGCACGGGATGATGGACCAGGACGTGTCTACCGGCGGCACCGTCGATTATGTCGATGCCATCAGGCACAAGCTCGGAGCTGCCCGAACCAATGAATTTCTGCGATTATATCTTGCGCCCAATGTCGCGCATTGTGGCGGCGGAGATGGTCCCCAGCCTGTCCTCAAGCTGGATACGCTGATCGACTGGGTGGAAAAGGGCAAAGCCCCCGGTGCACTGCTTTCAGAGTTGCGGGACACTTCGGGCGTCGTGAAACGATCCCGACCCTTATGTCCCTACCCGCAGGTGGCCCGATACAAGGGGCGTGGCTCCATCGATGTTGCATCGAGTTTCGAATGTCGAGCAGCTGGCCCGAAACGCCCAATCAAGCACTGAACGATCCAAAATATCTGCGATTTTATCGGGGATTTTTGACTCGACATCGAACGGCGACAGTTGATGCGTGCCGCATATTATAATATTAATAATTCCTGTCGATAAACGGAGCCTTTTTAGATGTGCGATACGATTTTGGCCCCACCTTCGCAGACTGCTGGCGGGATCATGCTTTTCGGCAAGAACAGCGACCGGCAGCGTAATGAGGCGCAGGGGGTGGAGTATTTCCCGAGCGCGGACCATGCGCCTGATGCTCTTCTCGCATGCACCTACATCACGATTCCGCAGGTGTCGCATACGCATGCCGTTCTCCTTTGCCGCCCTTTCTGGATCTGGGGGGCGGAAATGGGAGCCAATGAACATGGCGTGGTGATCGGCAATGAAGGGCTGCACGCGCGCAACGCTGCGCCCGAGACGCCGGCGCTGATCGGCATGGATCTCATCCGGCTCGCGCTCGAGCGCGCCTCCACCGCCGCAGAGGCGGTAACGGTCGTCACTGCGTTGCTCGAGCGTTACGGCCAAGGCGGAAACTGCGGTCATCTGACACCCAATTATTATAACAACAGCTTCATGATCGCGGACGCGCAAGAGGCGTTCGTGCTCGAAACGATCGGGCGCGAATGGGTCGTAGCGCGGGTGCGTGGCGTGCATGCGATTTCGAATTGCTACTCGATCGGCCAGGAAGCCGATCGTGCCAGCGCTGGAATGGCTGAGCTCGTTCGCAATTTTGGCTGGGATGGCAGTGGAACGCCCGATTATGCCGCGTTCTTGGCCGATGTGGAGCGGCAGCATATCGGCCAGGCATGCGAACGTCGCGCGCGGGCGATGATGTTGCTCGACGAGCGTTCTGGTCAGATCGATGCGGCGTATATGATGTGCGTGTTGCGTGACCATGGCGGATGCGATGCTTCAGGCGCGGCCTGGGATCCGGAAAGCGCGCTGATCCATGGCCTGTGCATACACGCCAAGGCCAATCTCGGCGGCGGGCAGACGACTGGATCGATGGTCTCGGAACTGGGGGGGCAGGCTGCGGTACATTGGATAACCGGCACGGCGGCTGCATGCGTTTCGATCTTCAAACCGGTGCTGATGGACGTCGGGCTTCCTCCCATCGGACCTCTTCCCACCGGGCGCTTCGATCCGGCAACCCTGTGGTGGCGGCACGAGCGATTGCATCGCGCGGCGCTGATGCGAGGGTTTACGGAGTTTCTGGCCGAAATCAGTTCGGAGCGCGATGATCTCGAGGCCTTGTTCCGCATTCGGGTCGCGGCCGTACTGGATGGCGGGGATGCTGCGGATCGCGCACGCGTCATCGCGCGATGTTGGGACGAAGCGTTCAAGCTCGAAGAGCAATGGCTGGAGCGGGTCGCCGGGACGATCGTGCGCGACGACACTCCCTTTCACGCTGCATGGTCGGGCATGAATTGGACGGCCGGGTTGGTCTTAACTTGAATGAAGAGTGCTTGTTGACCGTAGAGAAATATTCAAGTGCAGGCGAGATTCATGAACCGGAACCAAGGAGGATTGCCGTGACAAGAAGCCTATTTGGACAGATTATTGCTATGGTGCTGATGATTGGTGCCGCTCCCGCGCTCGCTGCCGATATCAACCAGTCGGTGTTTGGCATGATGCCCGACGGACGCGCCGTTGCCGCAATCCGGCTCTCGAATCACAATGGCATTTCCGCGACGATCATCGCATATGGCGCGTCGTTGCAGGCGCTCGTCATGCCCGACAGGAATGGCAAGCGCGACGACATCACGCTCGGCTACGCGACGCTCGATGACTATCTCGCCAAGCCTCAATATTTCGGCAGCACGGTGGGTCGAGTCGCCAATCGTATCGCCAAGGGACGGTTCACGCTCGACGGCAAGGATTACCAGACGCCGGTCAATAACGGCGTCAACGCGCTGCACGGCGGCACGATCGGGTTCGACAAGGTGCTGTGGGAAGTCGTCGAAGCCAAGGCAGAGTCCAAATCGGCGCATGTCACGCTGCGCCATGTCAGTAAGGATGGCGATCAAGGCTATCCCGGTACGTTGACCGTCACCGCGACCTACACGCTCGACGAAGGCAACGCGCTCACCATCGAATATAGGGCAACCACTGACGCGCCCACAGTCGCCAACATCACCAACCACGCCTATTGGAACCTCGCGGGCGAGGGCGCTGCTCGCGGCGCGATGGGGCATGTGCTGACCATACCAGCCGAAACCTATCTGCCTGTAGATGTAACTCTTATTCCAACTGGAGAGGTTCATTCGGTTAAGGGCACGGTCTTTGATTTCCGGAAGCCGAGGGCAATAGGCGACCGCGTCCGGGACGCGCGTGATGAACAAATCGTCTTCGGACGCGGTTATGATCATAACTGGGTGATCAGCCGAAGCGTCACCAAGGAACTCCACCTGATGGCTAGCGTCACCGAGCCCGTCTCCGGTCGCAGCTTCGAACTTTGGTCGAACCAGCCCGGGCTACAATTCTATTCCGGCAATTTCCTGGATGGAACGAGCGCGGGGAAGGCCAATCGTATCTATCGCGAAGGCGACGCGATCGCGCTGGAACCCCAGACTTTTCCCGACACGGTCAACCAACCCGCATTCGGAAGTGCGCGCCTTGATCCCGGGCAGGTCTATCGCAATGTCATGGTCTACAAGCTGAAGACCGGATCGAAGCCGGTCAAATAGCATGTTTAAAGGACAAACAGTTCGGTCAAGAACGAGACCACGATGATAGAGGAAGCGATGATAGCCGGATTGATCGCGTTGCCTCGCCCAACCTGACGTTTGGAGAATAAACCCGGAACCTTGCGGGCTCGTGGGAAAATTGCTGCGCAAATGCCAGATGTCGGGCGGCTAGGGGGAAAGCTGTGGAGGATGATTGAATGACAATGCATGACTCCGCGCTCGACCGTCCAGTCTGGAATGCGCTGAGGAGCCGTCTGTCCGCATGTGCCGTGGGTCATGACCGCGCGCTTCGCATGGCACCCTCATATGGCCCCTTCGCCGCCGCAGTCTCTAACGCTCCAGAGGATATTGCTTCCCTTGCCGCTCTGCCTTGTGACGCCAACGGTCTTTATATCGTCGAGACCGAGGCGGTCGAGGCCCCGTTGGGAATGACGATCGCCGCAAGTGCACCCTGCTGCCAGATGATCGCGGACTCGATCGGAAGAGCCGATCACGATTTCGAAGTCTCCGTGCTGACCGATGCCGAGGCCCCCGAGATGATCGCGCTCGCGACCCTCACCCGGCCCGGCCCCTTCTCGACTGCGACCCACCGGTTGGGCCGTTTCATCGGCATCCGTTGGCAGGGCCAACTCGTCGCGATGGCGGGCGAGCGGATGAAGCTCGAGGGCTTTGTCGAGGTGAGCGGCGTCTGCACCCATCCGGACCACCGCGGCCGGGGCTATGCCCATGCTCTCATGCATCTCGTCGCCGGGCGTATCCTGGAGCGCCGAGAAATGCCGTTCCTGCATGCCTATGAGGTGAACGAGAGCGCCATCGCCTTGTATGAAGCACTGGGATTCCGGATCCGGCGGAGGGTGATCTTGACCATACTCAAGCCTTCGGAGTTGAGTGAAAAACGAGTGCGGAAATCGCGCGTTCGCGCATCTTGAAAATCAGGGGCTAGGGGCATCCGGTGCGTTATCGATTATAAGGGGCGAAGCATGTTCGACATTCGCGAGGATGACTTATTCAGTAACACCTCTAGGGTCAGGACCTGTTAAATTGCTTGCATGATGGGCTGAGGGTTGATTCAATGGTGGCACCAGGAGGTGCTGCTTGTGGACGATCTGTTTATGCTGAGCGAGGTGCAGATGCGCCGGATCAAGCCATTTTTCCCGCGATCGCAT
>CANJQJ010000045.1 GCA_947476425.1 Sphingomonadaceae bacterium | reverse complement strand
CTGAAATGCCAGCGACGGATCACACTGAGTAAGTCCATGTAGATCACTCCGATACCCCCCGACTGCCAGCCAGGGGGGAGGAAAACATGGGTCAATTCTCAGTGAAAATTTATACCTCTCCCGGGTCACTTCTCAACGCAAATCAACAGGATGGTTATAATCGCTGGCTCAACAGCATGGGCCGCAACGATGCCAATCTGGAAGGAGCGGCGACGACCTTTACTGCGGTGATCCTGCGTGGCCGCCGCGCGCACATCCTCCATGTCGGGGATACGCGAGCCTGGCATTTTCGCGATGGGATCCTGACCCAATTGACGCAAGACCATGTCTTGCCGCAGCCCGACCTTCACCATGTGCTTTATCGGGCGGTTGGCATCGAGCCGCATCTCCGGCTCGACCAGCGCAGCCAGCCGCTCGCGCCGCATGACCGCATCCTCATCACGAGCGACGGAGTTCATGGTACGCTTTCGACCAAGATCCTGGCCGCGCTGATGGAGCGTCGCGAGTCCGCCGAGAGCGACGCAGTGGCGATCGTGGATGCGGCGCTGGCGGCTGGTTCGCAGGATAACGCGACCGCGATCGTGATCGACATCATCGATTTGCCCTCGCCTGATCATGTCGAGATCGGAGGATTGGCGCAACGACTGCCGGTGCTGCCTCCGCCAAGCCTTCGCGATTGCATCGATGGCTACACGCTCGACCGGCTGCTCGGCGAAGGGCGTTACGCCCGTATCTTCCAGGCCAGCGATCCACTGACCGATACGGACATCGTTCTCAAATTTCCCAAGACGTCGGAATTGTCCGAAAAAGGAGCCAGGCTCGCATTCATTCGGGAGGCCATCGTGGGCGCGCGCGTTCACAGCCCCTTTGTCGGCGAAGCGATCGACCTGTCCGCCGATCGGCAAAGCCGTCTCTACGTTGCCATGCCTTATTATGCCGGCGAAACCCTCGACCAGCGCGTTCGTCGCAGGCCAGCCATGGCAATCGACGACGGCGTCTCGGTTGCGGCGCGGTTGGCGCGCGGGATTGCTGCATTGCACCGGCTTCACATCATCCATCGCGATATAAAACCGGACAATGTCATTCTCACCGAAGATGGCGGGCTTCGGCTTATCGACCTGGGCGTAGCAAGGCTGCCAAGGATCGAGGATTTTACCGACAGCGAAGTGCCCGGTACGCCAACCTACATGGCGCCCGAACTTTACGAGGGCGAGCATGGCAGCGAAGCGAGCGACCAGTTCGCGCTTGGCGTGACGCTCTATTACATGTTCACCGGACGCTACCCTTATGGCGAGGTCGAAGCCTTCAGCAGGCCGCGGTTCGAGGCGCCAACGCCTCCGTCCCGCTACCGGCCCGACATGCCTGCCTGGCTTGACGCAGCCCTTTTGCGGGCCGTTGCGGTCAATCCCGATGATCGCTTCGGGGACATCGTAGAACTGCTGAGGATCCTGGAGGACGGAGGCTCTCGTGCCGTGGGCGCGCGGCATCGCCCGCTTTCGCTCTATGACCGCAATCCCCTGCTGTTCCTCAAGGTGCTTTGCTGGGGGCTTTTGGTGCTGCTGATCGCTTCGCTGGCGACTCGCTAGCCGGCGCGGCAATGCCGATCCGGGCGAGAAATATTTTTCCGACTTGCCAAATTCCATCTGCAAACACCTCCGACATGCGATGACCATAAGAGGACCGGTGGTCCCCTAAACAGCCACACTGCTGTCGAAATATGAGTGCCCGGAATTTCACGTCGGGCGCGCAGGCGATGCAGCGCCATTGCTGCATCGCAGCGTACATTAAATGGTACGACTGGTAACGTCAAGCTGCCGCCGCCACGCCTTCAATGGCATGGCGGCGGAATCGATCAGCGCTTTTTCATATGAAGGATTGGGTCAGTGGGCGTGAGCGCCAGATGGTCCGGCGCGTCAGGTCCAGCGATTATGAGGCACTGGCGAAGCGACATGCGATGAAAGAGCCGGGTGAGCGCGGCGTCCTGCTCGGGTCCCGACGCTGCAATGAAACGCAGCAGTGCGGCGTCAGCGGCAACCGCGTCGTGCACAGGTTCGCCAATCACCGCGGCGATGTCGATCAGGTCCTCGCGCTGGGCCCAGTTGCGATAGTGCATGCGGTTTCGCAAGAAAGTCGGAATCGAGACCATGATATTGCGCTGCCAGCCTGGGAGAGCCTCAGTTTCCGGAAGGCGCTTGAGATCGGCCGTAAGCTTGTCGAAGGCCATGTCCTCGAATGGCGTTGGCTCCGGTTCGGGGAGTGTCAGCGTGTCGAGTTCGATTCCGATGATCTCGGCGAGCGCGTCCATCGTACGCCGTCCGATCACCGCGACCTGTATGGCGCTTTCCACCCAGTCGCCGCCACGCCCGGTCTCGTGCATGCCGAAGATCGGACCGTAGATCGCTTCAGCGAGGAAGCCGACGGTGTAATAGGCGAGCGCATCATAATCATTGGGCACGCCAGCTGCCTGCTCATAATGGCGATAGAGTGCCGGGATATCGCCCATATTCTCGAACGGATGGCGCCCGCGATAACAAGCGAGATCGCGCATAGGATCGCCGAGATGGCCAATCTCGACGTCCATCATGCAGGTGAGGTTGGGGCCATCCGACATGAACTGCCCGCAATCGCCGGTCAGGAAGGAAATGGTGCTGCGGCCTTTCGGCACGTTGCGGCGCATCCAGCCCAGGCAGAATTCGAGGAACGGATGGGTGACTCCGACCGTGGCCGTCATCGGATGGAAGCGCTCGTAGTGATTGAGCGCGAGTTCGCGTTCACCGACTGGCAGGATGGCACCGGCGGCAACGAATTTCTCAGGCGGGATGCGATGCATTTTGGCGAGCAGTTCCATGTAGAGCAATGACGCCTGCCAGCGATCGTCAGTCATCACCGATGCGTCTTCCATCGCGTGTGTCATCAGGCCAGCTTCGCGACCGCCTTCGATCCACTCCATCACGATCGTGTTGGGATCGCGGCACATGCCGATGATCTCCGGAATCGGAATTCCGTTCTCATGCAAGGTGCGCTGCATGCGCATCTCATAGTCCAGCGGGTAGGGATGGGTCGGCCAGGTGCGATCGCCCTTGAGCATGAACTTCCGGCGAACACCATTCTGGGTAACTTCGGCGTTCCAGATCGGGCGCCAGCGGCGTTGCTTCTGCAACGTGACATCAGTGCCGCCAAGATTGTTCTCAAGCCATTCGGTCAGAAGCGTCACATCCCGATCATGGCTGTCGACGCTTGCCGCCGCGGCCGAATCAATGCCTCCCACAGATACTCTCCTCTTTTTTGGTTTAGTTATCGCACTTCAGCGCGACGATCGCTGCGACAACCGGATTTGGATGAAGCCAGGTAACGGCAAATGCCACTTCATCAACGCCCTTGGCAACCGGCTCGTCGAATTCAGTGTCGTTCGCGACGCCGGAAATGCGGATGCGACAAGAGCCCGCTTTCGAAAAATTTAATTTTCATTCGGGTTTGTTTTGATGGCGGAACGAGTTTGATCTTCGCGATGGGAAATTATGGCGAGATCCCCCATCCTGTTAGCGAGTTGTGGCGCGATCGCGGCTGCTCCTCGCCCAATTTGACCGTCCCCGGGGCTGACCGGCTCCAAGTTTTGAGGCCACAAAACCGTTGCCTTTGCTAAAGGCGCGGTGTTTGTAAGGTCTCGAAATCGACAAAATCAGGGAGGATCTCGTCATGGGCAACATACGGCGCGGCTTGAAGAGCGGAATGGTGATCGGAGCGACAAGTTGCTTCGCCTCGATGGCTCTCGCAGGCGTTCAGTTCAACACAGCGGCCGACGTCAAGGCGATCACTGACGTCGAGACGGCTCTGGCCACTCAGACCGACATGAACAAGCTCATCGGCTATTATGCGCCTGACGCCTACGTCCAGGACATCATCGCGCCGGGCCTTTATCATGGCCGAAAGCAGATCCACGAATCCTTCGCCAAGCAGTTCGAGGCGGTGAAGTCGATGAAAGGCGCGATACAGGACCTTAATATCGTTTCAGACGGGAAGATGGCCTGCGCCGCCGTGCGCGTTTCATTTGATTCCGAGATGAAGGACGGTTCCAAGCTTGCGATGAGCGTCCGTCAGCTCGACGTCTACAAGAAGATCGGTACCAAGTGGCAGATCATCATGCAGCAGACCTCCGTTCCAATGGATCCGGCGACTGGCATGGCAGTGATGAATGCCCAGTTGCCGGTACGCGGCCCGATGAAATGGTCGGGCAATCTCTTTCCCAGCCCCGCCGTGGACGCCGTCAAGGCCAAGGAAGATCTTCGGCACTGGGTAGTGAACAGTTCGCCAATCGTTGATGTCGATGAGATGATCAAGGTACTCGGCCCTGACAAGGATGCCTTGCTTTTCGACCTGACCACCCCCGGCGAGTATCGTGGTACCGCCGAGATCCGGGCCGCCTATGCGCCATCCATGAACCAGCTCAAGTCGGCGAAGATCCAACTTGGGGACTTTGTTTCTGAATCCGACGGGATTTTTGGCGCGCAGCAGGACACGCAAAGTTTGCGGATCGTTGGCAAGGACGACAGCGTCAAGGTGATCTCATTCCGCGAGACCGACTGTTTTCACCGGATCAACGGCAAATGGGTCTCCTTTTTCGAATCGCTGTCCTGGCCCGTCGATCCCAAGACTGGCAAATCGGTGATTACCGATCCTAACGCCAAGTTCGATTGATTGGCTGATGCCCGGGGACCAGATGGCCCCCGGGCAGGGAAGGTATCCCGATCCGAATTCGCGATGACCGATCTTCCCATTTTATACAGTTTTCGGCGATGCCCCTATGCCATGCGGGCCCGCATGGCCTTGTTGATCAGCGGCGAGCCTTGCTGGATTCGGGAAATCCTGCTGCGCGACAAGCCCCCGGAAATGATTGCTGCATCGGGCAAGGGTACAGTCCCGATCCTGCTGTTGCCAGATGGCCGGCTAATCGATCAGAGCCTCGACATCATGCGCTGGACGCTGGCTCGCCATGATCCTGAAAACTGGCTTGGCGGCGACGATCACGAGATCATTGCGACGAATGACGGCCCGTTCAAGGCACATCTGGACGGTTACAAATATCCGGGACGCCTTGAGGTCGATCCGGTTGTGCATCGCGCGGCGGGACTGGAGATACTCGGCCGGCTTGAAGATCGACTGGCGGGAAGCGCCAATCTGTGCGGCGACACCCGGTCGCTGACCGATATCGCAGTCATGCCATTTGTCCGGCAGTTCGCCGCTATCGACAGGACCTGGTTCGATGCGCAGCCACTTGGGCGAGTGCGCGAATGGCTATCCCGGCACATGGCATCATCGTTATTCGAACAGGCGATGCTTCGCTTGCCGCCCTGGAATCCGGATGCCCGACCGACGCGATTGGGGCGATTGCCCGATTAGCGCCTGCTTGGCGCGTCACGTGAACCAGCATCGCCTTAAATGTTTCAATGCGGGACAGATTATTGTTATTTCCGCAACCATATTTCATACAAGCCACTGATAATAAGTCATTTTATGACATGCTTGTCCAATGCCTTCATCGGTTCGTTAAGCTTTGGTTGTTATTGACGGCTCCGCGTACAGGGCCATACCTAAAGTTATAGTCAGTCGTGATGGGGTTGTGATGAAGATTTCAGTATTGAGCCTGGCCGGATTGCTGGCCGTCATTGCTCTCCCCTCCACAGTTGATGCCAAGACAGTCAAGATCACCTATACGGGATCTGTGAAGAGCGGCTTCGATGAGACTGGCGAGTTTGGCGCAGCCAATTCGTCTCTTGACGGAAAGTCCTATAAAGCAATCTATACGTTCGATGACGCAACACCGGGAATCTATACAGACACTTTCGGCACGTTCTTCAAAGAGACTTATGGCGGTATAAACTACCTGAATGTTTCTCCCGTGTCGGCGCTGTTAACTATAAATGGTATCGCGCAGTCATTCTCTGGCGTTTTTAATGGTATAGCTCACCAGGAAAATGAGGACTCCAGTCTCGATAAAGTGTATCATTACGTCGAAGACTATAATCCTGATGGCGACGATTATTATCACGATACATTGTATAACTACATTTACAGCTATCCTAACAACATAGTCGATTCGATCGATTTGACCGGGCCCTTGAACTACGCCGTTCAGGATCAGGATCACGCCTACGGATATGCCAAGATTTTTCACAAGGACTACGTCGACGACACTGGCCTGCGCTACGCCTACGCCAATCTCTCGCCCCAGTCCGTCACCATAACCGCAGTCCCTGAAGCACCGACCTGGATGACGATGATCGCCGGGTGTGGTTGCGTCGGCGTCGCCCTGCGCAGACGGAAGTCCAAGCAGGCGCTCGCTCAAGCTCTATAGCGGACGAAAAACACTGACGGATCGCTATTTGAAATCGGCACCTGAAGCGCTTGCTAGCGGGAAATGCGACCCTGCCGCCATCATCGAAACACTGCCTATCGCTCGAAAGGCGCAGGAAACTCCGGCGCGGTCACAATGAATTGACCGTTTCAGGAGAGAGATGATGTCAGAAGATACGATGACAAAGACCAGTTCGACCGAGGAAACGCGGCGCGTAGCGCTGGCACTGTTCGAATCCATGGAGGATATCGCAGGTATGGATGCGCTCATCGCTCCGGATGCGGACTTGTGGACCCTGGGCAACGGCCCGCTGGCGCGCGAGCATTTTTATCCAGTCCACAAGCCTTATCTGGATCGCCCGGAGCCCACGTATCGCCGCACCAAGTTGCACGGGCTCCTGGTCGATGGCGAACGGGCTGCGATTGAGATGGAATGGGAAATCAGCTGGCCGGATGTCACCTATCACCAGTTTTACCATCATGTCCTGATCGTGCGGGACGGGAAAATACAGTCGATGCGCATGTATCAGGACGCCGCGGAGGGAGCGAAGCTGTTCTCATAGTGCCGGTCGCGATCTGGTCGCTTCCAGATTTACTCCAGCTACCGTGAATTGAACCGTCATCCCGAGGGTGGCCGGGATCCACGTTACGGTGGTCGTTCGATCGCGAGACCTCTGTTCCCCGTCATTCCGACTTTCGTCGGGATGACGGGATGACGGGGCGCGGGAAGCAGAATCTTAATCGCGCCGTCGGTCTTGCGCAGGAATTGCGTCGGTATCCTGCAAACCCACTATCACCCAAACATGGGAGACACGCTGGAGAACCTGAGTTTGAATGCCGCGCCTGGGCCGTTGAGTGGCCGATGCATCCGAATCTCGCATGCCACTCATCGCCCAGATTATATGGGTCACCGCTATATCTCGTGACGGATAGCGGATGGATATCTCCTCGAATTTGATTTTGGCGTTGGCCATGGCGGATGAGAATTGGTCGGCCAGCCTATGTTCGAAATCAGTGCGGCCTTTGCTCCATTCGCCTGATGTGCCTACGACGTCAGCATTGTCAGCAAAAAATGTGCCGTAGGCTGCGGCGTCATGCGCGTTCCATGCGGTCTGCAGTCGCGTTTCGATATCATCAATTGCTTCATTCGGATCGCCGGACGCTGCCCACGAGGAGGAATGCAGGGCAAGCGCGAGCAGGACAGACGTGAAAATTCGCATAGCCTTCATGCCAAATACCTTTCACGCACGATGTCTTCCTGCCCTGGGATCGTTCTTTTTAATGGAATCGTGAATTATCCGCCGCTTCGGCCTGCGGTGGAGTTGTTATTTTTCCCGCTTTCGGTGAAATCAAATCGAATTCGAACCCATGCGCCTATAATCTGACGACCACCGATCCGGGGAGGCAGTACCCGGAATTGCCACGCCGCCTGACGCAGGGCCCGGGCCAATCCCGAGCCAATCGGGGATTCGCCAAGCTCGGTGCAATCATCGACATGATATTGCGCGATCGTTCGGCATGCGATCATCCCCCAGCCCGGCTGGCGGGCACGCGAAGGCAAATAATAGGCCAGTTCCGCGTCGGTGGGCTTGACGTACCAATCGGCATTATAAAGCCGTTCGCCACCGGGGCCATCGCCAGGGCCATCAGCCGCACCCTCAGTGGCGCCAGTACCGGTGGCCTTGTCCGTGGGACCATTGTCGCCGCGATATGAAGGCAGCTTGGCAATATCTGCCGCCGCAAATTCGTCTTTGCTCAGAATCATCATTTTCAAGGGAGTCTTGGGCAGCAAAGGCGGAGGTGTCGTTGGTTTAGGCAATGGCGTTGGTAATCGCGCGGCCTTTTCCCGTGACGCCGGTTTTGAACGCGATGCCGGCTTTGATGCCGCCTGCTCCGATATCGATACGACCCTGAAGACCTTTGCTTGAGGCAGCATGGGCTGCGGAGGTCCGGGCCGGAACATCAGGACAAGAAGCAGGATGTGCGCGGCAAGAACCAGCAAGAAGCCCGTGCCGCGCCGCCCTTGCGCCGCGCGACGCTGATTCCATGAAGTCAGGATTGACGACGCGTACATCGGCGCATCGTCTAGTCGTGCCAGCAGCGTGCCACAACCCAATCGTTATCGGTTTCCGATGCCTGCGAATTTTTCCGAGATGAAGTGACGGCGGACGGAGCGAGTGGGGATAGCGCCGCCCGCCATCGTCCCTCAGTGTCGCTTGTGAGAATGCCTCATCGATTTGGCGCCGGCACGCTGCATGCAACTATCCGTCACGGTCGCGGAACAGGGTGGATAATCCTTGCTCGCCATCGCCGGAGCGGCGCTTGGCTGTTCAGCAGGCATCGTTGACGCGGCTGGCGGCGGCGCGGTTTGCGAGTCCGTGGCAGGCGGGGCAGGGGTTTCGGGAGCGGCGGTGGAGCTAGCGTCTGGCGCCGCTGGCGCTGCTGGCGCGTCTGGCGTAGCTGGCGGTGTTGCTGTCGCATCTGCCGGCGGTGCAGCCGGAGGTGCCTCCATTGGCGCATTCTGGGCCAACGCCGCGCTTCCGAGTAAAATGCCCATGATAAGGGGAGTCATTCGCATATTTTCCTCCTGCACCAACTAAATTGGCGACGATTTTGCCCTCCCGCAAAATCCATTCAAACGCGCAGCGGTGAAAGAATGGTGGAAGCCTCTCCGCATTCAGAACCGGACGCGGTCGGTAACGCCACGACCTTGTGGGTGGACAAGGGTGCCGACGACCATTTCCCGAACGCCATCTCGGTGCGATGGTTCCCCCGGGCAGCAAGCCCTACTCGAGGTGAACAGGTGGGCTTTCCGCACCGGCCCGCGGTTTCCCGAGGAAGAAGACCAGCGGAAGGCTGAATATCGCCACCCACATCATCAGCCAGAAATCGTCCATATAGGCGATAAACAGGGCTTGGCGATTAATCTCGAGGTCGAGCATCCGCATCACCATGCCGCCAGGCTCGCCGAGATGTCCGAGAATATCCTTGCCCATCAGGTGCAAGCCACCGAACGAAAGATGCTCCCCGAGCTCGGCATGATTCACCTGCACATTTCGCGACAGGATCGCGCTCATGATCGAGATGGTCGCTGAGCCCCCCAGGCTGCGTGTCAGGCTGTACAGAGCTGCGGCTTCGGTCCGAAGGTGAGACGCCAGGGTCGAGAAGGCGAGAATATTGAGCGGCAGGAACGCAAAACCAAGGCCAAGGCCCTGGACCACGCCGGAATAGATGAAGGGCTCCTTGCCCATGAGCGGATCGAAATGCGACATCATCCGGAGCGATAGCGCAGTCAGCGCAAGGCCCGATGCGATGAGGAGGCGATTATCCACCTTGCGGCTGAGGTAGGTTGCAACGGGGAACGCCACGACCACCCCCAGGCCTCGCGGCATCATCAGCATGCCGGTTCCCATCGCGTCATACCCCATCAGCGTCTGGAGCATCGGCGCGACGAGTGCCGAACCGGCCATGGACACGCCGGTGATGAGCATCGTGAAAACCACCGAGATCATGAAATTGCGGTCGCTGAACAGTTCAAGCGATACCAGCGGCTCCTTCGCCGAAATCGAATGGACGACAAACATCCACACCGCTCCGAGCGCGATTGCGGCATCAATGATGATTTCCGTCGAATTGAACCAATCCTGTTGCGAACCTCGGTCCAGCATCAGCTGGAAGCTCGCGAGGGCCAGCGCGAGAAAGGCGAAACCTATCAGGTCGAAGGAACGCCGCGGAAGCTGGATCTTGCCGATCAGGCCCCAGATTGCGACGGTGGCGGCCAGGCCGATCGGAACATTGATATAGAAAACCCAGCGCCAGCCGTAATTGTCGGTAAGCCAGCCGCCGAGCACGGGACCAAGAATCGGCCCTATCATCACCCCCATGCCCCAGATCATCATCGTCTGCGGATGCTTTTCGCGCGGCGAGCTATCGAGAAGGGTTGCTTGCCCGAGCGGACCGATGAACGCGCCGAAAATCCCCTGCAGGGCCCGCGCCGCAACCATCATCTGAAGCGAAATCGCCATGCCGCAAAGCGCGGATGCGATCGTGAAGCCGGCAATGCTGATCGCGAACAGATTGCGCCGGCCAAAGCGGATTTCGAGCCATCCCGTGATCGGCGTCGCGATCGCCGCCATGATCATATACGAGGTAAGCACCCACGCGACGCTTTCCGGAGTCGCTCCGAGCGCGGCCTGCATTTGGGGCATGGCGACGTTTGCAATGGTGGTGTCGAGCACCTGCATCAATGTTGCTGCCATCACCGCGATCATGATCAGCCAGCGACGCCCGGCAGACGGAATCGACGTCGCTGCGCTCATATCCTGCATACTCCTTCCAGATCCTTCAACGCGCCGGCGACCGGAGCATGCTCTGTGAGAATCGTTTTCACTAACGGCGAATTTTGTCCAGATGTTGTCGATGCGGCGTAAATACAAGTGATCGGACCATGTTTCATGCCGGGTCGATCATGGTCACCGCGAGGAAAACTGGCTACATAAGGCCCAACATTGCATGCCGAAAATTGTACCTGGGAGAGTGAGCAATGGATGTTGCGAACGAGCGAAACGGCACGACGATCGGCGAAATCGCCGATGGCATCTATCGCATAAATACGCCGATCGTGCTGGACGAGGCCGGGCAGTTCTCGTTCAATCAGTATCTGGTCCTGGCTGATCAGCCGCTGCTGTTCCACACCGGGCCGCGTCAACTGTTTCCGCAGATCAGGGATGCGGTGGATCGCGTCATCGCAGTAGATCGCCTCCGACACATTTCCTTCTCGCACTTCGAGGCGGACGAATGCGGTTCACTGAATGAATGGCTCGATGTAGCGCCTGATGCCCACCCGCTGTGCAGCAGCATAGCGGCAATGGTGTCTATCCGGGATATTGCCGATCGGGCGCCGCGCGGCATGGTCGATGGCGAAACGCTCGATCTTGGTGGAAAAACGGTGCGATGGCTTGATGCCCCTCATGTGCCGCATGGCTGGGATTGTGGATTCCTGTTCGAAGAGCAGACCAGGACCCTGTTTTGTGGCGATCTCTTTACCCAGCCTGGGTCCGGTTCGGTTCTTCTGACCGAGGGCGATATATTCACACCCAGCGAAGCATTTCGGGATGCGATGGATTATTTCTCCCATGCACCGGACACCGTCGCAATTCTCGAGAAACTCGCTGCGACCAACCCCGAAACGCTGGCGTGCATGCATGGCAGCGCCTGGCGCGGGGACGGCGGCCAGCTCATCCGCCGACTTGCCGCAAATTTCGCAGCCTGATCGGGAGCCGCACTGAACGTGCGGCGATGTTTGTACACGTCGTCAAGAATGTCGCCTTCACGCCTATGCGTCCGTGGCGAGCGATGTTAGCCGTCAGTCGGACGAGCTTGGAAAACCGGGCCGAATAATCGGAGGAGTGGCCATGGACAGGCTCAAGGACAAGGTTGCAGTGATTACGGGTGCCGGCAGCGGCATCGGTCGTGCAACCGCCAGGCGTTTCGCGGCGGAGGGCGCCAGGGTCGTCGTGGCGGATCTCTTTGGCGATACCGCTGCGGCTGTCGCCGCCGAAATCAAGGCGGATGGCGGCGAAGCGATCCCGCTTGCGATCGACGTCGGCTCGGGCGAGCAGGTCAAGCTCATGATCGATACGACGATCGCGACCTATGGCAAGATCGACATTCTCCACAACAATGCGGCGAATACGAATCTGCAGGATGCGGCGAAGGACGTCAGCCTGCTCGATTTCAATGTCGAGCTTTTTCACAGGAACATGGACGTCAATGTCCTGGGCGGGGTCCTCGCCAGCCAATATGCCCTGCCGCACATGATCGAAGCAGGGCGCGGATCGATCATCTTCACTTCGTCGTCGATCTCGATCGGCGCGGATATCGCGCAGTTCAGCTACGGCTCTTCGAAGGCGGCGATAAACTGGTTCGTGAAGACGCTTGCGGTGAATTTCGGGAAAAAGGGCATCCGCTGCAACGCTATTCTCCCGGGCATCATCGAGACACCGCCATTCCAGAATTGGGCTTCCGGCACGCCGGGGCTCTACGAGGCATTCCAATCGGTGCAGAACTCGCCTGCCTTCGGTACGCCCGAGGAAGTGGCTGCTGCCGCGCTGTTTCTTGCGTCCGACGACGCTTCTTTCGTCAATGGAATATTGATGCTCGTCGACGGCGGCATGACCTGCACCATCCCGTTCACGAACGTGGTGCGCAATTATCGGGGTGATGAATGATGGCGAAGAACTGGTTCATAACCGGCGTATCAAGCGGCCTCGGCCGCGAGATCATGAAGGCGGCGCTCGCGCGGGGGGACAATGTCGTCGGCACGCTCCGCGACATGCGCCTCAAGGCGGAAATCGAATCGCTGGCACCTGGCCGCGCCTTCGTCGTCCAGCTCGATGTCGATGATGCCGCGCGCACGATGCCGGCGGTGGAGGAGGCGGTCGGCCTGCTCGGCGGGCGACTCGATATTCTGGTCAACAATGCCGGATTCGGTATTTTCGGTCCGGTGGAGCACTGCAGCGAGGATGATTATCGCCGCGTGATGGAAACCAATTTCTTCGGATTGATTCGTGTCACCAAGGCGGGGCTTCCCTATCTGCGCGAAAGCCGCGGCATGATCGTCAATCTGTCGTCGGTCGCCGGCTTTGTCGGCAATGGCGGCATGAGCGTCTACAACGCCTCCAAATTTGCCGTCGAAGGCCTTTCCGAGGCGCTGGCCCAGGAGCTTGATGCTTTCGGGGTGCGCGTGATGTTGGTCAGCCCCGATGCCTTCAAGTCCGATTTCTTCACCGATCGCGCGGACAATCTCCGGATCGATGCAAAAAGCGTCTATGCGGGAAAGCCGGGCGGGACGATCGGGGAGCAGCTCGATTCCTATGTCGGGCACGAGCCCGGCGATCCGGCCAAGCTTGCCGCCGTGGTGCTGCAAGCGGTCGATGCCGAGCATCCGCCGTTCCGGCTGCTGGTCGGGGCAGGTTGTTTTGACAGCGTGCAGGACAAGATCGACCGGGTGACCATGGACATGGACGCATGGCGAACCGTGGCTTCCGCAACGGGTTATGATCGATAATGGCGTCGCTTGCCGTCCCCGGTCACGTTCAGCCCTCGCGGGTCTATGATTATGATTTCGTGTTCGACGAACGGCTGGTCGCCGATCCGTACGAGCGGATGCAGTCGCTGCATCGCGAGGCGCCGGCTTTGTTTTACACGCCCCATTATGGCGGGCACTGGGTCGTCATCAACAAAGCGATGCAGCAGGAAATCGCATTCGATCATGAACGATTCAGCGCAGCCAACCTGATGCTGCCACCGGCAGATGAGGTGCCTCTGCTGATCCCGGCGACTCTCGATCCGCCTCACCACACCGCGTATCGCCTTCCGCTTAACCGCCATTTCTATCCCAAGGCCGTGGCTGCACACGCCAAGCTGATCCGAGACACCGCGCTTTCCCTGATCTCCCCTCTTGTCGGCGCGGATCGATGTGATTTTCTGAGCGATGTGGCAGAGCCCTTTCCCGCGATCATTTTCTTCCAGCTACTTGGAGTTCCGCTCGCCAATCTGCATGAATTCCGCAGGCTGGCGCAGGATTTCATGGGATCTTCCAACGCTACCGTGCGAATGGATGCCTATGCGCAAATCGGTGTCATCGTCGGCGTGACGGTCGCGGAGCGGATGGTCGAGCCGAAAGATGATTTGATCAGTGTGCTGGTCAATACCGATTTCGGCGGGCGCAGGCTCACGGTCGACGAACTCACCAACTATGGCGTGCAGCTTTTCCTTGGCGCGCTTGATACCGTCGTCAACGGCCTGTCGTTTTTTGTCCGCTTCCTCGCGCGGGATCAGGCGCTGCAGGCCGAATTGCGCACCGATCCGGGCAAGATACCAGCCGCAGTCGAAGAATTGCTTCGCATGCATTCCATCGCAACGCCTCTGCGGACGGCTACGCGCGACATGGAGTTCCATGGCGTCTCGATCCGAAAGGGCGAGCAGATCATGTTGCTGGTTCCAGCAATCAATTATGATCCCGAGGCGTTCGAGGATCCCGGCAGCTTCAGGCTCGATCGACCCAAGCGGCATGTCGCGTTCAATGTCGGCGTGCATCGCTGCATCGGTGCCAATCTGGCCACGTTGGAGCTGCGGATTTTTCTCGAGGAGTGGCTTCGCCATATTCCCGGGTTTCATCTCGATCCCGAGGACCTGCCGAGCTTTGGTGGCGGCTTCGGACTCAATATTCGCAGCCTGCCATTGCTGCTCGACGCAGCGGCCTGAGCAACGTTCCAAGGGAGCGTCGGTTATCGAGCTGATAAAGTCAGGTTGAATTTCTCACTCCCCGCTCATTCTGAGGAGGGGCTGAGCACTTGCCGAAGCCCCGTCTCGAAGGACTGCAACGCTCCTGTCCTTCGAGACGCCATTTCGACAAGCTCAATGGCTCCTCAGGAAGAGCGGGAGTAATCAATCCAGCACGCCTCGGGTCGGCGGGTTCGACCTATCCGGCCTGCTTCAGCGACTGCATGTCGATGACGAAGCGATATTTGATGTCGCTTTTCATCATGCGATCATAGGCTTCGTCGATCTGCTGGATCGGAATCATCTCGATGTCTGCGGTGATCCCGTGCGTGTTGCAGAAATCCAGCATCTCCTGGGTTTCGGCAATCCCTCCGATGATCGATCCCGATATCGAGCGACGACGCAGCAGCAGGTTCATGATCGAGGGGGAGGGGTGGGGCTCTGCCGGCACGCCGACCAGCGTCAACGTCCCGTCACGCTTGAGCAGGACCAGGAAATCATCGAGGTTGTGCGAGGCGGCGACCGTATCGATGATGAGATCGAAGCTGGTACGGTGATCCTTCATTTCGTCCGGAAGCGTTGAAATGACGACGTCATGTGCGCCAAGGCGAAGCGCATCCTCGCGCTTGCTTGGCGAGGTCGTGAAGACAACGACGTGAGCGCCGAGTGCCACCGCGATTTTTACCGCCATATGGCCAAGCCCGCCAAGCCCGACGACACCGACCTTGTGACCCGGGCCAACCTTCCAGTGGCGTAGGGGGGAATAAGTGGTGATCCCTGCGCACAGCAGCGGCGCTACGGCCGCAAGGTCGCTTTCGGGTTGATTGATCTTGAGGACAAATCCCTGGTCGACGACGATATGATCCGAATAACCGCCATAGGTGTAACCGCCGCGCAGTTTGTCCGGGCTGTTGTAGGTGCCGACGAGGCCGCCACCCTCGCAATATTGCTCCTCGCCTTCGTTGCAGGACGGGCAATGCCCGCAACTATCGACGAGACAACCCACTCCGGCGAGGTCGCCGGGCTTGAATTGGCTGACTTCGCTTCCGACTGCCGTAACCCTGCCAACGATTTCATGGCCTGGCACGCACGGATAATGCGTTCCGCCCCAGTCGTTCCGCGCGGCATGGAGGTCCGAATGGCAGACGCCGCAGAAAAGAATATCGATCGCGACATCCTTGGGTCCCGGATCGCGCCGCTCGAAGCTGAATGGCGCGAGCGGCTTGTCAGCGGAATGGGCCGCATATGCCCTGGCGGAACTGGTCATGAGGGGGATCCTTGTCGAGATGGATAGTGCGGACGCTGGATGGTCCTGCAGGCGCCCTAGAGGCCCGGCCCAGAGAGAATTCGCTTCGGTGCCGCCGGAGCCTTGGCTGCCTCGTCTATCGCCCGCAAAACGGCTGCAGAGCGGTTGTCGCGCGCAGCATAGTCGCGCGCCGAAAGGCCAGCCACATGATCGGAACGCGAAGGATCCGCGCCAGATGCCAGCAGCAATCGCACGCACGTGAGGTCGCGCGCCTGAACCGCGATGATCAATGGCGTCTCGCCATTGTCGTTGGCCAAGTTAACATCCGCCTTGAAGCTGACGAGCGCGTCAATTCCTTCCGAAAAACCAAGCCGGGAGGCAAGGATCAGGGGTGTGTTGCCAGTGCGATCGCGGATATTGGGATTGGCGCCCTTGCCGAGCAGGAAGCGCAACCACAGGTCATCCCGCCGCTTTACGACGATGTGCAAAGCGCCGTCGCCGGACGTGTAGTCCTTGGTGTTGATCAGGGTCGAGCCGGCAGCGCCCTGGACGAATTGGGTGACCTTGTCGCCATCCTTGTCGCGAACCGCCTTGAGGAAATTGTAGCTGTCGGAGAATTGCGCGGTCGCCGGGCTGGCGACAAGGAGCAGTGCGGCCACGATCGCGGCCAACTTTGCGAATATTCCCCTGCAATCCACCGCATGTTCTCCTGGTTGCGCTTGTCATTGAGCCAATAGCAAAGCATCCCTGCCCATGCCATGAACAAAGCTCTTAAAATCGTCCTTCCCGCATTGATGCTGCTTGCCGGCTGCAATCGACCGGTCGAAGCGCCTCCATTGGAGGGGGCGGCAATCGGTGGGCCGTTTGTGTTGACCGGCGAGGATGGCGGGCGCGTCGACAGCCGCCAGTTCGACGGCAATTACCGCATGGTCTATTTCGGCTACACCTTCTGCCCGGATGTCTGCCCGACCGATGTCGCGAAGCTCATGAAGGGATATCAGCGTTTCGCGAAGGTCGATGCTACTCGCGCCGCGCGAGTCGTTCCGATCTTCATCACGCTGGATCCAGCACGTGATACGCCTCAGGTGCTGAAGGCCTGGACCGAAGAATTTGATCCGCGACTGATCGGCCTCACTGGCAGCGAGCGGGAAATCGAAGCCGTTGCGAAGCAGAATGCAGTCTACTTCAAGCGTGAGAAGCCCAATGCGCAAGGGGCCTATATGGTGGATCATGCTCAAATGGCGCTATTGTTCGGACCGAAGGGAGAGCCGATCACGTTGATTCCCTTGGATCGGGATTTCGAGACAATCGCCGCCGAACTCGATAGATGGGTGCGATGAACGATCGACCTTTCTGGGAAACCAAGACTCTGCGCCAGATGGACCGCACCGAGTGGGAATCACTGTGCGACAGCTGCGGGAAATGCTGCGTCCACAAGCTCGAGGACGAAGACACGGGCGAGTTGATGGCAACCAACGTCGCCTGCCGGCTGCTCGACCGGCGCACCGGGCGCTGCACGGACTATCGCCACCGCCGCGCGTTCGTGCCCGAGTGCGTCCGGCTGACACCCGAAAAACTCGACGAACTCGATTGGCTGCCTTCGACCTGCGCCTATCTTCTCCTGCACCATGGCGAGCCGTTGCCCGATTGGCACCCGCTGATCACCGGCGACCCGGAGACTGTCCACAAGGCTGGCGAATCCGTTCGCGGCTGGACCATTTCGGAGGTCGATGCCGGCGAACTGGAACATCATCTTGTCGATCGAAAACTCTAGCGCGATCGCCTTCGAAGCGGGCGGCCGCAGGCGCGAGCTGATCGTGCGCCGCTCTGCCCTGGCGCGGCGGATGCGGCTGTCGGTCGATCCGCGCGACGGCAACGTCAAGCTGTCGCTGCCCCGTCGGGCGGGGCTTCGCCATGCCCTTGAATGGGTTGAGGAAAGACGCGACTGGGTCGAAGCCGAACTCGCGCGACTTCCGCCGCCAACGCCGATCCTTCCCGGCGAGACCATCCCGATCGAAGGCGAACCCCATATCATCGATTGGCGCGCCGAACTGTCGCGCACGGTGCGTCGCGAACCGGGGCGGCTGATCATCGGCGGGCCACCGGACTTGCTCCAGGCTCGCATCCTTCGCTGGTTCCGCAAGGAGGCTTTGGCTGTGCTGGTGCGCGATACCGAGGAGATGGCCAGCAAGGCTGGGGTCTCGATCGGTCGCGTTAGCATCGGCGATCCAATGAGCCGATGGGCGAGTTGCTCGAGCAAAGGCGATATTCGCTACAGCTGGCGGCTGATCCTGATGCCTCCCGATGTCCGCCGGGCGATCGTCGCGCACGAAGTCGCGCATCGTATTCACATGAACCACGGCGCCGCCTTCCACGCGACCGAAGCCATGCTGTTCGGCCGGGAGCCAAAGGCGGAAACGCGCTGGCTGCGATCGAATAGTGCTCGCATACACGCACTGGGACGGGACGGCTAAAAAAAGCCCGGACGCGGAAGCGCCCGGGCCTTATGTCAAATCCCTGCCGCCGCTTAAGCTGCCAGCTTCCTCAGCACATATTGGAGGATGCCGCCGTTCAGGAAATATTCCAGCTCGTTGACCGTATCGATGCGGCAACGGGTCTCGAAGCGATCGACGCTGCCGTCAGCACGGGTAAGCTTGACCGTGACAGCCTGGCGTGGCCGAAGTCCTGCAACATTCTCGATCGTGAAGGTCTCGCTGCCGTCGAGCTTCAGGGTCTTGCGATCGACCCCATCGGCAAACTGCAGCGGCAACACGCCCATTCCGACGAGATTCGAACGATGGATTCGCTCGAAGCTTTCGGTGATGACTGCGCGGACGCCGAGCAGGTTGGTGCCCTTCGCCGCCCAGTCGCGTGACGAGCCGGTGCCATATTCCTTGCCTGCGATCACGACCAGGGCCGAGCCATCGGCCTTGTGCTTCATCGCGGCATCATAGATCGCCATGGTCTCGCCCTTGTACGAGGTCATGCCGCCTTCGATGCCGGGCACCATCTCGTTCCTGATGCGGATATTGGCGAAGGTGCCGCGCATCATCACATCGTGATTGCCGCGCCGCGCGCCATAGCTGTTGAAGTCAGCCTTCGAGACCTTGTGATCGAGCAGATAGCGACCGGCCGGGCTATCGACCTTGATCGAACCTGCAGGGCTGATGTGGTCGGTCGTGATCGAGTCGCCGAGGATCGCGAGCGGCTTGGCATCGATGATATCGGCAACACCGGCCGGGGTCATCGACATGCCTTCGAAGTAAGGCGGATTGGCAACATAGGTCGATCCCGCTGGCCAGCTGTACGTCTTCGAGCCTTCGACCTTGATTGCCTGCCAGTGGCTGTCGCCAAGGTAGACGTTGGCGTAGCGGCTGGTGAACATGTGCGAGTCGATGCACTGCGCCACCGTGGATGCGACTTCGGAGGTCGTCGGCCAGACATCCTTGAGATAGACCGGCTGCCCGTTTGAACCGATGCCGAGCGGCTCGGTGGTGATGTCCTTCGCCGTCGTGCCGAAGATCGAATAGGCGACGACCAGCGGCGGGGAGGCGAGATAGTTCGCGCGGACGTCGGCCGAGACGCGGCCTTCGAAGTTGCGATTGCCCGAGAGCACCGCCGAGACGACGAGGTCGTTCTCGTTGATCGCCCTGGAGATAGGCTCAGGCAGCGGTCCCGAATTACCGATGCAGGTCGTGCAGCCATAGCCAACAAGATTGAAGCCGATCGCATCGAGATCCTCGGTAAGGCCAGCCTTCGCGAGATAATCGGTGACGACCTGCGATCCGGGCGCGAGGCTGGTCTTGACCCAGGGCTTGCGAGTCAGGCCGAACGCGCGCGCCTTGCGGGCGACGAGGCCTGCGGCGACGAGAACCGATGGATTGGAGGTATTGGTGCAGCTTGTGATCGCCGCGATGGTGACATCACCATGGCCGAGGTCGAAATCGCAGCCAGCGACTGCAACGCGCTTGTCGCCTTCGTCGCCCTTCTTGTAGCCGGTCGCGAGTTCGTTGTTGAAGCCTTCATCGACCGAGGAAAGCACGACGCGATCCTGCGGGCGCTTGGGACCCGCGAGCGAAGGCTGGACGGTGCCCATGTCGAGCCCGATGGCGTCGGTGAAGACTGGATCGGGCGCTGCGGCATCGCGCCACATCCCCTGCGCCTTGGCATAAGCCTCGGTAAGGGCCACCTGTTCGTCGCTACGGCCGGTGAGGCGCATGTAGGTGAGCGTCGCATCATCGAGCGGGAAGAAGCCGCAGGTGGCGCCATATTCAGGTGCCATGTTGGCAATCGTAGCGCGATCGGCGAGCGAAAGCGCATCGAGTCCGGGACCGTAGAACTCGACGAAGCGGCCTACGACGCCCTTTGCGCGGAGCATCTGGGTGACCGTGAGCACGAGATCGGTAGCGGTAATGCCTTCCGACAGCGTGCCGGTGAGCTTGAAGCCGACGACTTCGGGGATCAGCATCGAAACAGGCTGGCCGAGCATCGCAGCTTCAGCCTCGATCCCGCCGACGCCCCAGCCGAGGACGCCGAGGCCATTGACCATCGTCGTATGGCTGTCTGTGCCGACGCAGGTGTCGGGGTAGGCAATCGTGGTGCCGTCAGCGCCCGTCGAGGTCCAAACCGCCTGCGCGATATTCTCGAGATTGACCTGGTGGCAGATGCCGGTTCCCGGTGGCACGACCTTGAAATTGTCGAGCGCCTTGGAACCCCAGCGGAGGAATTCATAACGCTCGCCATTGCGCTGATATTCGAGATCGACATTCTGTCCAAACGCCTCGGGCGTGCCGAAGTTATCGACCATCACCGAGTGATCGATCACGAGGTGGACCGGAACGAGCGGATTGATCTTCTCCGCATCGCCGCCAAGGGCGCTGATCGCATCGCGCATCGCGGCGAGATCGACCACGCAGGGAACGCCGGTGAAATCCTGCATCAGGACTCGCGCGGGACGATATTGGATCTCGCGTTCCGAACTGCGTTCCTTCTGCCAATCGATAATCGCCTGCACATCTTCCGTAGTGACGGTGACGCCGTCCTCGAAGCGCAGCAGATTCTCCAGCAGCACCTTCATCGAGAAGGGCAGGCGCGAGACGTCGCCGAGCGCGTCTGCCGCCTTGGCCAGCGAATAATAGGCGTATTTTTTGCCTCCGACTTCGAGAGTCGATTGGGTCTTCAGCGTATCCTGGCCGACAGCGGTCATAAATCTTGTTCCCTTCCCAAGATTCGGAGCGCGGATGGGGCGGCCGCGCCGGGTTGTGCAGATGCGAAACGCTGGCGCTATAGCCGCCCCCACGCTCAAGGAAAAGGGCGCATCCGCATCTAGGGTCAGGACTCATTGATCACAACCAGAAGATGACGGTAGCGGCGATTGCGATGGCGGACATGAAGGTGTGGGCGCAGCGATCATATCGGGTGTGAATGCGCCGCCAGTCCTTGATTTTGGCGAACAGGTTTTCGATCAAGTG
>CANJQJ010000044.1 GCA_947476425.1 Sphingomonadaceae bacterium | reverse complement strand
CGATATCATCGCCGTTGGTGGGGGTCGCTTGTGGCATTTTGTGCCTCGCTGTGGGGCTGGTCTAGACACCCAACTTCCTACATCAAGTCAGTGCTTTAAGCCACTCCCGCCAACCCTTCAGTAAGGCCTCGGTGAATAATCCGGGCTAGATCGTCTAATCTCAATGAAGCTCGGCGGCGCCTGGATCGGGCAAGGGCACGTCGACCCGACACTCCACGCCTTCTTTCTCGAAATGCAGTTCCACTTTTCCGCCAAGCTCAGCCGACATGCCGCGCTCGATCAGGCGCGTGCCAAAGCCACGCCGTTCGGGCGCCATGACTGCAGGGCCGCCCCGCTCAGTCCACCGCAAGCGCAGCCGCCGCTCGCCGTCGCTACCCGTCAACGCTTCCCAGACTATGTCGATGGTGCCTGAGCTGCATGAGAGAGCGCCGTGCTTTATGGCGTTGGTCGCCAGTTCGTGCATGGTCAAGGCAAGCGCGATTGCAGTCTTGGGGCTGATCATCAATTCCGGCCCCTCGAAACGAAAGCGCGTTTCGCTGTCGGCATGCGGCAACAGCGCGTCCCTGAGCAGCGCTGTCATCGCGGTAGGAACCCAGCTGTCGCGCGTCAGAAGATCATGCGCGGTAGCGAGCGCCGCTATACGACCCTGGAATGCATCGAGTTCGGATTGCGGGATCGCCTCGCTCTTGAAAGTTTGCTGCGCGATGGCCTGCACTATCGCCAGCGTGTTTTTCACGCGGTGGTTCAGTTCGTTGATCAGGAGCGATTGATGCTCCTCAAATCGTCGAGCATCAGTCACATCGCGAGCGATTGCGTGGAGCCCCTCGGGTTTGCCGTCCGCGCCGAGCATGAGCCGGGAATTGATTTCCCAGATCAAGTTGCGGCCATCCCGCGTCCGAACCCCGATCGTGTGACGCGTGGCGCCGCCCTGATCCAGCTTGGATTGCAACATCGCCGTTGTCTGCTCAAAGCCCGCGATATCGACGAAATCCGCGAATGAGCGCCCCAGTGCCTCCTCCGGCGTATAGCCCAGCGCTGCACAAACCGCCGGGTTGCAGGAGGTCACCCGCTGATTGAGGTCGGACGTGAAGATATAATCGTTCGCCTGTTCGAAAATGGTGCGAAAACGCCATTCGCTGTCGCGGAGATCGGCCTCGGCGCGCTTGCGTTCGGTAATGTCGAACGACACGCCGACAAGCCTCGAGGGTACGCCATGGGGGTCGTCGATCCGGCTGCCGTGGGTTTGCAGCCAGCGTTCCGCGCCATTGTCGGCGCGCAGGATTCGATACTCGATTGCGAACGAGGTTCCATCGCGCCGACAACGTTCGATCGCTTCGCGAACCAGCGCGATATCTTCGAAATGAATACGATCCAGCCATTCCTCGAACCGGCCGCGCATGTTGGCCGGCCGCTGATATCCAAGCATATCGAAACGGTTTGGCGACCATTCCCCATCCAGAAGTGGAAGCTCGGCCTCCCACGTCGCCATGCCGGCGCCCTGGATGGCAAGCCGGACGCTTTCGGCGTTCTTGCGCAGCGCCGCTTCGGATCGGCGCCGATCAGTGATATCGATCGTGACGGCAAGCACGCCATAGGGCTCGCCGCCTTCGCGACGGATCACTGAAACCGAATTATTGACCCAGACGATCGAACCATCGGGTCGAACATAACGCTTTTCCAGCGTATAAGGCGTCCCATCCCGCACCGCGCGTTCGAACATCGGTATGTTGCGGACCAGATCATCCGGATGCGTAATTTGCTGCATCTTGAGGTGCATCAATTCGTCACGGCTTCGACCGACGATTTCGCAAAACCTGTCATTGACCAGCGTGAAGACACCCGAAGTATCGACCTGGGCAAAACCGGCCGTCGTCTGGCCGATCAAGGCTGAAAGCTGCGCTTCCCTTTCGCGCAACGCCAGTTCGACGGTCTTGGTATCGGTGATGTCGAAGGCAACGCCGATAAAGCCATCATGCTTGCCGTTCGCATCCCAGCTTGGTCGCGAGATTGCGCGCAGCCACCGCCATTCGCCGTCATGTCGGCGGAATCGTCCCTCCAGGGTGAACGGTTCGAGCCGCGCCTCGCCCGCCAACGAACCGGCAAGGACTTCCTTCGCATCATCGGGATGGAGCAGGTGGCGCCAGTTCAGGTCCGCGACTTGGGTGCGGTCGTCCGTCCCGACAAAGTCGAGATATGCCCTGTTGACGAAGGTTCGCCTGCCATCGAGGCCGGTCAGCCACATCGGCACTGGCGCTGCGTCGGCGATCAGCGAAAACCGATCCTTGCCCAATGTGTCGGTGTGCTGATCCATGTTACGGACAATTCCATTTATGGAATTTAGCGTCAACCGCGACCGACAATCCGAAGGGCGACATTCCAGCCGATAGGCGACATTCCCTGCGTCAAGCTCATGTTGGTCACGCATGCTGAAGCGCTAATTATAGCCTATCGGGAAGATTGTCAGTTCCGGCTTGAGCCACTAGCCTGCGCCACCGCCCGGATGGGCCCTCGGAACCCGGTACAACCGGTCCGAAGGAAATTGATTTGAGAGGAACGGCATGAACGCACCGGCCAATACGATCAACCTGCTCGCAGTCGGCGATATCCAGCTGATGACGCGCGAGCCGGCGGCACACCTCTTCGAGCATGTCACCGGCGCATTGTCCGCCGCGGATATCGCCTTCGCAAATTGCGAGTGGCCCTATGCCGAGGAAGCGGGCGACACCCATCCTGTCGAGGCGCACATCAACGATGCTTTCGACGGTGGTGACCTGTTCCTGCCCGGCAGCCCCGATTGCATCCGGATGGGTGCTGAGGCCGGTCTCGACGTGATGTCCGTGGCCAACAATCACACGATGCACGGTGGCTATCGCGCCTTCCTGCGGACGATCAGCCTGCTTCGCGAGAACGGCATTGCATCGGTCGGCGGCGGATCGAACATCGACGATGCTCGCCAGCCAGCCATTCTCGAACGCAACGGCCAGAAAGTCGCGTTCCTGGCCTGCACCTCGGGCTTCCTTCCCGGCGCCCATGCCGGCCGCCGGACGCCTGGAATCGTTCCGCTGCGACGCCATACCTATGCCGAAAACCCGGTCTGGGAGAATTGGGGAATCGAGCCGGACGTGCGCTCGCTCACCAATCGCGACGACCTCGCGGCGATGTGCGAGAGCATCGCGGCCGCAAAGAAACTCGCCGACGTTGTGATCCTGAGCTGCCACTGGGGCATTCTCGAAAATGTCACGGCGATCGACAATTACCAGCGCGAGGCAGCGCGCAACTTCATCGACGCCGGGGCGGATCTCATCATCAGCCAGGGGCCGCTGGCGATCAAGGGCTTCGAAACCTATCGCGGCAAGGCGATCCTCTACTCGATGGGCAAGTTCATGATGGTATCGCCCTGGTCGAAGCACGACGTGCCGAGCGGCATTGCCGCGCCGATCATGGACGAAACGCGCCGTGGCCTTGGCGCGGCGGTCACGATCAGCAACGGCGCGATCACGAGCGTATCGGTTGTCCCCGTCGCCGTCGACCCGGCCGGCAAACCAAGCTTCCCGACCCCCGATGACCCGAGCTTCGCTGCAATCCTCGGGGTGGTCAAGGAACGCTGCGAAGCCGCCAACCTGAATGGCCGCATGGATGCCAAGGGGGGAATCCTGTTCTCATGAACGAGACGTCCGTCATCACCGAACGCCTGCGCGCGTGGCTCGCCTCCCGAATGCCGGCCGCGACAAATCTCGTCGTCAGCGACGTGATCGAACCCAAGCAGGGCTTTTCCAGCCAGACGCTCATGTTCAAGGCAACATGGCAGGAGAACGGAAAAGCGCGTGACTGGGATCTCGTCGCGCGAATCCAGCGTGACGCCGAATCCCCCCTGCTGCGCGACATTTTCCATCAATATCGGGTGATGAAGGCTGGCGCTGCGCACAGCGCGGCCGCATTGCCTTCGCTCCCCTTCGCCGAGGAAGACCCGGCCTGGCTCGGCGCGCCGTTTTTCGTGATGGAGCGAATCGAAGGCCGCGTGCCATCCGATTTCCCGAGCTATCACGCCGAGGGCTGGTTCGCCGATCTCACGCCCGAAGAGCGGACCGAGGCCTGGTGGAACGGTATCCGCGAGATGCAGAAACTGCATCAGGCGAGCTGGAGTGATTTCCCGTTTCTTGGCGAAGGCGTCACCGAGCCCCCCACGGCCAGCTTCTTTCTCGAGAATTTCGTCGGCGCCTGGATCGAATGGGCAAGCGAGGGCAACGCCTATCCCGCGCTCGAGGAAGCGCTCGCCTTCCTCATCGCCAATGAGCCGCCAATCCATCAATCGGGGCTCGTCTGGAACGACGCACGGCTTGGCAATACGATGTACCGCCCGGACCATAGCGTCGCCTCGCTCTTCGACTTCGAAGTCGCGACGCTCGGCCCGCCCGAAATCGACATGGCGCACTGGCTCTATCTCGACGATGTGTTCAGCGAGAGTTTCGGCGTAGCGCGCATCTCGGGCATCCCGAGCCGCGAAGAGACGATCCGGGGTTTCGAACGCATCTACGGCTGGGCGATGCCTTACTTCGCCTATTACGAAGCCGTGGCGGCGCTCAAGATCGCCGGGCTGTCGATCCGCGATTATAGCAACGGCAAGACGATGATCGCACCGGAAAAGCTGTCGCCCTACCTGATGGGCAAGCTCGAACAGTATCTCGGCGAGTATAAGCAGTACCTTGCAAGCACGGCGGCCGTTTCGTAGCGCCGGCTTGCGGGGGCGCGAAATGCCCAGAAGTCATTTCAAGTCTCTCTGAGAGGCTTTATCCTGTTTTGGCTACAGAGGTAGCCAAAATTGATTCTTCGCGCTGCAAGGCGCCCCTGAGGGGCTCCTGGGGGCATGCGTGTCCCCGGGAGAGCCCCGCCTGACTCCCCTCCCTTGCAAGGGAGGGGCTGGGGGTGGGTGCGCGCGTCTGCGCGCCTACGGGACATGCCGGGAGCTGCGACCCACCCCCGACCCCTCCCTGCCAGGGAGGGGAGTAAGAGCTTCCTATTGCCCCTTCGCGGTCCAGCCGCCGTCGATCGGCAACACCTGGCCGGTGACCATCGACGCCTCCGGTGAGCAAAGCCACAATATGCCGTCGGCCTGCTCGGAAGGCTGGATCATGCGCTTGATGGCCGGGAATTCCATCATCTCGTCGATCAATTGCTTGGCAAATGCAGGCTCCATGCGATCGTAGACGGCAGTCTTCGTGATGCCGGGCGCAATGCAGTTCACGCGCACGCCACGGTCCGCATAGGTCATCGCGGCGAATTTCGTGGCGCGGATCACGCCGGCCTTGGCAGTGCCGTACGCGATGCCGCCCTGCGGATTATAGAGCATTCCGGCAAGCGAGGAGACGTTGCAGATCGCGCCGCCGCCATGTTCGATCATGTAGGCGATTTCGTGCTTCATCGACAGGAATACGCTGCGCAGCGTCACCCCCATCGTCCATTCCCAGCCCTTGAGGCTCTGGGTGTGGAATTCGGGGCCCGACGATTCGGGATGGCCGTCACCGACGACATTTGCCGCCAGGTCGAGGCCGCCAAAGGCCTGCACCGTAGCCTTGACGAGTGCCTCGACGTCGTCCTCGCTGGTCGCATCGGCGCGCATGAAGCGAGCGTCGGCGCCGAGATCGCGCAAGCGTTTCGCGATCGCCTCGCCGCCGGCATCATCGATATCCGAGCACATGACCTTCGCGCCTTCGCGGGCAAAGGCTTCAGCCGTTGCTGCACCAATCCCCGCGGACGCTGCCGTAACGAGCGCCACCTTGCCTTCGAATCGTCCTGCCACCCTTGCCTCCTTGTCTTTTCTGATTTTCAATATGCTCGAGAACGCCGGCGACCCGGCCGCCGGCGTTCCCGGACTTCAACGTGTGAAGAACTATTCGGCCGCCAACGAGCAGACACCGTTTTCTTCGTGCGGCGTCAGGTCGAAGGCGAACAACATGCGCTGCCAGCCCATGAAGAAAGCACCGACGACGCCAAGCTCGAGGATCGCGGCATCGCTATAATGCTGGCGCAACCGCGCGTGGAGTTCGCGTGAGAGCAGGTCCTGCTGCCCTTGCACGAACAGGTCAGCGAAATCGATCAGGGCAAGTTCCTTGTCGGAATAAAATTCCGAAGTCGGCTCCAGGACATGATCAACCTGGGCCTGGCTGTAGCCCGCTTCCAGCATGGTTTCGACATTGCCGGCATTGCAAAGCGCGCAGCCATTCCGGCGGCTCAGCCGAAGCCGGAAGAGTTCCTTCTCCTGATACGGAACGAGCATTTCGCCCTGGGTGTTGTAGTAGAAGCGCGGGTAAAATTCCTTGGAATAGAAATTATCCAGCGCCGGGTGAACTGCCATCACCTCGACATGCGTTGCCTGCCCCGTACGGGCCTTCACCATCCGCCAAAGCTCCTGATTTTCGGCATCCAGCTCCTCATAGGGGCGACGTTCGAAAGGCGTATCCGGGGTCGTGAGATATTCCATTTGGGATCCCTCCAGGTCGAGGCGCTTCATGCCTCATCGTTGACCGGCTCCACCTCGAAGGGCGGAAACTCGCTGTACCAGTCTAACCCTCCGGCTCCAGAACGCAAAGCCCACTGATCGTTATGTATGGGCGGCAGCGATAGGGCCCGCCTATGCATGATGGGGCGCAAGCGCATCCTGCCCGATCATATGAAATTGAAATGTCGGGCGTGCGGCGTCGATCTCGCTTCCAAACGAATCAACCGCCTAATGAGACAAGCGTGGCGCTCGCTCCATCCGGGCTGCGCCGGTGGGAGTATTTCATGAACGATTTTCTGTGGATCGGGCTCACCGCAGGGTTGCTGCTGGCAACGCTGGCCTATGTGCGCCTGTGCGACAACGCATGAGGGCGACGCCATGAACGTTGAAATCGGCCTCGCCGCCGCCGTCGCCATCGGCCTCCTCTTCTATCTCGTGGCCGTGCTCATTCGGCCCGAGCGCTTCTGAAAGGAGAAATCCCATGACCATTCAGGGATGGATCCTGATCGTCGTATTCGTCGCAATCCTGCTCGCTTTGACTCGGCCGGCCGGGATGTGGTTGCACGCGATCTATGAGGGGCGGCGCACGCCCTTCCATATGCTGTTCGGCCCGGTCGAACGTGGTTTCTATCGACTCGCCGGGATCGATCCGGACAAGGAGCAGGGCTGGCGCACGTATGCCGTCCACATGCTGCTGTTCAACGTCGTGCTGCTGCTGTTCACCTATGCCGTGCTGCGCCTCCAGGACGTTCTGCCGATGAATCCCCGCCACCTTGCCACGATTGCGCCGGACGGTGCATTCAACATCGCGGTGAGCTTTACCACCAACACCAACTGGCAGTGGTATTCAGGCGAAGTCGCGCTCTCGAACCTCAGCCAGATGTTCGGGCTGGTGATCCACAACTTCATGTCAGCCGCGACCGGCATCGCCCTCGCATTCGCGCTTTTCCGCGGCTTTGCGCGGCGCGAGACGATGGGGCTCGGCAATTTCTGGGCGGATGTGACTCGGGTGACGCTCTACCTCCTCGTCCCCGCCTGCCTCGTCTATGCGATCTTCCTGATCGCAAGCGGCGTACCGCAGACGCTCGCTGCCTCGGTCGATGCGACCACGCTCGAGGGCGCAAAGCAGACAATCGCGCTCGGCCCGGTTGCGAGCCAGGAAGCGATCAAGATGCTCGGCACCAATGGTGGCGGCTTCTTCAATGCCAATAGCGCCCATCCCTTCGAAAACCCGACCGCACTCAGCAATCTCATCCAGATGCTTTCGATCTTCGTGCTTGGCGCCGGGCTGACCTGGACTTTCGGCAAGGCAGTCGGCGATACGCGCCAGGGTTGGGCGATCCTCGCCGCGATGCTCGTGCTCTTCATCGGCGGCGTTGCCGTCGTTTACTGGGCGGAGGCCGCGGGGAATCCGATTCTCCAGCATCTCGGCGTTCCCGGTGGCAACATGGAAGGCAAGGAGGTGCGCTTCGGCATCGCCGCCTCGGCCCTGTTCTCGGCGGTGACGACGGCGGCATCATGCGGTGCGGTCAATGCGATGCATGACAGCTTCACCGCCCTGGGAGGGATGGTCCCGCTGTTCAACATGCAGCTCGGAGAGGTCGTGATCGGCGGAGTCGGTGCTGGCATTTACGGCTTCCTGCTGTTCGCGATCCTCGCCGTCTTCGTCGCCGGGCTGATGGTCGGGCGCACGCCGGAATATGTCGGCAAGAAGATCGAAGCGCGCGAGGTCAAGCTCGCGGTGCTGGCGATCGCGATCCTGCCGCTGAGCATACTGAGCCGGCCGGTCGCGCTATGCGCTTCGTACTGGCATTTTCTCTTGCTGGTGTGGCTCGTGATGCTGGGATTATTTGTATCGACTTGAAGGCGCGGGAGTAGTCATGACGCAGTTTGTGACACGACAGGAAAATGCACCGGAGACCGCGCCGGGGCTGCGCGAATTTACCGCCGACTGGTCGGGGGATCAGGAAGCCTTCAGGCACGTCCACTGGGGCAAGGCCATGATGTGGATCTTCCTGCTGAGCGACACCTTCATCTTCTCGTGCTTCCTCGTTTCCTACATGACAATGCGCTCGTCCACTACGGTACCCTGGCCCAATCCGAGCGAGGTCTTCGCGCTGAATATCGGCGGCCAGCCAATCCCGCTCATCCTGATCGCGATCATGACGTTCGTGCTCATCAGCAGCAGCGGCACGATGGCGATGGCGGTCAATTTCGGGTATCGGCGAAACCGAAAAGTAACCGGCGCCCTGATGCTCGCGACCGCGCTGCTGGGCGCATCCTTCGTCAGCATGCAGGCTTTCGAATGGCACAAGCTGATCTTCGAGGAAGGCGTGCGGCCCTGGGGAAATCCAATGGGGGCGGCGCAGTTCGGCGCGTCCTTCTTCATGATTACCGGTTTCCACGGCCTGCACGTGTCGATCGGCGTCATCATGCTGCTCATCGTCGCGTCCAAGGTGGCACGCGGTCATTATGATCGCGCGGGCGACTATTCGGCCGTCGAGATTGCGGGGCTCTACTGGCATTTTGTCGATCTCGTCTGGGTCTTCATCTTCGCCTTTTTCTATTTGTGGTGAGGCCAGGATCATGAACGATCACCCAGTCGACATAGCGCAACATCCGGTCGCGACGACCGAGGGACACACCCACCCGATCGGCGTCTACTTGAAGGTCTGGGGATATTTATTCGTGCTCAGCACGATGTCGTACCTGGTGGATTATTTTCATTTCGAGGGCGTGATGCGCTGGACGCTGATCATCACATTCATGCTGCTGAAGGCCGGACTGATCATTGCGATCTTCATGCATATGGCATGGGAAAGAATGGCGCTCGTCTACGCGATCCTCGTGCCGCCTCTCGTCCTGCTGGTGCTCGTCTGGATGATGACGGTCGAGTCGAACTATACTTTCTGGACCCGGATCCTGTTCCTCCATGGTGGAGACTAGGCGATGACGCGGTGGGAATGGACCCAGGCCGGCGTATCTGTCGGGGCAGCGCTCATCGTGGCCTATGGCGGCTACTGGGTCGGCGGAAAGATCCTTGGGGTGACCTATCCCGAAAGGCAGGGCTATGTCGTCGAGGGCGTCGCGCCGGTCGAGCTCGCTGACTTGCAGCGCAGCTGGCCGGACGGTTTCAGTGAATCCGGCGAGCCTGAAAAGCTGGCCGGATACATGGACTCGATCGAACATGCGCGAGTGCCGATCCCCGCCAGCGCCGTCACGGTGCAGGCCGCGGAGCCACAGGTCGATCTTGGCACGCGGCTCGCCACCGCAGACCCGGCAAAGGGCAAGCGCACCGCCCAGGTTTGCGCGTCTTGCCACACCTTCGATCAGGGCGGCCCCAACCATACCGGGCCCAACCTCTGGGGGATCGTCGGCCGTCGCCGCGCGGCGCAGCCGGGATTTGCCTACTCCCCGGCAATGGCGAAACATGGCGGCAGCTGGACCTTCGACGATCTCGACACATATTTGACCAGCCCGGCCAAATTCGTCCCGGGCAACAAGATGGCGTTCGCGGGGATCCGCAACCCGACTGACCGTGCCAACGTCGTTGCTTACCTCGCGAGCCTTAGCAACAGCCCGCTCGCCTTTCCAAAGGCCAAGCCAGCCGCACGCCTCGCGGATGCCGCTCCCTGAGTCATGTCGCTTCATCCATCTGCAGGAGGCTCAGTATCGAGCGACCATGGTCGACGAACCGCAATTCGTCGGTCAGCGCCGCCTCCCACACACCGGGCGCATTATAAACTCGCGACAATGTTTCGCCGTCGGTGAAATAGGCTTCGGACATCCCGTCGAAATCAGCGAGCCCAATTCCGGCGCGACGGGCAATCCCGGCGGCAAGCGCCGGGTCGTTGTGGAATTGCCGATAGAACAGGCCCTGCACGACTTGATCGGCGCTGCGGGCCTTATCGGAATGCTTGTGAAACCAGTGGTCCATATAGTCATCATGGCTGAGGTGCGGCAGGCGGCGAGCGGAGATTGCGAGATGGACGGGACCGGTACCAGGCAGGATCTCGTAGATGGTTCCCGCCAGCACTGCGCTGTTCTCCGGCCGGAGCACCCCCGCCATCCGCCCCGCGACACCTTCGAGAACGTCTCCCGCCAGGCGGATTGCCTCGCCGTCGTCCGCGACAATCTCCATCATCGCGTCGAAAGGCGGTGCTCCGCTATAGACCGAACCCCTCGCCGCTTCGCGCAACGCCTCGTCATGAAGGCGGAAGGCACGCGCGTGCCGCAGCCTGCCGGGCAAGGCCGCATCAAGTCGCGCTGCCTCCGCGATCATCGCGCCTCGCAGCGCCTTTGCGTCCGCGCCATCGGCGATCGCCAGCATCAAGCGGATCTTCCATTCCATCGCGGCCTCTCCTCCAATTTTTTCGCGCGAATGCAGATGATCAGAAGCCGGTAAAAAGCGCCACGCTATAATTCACGGCCCATTATGTGCAGGGTGCAATTGAAACCAAGTCCGCTCGGCCGTAATTTCGGCGCGCTATCGGAAAATCGTTCAAGGGGAGAAGATATAATGCTGATGGGCTCGGCGCAGAACGTCATCGGCCACGATCCGGAGCTGGTTCGCCATTTCGCGGTGGCGCACAACGGCGCCTATCAGCATTGCGACATCGATCTGTTGATGGCGAGCACGTCGCCACGCGGCGGCATATGGGCAGGCCTGCTGCCGCCCGACAATTTCGTCGTCAACGAAACGCCGGAAGACGTTGCCCGCGACTATGTCGAACTCATCAGCCAGTTCAAGGTGTTGCCACCGCGCATCTTCAGCCTTTTCGCGACGGACTGGTACACGGTGTTCGAAGTCGGCTCCGAGATGATTCACCTCGAGTCCGGGCAGGTTTTTCCGAACCAGGCGGTCTGCCTGTTCGGCAATGACGAACTGGGCACAGCCGTCGACATGGCATGGCCCTTCCAGCCCGGCGCGGTTCGACCCGCGCGCGGGCAGCAGGGCGCGGCGCGCAGCGAGCTCATCGATCTCGACGCGCAGGAACAGCGGATCGATGGATGGCGCAAGGGCTCGGTCGAATTGGCGGCGCAAGGCATCGCCGAGAAGGGCATATTCTTTCTTCCGGTGTTCGATCAGGCGGACCCGCGCCGTGCCATCGCCGTGACCGGCCGCACCGGCTACGAGGCTTGGCTCGTGCAATTATTCGATCTCTACCGGCCGATCGAGATACGCCTCGTCAACAACAACATCGGCGATCGGCACGCCTTCTCGGAAACGCGCTGGACAGTCGAAGCGCGCAGCAACGGCGCGACCGTCGCCTTCCGCTACGCGCTGGTCGAGATATTGGACGAGGCGGGGCTGGTATCCGGCATGCTCGGATATGCCACGCTGCTGGACTGACTGCTTCCTCCGACATCCCGACGAAAGTCGGGATCCATGGTACCCACAGCGCTCGCGATCGAAGGACCACCGTATCGTGGATCCCGGCGTCCGCCGGGATGACGATCCAATTAATCGCCCCTACTCGTCGAGCGTGAAACCCACCTTCATCGTTACCTGATATTGAATGACGTCGTCATTTTCGACGAAACCGCGCGTGCCGGTCACTTCGAACCAGCGGATTTTCCGGATAGATTTTCGAGCCCTCGTCAGACCGGCCTGAATCGCCTGTTCAATGCCCTCGCTCGACGTTCCCACGATTTCGACGATCTTGTAGACGTGGTCCTTCATGGCATCCTCCATCATCCTCGAACATCGAAACTCTGCCTCTTCGCGAATGAACGCAAGTCCCCTGAAGTGGCTCGCCCTACTACGAAAGAGCTGATTCCGGGGAGGCAGCAAAAGCCTTGCTCACGTCGGCCAGTCCACGCTCGATGATCGGCGACGGATAGCCGATCAACAGCTGAAAGCGCCGCATCTCGCGGGTATGGAAATAACGAACCAGCATTTCGTCTGCATCGGCTCCAGCTTTCATGACGAAATGCTCTAGATCCGCATCGGCAGTCTCGCGGTCCGCCGGTCGATACCCAAGGATCGGCTCAAGCTCGTCGAGCTCGGCCTCCTCGATCGTCCCTCCAATCGCCTGGACCTGCTGCGCATATAGCGCGAGCGACAGCACCGGATGCTGGCGGAAGAAGCCCGATTGCGGCATGTCCGCGCAATGCGCGACGAGGTCCTCCAATGCGAAGGCCTGGTCACTGGCCTTCGACGGGACCATCGGGACGGGATCCAGCGTCATCCCCTTCCTGTCGGCGATCGCCGCGAGCGCGCACCGATTTCCCGACAGCGACCATGAAAGATACTCGACGAATGCCGGATGCGGATGCTTTGCCCGCAACGACACCTGCGAGATCATCGGCACGCAGATGAAGTTCACCACCGTGTGGAAGTTCAGCACGTCCTGGTCGAGCGTATCGCCGCCCTGGTCCTGGTAATATTTGTAGAGCAGGCCGAGATCCCCGTTCGGCTCGATGGTATCGCGCAGGCGCATCGAGGCGAGATCGGCCATCGGATCGCCAAGCGTTGCCATCTCAAGGTCGATGAACGCCGCCACGCGATCATCCCGCCGCATGAACTGTGGCGCATCGGCCGTCACGAGGCTGACTCGCGTGCGATGCATTGGAATGTTCCGGAGAATCCATCCCCGGACGAACTCGATCAGCGGCTCGGGCCGGTCCTTCGAGGCCTGGTAGATTCCATCGGCGAGGTTGAAGTAGGCGAGCGCGACTTCGCGCGCATCCTTCGGCATAACGAAGCCGGCGGCAGCAAAGAGCGCTGGATCGAGTTGGTGAATCCGGGCGAGCGTCGCCATGTAATCCTCGACCGCGCGAAGCTTTACCGGATCCGTATCGGCGCCGCCCTCATAAGCGATGCCCTCGACATGCTGCATGACGATTGCGATCGGATCATCGCACCATCCATAGATTTTCGGAACCGGGATACCCTGCTGTTCCAAGGTACGGAGCACTTCATATTCCTGGCGCAGCGGCTTGCTTTCGAGCCCAACCGCGCGATCCCCGCGCACATGCACTCGTATCGTTTCGCCGCCGCGATCGACCTCGGCGTCCCAGGAGGGTCTCCAGCGTGGTTGCCGATCCATGCGAACGACACGACCGCCCAGCGCTTTTTCGATACAAGCAACCAATCGACGCTCGGCGTCTGCCTCGTCGGGCGATGTGTCATGCTCCATATTTCCAGCCACTTTCGTGCAACAAAGTCGGGCGCCGACAGTCGCAGGATTGCAAGCGGATCGCTAGCCCCTTCGTCCCTTCCAGATCAGGCATCGACATCCGCGGCAACGGGAAAGCGATAAGCCTCCGCCGGATTATTCCGCGCAGCAAATTGTCGCTCGGCAAAGGACCAATTGGCCAGCCGATCAAACCAGCCATTCAGGAAGGCCGCCCGGTCGTTCTTGTAATCCAGATAATAGGCATGTTCCCACAGATCGCACACCAGCAACGGAAATTCCGCGTCCTTGGTCATCGTGTCATCGGCATCGTGGGTCGAAATCACCTCCAGGCCTTTGGCGCCGGCGGTCAGCCACACCCAACCCGAGGCAAAATGGCCAACGCCCTGATCCACAAATGCCTTTTTCAGCCCCTCCATGCCCTGGAAGGCCTGTTCGATTGCGTGTTTCAAGGCGCCGGAAGGCGGGCTGGATTTCGGCGACATCGATTCCCAGAAGAAGGCATGATTCCACGCCTGTGCTGCATTGTTGAACAGCGCCTGGTTCTTGCGCAGCCGTGCTTCGCCGATCAGGTCTTCAAGACAAAGGTCGGTCACGCCGGCCTCTTTGGCGAGTGCGTTAGCCTTTTCTACATAGGCCGCGTGGTGCTTGTCGTGATGCGTGTGGAGCGTGTCGCTGGAGAGCACCGGCGCCAGTGCATCATAGTCGTACGGCAATTTGGGCAGGACAAACATCGGGATGACTTTCGGTGGATCGCGGCTTGGATCAGCGGCGCTCCTGAAAACTCGTGGGACTATCGACCTGTTCCCGACATTTCGTCGAAGCGATTGAGACTGGCGTGGAACCGCGAGCCGAAGAAATACACTGGGGCGTTTCGCCGGCGTGATCTCCGGCTTGCCAATGTTCTCGGTTGGGCGCTTTACGGTCTATCCAAGAAAACAGATATGAGACTGTCTCCTCGCCTGCATATCTGGAGACAGATAACTGGATGGGCAGAGGAAGAAGCCAATGTCGATGAGCCGTGGCCATGATTCTCGTACGCAACGACTGCCTCTCACCTATGAAGGCGTCAACGCCGAGTGGCTGACCAGCGTGCTGCAGGCCCAATATCCCAAGGCCGTGGTGCGCGGAATGGAGATGACCGGGCAGGTTTTCGGTCACACTTCCAAGGCGCGATATGCGCTCGATCTCAACGACGCCGCGATCGAAGCCGGCATACCGGCCAATGTCTGCCTCAAGGCAAACTGGACCGGCGATCCGCTGAGCAGCAACGTCTGCGTCAACGAGGCGCGCTTCTACGGCCTGCTTCGCGCCAAGCTCGACCTGCCGGCACCCAATTGCTTTTTTGCCGACTGGGACGACGATGCGGAGGGAATGCAGGGCCTCGTCATGCTGGAGGATCTCGTCCACCTCGGCGGGCTTTTCGGCACATCCGGACAACCCATCACATTCGACGACATGACGGCCTCGATCGGCCAGCTCGCCTATCTCCACGGCTCGACCTGGGACCTGCCCGAACTCCACAAGCAGACCTGGCTTGAAACCGCCGTAGCACCGGAGACGACGACCGACGACTACTGGGATCTGATGAAGGACTATCTCCCGATCCACAATGCCAGGGAGACCCACCTCAGGCTCCTGCCGAAATGGGCTGCGGAAAATCCCGATCGCCTTCACCAGGCTTTCCTGCAGCTGCGGGCAGAGGAAATGGCGGACACCAGCCCGCTGTGCCTTGTTCATGGCGACGCGCATCTCGGCAACAGTTATCGCTGCCCCGATGGTAGCCGGATCTGGCTGGACTGGCAGATCGTCCGCAAGGGCCGCCCTTGGCGCGACGTGCATTATTTTCTGGTCGGGTCGCTCACCGTCGAGCAACGCCGCGAGGCAGAGCGAGATCTTGTCCGCCATTATTGCAACGAAATCGCGAAATATGGCGTCGAGATGGAATTCGAAAAGGCGTGGCTGGATTATCGCCGCTGGCTGGTATGGGGAATCATCGCCTGGCACACCAACACCAATCCCAACGAGAACACGCTCATTTCCCTGGAACGCTTCTGCGAAGCCGCCAAGGATCATGATCTCGGGTCGCTTTACGGATTTTAGGCCCGGTCCATTCCG
This sequence comes from Sphingomonadaceae bacterium, assembly GCA_947476425.1. Classification (GTDB taxonomy): domain Bacteria; phylum Pseudomonadota; class Alphaproteobacteria; order Sphingomonadales; family Sphingomonadaceae; genus CANJQJ01. The sequence continues at coordinate 6,080 of CANJQJ010000044.1, read as the reverse complement.
GGGCGATCAGTGTCGAGGGCGTTTTTCTGAACCATCGGAAAAACGCCCTCGCGCGTCGGGATACTCGGCAAAGTCACAAAACCAACCTATCTTGGTCAAATGAACATGATCGGCAGTCATATCGAGGAAACCGGAACGCTGATTCGCCATGATGGTGGCTTCGCATTGCGTCGCGATCTCGGTGGTCGGTTTCGGCTGGACCTGCATCGCGTTCCCGTAGACCATATCGAAAAGCGAGTCCGTATCAGCGGCACGCTCGTTGCCGACGGACTGGTGGATGTCGACGGAGTCGCGCCGGCCTGAAGCTGAATTTCGAATGGGAGAAGCGCGATGATCGAATTGGTGATCGAGCAACGCAGGCGAAGCCTTGGCGGCGGGATCGAGGTGGGCCGCGTCTTGCCGTTCGCAAAGCACCGCATGGTCGGACCATTCGTGTTTTTCGATCATATGGGGCCGGTCGATCTCGCACGCGGGCTGCCGCGCTCCAGCGATGTCCGGCCGCATCCGCATATCGGCCTTTCGACCGTCACCTACCTCTTCTCTGGCGAGATGATGCACCGCGACAGCGTCGGTACTGAACTCGCGGTTCGCCCTGGCGAGGTCAACTGGATGACCGCCGGGCGCGGCATCACCCATAGCGAGCGGTTCGAGAAAGCCCGGGCGGAAGGCGATCATCTTCATGGCATCCAGGCATGGGTCGCATTGCCAAGCGAGGACGAGGAGACCGATCCGGGCTTTTCGCATCACGCCGGCGACGATCTGCCGCAATGGCACGACAACGGCGTCCATGGGCGCCTCATCGCGGGCAACGCATTTGGCCTGTCGGCACAGGTACGGACGCATTCGCCGCTTTTCTATGCACATCTTGAGATGGAAGCAGGGTCCGTCGCGGAACTGCCGCAGGATCATGCCGAGCGAGCGCTCTATGTTGCCAGCGGCGAAATCGAGGTCGGGGGGCAACCCTTTTCGGCCGGCCAGATGATCGTCATGGGAAAAGGCGCCGAGCATTTTCAGGCCCGGTCGCAAGCGACAGTAATGGTGCTGGGCGGGGAGCCGGTGGGTGAGCGCTATCTCTACTGGAACTTCGTGTCGTCTTCGCAGGAGCGGATCGAACAGGCCAAGGCTGATTGGAAGGCCGGCCGGATGAAATTGCCGGATCTCGACGATCAGGAGTTCACCCCGTTGCCCGAGGATCCGGCCCCGCCCTCCTCCCCGAATGGCTGATTTGCCTCGGTGTTCATAAATGCGCGTGGCTGCTCCCTCGCCGGTCTGATATCCCAACCACGATAAGACACGGGAGAGCGATTGCATGGATCTGCGCATCAAGGGAAAAATCGCGTTCGTCGCCGGCGGAAGCCAGGGAATGGGCGAGTCGGTTTCGGAATATCTCGCCGAGGCGGGGTGCAAGGTTGCTGTCGTCGCCCGAAACCAGGAGCGGATCGATCGCGTCGTGGATCGCCTGCGCGCGGCCGGTGGCACGGCAATCGGCATCTCCGCCGACCTCGCCACCAAGGAAGGCGTGACGGCGGCCGTCGAGACAGTGCGCGCAACCTGGGGACCGCCCGAGATCGTGCTCGCCCAGACCAACGATCTTACCAGCGGCAGCTTCTTCGAGCGCAGCGATGACGATTTCCGGCGGGTCTACGAGATCTTCACCATGGGCTTCCTGATGCTGGCGCGCGAAGTGATACCGGACATGCGCAAGGCCAAATGGGGCCGCATCGTCCATCTCAGTTCCTGCGTGGCCAAGGAACCGGATATCCTGCCGCATATCGTCCACAACACCGTGCGGGCCTCGACGACCAACCTCATCAAGTCGCTCGCCGACGAGTTTGCGCGCGACGGAATCACGTTCAATTCGATCGCGCCGGGCTATATCATGACCGATACGATGCGGGAGTTCGTCACCGATCATTATGGTGCGGATGCCGACATCGAAAACTGGGTCAAGAACACGCGCAACATCCCGGCCGAACGCCATGGCACTCCCGAGGAAATCGGCAGTATGGTCGCGTACCTGTGCTCCGATCTCGCTGGCTACATCACCGGCGAATATATCAACGTCGATGGTGGCTGGCACCGCGCTGCGGTATGATCCGCAGCAGGGCTTGGCGATGAACGAACGCAGCGATCCTGGTGCGAAGCGCCCGGCGATGATCAAGCCGGTCAGCGAGCTCGACCAGACGCGTTTTCACCAGATCGATCTGTTCTCTGCCGAAGTGAAGGAGGATCCGATCGGCTTCTTCGGACCACTGGTCAAAAGATCCCCCTTCTATTCCATGGTCGGCGGCATCCCGGCAGCGATCGTCACCCGATATGCCCATTTCGAGAAAGTCTTTGCGAACGCCGCCGGCGCATCATCAAGGCTGACGACATCGGTAATCATGGCGCGCGGTTCGACATGACCGCGGTCGAGCGCGCGCACCGCGATTTCGAATTCCTGCGTGTCATAAACATTGGTGTATCGAATCGTGACTTCCTTCACCATCGCCCAGATTGGCGAAAAGCTGTCCGGATTCCAGCAGAAGCCAGGTGCTGCGATCACGCCGCGCCGTCGAACCGCCGACACGGCGAGATCGAGAGAACCGGTAACGCCCGCACATTCAAACACGATATCGGCCTCACCGCCCAGTGCTGCCGCACTCTGCTCGGCAAGGGTTCTGCCTTCCTCCGGCGTGATGAAGGCATCCGCGCCGATCGCCTGCGCCATCGCCTCGCGTCGATGCGAGGTAGCCGAGACTGCAATCCTGCTAGCGCCCGACTGGCGCGCCCAAAAAGCCGCCGCCAGACCGATCGCACCGGCACCGAGCACCAGCACTCGATCACCACTACGGATCCCCGAAACGCGGTTCGCACGCAGCGAAACCGCCAGCGGCTCGACCAGTGCCCCATCGTCGAAACCCAGCGAATTCGGCAGGTTCACGCACCAGATATCATCGACCAGCACATAATCGGCATAGCCGCCATTGACCCCGAGCGAACCCATTATGCGCTGTTTCGGGCAACCCATCGGATCGCCCGCCAGGCAGGACTTGCAATGACCGCAGCTGAGGAATGGCAGCACTGCAACGCGGTCGCCAAGCCTGAGCCGGGAAACGCCCTTGCCAATTGCCACCACTTCGCCAGAAAACTCATGACCCGGCACTGCTCCGATCTCGAAAGAGAAGGTGTGGCCCTCAGCCATGTGGAGATCGCTGCCGCAAATGCCGCAACGGCCGACCCGGAGCACCACCTGGCCCTCGCCCGGGGTCGGATCCGCCAGCGTCTCGATCGCGAGCGGCCGCCCTTTTCCCTGGAAAACCGCTGCCCGCATCAGCAGATCATCGCGCCATCGACCATGATCTCCGCGCCGGAAATATAACTCGCATCGTCCGAAGCGATGAACACCACGACGCGCGCAAACTCATCAACGCCCCCGGCCCGTCCGAGCGGGATCATCGTCTTCGCATTCTCGCGGACGGCGGGGACGAGTGCCGGCGTATCGATCGCGCCCGGCGTCACGGTGACGACGCGGATATTATATTCAGCGAGATCCTTGGAAGCCAGGCGAGTCATGCCGCGCACAGCCCATTTCGACGCCCCATACGCAAAATAGCCGGGCAGGCTGGTGAAGGCGAGGCCAGATGCGATGTTGATCACTACACCGCCGCCATTCCTGCGCATCGGCTCCATCGTCGCTCGCATCCCAAGGAAGGAGCCCACGACGTTCACGTCGAGCATCCGCCGCATGAATGCCGCATCGGTGTCCTGCAATTTTTCCGATCGCGTCATGCCGGCATTGTTGACCAGAATGTCGATCTTGCCGAATTGCGCGAGCGTTGCCTCGACGACACGAGTCCAGCCCGCTTCGTCTGCGACATCCTGCTCCAGGTAGATCGCTGAATCGCCAATGTCCTGGGCAACCTTGCGAGCACTTTCGACATTGATGTCGGTGACCACGACTTTAGCGCCCTCGGCAGCCATCATCCGCGCCTCCTCGGCACCCATGCCGCTGCCCGCACCCGTGACGATGGCGACTTTGCCCTCAAGTTTCATTCGATCCTCCCTGGGATATCGATATCTTCAGACCGCGCCGTCAGCTGAATAGCGTCGGGATCCACTAATTGAGCGTGGCGTGTGCTCCGCCATCGATGCGATAATTGGTTCCGGTGATATATGCGCTATGTTCGCTGGCAAGGAACGCGATCAGCGCGGCAATCTCATCCACGCGACCCATCCGGCCCACCGGGCTCGGCCATTTTTCGCGCACGAAACGGCGTTCGATGTCGGTAACATCGGTTTCTTCCCAGCCTTCGGCGGCGCCTATCTTCGGAAGATAACCTTCCATTGCCTCGGTCAGAACATTGCCCGGGCTGATCGTGTTCACGGTAATGCCGGTATTCGGCACGGCACGAGCCAGCGATACCGAAAGATTGACAAGCGCTGCCTTGGACGGACCGTAGGTCGGGAATTCGGGTGGCGGCTGCGTATAGGCGCCGCTTGCGATGTTGATGACGCGTCCCCAGCCCCGCTCCTTCATGCCCGGCAGGATCGCCCGGATCGTCCGCACCGCTGCGATCACGTTCGCCTCGTAGGTCTCGGCAAACTGCGCAGGAGTCGCATCAGTCCATACCGCTGCGAATGGCTCGAAATGCCCGAGATTATTGACGAGGACGTCGATCCCGCCAAAAGCTTCGAGCACCGTCTTCATCGTCACATCGGCCTGGTCGTCATAACGCAGATCACCCAGCGCAATCGCCGCCGTGCCCCCTGCCGCCTCGATGTCAGCCTTGATCGCTTCGGCGCGTTCCTCGTTGCGCCCATGGATGACAACGCGCATTCCTTCTGCAGCAAGCATCTTCACCGTCGCAGCCCCGATGCCGCTCGTGCTTCCCGTCACGAAGGCACGCTTCCCCTTCAATCCCAATTCCATGCTGACTGCCTCGATAGAGTTTTGGCTGGACGGGCGCTCCGTCCGAGCTGGTTATTCTGCGGCTATTGCGATCGGGAATCGGGCTGCGTCGTTGGTCACCGCCTCGGAAACCGCAGCGAGATGCGCGCACGACATTTCCGTCTGGCCGAACTGCACGAATTTCTTCGCGCCGCTTTCCATGACGCGCTGCTGCTGCACCAACGCGAGATTGTCTTCCATCAGCGTATCGCGGTTCAGCGCGAGGGAATATTGCACGGCGAACTCGTTGCGAAGCGAGGTGGGGCGATCGAAGTGATAAACCGCCTCCCAGTAAGTCTTCCCGGAAGCCAGCGGCCAGAAACGGTGCAGCCACCAACCGCCCATCGACACATGGACGATAAAATGAGGGTAAAGCACATACTGATCGTTGCCCCAGACATTCGACTGGTCTCGATTGATGTCGGGATGCGTCGCGAAACTCTTTTCCGGAAGGCCCGCACTGCCGGTATCCGCGATCACCATTTGTGCCGCGTTGCTGAATGCGAAGCGCTGGATCATCTTGTCGGCTGGCATTTCGAACTCGGGATTGCGCGGAACCGAGGACATGCGATGCGCCCCGAGAAATTCGACGGCGATCGGGTGGACGAAGGGGTTGTCGGTCGACGACAGCATCTTCGAAACCGTGCGCGCATGGAGCGCGCGCACATGATAGGCCTCGCACTGCGCCTCAATGCCGAGCTTCCAGTTCGTCTCGATTTCGGACCCGATGCGCGCCGCATAGGGGTAGCTGTCAAAGGGGATGTCCTTGATCCGCTCGGCCACCGGACCGAGATACTCCGCCAGCGACAGCTTGGGTGCCGGATCGAGATTGACGAAGATGAAGCCTTCCCAGGTGTCGCAGGAGATCGGGGAAAGGCCACTTTCCTTCTTGTCGACATGCGGGAAGCAGGCCTCGTCGGGGATGTTGGTGAGGCTGCCCTGCGCGTCATAGGTCCACGCATGATAGGGGCAGGAGAATTTGCCGCCACGGCCCTTGTCGTCCCAGGCGAGCTTCATGCCGCGATGCGAGCAGATATTGTGGAAGGCGCGGATCTTCATGTCCTTGCCGCGCACGATGAGCGCCGAAACCGAGCGGATCGCGACTTCGCGCACGATCCAGTCGCCAGCGTTCGGGATTTCCGAGGCTTCG
>CANJQJ010000043.1 GCA_947476425.1 Sphingomonadaceae bacterium | reverse complement strand
TGCGATCGCGGGAAAAATGGCTTGATCCGGCGCATCTGCACCTCGCTCAGCATAAACAGATCGTCCACAAGCAGCACCTCCTGGTGCCACCATTGAATCAACCCTCAGCCCATCATGCAAGCAATTTAACAGGTCCTGACCCTAGATCATAATCAATTCCAGCGAGGCTGCCAATCGAGCGTCGGCACGCCGATCAACTGACCGGCAGGACCGTCCCCACGTCTCGTCCAGCGCCGGCGTGCCGATCGAGCGCGGCTGCGATTCCGTTGGCAAGCGCGTTGATCGTAAAGGGCTTGCGCAATATCTCGCGGCTGGAAAAGCTTTCACCCGAGCCAGCTTCCCCAGCATATCCCGTCACAAACAGGATCGCGGGAGCGGGATATCGCTGGAGAATCTGCTCGACCAGTTGGGGGCCGCTCATTCCTGGCATCACGACATCGCTGATCACCAGCGCAACATCGCTATCTCGTTCAAGTTCGGCCAAGGCCTCCGCACCGGAACTGCAGGCACGCGGCGTGTGCCCAAGCTCGCGCAAAGCGGCAACGGTAGCGGCACGCACGCGCGGATCATCCTCCACGACGAGGATCGACAGCGATGACGTCTCTCGGACGACCTCTGCGCGCACGGAGGGCTTGATGTCGCGAATGGTGAGCATTTCGTTGGCGCGACGGGGAATATACAAGGCAATTTCGCAACCCTTGCCGGGTTCGGATTCGATAACGAGTTCGCCGCCCGATTGACGGACGAACCCGAATACCTGTGCAAGGCCGAGTCCGGTGCCCTTGCCGACCGGCTTGGTCGTAAAAAATGGCTCCGACGCACGCTCGCGGGTCTCGGCGTCCATTCCGCAGCCGGTATCGCTCACGCTGATCCGCACATATTCGCCAGCGGGCAATGAGCCGATCGATCCGACCTCTAGCGCAACCTGCTCGGCCGCGATCGTGAGCAGGCCATCGCCCTCCATCGCATCCCGCGCATTTACAGCAAGATTGACGATAGCATTTTCGAGCTGGCTGGGGTCCACCCAGATCAGCCAGTCGCCATCCAGGCCCTGCGTAATCAAGGTGACGCGTTCACCGAGCGTGCGATCCAGCAGATTCGACATGCCGGCAATTCGGCGCCCCGGATGGACATATTCGGGCAAAAGCGGTTCGTGGCGCGCGAAGGAAAGCAATTGCTTGGTCAGCGTCGCGGCCCGGCTTGCGCCTTCCATTGCCTTGTCGATCTGGTCCGCGACCTCGGCTGTCTCGCGGTTGAGCCTGCGTCGTGCGAGATCGAGCGCACCCACAACGACTGACAGCATATTATTGAAGTCGTGCGCTATTCCGCCGGTAAGCTGGCCGACAGCATCGATTTTCTGGACCTGGCGAAGCCGCGCCTCGGCGGCGGCACGGGTGACGCCCTCCTCTCGGAGCCGTGCGTTCACGGCAATAAGCTCGCTGGTTCGTTCGGCCACCGCGCGCTCGAGATGCATCGCACGTTCGGCCTCAATCGTCGCAATGCGACGGGCAGAGCGGCGCTGCTGAAGCGCGCTGAATGCCAGCCATCCAAGCAGCAAGGCGCTCACGCCGATCAGCAGCCCCATGCCCGAGAGAAGCTTCGACAGCCGATTGGACGAGTTGGTCTGCGCGGCGGCACTGTCCGCACGAACATCAAGCCGCTGGAGTTCGCTATCCTCGATCAGGCCGATGATTTTGGCCATGTCCTTGATAGTGGCGCTGTGTCCCGCTTTGTCGAAAAGCGAGAGCGCCGCCCAACCCTGCTTATAGAACGCCCGTGTCGCAGGGGCTGCCAATTCCTTGCCGCGCTTGTCGAACGCGTCCTTGAGCGCCTTCACTCGCTCGGCCTGGGGAGGATTGTCGGCGGTAAGCTGCGCAAGTCGATTGAGCTGGCGCCCCGCCTGCTTCCAGGCGTCGTAATATAGCGTACCGGTCCCGCGCTCGCCGTTGATTACGTAGCGTCCCAGTTCAGCCTCGGAGCGCGATATCGACGAATCCAGAGCGCGCACCAGAAGCAATATATTATAGCTGTGACGCTCTCGCTGTTGCGCCTTGTCGCGCTCGACATTGCTGTGAGCGACCAGCAAAACCAGCGCAAACAAAACCACGCCAGCGACCAAACCGACCGCGCCAACGAGTCGTTTGCCCCATGTTCCCGCAGGTAGGCCTGCGTCCATTATCTCGATGCCGCTATCCGCCATCGCGCCACGACTTAACCCGAAATCGCTTCGGAGGAAAGTCCGGGCGACGGGTCAGCTTATGCAGCCCGTTGCGCGACCCGCAATGGCGAACATCTCGAGGATCTCGCCCACCTGTGCATCGGTATGTTCCGCACACAATGAACAGCGCAGCAAAAACGTTCCCGCGGGCGTTGCAGGCGGTCGGGCCATGTTGACGTAAAGCCCCTGCTCGAGAAGCGCCTGCCACATGTGAACCGTGGCATCCATGTCGGGTAGCATGACCGCGATGATCGCTGACTGCGCGGTTTCGGTGCCGAGCTGGAAACCGAGATCACGCAGACCCTGGTGAAGGCGCTTCGAATTCTTCCAGAGATGCGCGCGCTTTTCACCGGAATGCATGAGCTTGCGGATCGACGCCGCCGCGGTAGCAACCACCGAGGGGGGAAGCGATGCGGTGAACACATAGGGGCGGCATACGAGGCGCAGCACCTCGAACTTGGGATGGTTGGAAACGCAGAATCCGCCGACCGTGCCGACCGACTTGGAGAAAGTGCCGACGACGAAATCGACATCGTCCGCAACGCCGGCTTCCTCGAATACGCCCCGGCCATTTTCGCCGAAAAAGCCCATGCCATGCGCTTCGTCGACGAGCACCATGCAGCCATGCTTCTTGGCGACAGCGACCATTTCCTTCAGTGGCGCGATATCGCCGAGCATCGAATAGACGCCCTCCAGCACGACGAGCTTGCCCGGCTCCTTGGGCAGGCGGCCGAGCCGCTTGTCGAGATCCTCGACATTATTGTGGCGGAAGCGGACGACCTCGGCATTGCCGAGGGCGCAGCCGTCATAGATCGAGGCATGGCTGTCGGCGTCGAGGATGATGTACTCGCCCTTGCCGGCGAGCGTCGAGATCATCCCCAGATTGGCCTGGTAGCCCGTCGAGAACACGATGGCATGTTCCATGCCGTAGAAATCGATAAGCGCCTGCTCGCATTCCTTGTGGCCCTGGTAGGTGCCGTTGAGGACGCGACTGCCGGTGGTGCCGGCGCCGAAATTATCGAGCGCGCTCTTTCCGGCTTCGATCACGTCGCGATCGAAGGTCATGCCCATATAATTATAGGTGCCAAGCAGGATCGTGTGCTTGCCCTGGATGATCGCCTCGGTCGGCGAGATCACCTTTTCCATCACGATCGAGAAGGGATCGCGCACGCCGCGATCGAGCAGCGCCTGTCGCTCGTCGATCAGCGGGTCGAATTTGCTGAACAGATCGGTCATTCGGCCTGGAGCTTCATCACTGCGTCGACCAGCTGGCCGATCGTCTCGATCTCGGCCTGCATGTTCATCGTGATGATGATGTCGAACTCGTCCTCGATCGCGGCAACGAAATCCATCACCGTCAGGCTGTCCCATTCGAGATCGCCAGCAAAGCTGGTCCCGGGACGAAGCGATGCCTTCTTCTTGTTGAAGGGCTCGATCTGGGCCGCGATCCGGCCGAAAGTGTCGTCATATGTGCTCATGCGGATCGTCCATACCCGTGTCGGACCGCGATTGCCAAGCGCTTGCGATATTCGTCCAGCGTCAGGACGCTTCAAATGGGCACGAATTATGGCTAGGGGGGAGCCATGCCCAATGAAACGCATGTCCTCAATCCCCCACTTCGCCAGTCATTGTTCCGTGGCCTGAAGGGTCGCTGCCCGGCATGTGGCAAGGGCAAACTGTTCGGCCGCTTCCTGAAGCCGGTCGATGCCTGTTCGGGTTGCGGGCGAGACTGGACCGTACAGACCGCGGACGATTTCCCCGCCTATCTCTCGATCCTTCTGGCGGGCCACGTACTCGTGCCGCTCGTGGTGGAGGCGAATCTTCATTATGACCTGCCCCTGGCCGTACAAATGGCCCTCTGGCCGGCAGCCGCGGCGGCGTTTGCGCTTGCCCTGATCCAGCCGATGAAGGGCTTTGTCATCGCCCTGATCTGGGCACGCTGACGGCTTTCTCCAACTTTGATCCGCGTCAAATACGACTGACAACAGGCACGGCATTCTTTCCACAACGGAAAACTGTGGAGAGACGGCAATGTTGGGATTCGTTGGCGATCATTATGTCGAGATGGTGATTATCGCGATGAGCTTGTTTGGAGCGGTACTGTTCCTGGTGAGCGTCTCGGATGCTCTCCATCATCGCAAGGGTTCACAGGACTGATCATGGCAACAACCGCCGAAACCGCAGCGAAACCCGCCCCCACACCCTTCGATCTCGTCGGAGGACGGGACAGTGTCGCGCGGTTGGTCGGCGCCTTCTACGACCTTATGGCCAGCGATCCGGCATATGCGGACCTTCGCAAAATGCATGCCGCAGATCTGACGCCGATGAAGAACTCCCTGACCGGCTACCTGACTGGATGGCTCGGTGGTCCGCGTGACTGGTTCGAGGAGAACCCGGGAAAATGCATGGTTTCGCTGCACGGCCCACTCGGCGTGACAAAGGAAACCGCGCAACAATGGGTATCCGCGATGTCCAAAGCCCTCGACATCGCCGAAATCGACTCTGCGCTTGCCGCTGCGATGGCTCAGGCCTTCACGCAAATGGCAAGCGGGATGATCCGCTCGGACTGACTGGGGGGTCGGTCCGAGCGGTGAAAATCCGCCGCAAACAATCAAATTTGCTCAATCTCGAGCCGTATTGGATCAGCGCGCGACATGTTGCGGACGCGGAACATATCAAATTCCCCTTTTCCGCGTATCCATGTAAACTGTTCTAACGCAGTTTATTGCCGCGCCGATGTCGTGCTGTTAGCGCAAGCATCGGACACGAATGCCGGACAGTGCGCAATGCACGCAGGTCGCAACGAGGATAATGGGAATGACGGCCGAAGGAGCCGGAACGGACACAGGACAAAATTCTCGCGAGCCTCGTGTCGGCAAGATGATCCTCGCCCAAATGCATAGTGCCCGCCTGCCGGAGCACGACGTCGTCATCCGCAATGTCTCGCGCCACGGCCTGTGCATAAGATCCAAGGCAGACCTGCCTCTCGCGGGCGAGAAAGTGACGATCACGCTCCAAGCCTTTGGCGAATATCAGGGCGTGATCCGTTGGGTTCACCGCACCAATTTCGGGGTCCGGCTCAACGGCGAACTGGATCCAACCAAATTCCAGTTTGCCGGCAAGAGCTGGGATATTGCCAATCGGGCGGTGGACCAGGGCCATGTCCTCGAACATTTCAAGCCCGTGGCGAACACATATCGTCCGGCGCTCAAGCCTCGTTGAAACAGGCTGCGATTCCCAGTCGGACCGGAACCGATCGGCTTGCAACCGATGGTCGAGGCACGCATTGTGTCTTCACACGACAAGGACCAGCGCAATGCGGCTCGACGACGAACAAGAAAGCAGTAATTTCGAGGTGCAGCGCGGCGGCGGTGGCTTCGGTGGCGGCGGAATGCTGCCACTCATCGGGCTGATCGGCAGCCGGTTCGGGATCGGCGGTATCATTGTCGCGGGTTTGATCATGTTCGCATTGGGCGGCAATCCGCTGGGGCTGCTGGGCGGCGGATCGGGCCCCTCCACTGTCTCGACCGATGCTTCGCAGCTAAGTGACATGCAACATATGTCGCTCAAGGTGCTGGGCTCGACCGAGCGCCGCTGGACCGATATTTTCGCGCAGCGCGGCGCTAAATACACGCCGACCACGCTGGTCTTCTACGATCGCGCCGGGAATTCGGGCTGCGGCGCGGCGCAATCCGCCATGGGGCCATTCTATTGCCCCGCCGACAACCGGATCTATCTCGACACGAGCTTCTTCAATGAGCTTCGCACCCGCTTCGGAGCGCCGGGCGATTTCGCCCAGGCCTATGTCATTGCGCACGAGGTCGGCCACCATGTCCAGACGCTGATCGGCACGTCCGATCGTGTCCAGGCGGCGCAGCGGAGTGGCGATGCCGCGGCGGGCAATGCCGAACAGGTCAAGATGGAGCTCCAGGCCGATTGCTTTGCCGGGGTATGGGCCGCCAACGATCGCAACTTGCTGGAACCGGGTGACGTCGAGGAGGGCCTGGCAGCAGCCAAGGCCATCGGAGATGACACTTTGCAGCGCGCGGCGGGCCAGCGCCCCGTGCCTGAGAGCTTCACCCATGGCACCTCGGAGCAGCGCATGTACTGGCTTCGGCGCGGGCTTGAGAAGGGTGATCCCGCGGCATGCGACACCTTTGCGGCGTCGGCACCCGGCGGCTGACGTCAAGCACGGTTTTTCGACATGACCTGAACGTCTGTCGCGGCTATAGGCTCGGCCTGCAACGGATCGGTCGCACCTGCGCCCGGAAGATCGTCTGGGAGCGACCGCAGTTGGGAATGCTGACACGGACAGATCGCTATATCGCGCGGCTGATCGCGGTTCCGTTGATCGCGACGCTCACCGTCGCTGCAATGTTGCTGCTGCTCGACAAGATGCTGCGCCTGTTCGACTTCGTTGCGTCAGAAGGCGGACCGGTCAGCGTCGTATGGCGAATGCTTGCCAACCTGTTGCCCGAATATCTCTCGCTCGGCATTCCGATCGGGCTGATGCTCGGCATCCTGCTCGCCTTCCGCAAGCTCGCGCAATCGTCGGAGCTCGACGTCATGCGCGGTGTCGGCCTGAGCTACGGGCGGCTGATGCGCGTACCGTTTATCTATGCCGGGGCGCTTGCAGTGCTCAACCTCATGATCGTTGGCTTCGTCCAGCCCTATGCACGCTATGCGTATGAGGGATTGCGTTATGAGCTGCGCTCGGGAGCGCTGGGCGCTTCGATAAAGGTCGGTGAATTCACCAAGCTCGGCAAGCGGATGACACTCCGCGTCGAACAGAGCCGCAATGGTGGCCGGGAGTTGTCCGGGCTGTTCGTGATGGCGCGTGCCAAGGACGGCAAGTCACTCGCAGTGACAGCCGAGCAAGGCCAGTTCATGGCGACCGACGATCCCGATACGATTATCCTGCGCCTCGCCAATGGCGTGCTGGTCCATGATGCGCCCGGCTATGCCACCCCGCGCGTACTGAGCTTCGTGGGCCACGACCTTCCGATTGACTTGCCGCAGACCGAAGCCTTTCGCGAACGCGGCAGCAAGGATATCGAGCTGACCATCCCCGAACTGGTCAAGGTCGCCGCCAAGCCGACGACATCGCACGCCGAACGCGTCCAGTATCAGGCAGATTTCCACTTCCGGCTGGTCGAGGTCGCAGCGATGTTCCTGTTACCGCTGTTAGGCGTCGCGCTGGCGGTCCCGCCGAAGCGCTCGGCCTCGGCACTCGGCGTGTTCCTGTCGATCGTGCTCCTCGTCACGCAGCACAAGATCAACCAATATGCGGAGAGTGTCGCCGCGCTTGGTCGCGTCGATCCGATCCTGGCCTTGTGGGGTCCCTTCTTCATATTCACCATCATCATCTGGTGGATGTATCATACCCTCGCCCATGTTCCGGGCGGCCAGCCGATCGGTGCGCTGGAGCGCGCTGCCGCATGGATCGCGGGCAAGATACGCCAGTGGATAGCGCTCGTTCGCCGCCGCCTGGGGAGCGCCGCCGCATGAATATCGAGTTCTTCGCGTCGCGAACCATCACCTGGTACATGGCACGCATCTTCCTGATGCGGTTCACCGCCGTGCTCGCCGCGCTCGTGATCATCCTGCTCGCGCTTGACCTGCTCGGCGAATCCGGCAAGATTCTTGCCTGGCCGGGCAATGGCGAGCCTCAGATCTGGCATTATCTTTCGCTGCGCGCGCCACAGATCATCGCCCGCTTCCTGCCTTTCTCGGCGCTGCTCGCAACGCTGATCACGCTTGCTGCTCTGAACCAGCACAGCGAGGTCATTGCCATGAAGGCGGCCGGCGTCTCCGCGCACCAGATCCTTGCACCATTGGTGCTCGCGAGCATAGGCATCGCGCTGATCTCATTCTGGTTCAACGACCGAGTCGTCACCCGAGCGAGCGCGACGCTTTCGGCATGGCAATCTGCCGATTATGGGCCGATCCCGGTTGATCACGGCACCAAGGCCAACGTCTGGGTACGCGCTGGGGATGACCTGATCCACGTCGACAGGGTAAGCGGGCGAGGCACGGCGACGCGACTTTCAGGCGTGACGGTTTATGCCCGCGATGGCGGGCGTCTCCAGCTCATCATCAACGCGCCGCTCGCAGTACCGACGGCCGGCCGTGCGTGGACGCTGGGCGAAGCACGGGTATTCGATGTCGCGCGCGGCACACGTCGGATGATCCCCGACATGCGGATCGGGAGGGGCGTCACCCCAGATCGGTTCACCTTGTCGGACGTCCGCGCCGAGGAACTTGGCTTTGGGGCACTTCGGGCCGTAATCCACGATCTCAAGGCAGCTGGCCGGCCAACCGATGCGCTCGAATCAGGACTGTGGCATAAGATAGCAGGGCCGATGTCGGCGGTGCTGATGCCGTTGCTGGCCGGGGTTGCTGCCTTCGGCACGGCACGTTCGGGGCAGCTTTTCATCCGCGCGGTAATCGGCATGGCGCTTGGCTTTCTCTATTTCGTCGCCGACAATTTTGCTCTCGCGATGGGAAACCTCGGCGCCTATCCACCGTTTCTTGCAGCATGGGCACCATTCCTGCTGTTCCTGATGATCGGCGAGACAGTGCTCATCCGCACCGAGGAATGAGATCGCTTGGCGATAATGACGAATTATCGTCCCAAAAGCGCCGCATTGCTCCTGCATTTACGCCGCTGGTAGCAGTGAGGACAATGCCGTGAGTAACAGCGATTCTATCCGGGGAAGTTTCTGGAAGCGCTCGCATCATCTCGACAAGATGAGCTTTCGCGAGCTTGTCGTGGCCTATTTCCAGCACCATTCGATCATCACCTACCTGACCCTTGCGATCGTTGCGACCGTCGTCGCGCTTGTCGAATATCGCACGGCGCCGCTTCGCATGGCCGTGGCCGCGGCCGTCATCGTGCTTGCTTATCCGCTGATCTGGTTCCTGCTGCACCGCTATGTCCTGCACAGCCAGTGGATGTACAAGATGCCGCTGATGGCCTCGACCTGGAAGCGGATCCATTATGATCATCATCAGGACCCCAACCATCTCGAAGTGCTGTTCGGCGCGCTCTACACCACGCTGCCGACGATCCTGCTGATCTCGGCCCCTATCGGCTGGCTGATCGGCGGCATTGGGGCAATGCTGACCGCGATCGCCAGCGGATTGCTGATGACTGCGTTCTACGAATTCACGCACTGCATCCAGCATCTCGCCTACAAGCCTCGCAACAAGGCGCTCGCGTTGATGAAGGCGCGCCACATGGCGCACCATTTCCATGACGAGGATGGCAATTTCGGAATCACCAACTTTTTCTGGGATCGCCTGTTCGGCACATTCTACGAGGTTAGCAGCCGCCCGAAAAGCTCGACGGTGTTCAACATCGGCTATACCCCGGAAGTCGCCGAGGTCTATCCGTGGGTTGCGCGCCTTTCCGGCGGCGTAGCGACAGGCCATCCCCGCCAGCGTCTGAAGCAATAGACTGTTCCGCCATCGCGGCACTTGGATGCGGTTGACGGTTCAATTCCGACAAAAGCTGCTTTAGAGGAGCCTGATGAACGCAATCTCCTCCACACCAATCGTCATCCAGCCGATCGCCTCCGGGCGTGATCGCAAGGAATTCGTCGAATACCAATTTCGCCATTATGCGAACGATCCCAACTGGGTTCCGCCGCTCAAGGACGAAGTGCGGGGCTTGATCAACCCCAAGAGCAACCCGTGGTTCGAACATGCCGAGGCGCAATTCTTCGTTGCCCGGCGCGGCGGCAAGGTCGTCGGTCGCATCTCGGCCCAGGTTGATCAGCTTGTGTTGGCGATGCCGGTCGAGCAGGGCGGCGGCCCCGGCGTCGGGCATTGGGGAATGTTCGAGGCGGAAGATGCCGAAGTTGCGTCCGCGTTGATCGCTACCGCAGAGCAATGGCTGCGCGGCCGAGGCATGACGAGCGCGATCGGGCCGATGAGCCTTTCGGTGTGGGACGAACCCGGATTGCTCGTTTCCGGTGCGGATCATCCCCCGACAGTAATGATGGGGCATCATGATCCGGCCTATGCCGCTTGGGTCGAAGCTTCGGGATACGCCGGGATCAAGGATCTCTATGCATTCGATCTCGACATCACCAAGCCATTCCCGCCACTCGTCCAGCGAATCGTGGCCTCGGGCGAGCGCAATGCCCGCATCCATATCCGCAAGGTCGACAAGTCCCGCTTTGCGGAAGAGGCGGCGCTTATCCTCAGCATCCTCAATAATGCATGGTCGGACAACTGGGGTTTCGTGCCGCTGACCGATGCTGAAATCGCCTATGCCGGCAAGAAGCTCAAGCCGATCGTCTTCGAGGACCTCATCCGCATCGCCGAAGTCGAAGGCGAGCCCGTCGCGTTCATGATGACGCTACCGGATCTCAACGAGTTGACCAGGGACCTGAACGGCGAACTGTTTCCGTTCGGCTTCATCAAGCTGCTCTGGCGCCTGCGAAAGCCGAAGGTTCGCACCGTGCGCGTCCCACTTATGGGAGTGATCAAGCGCCTTCAGGCAACCCGCCTGGCAAGCCAGCTCGCCTTCATCATGATCGATTATATCCGCACCGATTCAGTGCGTAATTTCGGCGCCTCGCGAAGCGAGATCGGCTGGATCCTCGACGACAACCAGGGGATGGTTTCGATCGCCGACACGATCGAGACCAAGCGCAACAAGACCTACCGGCTCTACCGCAAGGCACTGTAAGCGATAGCGCGATCCAGTGCCGGTAAACTCGCCCCCCGTCCCCGCCAGGCGCGGACGAGGGGCAGGTTTTCTTCAGGCCGCCTTGGCGCGCGAGGCGCGCTTGCGCTCGTTCGGATCGAGGTAGCGCTTGCGAAGTCGGATCGACTTCGGCGTGACTTCGACCAACTCGTCATCGTCGATATAAGCGATCGCCTGCTCGAGCGTCAGGCGGCGCGGTGGGGTGAGGCGGATCGCGTCATCCTTGCCGCCGCTGGCGCGGAAGTTGGTGAGCTGCTTGGCCTTCATCGGATTGACTTCGAGATCGTCATCCTTGGCGTTCTCGCCAATGATCATGCCCTCGTAGAGCGCCTCCCCAGGTGCGACCATCAATATGCCGCGCTCCTCCAGGAAGCCCAGCGCATAGGCATTGGCTTCGCCGCCGCCATTCGAGATCAGCACGCCATTCTTGCGGCCGACAATATTGCCCTTGTGTGGGCCATATTTCTCGAACAACCGGTTCATGATGCCCGTGCCGCGCGTGTCGGACAGGAACTCGCCATGATAGCCGATCAGGCCGCGTGACGGTGCGGAGAAGGTGATGCGGGTCTTGCCGCCGCCCGAAGGACGCATGTCGGTGAGCTCGGCCTTCCGGATTGCCATCTTCTCGACGACGGTGCCCGAATATTCCTCATCCACGTCGATCACGACGGTTTCGTACGGCTCCTCGCGGCCATTTTCGCCTTCGCGGAACAACACGCGCGGACGGCTGATGCCCAGTTCGAAGCCCTCGCGGCGCATCGTCTCGATAACCACGCCGAGCTGAAGCTCGCCGCGACCAGCGACTTCGAAGCTGTCCTTATCGGCCGATTCGGTGACCTTGATCGCGACGTTGCTTTCAGCTTCGCGAAACAGGCGATCGCGGATCATCCGGCTGGTAACCTTGGTGCCTTCGCGGCCCGCCATCGGCGAATCATTCACCGCGAAACGCATGGAAAGCGTGGGCGGATCGATCGGCTGGGCGTGCAGCGGTTCGCTGACGCTCGGATCGGCGATCGTGTTGGCAACCGTCGCGACCGAAAGTCCGGCGATCGAGATGATGTCGCCAGCCTGCGCCTCTTCGACCGGCACGCGTTCGAGCCCGCGGAAGGCGAGCAGCTTGCTCGCGCGGCCGGTCTCGACGATCTTGCCGTCCGGGTCGAGCGCGTGGATCGGCGCGTTGACCTTGATCGAACCCGAAAAGATCATGCCGGTAAGGATGCGGCCGAGGAAGTTGTCGCGATCGAGCAACGTCACCAGGAACTTGAACGGACCATCCGGATCTGCCTTGGGCGCGGGAACATGATCGACGATTTTCTGGAACAGCGGCGCGAGCGTGCCCTCGCGGACTGCGCAGGTTTCACCCGCATACCCGTTGCGCCCCGATGCAAACAGCACCGGGAAATCGAGCTGTTCGTCGGTAGCGCCGAGCGTGACGAAAAGGTCGAACACCTCGTCGAGCACTTCTTGCGAACGGGCGTCCTGCCGATCGATCTTGTTGACCACGACGATCGGCCGCAAGCCCAGGGCGAGCGCCTTGCCGGTGACGAACTTCGTCTGCGGCATCGGGCCTTCGGCAGCATCGACGAGCAGGATCACGCCATCGACCATCGAAAGGATGCGCTCGACTTCACCGCCGAAATCGGCGTGGCCAGGGGTGTCGACGATGTTGATCCGCGCCAGGCCGTCCCGGCCTTCCCATTCGACCGAAGTGCACTTGGCGAGAATCGTTATCCCGCGTTCCTTTTCGAGATCGTTCGAATCCATTGCGCGCTCTTCCACGCGCTGATTGTCGCGGAAAGTTCCAGACTGGCGGAAAAGCTGGTCAACTAGGGTAGTCTTGCCATGATCGACATGCGCGATGATGGCCACGTTCCGGAGGTTCATGGTCTCGAATATTCCCGAAGATTTGCGGATTTGGAGCGCGCTATAGCTGAATTGCGGCGTTGCAACAAGCCCGGCGTGAAGCGGGAATGAAGGATAGCAAAGGTTCTGGAACTGGCAGTCCACTGTATCGCCAGCCGCCGATCAGCGGAGCACAGGATCCGTCGGTTCGACATCGCGCCACGCCGCCATCAGCGCCGAAATCATCGCATGCATGACTCTGCGATTGGCGGGAAAATTGCGATGAGCACTGCCTCCCGGAAGCAATATCGATCCGGTAACCGCCGCCATGAAACTCGCCACCGCGACGTCGAGTGCGACGGATTGCGCCCCGCTTGCGTCGAGCAGCAATTCGATCGCGCTTTCGAAAAAGGCGTGGATGCGCGCGGCAGAAGGACCGAGATCATGAAGCGGCGGGTTCTCGGCGCGGTCCAGCCAGGACAGAGCAAGGCTGTTCATGCCGAATGCGTCGATCTGGCTCCGCGCAAAATCGAAGGCATGATCGGCGATCATGCGCAAACGATGTTCAACATCGGCCTCACCGGCCATCTCGCTCTCGAGCCTGTCGATGAAATCGCCCATTTCGAGTTCGCGAATTGCCAGGAACAAGGCGTCGCGATCAGGAAAATACCGGTAGATTAGGCCAGGCGTATAGCCGGCGTGTCGCGCCACGCTGCGTAACGATACTGGCTCTGTTCCGGGCCGTGCCATCAAGGCGCGCCCCGATGCGAGCAATGCCTGCCGGACGCGGTCCTTGTCCGCGACCGATCGCGCGCGATTTGGTCGATCGATGGAGGGTTGCGTGAGCACTGTGATCCTAATAGATGAACGCTGTTCACGTAACTGCATCGAGGCCGACTCGAATGCAAGCACAACGAAGGAGAGCATATGGGCGAGATATCCGAAGTCGATCGCATCACTGCGTGGATATCAGCCAATCTGGGGGCAACCGTGACCTCTATCACGCTCGTTCCAGGCTGGCGCCCTGCCTGGCTCGTCACCGCAAGCGGACCCGAAGGCGAGCGCCGCCTCTATGTTCGCGGCGACCGGCCAGCCAATCTCCAGACCCTGCCATTGCGCAACGAATATGAAGTCCTGCGCCTGCTCGCACGCCATGGCATTCCCGTTCCCGTTATCTACGGCTGGTGCGAGGATCCCGAGACGATCATCATGGAAGCGGTCGACACGCTTCCCTTTCATGGCGGCGCGCATCTTGATCCGGCGCTGCATGCTGTCGTCAGCGACTATATCGCGATCATGGCGCGCATTCATCGAATCGATGTCACTGAGGCCGAAGCGTTCGGCTTCACCCGGCCCACCACGCCGGAAACGCTCGCTTTCGCCTATTTCAAAGACAATCACGACCATTATCTTGCCCACAAGACGAAGCCCGAACCTCTGATCGAGTTCGTCCGCAAATGGGTGCTTGCCAATATTCCCCAGCATCGCAGCGAGACCGCGCTGGTGATCGGCGATGCGCCGCAATTCTTCCACGACGGTACGCGGGTGACCCACGTGTACGATCTCGAACTGGCGCATATCGGCGATCCAATGGCCGATCTCGCTTCCGTCCGCGTGCGTGACATCAACGAACCGATCGGTCGCATGACCGAGCTGTTGCTTCGCTATGTGGCGGAAAGCGGCAAACCGATCGACTGGGCCGCGCTCGATTTCCATACCATCGCCGCCTTCCTTTCGGTGCCGATGCGGGTTGGATCGCTGGTCTACGGAAACGAGCCGGTGCCCGCCTATATCGAATATCTCTCCTGGTATCTCGGCGGCGCCCGGGCCGCTCTTGAGGTGCTTGCCGACGTGCGCGGCGTGGCGCTCGCGCCAGTGGCGCTGGTGGATGCCGGACCTTCGCGCAACGCGGTGACATTCGACAATCTGGACATGGCATGCCTTGAGCTTCCTGCGGCGAGTGGGCGTTTGCGTGAGCCCGAGATCCTGTCCCTCGCCCACTACGCCCGTCGCCTTGATGAAGCAGGCGCCGAGATGGATCGCGTCGACCTGACCGAGACCGAGGCGTTGGTCGGCGAGAAATTTGCAAATCTCGACGCAGCCGATGCCGCACTCGAAGGATTCGTCCTTGCCGCCGGCCCCGAACAGGACTCGGCGCTGGTCACGCTGTTTTATCGCCGGACAATGCGCCGGCTCCAGCTCATTCGCGATTACCCTGGCCCGATCGTCGATCGCGGTCCCACGCCAATCGATCGCAGCCGTTTCGCCTGAACGACAGGAATTCAACCATGATCAAGCTTCACCACCTCAACGATTCCCGCTCGCAGATGATCCTCTGGCTGCTTGAGGAGCTTGGGCTCCCCTATGAACTGGCCAGCTACAAGCGCGACCCGGTCACGCTGATGGGGCCTGCAGAGATCAAGGCCCTGCATCCAGTCGGCAAGTCCCCGATGATCGAGGATGATGGCCGGATCATCATCGAGTCGGGTGCGATCGCCGAACATATCCTGCGCAAACATGAGGACGGACGGCTCGCCCCCCCGGAAGGTTCGGTCGAGGCGGAACGCCACCTGCAGTGGCTCTATTATGGCGTTTCCTCGGGGATGAACCCGATCATGCTCAAGGTCTATGCCCGCGCCCTGGGACTTGTCGGAACCGATTTCGATCGCGCTGCCGATGCCGAACTCGCGCAGGTGCTTTCTTATCTCGACGCCGAACTCGAGGGCCGCGAATTCCTGCTCGGCGACCAGTTCACGGCCGCTGATATCCAGGTCAGCTTCATCCCCGAACTCGCGCTAACGCTTGGCCCCATCGACGCCTACCCCAATGTGCTTCGCTGGCTGACCGCGCTGCGCGCCCGGCCCGCCTTCCTTCGAAGCGTTGCCAAAGGCGGGCGCTATACCTTCGCCGAGGCGGTGATGCCCGCGAGCTAAGCGCAGGCGCCTTGTGCTTGGCTAATGGCGCGCACGCTTCTATCATCCGGACATGACCGATCCGATCCCGCCCCTCGAAATGACGCTCGATGAATTGCGGGCGGCGTTGGCTCCGTTGATCGCGGCCAATGCCGTGTTCGATGGCTGGAGCGAACGCGCGCGGGCCGACGCCGCCGCAACCCTCGGCATTCCGGCCGATCGCGCGCGGCTCGCCTTTCCGGGCGGTGCTGCAGACATGATCGATTCCTGGTACGCGACGATCGACCGGGGCATGGAGGAGCGCCTGCCCGCAACGGCGTTGGCGGTGATGAAGTTTCGCGACCGCATCCGGTCCATGGTGCTGGCGCGACTGGATATCGCCTTGCCACAGCGCGAAGCGGCACGCCGTGCGGTCGCGACACTGGCGCTTCCCCGCAATCTCCTGCGTGGCGTGCAGCTTGGCTGGCGCACCGCGGATCGGATGTGGAGACTGGCCGGAGATCGCGCGACCGATTTCAACCATTACAGCAAGCGCGCGACACTGGCCGGCATTTACGCCGCCACGCTGATGGTCTGGCTCGATGACGAAAGCGAGGGCCAGGCCGATACCAGCGCCTTTCTCGATCGTCGCATCGACGGCGTGATGCGTTTCGAAAAAGCCAAGGCACGGTTGAAGCCCGACGGATTTCGTCACTTCAGTCCAACTCGCCTGCTGGGTCGGTTGCGCTATCCCGAAGCATGACGGGTGCAACGAATCGCTGGCCTCGATCTCACGATAATGATAATCACTCGCATCTAACTCCGGCAGAAATCGAGAGCGCGTGCATCTAGACCTCCTCCCATTGCGTCGAAAGGCCCGGATTTCCAAGATCGACTGGGATCAACTCGAAGATCATGAGGCGCGCCGCTTGCGCGAACTCGGCTTCGACGAGGGGGTATCGGTGGAGCTACTTCATTATGGTCCCATGGGGAAAGATCCCCTCGCCTGCCGCGTCGGCCGGATGACGATCGCGCTTCGCCGCAAGCATGCTGCGGTCATCCGCGTCATACCGGACGAAAAGCAATGAACACGATGCCGATGGTCGCGCTTGTCGGCAATCCCAATGCGGGAAAGTCGGCGCTGTTCAACGCGCTTACCGGCGCGCGCCAGAAGGTCGGCAATTATCCGGGCGTCACCGTCGAGCGCAAATCCGGGCGCCTCGCGCTGCCCGACGGCCGGCCGCTCGAACTGGTCGATCTGCCGGGAACCTATAGCCTCGATCCGGTCAGCCCCGACGAGGCGGTCACCCGCGATGTCATCCTCGGCACCCAGGCCGGCGAGCGGCTGCCCTCGGCGCTGGTCATCGTCGTCGATGCCACCAATCTCGACAATCACCTGCGCTTCGCGCTTCAGCTGATCGCGCTCGGGCTACCGACGGTGCTCGCGCTCAACATGATCGACATGGCCGAACGCGATGGCCTCCGGATCGACGTCGCGCGCCTCGCCGCGGAACTTGGCATCCCAGTCATCCCCACCGTCGCGGTGCGCCGCAAGGGCATCGACGATCTCGTAATGGCGCTTGCCGCCGCGGTAGGCAGCGTCGTCGCAGTCCGTCCGGGCACTGCGCCCGAGATGGACCTGGTGGCGCTCCAGCGCCAGGCTCGCACGATCTCGATCGCCGCAACGATCGAGGAACATGGCGTGCGCCGGGCGAGCCACATGATCGATCGTGTGGCGCTGCATCCGATCGCCGGGCCGATCATCCTCGCATCACTGATGTTCGTGATGTTCCAGGCGGTGTTCGCCTGGTCCGAAGCACCGGTCGGCTGGATCGAACAGCTCGTGGTTGCGCTCCAGAACCTGATTTCGGCCAATATGCCCGACAATTTCCTGCGCGGGCTGATCGTCGAGGGCGCGATCGGCGGCGTCGGCGCCGTGGTGGTCTTCCTGCCGCAGATCCTGATCCTTTTCCTCTTCATCCTCATCCTCGAGGCCTCGGGCTACATGGTCCGCGCCGCCTTCCTGATGGACCGGCTGATGGCCCGCGTCGGGCTTTCAGGCCGTGCGTTCATCCCCCTCCTCTCCTCCTTCGCCTGCGCAATCCCCGGCATCATGGCAACGCGGACGATCGACGATCCCCGCGATCGCCTCACCACGATCCTGATCGCACCGCTGATGACCTGTTCGGCACGGCTTCCGGTCTATGCCGTGATCATCGCCGCGTTCATCCCGGACCGGACCGTAGGCGGAATATTCGGCTTGCAGGGGCTGGTGCTGTTCGGGCTCTACATGGGCGGCATCGTCGGTGCGCTCGGCGCGGCGCTGCTGTTGCGAAGCACGGTGATGCGCGGGGCGAGCCACGGCTTCCTGATGGAAATGCCGAAATACCAGATGCCGATCCTGCGCGACGTCATCCTCGGGCTGTGGCAGCGAGCGCTGATCTTCCTCAAGCGCGCCGGCACGATCATCATGGCATCGACCGTGATCCTGTGGCTGCTGCTGACCTTCCCGCAGCCGCCCGCCGGATCGCACGAGCCGCCAATCGATTATTCGATCGCGGGCCGCATCGCCAACGCCATCGAACCCGCGGTCCGCCCGATCGGCTTCAACCGCGACATCGCGCTTGCGCTGATCCCCGCCATGGCGGCGCGCGAAGTCGCAGTTTCCGCGCTCGGCACGGTCTATTCGATCCAGGGCGGCGACGAGAACCAGCAGCAGCATTCGCTGGTCGACCGGCTGCGCGGACAATGGCCGCTGCCGACCGCACTTGCCTTCCTCGTCTGGTTCGTCTTCGCGCCGCAATGCATCTCGACGATCGCGGTCGTCCGCCGCGAAACCAATGGCTGGAAATGGCCCGCCTTCATGATGGGCTATCTTTTCGCACTGGCCTATCTCGCTGCCGGGGCTACGTTCTGGCTCGCGACGGCGCTCGGCCTGTAGCGCGCCCTTCAAGACCCTCTTGAGCCGCTGTCGCGCCCATGCAATGAGCGGAGCCCGACCCTTAGGAGACAGATCGTGGCAGGCAGCGTGAACAAGGTGATCCTCGTAGGCAATCTCGGCCAGGATCCTCAGGCCAAGAGCTTCCAGAATGGCGGCAAGGTCGTGAACCTGCGCATCGCCACATCGGAAACCTGGAAAGACAAGGCGACCGGCGAAAAGCGCGAGAAGACCGAGTGGCATTCGGTCGCGATCTTCAACGAGGGCCTCGCCAACACCGCCGAGCGCTATTTGCGCAAGGGCAGCAAGGTCTATCTCGAGGGCGCGCTGCAGACTCGCAAGTGGCAGGACCAGTCCGGCGCGGATCGCTACAGCACCGAAGTCGTGCTTCAGGGCTTCAACTGCCAGATGGTGCTGCTCGACGCGCGCGGCGGCGAAGGCGGCGGCGGTGGCGGCCGGAGCGGCGGCAGCAGCGACTGGGGCGCTTCGGGCGGCGGCGACGATTTCGGTGGCGGCTCGGGTGGCGACTTCGGCGGCGGCAGCCAGCGCGGCGGCGGGGCGAGCAGCGGTGGCGGGGCACGCAACAATGATCCGTTCGGCGTCGATCTCGACGACGACGTGCCGTTCTGAAGAAGGCGCACAAACTCTTACGGTCACAAAAGTCCCGGATATTGCATTAGAAATATTCGCGTCGCGCCGGGTTATCGTAATATAATTACAACGGCTTTTTTGCTTGATTGCGCCCGGATAGGGCGGGATTCCGGCGCTGGCGCGGACGGACTGCATGATTCGCAGTATATTCGATCGGGCCGGCTGTAGGACAGCGGAAAAAACGGAATCGTTTCATCCGCTCATCCTGAGGAGCCATTGAGCTTGTCGAAATGGCGTCTCGAAGGACGCTCCGGTGCTGTCCTTCGAGGCGGGACTTCGACAGGCTCAGTCCCTCCTCAGGATGAGCGGGTTCGGTTAAGTCTCGATGCTCCAGAGGAACTCGATCCTGAAACGAGTTCAGGATGACGATTCAACGTCATTTCATCACGGTCCAGGCCCGATCGCGCTTCAAAGCCGCTCGATCAGCGCCTTGGCAGCAGCGGGGGCGCGGCGCTTGGCGCCGTTGATCATGAACAGGAAAACCTCGCGACCCGATGCGCTCGCCGGCGCGCGGTCCGCGACATAGTCGAGGCCTTGCGGCGAATGGCCTTCGGACCAGGAGCCCGCGACCTTCGCCCAATGGTCGAGTGCGGCCGGGGGATAGCCGGTCGCCTCGTCCTCGCGGGCATCCTGCAGGCGGGCGTAGACGAAATCCGCGGTGAGATCGGCAATCGCTGGATAGTCGGGCGAGTCGGCGAAGACGATCGCGGCGCCGTGATCGCGCGCGAGATCGATGAAGCGCGGATCCTTGAAGCTTTCATGGCGCACCTCGAGCGCGTGGCGAAGCCGCACGCCATCCTGTTCGCGCGGCAACAGCGCGAGGAAGGCGGCGAAATCGGCGGGATCAAACTGCTTGGTCGGCATGAACTGCCACAGGATCGGGCCGAGCGCGTCGCCGAGTTCGGCTATGCCCTGGCCGAGGAAATTGGCGATCCCCTCCCCCGCCTCGGCGAGCACACGGCGATTGGTGCAATAGCGCGACGCCTTGACGGTGAAGACGAACCCCGGCGGCACGGCTTCAGCCCATTTCCGGAAGCTGTCGCGCGACTGCAGGCGATAATAGGTGCCGTTGACCTCGATCGCAGTGACCTGCCGCGCAGCATATTCAAGCTCGCGAGCCTGCGGGAGCCCCTTGGGATAGAAATTGTCCCGCCACGGCGCGAAGGTCCAGCCGCCGATGCCGACATGGATTGGGGCGCGGGTCATGGGCTCGTCTCCTGCCGGGCTGGCGGGCCTGTCGGCAAATGCAGCCCGCACGGGGGTAATGTAACCGATCTGGCGGCGGCGAGCGAGAGGTAGGGCGGGCATGTCAAACCAATGAAGGTGCGCGGGCCGCGAGTTTATGGCACGGCTGACGGCATGACCGACCCCGAGATCCTGCTGACGGTCGAAATCCTGCTCGCCGCGCACATTGTTGCGTTGGCGCTGGCGGTCTTCGGCAAGCGGGGGATCCTGCCGCTATTGCCGGTCAATCTCCTCATTGCGGTGATCGTATTGATCGTGATCGGCGCGCGCGGGCATCACCTGTTCGCTCCGTTCGACTGGCCGCAGCTCGGGCTGGCGGCGACCGAATGCGCCGTTATCGCGATATCGATTGCGGCGTGGCGACGGCTGCGGGGCTTCAGAGCGCTGTCGTGCGGCATCTTCTCGCTCCACCTGCTCGCGACGATCGGCGCGCTGCTGTTCATGGCCACTTTCTCGATTACGCGGCTGATTTAGAGACTGTTTCTAATTGAAGCATCTTCATCCCAAGGCCTCTCCCGTCATCCCGACGAAAGTCGGGATCCATGGGACCCACAGATCTCGCGATCGAAGGACCGCCGCAACGTGGATCCCGGCGTCCGCCGGGATGACGATTTAAGTAAACTGAAACGGCGCTTATTGGTTCGCCGCGGATATCGGAAGCGCCAGCCATGTCTGGCGCGGCGAAGTGGTCAAGCCGCCTTCAGCGTTGGGATCGCCCGCAATTCCATTGCCATGGCCTTTTCCGCGATGACGAGGTCATAATTGCGCTGCATGTCGACCCAACTTTCCGCCGATCCACCAAGCAGCTTGGCGAAACGCAGCGCCATCGCAGGCGTGACGGGCTGGCGCTCGTTTAATATGTCGTAAAGCGTCTGTCGCGAAATCCCCAGAAGGCGTGCGATCTCGGCCTTGGGGCGGCCAAGCGCGGGGAGAACATCCTCGCGCAGCACCTCGCCGGGGTGGATGGGACGAAGGCCCTTGAGCAACGGATTGACCATCAGTGATAATCCTCCAGATCAACGTCAACGGCATCATCGCCATCCCAGGCAAAGGTTATTCGCCAATTGCCCGACGCATCGACGGCATAACGACCCTTCGCACCACCCTTCAGCCCATGAAAGCGCCAGCCAGGGAGGTTCATGTCCTCAGGAGCTAGCGCCGCATCGAGGCGAGCAAGTATGCGCTCGACGCGGGCAACATTGGGAACGCTCAGCCGCGACCGGTCTGCCTGCTCGGCAAGGAGACGCAACCCCTTGCTTCGAAACGACCGGATCACCGACTGTAAGTTAGTGGCTTACAGATGGCGCGTCAAGTGGTGACTTACACAATGGTTTTGCTCCCCGATATATCGGCCAATAAGGAACGGCCTCCATTATCTTAAGATAACGAAGGCCGTTGAAACGTCAACTCATTGTAAATATTGCCTCACTCCGCCGCTGGCAGGTAAATCTCCCCGCCTTTTTCGCGGAACTTCTCGCTCATCTCGGCCATGCCGGCTTCGGCGTCAGCAGCCGCGATGAAGCTTCCAGCGTCGCTGTTCTGCTTGGCGGCGAAGTCGCGGACTTCCTGGGTGATCTTCATCGAGCAGAATTTCGGGCCGCACATCGAGCAGAAGTGAGCGGATTTCGCGCCTTCCGCGGGGAGCGTCTGGTCGTGATATTGCTCAGCGGTGTCGGGATCCAGTGAGAGATTGAACTGGTCGCGCCAACGGAAATCGAAGCGAGCGCGGCTGAGCGCATCGTCGCGGAATCTGGCGGCTGGGTGGCCTTTCGCGAGATCCGCTGCGTGGGCGGCGAGCTTGTAGGTAACGACGCCGACCTTGACGTCGTCGCGATCGGGAAGGCCGAGATGCTCCTTTGGGGTGACGTAGCAGAGCATCGCAGTGCCGAACCAGCCGATCATCGCAGCGCCGATGCCGCTGGTGATGTGATCATAGCCAGGTGCGATATCGGTGGTGAGCGGCCCCAAAGTGTAGAAGGGGGCTTCGCCGCACGCTTCGATCTGCTTGTCCATATTGGCCTTGATCTTGTGCATCGGGACATGGCCGGGGCCTTCGATCATCACCTGGACGTCATGCTTCCACGCAATCTTCGTGAGCTCGCCGAGCGTGTGGAGTTCGCTGAACTGCGCTTCGTCATTGGCGTCGGCGATCGAGCCGGGGCGGAGGCCGTCGCCGAGGCTGAAGGCGATGTCGTAGGCCTTCATGATCTCGCAGATTTCCTCGAAGTTGGTGTAGAGGAAATTCTCCTTGTGGTGGCTGAGGCACCATTTGGCGAGGATCGAACCGCCGCGCGAGACGATGCCGGTGACTCTTTTTGCGGTCATCGGGATGTAGGGCAGGCGGACGCCGGCATGGATGGTGAAATAGTCGACGCCCTGCTCGGCCTGCTCGATCAGCGTGTCGCGATAGATTTCCCAGGTGAGATCCTCGGCAACG
>CANJQJ010000042.1 GCA_947476425.1 Sphingomonadaceae bacterium | reverse complement strand
GGAAATCGGCTTCCGCTACGCTACAGCCGCTTCCCCGACGCCGATCACGCCCCTGCCTCGATCGAGGCTTTTTGTTTGCAACGACTGGCCCCTTTTTAAACCGGGGAATGGCCCATTTTTATACCGCGCTTTACAAGACAGCTAAGAAAGACTGGGCGATTGATATCGCTGCCGATGCAGTGCGGAGAATTGCGTGGTAACCAGCGATAACAAGCACGTAATACGAATTTGCCTCGCAGCTTCAGGCGGTGGCCATGTCCGGCAACTGCTCGATCTTGCCGAAACCTGGTCCATTCACGATTATTTCTTCGTCACCGAGGATACCGCACTCGGTCGCAGCCTCGCCAAAGACCATCCCGTTGCGTTCGTGGCGCATTATGCGCTCGGCCAGGCGCGGCTTGGCCATCCGTTCCGGATGCTGGCCGGCGCGATCCGCAATTTCTTCCAGTCGATCGCGATTATCGCGCGCCGGCGGCCCGATATCGTCATCACCACTGGCGCCGGCGCGGTGTTCTGGGTCGTCCTGCTCGCACGATTGACCGGCGCGAAGCTGGTCCTGATCGAATCATTCGCACGATTCGACTACCCATCGAAGTTCGGCCGGATGACCGGCCCGCTCGCACACCACAAGATCATCCAGGCGCCCGCGCTCAAGGCCTATTGGCCTGACGCCGAGCTGTTCGATCCGCTGCGCGTCATCGAGGGCGAACGCCCCCCGAAGGATCCGCTGATATTTGCGACAGTCGGCGCCACCCTGCCCTTCCCGCGCCTCGTCGATGCCGTAACGGCGCTGAAGTCGTCGGGTGGCCTGCCCGAACACCTCGTCGTGCAATATGGCGACGCAGCGCCCCCCGCCATCTCCGATCCCGATATCGAAGCCGTCGAATCGCTCGATTTCGACGCGGTCCACGCGCTTCTCTCAAGAGCCGATCTGGTGCTCTGCCATGGCGGTACCGGCTCGCTGATTACTGCGCTCCGTTCTGGCTGCCGGGTGATCGCGATGCCGCGCCGCTTCGATCTCGGGGAGCATTATGATGATCACCAGGAGGAGATCACTTCCGCTTTCGCCGCGCGCGGCCTCCTTACCTGCGTGCGGGACGAACGCGAACTCGGCGCCGCAATCGAGCATGCGCGGGTCCAGCCTCCCGTGATGGCGACCACCGATCACTCCGCGCTCAAGGCATATCTCGCGAAACTGATCGCCGCCTTGCCGCGCTGATCTGCGCGTCACGCTTGCTTTTCCTCGCAAGCCCGACTATGCGCGCGCCTTCCTGATCCGGTCATCCCTGGAGGCGGTTCGGGAATTTTGAAACGCAAGAACTGGAGACATGACATGAGCGAATTGCTCACGCTGTCGGCCGCGACGCGCGACAAGGCAGGCAAGGGAGCCTCCCGCGCAATCCGTCGTGAAGGCCGCGTACCCGCCGTGATTTACGGCAACAAGCAGGATCCGCTGGCGATCCACGTCGAACTGAAGCTGCTCACCAAATATATGAGCAACGGGCACTTCATGAACAGCGTCGTGATGATCGACACCGGCAACGGTGCCCCGATCCGCACCCTGCCCAAGGACGTCCAGTTCCACCCGGTCACGGACCGTCCGCTCCACGTCGATTTCCTGCGTATCGGTGAACACACCGAAGTGCATGTCAACGTTCCCGTCCACTTCACCGACGAAGAGCTTTCGCCGGGCATCAAGCGTGGCGGCGTTCTCAACGTCGTTCGCCATGAGCTCGAGCTGATCTGCGACGCGGCGGAAATCCCCGACGAGATCGCGATCTCGCTCAAGGGTTATGAAGTCGGCGATTCGATCCACGTCTCGGCCGTTGCGCTTCCGCGCGGCGCCAAGTCAGCGATCGACGACCGCGATTTCACCATCGCCACCATCGTTGCACCGTCCGCGCTCAAGTCGAGCGAAGGCGAGACCGTCGAAGGCGAGTAAGACAGTCACGCCGCCCATCCTCCGGGATGGGCGGTTGGCTTTCAACAGGGGCGATCGGCCATGCAGCTTTGGGTCGGCCTCGGAAATCCCGGCGCGCAATATGCGCTCCATCGCCACAATGTCGGCTTCATGGCCGTCGATATCATCGCCGAGATGCATGCTTTCGAGCCATGGAAGAAGGCATTCCAGGGTTGGGCCTGTGCGGGTCGCATCGGAACCGAGAAGCTGCTCCTCCTCAAGCCGGCCACCTTCATGAACGAAAGCGGCCGCGCGATCGGCGAGGCAATGCGCTTCTACAAGCTCGAAACCGATGACGTCACGGTCTTCCATGACGAACTCGATCTCGATCTCTTCCGGGTCAAGGTCAAGACCGGTGGCGGCACCGCAGGCCATAACGGCCTTCGCTCGACCGAAGCACATATCGGCAACAGTTTTCGCCGGGTGCGAATTGGCATCGGCCATCCCGGCCACAAGGATCGCGTGACGAGCCACGTCCTCGGCAACTACACCAAGTCCGAGATGGACGATCTCGCCGACATGCTCGGCGCGATCGGGGGCTCGGCGAACTGGCTGGCGGCAGGGGACGATGCGCGCTTCATGAGTGAAATCGCGCTCAGGTTGGCGGACTAGAATGAAGGAAGAAACAAGATGGGCTTTCGCTGCGGAATTGTCGGGCTTCCCAATGTGGGCAAATCGACGCTGTTCAACGCGCTGACCGAGACGGCATCGGCTCAGGCGGCCAACTATCCCTTCTGCACGATCGAACCCAATGTCGGTAACGTAGCCGTCCCCGATCCTCGCCTCGACACGATCGCCAAGATCGGCGGCTCGGCGAAGATCATCGAGACTCAGCTGGGTTTCGTCGACATCGCGGGTCTCGTTCGCGGCGCCTCCAAGGGCGAAGGCCTCGGCAACCAGTTCCTCGGCAATATTCGCGAAGTGGATGCGATCATCCATGTCCTGCGCTGCTTCGAGGATGACGACATCCAGCATGTCGAAAACAGGGTCGATCCGATTGCCGACGCGGAAACCGTCGAGACCGAGCTGATGCTCTCGGATCTCGAGAGCCTCGAAAAGCGAGTCCCCGCCTTCGCCAAGAAAGCGACGCAGGGCGACAAGGAATCCAAGATCGCAGCCTCCGTCCTCGGCCAGGCGCTCGAGCTCCTGCGTGAAGGCAAGCCAGCGCGCCTCACCAAGCCAAAGGACGAGGACGAACTCCGCATCTTCCAGCAGGCGCAGCTGCTTACCGCGAAACCGGTCCTCTACGTCTGCAATGTCGACGAGGCTTCCGCCGCCGACGGCAATGAATTCTCCGCCCGCGTCTTCGCCAAGGCGAAGGCCGAGGGCGCCGGCGCGGTGGTCGTCTCGGCCGCGATCGAAGCCGAGATCGCCACGATGGACCAGGCCGATCGCGCCGAATTTCTCTCCGATCTCGGGCTGGTTGAAACTGGCCTCGCCCGAGTCATCCGTGCTGGCTACGATCTGCTTCACTTGCGCACCTTCTTCACTGTCGGTCCCAAGGAAGCGCGCGCCTGGACGATCGAAACCGGCAGCAAGGCACCCCAGGCAGCGGGCGTGATCCACAGCGACTTCGAACGCGGCTTCATCCGCGCCGAAACCATCGCTTATGACGATTATGTCGCTCATAAGGGTGAAGCGGGTTCGCGCGATGCAGGTCGGCTGCGGGCGGAAGGCAAGGAATATATCGTCCAGGACGGCGATATCCTGCTATTCCGCTTCAACGTCTGATCATCGAATTGACTTGATTGTAAATAAGCTGCAACTGCGCATCGAATCAATGATCTACGAGGCGACAAGATGAAGAAGCTGGCCGATTATGTCGTCGGGAATGTCGAGCGCTTCGGCTCCCATCGCATGACTCGAGAGGATGTGATCGAATTCGCCTCGCGATTCGATCCGCAGCCCTTCCACCTCGACGATCTCGCTGCCGCCGTAAATCCGATCTTCGGAAGGTTGGCCGCAAGCGGATGGCATACCGCATCCGCAACCATGCGCATGCTCGTCGATCATGCCCGCCAGACCGGCTTTACCGCGATGGGATCGCCCGGCCTCAAGAGTCTGCGCTGGATCACCCCGGTCTACCCAGGCGACGTGTTGAGCGTGGAAAGCGAGATTCTCGACGCCCGCCAATCGAAATCGCGTCCCGAGATCGGTCTCGTCGAGGCCCGCACGACGACCTTCAACCAGCATGGCGAAACTGTAATGTCGATGATCGCAACCACGGTCGTTCCCGCGTAGCGCCATTGCCCGGCGCACAGCCCATTATCGCGACTTAAACCCGACGAAAGTCGGGATCCACGGGTCTCGCGATCGAGGATGCACCGCTACGTGGATCCCGGCTTCGGCCGGGATGACGATTCCCAGAGACCCGATAAACCACAAAAAAGCGGCGAAGCCTTCCAGCTCCGCCGCTCATTTTTCGTTCCGGTAGCCGTGAAGCCTAGTGCTTCACGTCAGCCCAGACGTTGCGATAGGCCATATAGCCCAGCGTCGTCGCGATCAGCAGGAAGATCAGCACGCCCATGCCGCCGCGATGACGCGCCTCGAGCTTGGGCTCTGCAGTCCACACGAGGAAGGCGGCGACATCCTTGGACATCTGATCGACGGTCGACTTGGTGCCGTCCGAATAGGTCACCTGGCCGTCAGCCACGAGAGGTGGCGGCATCGCGATGTTGAGGTTCGCGAAATAGGGATTGTAGTGCAGTCCCTGAGGCGTCTTCGAGTCCGGGAACGCCTTGACCAGCGCCGCCGGCTGTTCGGCAAAGCCGGTCAGCAGCGAATAGACATAGGCCGCACCTTCATGGCGTGACTTGGTCATCAGCGAAAGATCCGGCGGAAGCGCGTTATTGTTCGCGGCGCGGCCTGCAACCTCGTTTGCGTAAGGCGACGGGAACTTGTCGGCCGGGGTCGCCTTGCGGGTCGCCGGTTCGCCGGTGGACGGGTTGATCGAGGGAACCTCGGTCGACCAGTTGTGGGCGATCGCCTTCACTTCGCCTTCGTTGAAGCCGATGTCACGCAGATCACGGAACGCGACCAGGCGCAGCGAATGGCAGGCCGAGCAGACTTCCTTGTAGACCTGGAAGCCGCGCTGGAGCTGCTGGCGGTCGAAGCGGCCGAGAGGGCCGTCGCTCGCCAGTTGAAGCTCCTTGGGATGGAGATGATATTCATGCTCGGCAGTCGCCGCCGGCGGATCCGTGATGAAGGATACCGCGCCGGTGATCATCGAGAAAAGGAGGATGGCGACGAAAGCCAAGCCTGCGAGAAAGCCGATAGGACGGACCATGACCCAGTTCTTTCCTTTTACGCCGCTATTGTGTTCTTGGCGAGCACCGCCTCGGTGATCGAGCCCGGCAGTGGCAGCGGCTTCTCGAAGCGCGCGACCATCGGCAGGACAATCAGGAAGTGCGCGAAATAATATGCCGCAGCGACCTGGCTGATCATGACGTAGGGCTCTGCCGCCGGAGCGCCACCGCAGTAGCCGAGGATCAGGACGTCGATGCACAGCAGCACGAAGAACGACTTGAACAGCGGGCGGTAGTGGCCGGAACGAACCGGCGAGTTATCCAGCCATGGCAAGAAGAACAGCAGGATGATCGAACCGAACATCGCGACCACGCCGAGCAGCTTTGCCGGGATGCCGAAGATGTCGACGGTGAAGGCACGCAGGATCGCGTAGAACGGCCAGAAATACCATTCGGGAACGATGTGAGCAGGCGTCGAGAGCGGATTGGCCGGGATATAGTTATCCGGGTGGCCAAGCGCGTTCGGCGCGAAGAAGAGCAGCAGCGCAAAGGCAATCAGGAAGACGCCAAGTCCGAAGCCGTCCTTCGCCGTATAGTAAGGATGGAACGGAAGCGTATCCTGCGGACCCTTGACCTCGACGCCCGCCGGGTTCGACGAACCCGGGATGTGAAGCGCCCAGATGTGCAGGATCACGACCGCTGCGATCACGAACGGCAGCAGGTAGTGCAGCGAGAAGAAGCGATTCAGCGCTGCATTGTCGGGGGCGAAGCCGCCGAGCAGCCAGGTCTGGATCGGCTCGCCGACCAGCGGGATCGCGCCGAACAGCCCGGTGATCACCTTGGCGCCCCAGAAGCTCATCTGGCCCCACGGAAGCACATAGCCCATGAAAGCAGTCGCCATCATCAGCAGGAAGATCACGAGGCCAAGCAGCCATACCATCTCTCGGGGCGCCTTGTAGGAGCCGAAGAAGAGACCGCGGAAGATGTGGATATAGACCACGATGAAGAACATGCTCGCGCCGTTGGCGTGCGCGTAGCGCAGCAACCAGCCCGAATTCACGTCGCGCATGATGTGCTCGACCGAGTCGAACGCGAGCGCGCCGTTGGATGCGTAATGCATCGCGAGGACGATACCCGTAATCAGCTGGATGGTCAGCGCGACGCCCGAAAGCACCCCGAAATTCCACCAGTAATTAAGGTTGCGGGGAACCGGATAGCCGGCGCCGACGGCGCCGTAGACGAAGCGCGGCAAAGGCAAGCGCTGGTCGATCCACTGCATGAGCGGATGCTTCGGTTCGTAATGATTGGCCCAGGGAAAGCTCATTTATCCTACCTCACCCGACCTTGATGACAGTGTCAGAATTGAACACATACTCGGGAACCAGAAGGTTCTTCGGAGCAGGCCCCTTGCGAATGCGCGCCGCGGTATCATAAGTCGAACCATGGCAGGGGCAGAAATAGCCGCCGAAAGCGCCCTTGATCTCGCCTTCGCCGGCACCAAGCGGCACGCAGCCGAGGTGGGTGCAGACGCCCATCGTGATCAGCCACTGCTTGTGGCCTTCCTTGGTGCGCTGGGCGAGGGTTTCGGGATCGCGCAGTTCGCTGATGTTGACTGCATCGGCCGCGGCGATTTCCTTCGCGGTCAGATGCCGTACAAACAGCGGCTGCTTGCGGAAGATCGTCTTGATTGCCTGGCCCACGGCGATCGCCGAGATGTCGACCTCGATCGAGGCCTCGGCCAAAACGTCCGCCGAAGGATTCATCTGGTTGACCAGTGGAACCAGGACGGATGCCGCACCGACACCCGCGAAGCTCACCGCCGCGATATTGATGAAATCCCGGCGCCGCACGCCGTCTTCCGACGCGTCCGCGTGCGGATCAATAGCTTGTTCGCCCGTCGCCATTCCCATGCCCTTGCGTTTAATCACTCGAACGCGTGGTGGGTGCGGCCTGCTCATTTACGAACCTGCCCCGGGCGTGTTTCGACCACCCGGTTCCCCCCAACGGATCGCGCGCTGATAGACCCGTAAAGCGTGATTTGCCAACCTCGATTTTCATCCTTGGCGGGATTGATGACAAGTTCTTTGCATGGCGCATCGTCCCGGGCCACGAACGGCGCTGGACCAATGCGGAAAATCGCGCCGCTATCTGCTACAGCCGCGCCCATGAGAATCGCCCTCTACCAGCCCGACATCGCCGGAAATGTCGGCACCATATTGCGCCTTGCAGCGTGCTTTGGCGTCGCGATCGATATCATCGAGCCGTGCGGCTTCCCCTTTTCGGATCGCGCCCTCAAGCGCGCGGGCATGGATTATGCCGCGCTCGCCGAGGTGCGCCGTCACGCCGATTGGGCGGCGTTTCGCGAGGCGATCCCCGGTCGCCTCATTCTCCTCTCGACGCGCGGCACCGTGACGGTCGCCGATGCCGGCTTCCAGCCGGAAGACATATTGCTGCTCGGCTCGGAATCGTCGGGCGCGCCGGCCGAGGTCCACGAAGCCGCATCCGAGGTGGTTAGAATCCCGCTGATGGAGGGACGAAGATCCTTGAATGTCGCGGTGGCTGCGGGCATCGCGCTCCACGAAGCCCTGCGCCAGAGCGGAGAATTGCCCCGATGATCATCCTCGACGAACAGCAGCAGGCCGCACGAACCTGGTTCGAGTCGCTTCGCGACCGTATCTGCTCGGAATTCGAGGCGATCGAGCGCGAGGCCGGCAGTGATGCAACGTTCGGCTACACCTCCTGGAATCGAGACGACGATCCCGAGGCCAAGGGCGGCGGCGGTGTCCAGGGCCTGATGAAGGGCAAGGTCTTCGAAAAGGTCGGCGTCAACGTCTCCACCGTCGGCGGCGCATTCTCGCCCGAATTCGCCAAGACTATTCACGGCGCTGGCGACAACCCGAATTTCTTCGCAACCGGCATCAGCCTCGTCGCGCACATGGCCAATCCGCACGTCCCAGCCGTCCACATGAACACGCGCTTCCTGGTGACCACCAAGCGCTGGTTCGGAGGGGGCGCCGATCTCAACCCGCCATTGCCCAATCCGGATGACACCGCGGATTTCCACGCCCGCCTCAAGGAAGCCTGCGACGCCCATGATCCGGCGCATTATCCGCGCTTCAAACAATGGGCTGACGATTATTTCTATATTCCCCACCGCAAGGTCCATCGCGGCGTCGGCGGCATTTTCTACGATCACCTCGAGGGCGATTTCGACGTCAATTTCGCGTTCACCCGCGGCGTCGGCGAGGCTTTTCTCGACATTTTCCCCAAGATCGTCCGCCGCCGCATGAACGAACCCGCCAGCGCCGCCGATCGCGCGCAGATGCTCGAATATCGCGGCCGTTATGCCGAGTTCAACCTCGTCCATGATCGCGGCACGCTGTTCGGGCTGCGTACCGGCGGCAATGTCGACGCGATCCTCATGAGCCTGCCCCCGTTGGCAAGCTGGAGCTGACGCCGTTCGCGCAGGCGGGCGTCAGGCCTGCCGCGCAAGCTTCTCGTACAGCCGCACCAGCATCACCGACCAGAACACCGCATAGATCGCATTGAATGCCGCCAGCAGGATCGAGACCAGCGTCGATCCCATTTCGGGGCGCCCCACGAAGCGCGCAACCAGCATCAGCACTGATCCGCCGGCGAGTTCGAGTATCCCCGAAAGCATCGTGTACATCACCATGTTGAGGAACAGCAGCGCGGCGATCCGCCAGCCATGGCCCTTGGTCAACAGGAATGCGCGTGCGATGCTCCCAGTCGCGATACCGCGCTGGTCCGCCAGCACCGGCCACAACACCGCCAGCCGCACGCTCAGCCACGCCAGCGGCGGCACCATCAGCATCACCGACAGCATCACCGCGCCCTGCTGACCAAGTCCCATCGCAAGCGATACAATCCCGGCGAGCACACTCATCACCAGCGCGCCGAACGTGATCAGCGAAACCACCATCAACATCAGGATGATCGCGCGCGGCAGCAGCTTCGTCGCGCCCTCTATCGCCTCCGCCACCGTAATCCGCGAGCGAAGCGCAATGATGCTCATCGCAAGATAGCCGGTGAGCACCATCAGCCCAGCCGGGATCATCCACAGCATCCACATGCCAAGCTCGGGCTGCTTGCCGGCGGGATGCTCGGGCACTGCGAGCGAGAGCAGCAGCGTCCCCATTCCGAAGGTCGCGAAACCGAGTGGCAGGAGCAGTCCCAGTTCGCGGGAAACGAAGCGACGGGTGTCATCCCAGATTTCAGTCATCGACAGATCGGTCATGGCACCCTCATCAACTCGGCCCCTTCCCTATCGGCGCCGCCGGCAACACGCAATCGCCGGACTTGATCCGAAGACCAAGTAACGACAGAGAAAGCAGATGGACCAATCCGAAAGCGCCGAAGTCACAAGCGATACCGTCGAATGGCGGCTGACGCGCGATCCCGTGCCCTATCCCGAAGCGATGGCAGAGATGGAAGCGCGCGCCGCCGACATTCGCGCCGGAACCGCGCGCGAGTTGGTCTGGCTGCTCGAACACCCGCCGCTCTACACCGCCGGAACCAGCGCCGATCCGGTCGAACTTCTCACCCCCGAACGCTTTCCCGTCTTCAAGAGCGGGCGCGGCGGTCGCTACACCTATCACGGCCCCGGCCAGCGCATCGGCTACGTCCTGATGGATCTCGAAAAGCGCGGCCGCGACGTTCGACGCTATGTCTGCGGCATCGAGCACTGGCTGATCGCGGCCCTCGGCGAACTCGGCGTTCCTGCGCGCCAGGAGGGCGGCAGGATCGGCATCTGGACCGGCACCGGCGCCAACGAAGCCAAGATCGGCGCGATCGGCGTCCGCGTCCGACGCTGGGTCACGCTCCACGGCTTTTCGGTGAACGTCGATCCGGATCTCTCGCATTTCACCGGGATCGTGCCGTGCGGAATATCCGAATATGGCGTAACCAGCCTCGCACGGCTTGGCATCGTCTCAGGCGAGCAACGGCTGGACGACGCACTGCGGGAACATTTCCCCGCATTTCTTGCCGAAATATCTGGCGGAACCTGCGCCTCTTGAGCAGGGTATCCCGCAAGCGTAAAACGATAAAAGGGAGATTTGCCATGCGTCACGTCCGATCAGGACGTCTCATCGGTACCGGACTGACGATGGCGACCGCACTGCTGCTCATGGCCTGTAGCGGAAAATCATCCACCGATACCGTAGATGACAGCCAGCTTACCCAGATGAACGGCGTCGGCACCATCGAAGGCACCGTCAACGATGCCGCCGCCATGGATGGCCCGATGAACAGCGCCACCAGCGCCGAACCCATCGACAACGCCGCCGAGGCACAAGCCGACAAGACCGCGGATAATGCGGCCGGGAAAGCCGACGTCACGACCAATGCCACGAAAAGCACCAAGCCATGAAGATTGCAATTGTCGCAGGCGCGCTCGCCGCTGCCCTGCCAGCTCCAAGCCCAGCCTATCTCTTCTGGGTGAAGCCCGATTTCACGGGCGCTCCAGTCCGTGGCGACGAGCCCGGCATTGCCGATCCGCTGCCCGGCGCCACGCCGGCCGAGATCCAGGCCAATCTGGTGTGGACATTACGCGCAGCGCTCAACGTCGCCGCGCTGCAATGCCAGTTCGCGCCGACGCTGATGACGGTCAGGAACTACAACACCGTGATCAGCCAGCACGGCGAGGAACTCACCCGGGCCTATGTCACGGTCGGCAATTATTTCCGGCGGACTGCGGGCAAGAACTGGCAACGCCTCTTCGACAGCTATTCCACGCGCAGCTATAACGGCCTTTCAACCATGCACGCGCAATATGGCTTCTGCGAAACCGCCGGCCAGATCGGCAAGATTGCGCTCGATGCGCCCCGCGGCCAGTTCCACAGCATCGCCGAGACAAACATGCGCGCGGTCCGCAACAGCCTCGTGCCAAAGGGCGATCGCCTGATGACCTTGACCTACCTGACCCCAGCGAAAATCCCGCTGGACGACAGTTGCTGGGACAAGAAGGGCCGCCTCAAGAAGCAGTGCTGGCAGGGGTAGCGCGGCCCCTCTGCCGTCATCCCGACGCCACCTCCGTCATCCCGACGAAAGTCGGGATCGATGGGACCCACAGGTCTCGCGATCGAAGGAACTCCTTGTCGTGGATCCCAGCCTCCGCCGGGATGACGATCCAAACCTACCGCATCCCCAAAGCCTTATGCGCCTGCAACGACAGTCGCCACCCCGGATTCGCCATCACGAAGTCGATCGCAGCTGCCACGTTTGCAGCCGCATCGGCGCTGTCCATCGGCTGCACCAGATGATGTTCGAAATCCCAGCCAAGAATGTCGATCATGTCGAGCCCGGATTGCGGCCAGACCACCTTCACTTCCTGGCCAGCGCGCTGGACCACGTCGCTGCCCGCCTTGGGGCTGATGCAAAGCCAATCGATCCCGGCAGGCGCGGCAACCGTCCCGTTGCTCTCGACCGCGATCTCGAAATCCCTTGCCTTGAGCGCCGCGAGCAGTTCGGCATCGACCTGCAACAATGGTTCGCCACCGGTCAGCACGGCAAAAGGCCTTCCCTCGCCCGCCCACAGCGCCAGCGCCTGCACGGCCAGAGCAGCGGCGTCGTAGCGCCCGCCATGCGTGCCATCCATGCCGACGAAATCGGTATCGCAAAACTGGCAGACCGCTATGCCGCGATCCTGCTCGCGTCCGGTCCAGAGGTTGCACCCCGCAAAACGGATGAACACCGCGCGCCGCCCGGCCTGCATCCCCTCACCCTGCAGCGTCAGGAACATCTCCTTGACGGCGTAGCTCATGGCGTAACGGCGTAGCGTGTCGGATCCGGGAGCCCTGCCTCCTCGAAGCCC
The DNA here is from genome assembly GCA_947476425.1 of Sphingomonadaceae bacterium. GTDB lineage: Bacteria > Pseudomonadota > Alphaproteobacteria > Sphingomonadales > Sphingomonadaceae > CANJQJ01. Next base: position 11,496 of record CANJQJ010000042.1, on the reverse strand, counting down.
TTCGCGCGCAACCGGCAGCTGTCGCACAATCCGCAGTGCAGCCCTTCGGGGGTGGGATCATAGCATGACCAGCTCATCCCGGCATCAAGCCCCAGCCGCGCGGCTTCCTTTGCGATCTCGGCCTTGCTCATATGGAGCAGCGGCGCATGCACCGTGAAGCCCTCGCCCTCCACCCCGGCCTTGGTGGCAAGATTGGCCATCGCCTGGAACGCCTCGAGGAACTCCGGTCGGCAATCGGGATATCCCGAATAATCGAGCGCATTGATCCCGATATAGATGTCGCGCGCACCGGTCGCTTCCGCCCACCCAAGCGCGACGGAGAGGAAGATCGTGTTGCGCGCTGGTACGTAGGTGACTGGAATGCCCGGCTCGACCCCACCCTTGGGCACCGCGATGTCCGCCGTCAGCGCCGATCCGCCAAAGCGCGAAAGATCGAGCGGCAACACGATATGCCGGCACGCGCCAAGCCGCTCGGCGATTCGTCCGGCAGCAGCCAGTTCAACCGAGTGCCGCTGGTTATAGTTGATGGTGAGCGCGTAAAGCTCATGCCCCGAGGCGCGCGCGAGACCCGCGGCAACCATCGAGTCGAGCCCGCCCGAAAGCAAAGCCACTGCTGGGCCGCGTTTCTGGTCTGGAGCTGATGTCATGATCGCCCGCTAATCCCCGCGGACGCCGAGTGCAAGCTTCGCCCCTCTACCGGCCTGCTCCGCGGCGCCGTGAGGACATCGCCCGGAATAAAAATAGGGCCGCCCCTGCGGGCGGCCCAGTAAGGCTTTTCAGCCTGCTAGGGAGAAAGCTGCCGAATACGGCACCTGAAAGAGGGTGTACCATCATCAATGTAAACGAAGTGTGAACAACCCGCCTCAGTGGCGAACGACTTGTGCCGAATCGCCGCACGATCCGACGCGTCGAGCTTCCGCATCGAACGCAAACGGCGCCTTTCCGGCAATGCCCTGGCTGTCGATCAGCACCAGCCGCGGCGTCATCACCGTCAGCGTCGTGCGTCCCCAGCCGGCGGCTGCGCAGCTGTAATGCAACGTGGCATGATCGGATTCATTCTCGATGATGAGCCTTGGACAGGACAAGCCGCTATGTTCGAGCTGGACCAGCACCGTGATATCGCTGAGGCATATCAGCCTTGTCGGCAGCCCCTTCGAGACGATCCGCCATTTGCCCGGCGTTATCGTCCCGGCGATGGCAAGTGCGAAAGGTGGAGCCTGCGTCGCGGATGCGGCGAACGCGCACAGCAGCAGCGCGCTGAAGCCCGCCGCCATGCGCAATGATAAACTCGAAACCCTGTACATGATCATGTTCCACCGAACAGGTGCCACTATAGCATATTGGTTAAACCTGTGTGGATCAGATCATCAGTGGATCAATCCCGAAACTCTTGGCGCAAAAGGCACAATCCACACGAATCAGGCCGTCATCGCCGACCATTTCGGTACGATCGACCTCGGGGAAGCGAGCGATGACGCCGCGTATATGATCGAGATCGCAACGGCAGCCGCGCGTGAAGTGCGATAGCGACGTCACGCGGACCTCTTCTTCCTCGTTGAACAGCCGCCACAGCAGCACGTCGAACGGCAGTTCGGGATCGAGAAGTTCATCGGATTTCACCGTGGAGGCGAGCGCATGGACATGCTCCCACTCCGGATGATCGAGGCGGGTATGGATTCGCTCGCGCCCTTCCTCGCCCTCGGGGAGATGCTGGATCAATAGTCCGGCCGCGACATGCCTGCCATCCGCGGTTCGGGTAACCGCCAGTCGCACGAGGCTCGGAATCTGCTCCGATTGGCTGAAATAGCTTTCCGCCGCCTCGCCGAGCGATCCACCCTCGAGCGGCACGATGCCTTGGTAGCGCTCCCCGGACGTCGCCTGGTCGAACGTGATCGCCAGATAACCCTTGCCGAACAGCGCAAACAGCGAGGGATCAGCAGGCGCCTCGGCCAGCCGCTCGGGATCATGGCGGAGATAGCCGCGCAGTTCGCCATTGCGATAGTCGGCGACCATCAGGTCGATCACGCCGCTTTCGGTCTGCGCCTGCAAAGTGAGCTGGCCCTCGGTCTGCTTGAGCGTCGTGCCGAACAAAGCCGCGAGCAGGATCGCCTCGGCGAGTATCTTCTCGATGACCGGCGGATAGCCATGATCAGCGAGAATCGCGTCAAGCACGGGCCCCAGCCGCACCACCCGCCCGCGCGCATGGCGGCTGGCAATGGTGAATCCAATGGCGGAATCGAGATCAGACATTCAGCTCTCCGAATGGTAATGCGTCATCCCCGCGAAGGCGGGGATCCATCTCCTGAGGTTGCGTCTGGACGACAGTTCGGGAGATGGGTCCCCGCCTGCGCGGGGATGACGAGACTCAAATCTGCCCGAAGCACCAGCGCAGGATTGACTTCTGCGCATGAAGCCGGTTCTCGGCCTCGTCCCAGACCGCCGACTGCGGCCCATCGATCACCGCATCGGCCACTTCCTCGCCACGGTGCGCTGGCAGGCAGTGCAGAAAAACCGCATCCCGGGCTGCAGCAGCCATGATCGCCGGCGTAACCTGATACGGCATCATCGCTGCAAGCTTCGCCTCGGCATGTTTCTGGCCCATCGAGATCCAGGTATCGGTGACGACGACATCGACGCCGGCGACCGCCTTCATTGGATCGCGCTCGAAGCTCACATTGCAGCCGCGGCTGCGCGCAAGCTCGACGACTTCTGGCGAGGGATCATAGCCCTCGGGGCAGCCCACGCGCACCGAAAAGCCGAGTAGCCCGCCCGCCTCGATGATCGAATGCAATACATTATTGCCATCGCCGAGCCAGGCCCAGGTCGTGCCGGCAAGCTTGGCGCGGCGTTCGATCACGGTCTGGAGATCGGCCATGATCTGGCACGGATGGCTATGATCCGTCAGCCCGTTGATCACCGGAACGGTTGCATGTTGCGCCATCTGCCGGATCTTTTCATGATCGTCGGTCCGGATCATGATCGCATCGGCAAAGCGCGACAGCACCCGCGCCGTATCGGCAACCGTCTCGCCCCGGCCAAGCTGCATCGAGCCCGCGTCCATCACGATCGTAGTGCCGCCGAGCTGGCGCATCGCCATGTCGAACGACACGCGCGTCCGGGTCGAGTTCTTCTCGAAGATCATCGCGAGGGTGTTTCCGGCCAGTGGCGCGTCTGCATCCACCCGGCCCTTCGGCCAGTCCTTGCGCGCATCCTTGCGCGTCATCGCGTCCTCGAGCATCGCCGCCAGCGCATTGCCGCCGGCGTCGGAGAGGTCGAGAAAATGTCTCACCATCAGTACCAAACTCCCCACCGCTCATCCTGAGGAGGGACTGAGCTTGGCGAAGCAGCGTCTCGAAGGGTCCTTCGAGACGCTGCTTCGGCTACGCTCAGCAGCTCCTCAGGATGAGCGGTATCTTTGATTTCCACGGTCAAGCGGGCACCTTGTAGCTCCGCGCGCCGGCGGACAGCCGTTCGATACATTCCGAAATATGGCTTTCGTCGATCACCAGCGGCGGCAGGATACGGACGACCTGGTCGCCAGCCGATACCGTCAGCAAACCGTGATTGTCGCGCAGGTGCGCCACGAAATCGCGGCTTTCGATCTTGAGCCGGAGCCCGAGCATCAAGCCCTTCCCGCGCACGCTCTCGAACAGGTGATCATGATTGGGAATGAGTTGCTCGAGCGCGGACCGCAGCCGCTCGCCCATCGCCGTCACGTTTTCGAGGAAGCCAGGCGCGGTAACGACGCCGAGCACGGCTTCGCCAACCGCCATCGCCAGCGGGTTTCCGCCATAGGTCGAGCCGTGCGTGCCGAACACCATGCCCTTGGCGGCATTCTCCGTGGCGAGGCATGCCCCCAGCGGAAAGCCGGCGCCAATGCCCTTGGCGCTGGCGAGGATGTCAGGCGTCACGCCATAATGCTCATGGGCCCACATCTTGCCGGTGCGCGCATAGCCGCACTGGACCTCGTCGAGGATCAGCAGCAGCCCGTGTTCGTCGCACAGCCGACGCAAGCCCGTCAGGAACTCAGGCGTCGCCGGCAGAACCCCGCCCTCGCCCTGGATCGGCTCAACCAGGAACCCGGCGGTGCGGTCGTCGATCGCGGCCTCGGCGGCGGCAAGATCGTTGAACGGCACGACCTCGAAGCCAGGCAGCAGCGGTTCGAACCCGTCGCGCATCTTGGGCTGGTTGGTCGCCGAAATCGTTCCCAGCGTCCGGCCGTGAAAGGCGTTGGAAAAGCTGATGATCTTGAAGCGCCCGGGATTGCCGCCAGCATAATGATAGCGCCGCGCCGTCTTGATCGCACACTCCACCGCCTCGGCACCCGAGTTGGTGAAGAACACCGTATCGGCAAAGCTCACATCCACCAGCGCCTGCGCGAAACGCTCGCCTTGCGGGCTGCCATAGAGGTTCGAGACGTGCATCAGCGTCGCCGCCTGCTTCGCGATCGCATCCACCACAACCGGATGGCCATGCCCGAGCGAGTTGACCGCGATCCCGCTCGCGAAATCGAGAAAGCGTCGGCCGTCCTCGCCGATCAGCCAGCAACCTTCGCCGCGCACCGGGCGGACGTCGCACCTGGGATATACGGGCATGAGCGGGGTGATCGTCATCGAAGCCAGCCTTCCTTCGCCGGAAACGCAAAAAGGCGACCCGATCCGGCCGCCTGCTGAGCGCCGCTATTAGCGGCTCATAAAGGCGGGGGCAACCATTTCCGTCACCCGCTTCCTTCCCTGTCATCCCGACGAAAGTCGGGATCCATGGGACCCACAATTTTCTCGATCGAAACGCCACCGCAACGTGGATCCCGGCCTCCGCCGGGATGACGAAACTCGTCAGGCCTTGATCTTCCACCCGCTCGCAAGGATCGCGTAGCTCACCACGCCAAGCACCACATTCACCCCGAGCAGCACCAGCGCCCCAATGATGACCGGAGAATCCGCCACCCCGATGAATCCGTAGCGGAAGCCCGAGATCACGTAGAAGAAGGGGTTGGCATGGCTGATCATCTGGAACGTCGGCGCAAGCCGGTCGACCGAGTAGAATGTCCCCGACAGCAGCGAGAGCGGCTGCACCACGAAATTGGTCACCGCCGCGGCGTGATCGAACTTGTCAGCCCAGATCGAGGTGATCAGTCCCATCAGCGCAAGCATCGTCGATCCCATCAGCCCGAACCACACGATCGCCCAGATATGCCGTGGCGTCACATGCACCCCCGGCCACAACAGCATCGCGCCCCACACCGCAAGCCCGACGAGCACCGCGCGAGTCACCGCCGCACCCACCAGGCCGAACATCAGCTCGGCGGTCGAGATCGGCGGAATCAGGTAATCGACGATCGTTCCCTGCATCTTGCCGACCAGCAGCGCGAAGCTCGAATTGGCGAAGGCGTTCTGGATCATGCCCATCACGATCAGCCCGGGCGCGACGAAATCGGCGAAGGGCAGCCCCATCACCACTCGCTTGCCACCACCCAGCGCGACCGTGAAAATCACCAGGAACATCAGCGTCGTTATCGCCGGCGCCCAGATGGTTTGCAGTTGCACCTTGAAAAATCGCCGGACCTCCTTGATATAGAGGCCACTCAATCCCCCCCAGTTCATGAACGGGATCACCGGTACGCCGGGGGCGGGCAGAAGATTGTCGGGCTGGTCGCTCATGCGTCAGTCGATTAGGTTAGGGTGGCACGGTCCGCAAGCCGGATCCGTGCCAATTATCGTTTCGTGAGGAGTTTCAATGTCCTGGACCGATGAGCGCATCGAGCATCTGAGGAAGATGTGGGAAGGCGGCAGCACCGCCAGCCAGATCGCCGAAGAGCTGGGCGGAGTCAGCCGCAACGCCGTGATCGGCAAGGCGCACCGCCTCGGCCTGCAATCGCGTCCGTCTCCCGTGAAGGCCGGCGAATCGCCTGCCGCCCCGGCAGCCCCGAAGCACGCCGCGCCAGCAGCGCCTCAACCGACTCCGTCACCGCCGCCGGTAGCCGTCGAGCGCCCAGCGCCGGTCGCCGCCGCCCGCGACGATGGCGATGAAGCGCCCGCAGCGCCGACCCCGCCTCCCCCGCCGCAGCAGATGATCCGCTCGATCGGACCCGGTGGCTTCCAGCGCGCGCTTCCCGGCGAGCAGAGCGCACCCTCGACCCCGGCGCCGCCGCGTCGTCTCGTCCCGGCCCGGCCTTCCGCCGATATCGCTGGCAAGACCGGCCTGCTCGATCTCACCGACAAGGTCTGCAAATGGCCGCTCGGCCATCCCGGCGAACCCGATTTCCATTTCTGCGGCCGGCCGATCAACCCGGGCTTCCCCTATTGCCTCGATCATTGTTCGGTCGCCTACCAGGCACAGCTCCCCCGCCGCGATCGCCGCCCCCCGCCACCGCTGCCTTATGGCGGCCCCAAGGTTCGCTGATCGGGATACTCGGCGTCCCCTTCGTCATCCCGACACCCGCCTTCGTTATCCCGGCCCCCATCCGTCATCCCGACGAAAGTCGGGATCCATGGGACCCAATGGTCTCGCGATCGCGCGACCACCGCAACGTGGATCCCGGCCTCCGCCGGGATGACGAATCTCGTAATCAGGGATGACGACTACACGGGCTTTGTCACCCCTCAGTCGCCAGTTTCAGGCAAAAACCCCATCGGCCCATGCCCCGCGCCCAATCCGGGCGCCGCGGCAAGCGCCTGCCGCACATAAGCCCGCGCCCGGCCGATCGCATCGGGCAACGTCATGCCAGAACCCAGCCCCACGGCAATCGCGCTCGCCAATGTGCAGCCCGTGCCATGATTGTACCGCGTCTCGATACGCGCACCCTCCCAGCGCAGTTCGCTGCCATCCGGCATGAACAACCTATCGACGATGCTGTCGCCGTCGCCATGTCCGCCCTTGACCAGCACCGCCGTCCCCAGCGCCATCGGATCACCGCCGAGCGCGGCCATCTCGGGAAGATTGGGCGTCACCACGGTCGCCAGCCGGATCAGCCTGCCAAACGCAGCGATCGTCGCGAAATCGGCAAGCACCGATCCGCTGGTCGCGATCATCACCGGATCGAATACCACCGGCACCCCCGGCATCGCCTCCAGCCGCTCGGCCACAGCAACGGCGGTATCGGCCGAACCGATCATCCCGATCTTGACCGCATCCACCCCGATATCGCCGACGACCGCGTCGATCTGCGCCAGCACCATCGCAGTGGAAACGAGCTCGACCACCGTGACGCCAAGCGTATTCTGCGCGGTGATCGCCGTGATCGCGGTCATGCCATGCCCGCCCATCATCGCGATCGTCTTGAGATCAGCCTGGATCCCCGCTCCGCCACCACTGTCGGAACCCGCAATCACAAGAATGCGCGGGATCGCCATCCTCAACCCGCCGCGATCCGGACTGCCTCGCAAATCTGGTCGACGAGCGTCTCGACGAGCACCTCGTCCTCGCCCTCGGCCATCACCCGGATCAGCGGCTCAGTGCCCGATTTGCGAATCAGCAGCCTGCCATTGCCGATCAGCCTGGTCTCCGCGTCCGCAATCGCGCGCTTGACCGCCGCGTCCTCAAGCGGCGCACCGCCAGCGAAGCGCACATTCTTCAGCAGCTGTGGGAGGGCATCGAACTGGTGCAGCAATTCATGCGCCGGCTTGCCGCTCTCGACCAGCTCAGCCAGCACCTGCAGCGCCGCCACCAGCCCGTCGCCCGTGGTCGCATGATCCGAAAGGATGATGTGCCCCGATTGCTCGCCGCCGATGTTGTAATCCTTCGCTCGCATCATCTCGACGACATAGCGGTCGCCGACCTGCGTGCGCAGCAGCCCGAGCCCCTTGCCGCCAAGGAAGCGTTCGAGCCCGAGGTTTGACATCACCGTCGCGACGATCCCGCCGCCGCGCAGCAATCCGCGTCGCGCCCAGGATGCGCCGATCAGCGCCATCAGCTGGTCGCCGTCGATAATCTCGCCCTTGTCGTCCACCACGATCAGCCGATCCGCATCGCCATCCAGCGCGATCCCGATGTGCGCGCCGACCTCGATGACCTTCTGCTGAAGCGTTTCAGGCGCGGTCGAGCCGCACTTGTCGTTGATGTTGATGCCGTTCGGCGAAACCCCGAGCGTTACGATCTCGGCGCCCAGTTCCCATAGCGCCGATGGCGCCACATGATAGGCCGCACCATTTGCGCAATCGACCACGATACGAAGCCCATCGAGCCGCAGATGCTCGGGAAACGCGGATTTCACCGAATGGATATAGCGCCCGCGCGCATCCTCGATCCGCCGCGCCCGGCCGATATCGGGAGAAGCCGCAAGCTTTGGCGATTTGCCGATCAGCGCCTCGATCGCCACTTCGTCTGCATCCGAAAGCTTGTAGCCATCGGGGCCGAACAGCTTGATGCCATTGTCGTAATAGGGGTTATGGCTTGCCGAGATCATCACGCCAAGATCAGCGCGCATGGAGCGTGTCAGCATCGCCACCGCAGGCGTCGGCATCGGGCCGACCATCACCACGTCCATCCCGACGCTCGTGAATCCAGCGACCAGCGCCGATTCGACCATATAGCCCGAAAGCCGCGTATCCTTGCCGATCACGACTCGATGGCGATGATCCCCGCGCAGGAAATGCACGCCCGCCGCCTGGCCAACGCGCATCGCGATTTCCGGAGTCATCGGCACGTCATTGGTCCGCCCGCGAATGCCGTCCGTACCGAAATAACTGCGCGTCATGGTCGTCTCGTTCCCATCCACAAACCGATCCCGCCCTTAGCCCCTCAACCAACCCAGCGCCAGACGCCAGACATGGGCCATCCCGACGCTCACCGTTTCGTCATCCCGACGGACGTCGGGATCCATGGGACCCACAGCCCTCACGATCGTACGACCACCGTAACGTGGATCCCGACGTCCGTCGGGATGACTGAACCCTCACCCCTCCTGACTCCCCTCCCTGCAAGGGAGGGGTTGGGGGTGGGTCCGCGCGTCTGCGCGCAAAAAGACTCACTCACCCAGCCCAACCGTTCGACCCACCCCCACCCCCCTCCCTGCCAGGGAGGGGGAAAAAAGACAGGACTACCCCTCAACCAATCCAGCGCCACACCCCCACCAACGGTCCACCCGCCAACGGATGCACCCACGTCGCCCCAAGAAAAATCACCAGTCCGCCGATCACCGCACCCCATCCGGGCCATGCAGCGCGCCACGGGATCCGTCCCGAAAGCTGCCCGGCGAACGGCACGAACGCGGTGCGATTCATCCAGTCGCGCCATCGGTTGCCCTGGAGCCTCAGTTTCTTGATATCCTGCCCGATTGGCCCGATCAGCGCGAGCAGCAGGATGCCGCCGGCAACGATCAGCGTCGCGACCGAACCCCACAGCATCATGTGGACGATAGCCCACAGCATGAAGCTCCACATCATCGGATGCCGCGTAATCGCATAGACGCCGTGCGCCGGTCCGATCGGCCGAAGGTCACCACCCGGATCGGGCGACGCCGGATTGCCGACCAGCGATCCGGCCAGCAGGATCGATGCGAGGAGCATGATCAGCGTCGCCGCATCCCATGTTCCAGGCCCGGCAACCCAAAGGTCGGGGCTCGAATCGACATTGCGCCGCGCGAGGATCACCCATCCGAACGTCAGCAGCCCGATCACCGAATAAAGCCCGAGAAACGCCTTTTCGCCGAGCTTCGCGACCAGCGGCTCGCGCAATGGATGCGACAACAGGAAATGCGTCCCGATAAAGGCCACCATCGCCATTGCGAGATTGGTGATGCCGTTCATTTGCCCCTCCTCCTTCAGGCGGCGCCGGGATGTACCCCGGCAACCGCTGCCTCGCCGATCTCGGCTTCGCCAGCGATGTCGCCATCGCGCAGCGTATCGAGATGCATCAGCCTGCGCACCAGCGGCGACACCACCAACACGACGACGCCAACGCCGATCGCAACCCAGCCGATGCTGTCGTAGATGCTCAGCACCAGCTGCTTTGCCGCGCCAGCGCTCCCCGCATTTTCCGCGCCGGTCGCCTCGGAGATCTTGCCAGCCACGAAGCTCCCGCCCGCCGTCGCAAAGAACCACGCGCCCATCACGAGGCTGGCCATCTGTGTCGGCGCAAGCTTGTTCATCGCCGAAAGACCAACCGGTGACAGGCAAAGCTCGCCGGTCGTATGAAGCAGGTAGATCAGGAAGATCAGGATCACCGGAGTCGGCGCATCGATCCCTGCCGCCTGCGCGCCCCACACCAGCACGAGGAACCCGGCACCCAGCTGCAACAGCGCCAGCCCGAACTTGGCCGGTGTCGAAGGTTCAAGCCCGCGACGGCCGAGCAGCACCCACAGCCCGGCGAATACCGGCCCAAGCAACACGATGTAGATCGAGTTGATCGACTGGAAGAGCGATGCCGGCACCTCGAAGCCAAGCATGCTTCGATCGACATAGCGATCCGTGAACAGGTTCAGCGAGGCCCCCGCCTGCTCGAACAATCCCCAGAACAGCGGCTGCAGCAGCAGCAGGAACAGGATCGCGAAGATCCGGTCGCGCGCTTCGCGGTCAAGCTTCGTCGCCGCGACCCACAGGATATATCCAAGCAGGAAGGCGCCTGAGACGAGCAGCAGCGTGCCGATCATTTCCTGCTGCTGGATGATCCACCAGTCGACCAGCACCGCGCCCGCGCTGATCATGTAGATCAGCCACTCCATCGGAACCCCTGCCACGCGTCGCGCCAAAACGGCCGCGTCGGGCGCCTCGCCTCGCCCCATCAGCAAGCCGCGACCGCGCACGAACACGATCAGCCCGAGCAGCATGCCGACGCCAGCCGCGCCAAAGCCCCATGACCAGCCATAGGTCTGCCCGAGATAGCCGGCGATGATCACGCCAAGCGTCGCGCCGAGATTCACGCCCATGTAGAAGATCGTGTAGGCGCCATCGCGGCGCGGATCGGTTCGCGGGTAGAGCTGGCCAACGATTACCGAGATGTTCGCCTTGAGAAATCCGGAGCCGACGATGATGAAGCTCAGCGCCAGCCAGAAGATGTTGATCGTCGCGTCGCCGGCGCCGCCCCTGCCCTCTATCGCCATCAGGAAATGGCCGAAGGTCAGGAACACAGCACCGAACTGTACCGCCTTGCGCTGCCCGAGCCAGCGATCCGCGACATAGCCGCCGATCACCGGCGTGATATAGACCAGCGAAGTGTAGGCCCCGTAGATCAGCGACGCCTTGCCGTCCGAATAAAGCCAATGCTCGGTCAGGTAGAAGATCAGCAGCGCGCGCATTCCATAATAGGAAAAACGCTCCCACATCTCCGCGAAAAACAGCACGAACAGGCCGAGCGGATGGCCGAGGAAGGTTCGTTCCGCCAGCGCGGCGTGAGGATCCTGATTGGTCGTCACCATTTTCTCCTCACGCCCGCGATCCGGCTTGGCATCGAAGCCTAGGGTCAGGACTCATTGATCACAACCAGAAGATGACGGTAGCGGCGATTGCGATGGCGGACATGAAGGTGTGGGCGCAGCGATCATATCGGGTGTGAATGCGC
>CANJQJ010000041.1 GCA_947476425.1 Sphingomonadaceae bacterium | reverse complement strand
TCAATCGCCGCAAGAAGCCGGACACGCAAATCCAACGATAAAGGCTGACCCATCCATGCTGGCCTCCTTCACCAGCACGGATTCTGAATCAGAAAATCCGCCCCTTGGGAATCCCTTACGATTCAGAGCGGTCGAAAACCGCTCTAATGGAGGTGCCCAGCTGGCGAGACTATCCTTGACCTATGTGGTGCTCGTTGCCGGCGTTGCGGGCCTTTCGTCAAAGCCCCTCGCATGGCGCCGCACCCCCAAATTCAAGTTGCAGGATATCGGTCTTGCGTCGCTGGTTTCGACGGCACCGGAAATTCTCATCGGCTCGGCATTCGTCGCCCTTTGCGGCGTCCTGCTCAACCTGCAAGAAGTGCTCGGAGGCCATTTCGTCCTGGTCGCCGTAGCCGGGTCATTATCGTACGCAACCCGGTTTCTAGCCGCGCCGGTCATGGCCATGATGAGCGAGCGTCACCTCAAGCGCGACACTCAGGTCTCATCGATCAACGAACAGCGGATGGAGGTAGCCGGACGCGCCTGACAGCCATTGCAAGCGTCGCATGATGCCCCTCCTTACCTGACCGCAGGCTTGATATTCTGGTTGAGCGCAAACAGGTTGGAGGGATCATAGCGCGATTTGATCTTGGCGAGGCGCGCGTAATTAGGACCGTAGGCGGCGCGGACCGCCTCGCCGCTTTCGCGGTCCATCACGTTGACGTAACTCCCAATGCTCGACGCTCCGAGCCGGTTGGCAAGATCATCTACCCAGTTCGTTGAAAAATCCCGATCGGAAGGGGCGTGCCAGTCGGCCGTTATTCCATAGAGGAAACCCCGTTGACGAAGTGGGAAGGCGGTCGCCTCGATCGGCACTCGCGTTTGAGCGCCATGAAAATGGACAAGCGAGATAGTGAATGCTGCCGGCGTCTTTGCCAATGCTGATCCAAGCATCTCGATCGCTGCATCGGTCATCTCCGGGAGAAACCCGGCGCGATTTTCCGCCATCGTTGCTGGCACGTCGGCTGGAATATCGGACTGTACGGAAAGATAGTCCCTGACCTTTACGGTATCCGCCACCAGATATTCCGACTTGCGCAGCTCGGAGAGCGCTCGTTCTCCGGCGCTGAAGTCGCCGCAATAGCATGGTTGAACAACGAAGAGCGGTTTGCCGTCGGGCCCAGCGGTAATGACCGACAGCAACGTCAATTCATCCGGTGCAGTCGCAACGAACTCCCGATACATCCGCATGAGCGTCAGAAAACCGTCCATTCGATAGATCAGGTTACCTGCGAGGACCTGGGTGACTGAATGCATTCGCATCGTGAGGGAGGTCGCAACACCGAAATTGCCGCCCCCGCCGCGTATTGCCCAAAATAGATCGACGTTTTCCCGTGCGCTGGCGATAACGGAACGTCCATCGGCGAGCACCAGATCCACGGACTCAATATTGTCGCACGCCATGCCGAACTTGTTCACGAGAAAACCCACTCCGCCGCCGAGAGCGAGCCCACCGACGCCGACAGAGGGACATTGACCCAGCATCGTGGCGGCACCGATTGCCGCAGTGGCCCGGTCGATGTCTCCCACTAGCGCGCCGCCGCCCACACGGACGGTCATTGCATTTCGATCGACCTCGACATGGCGCAGTCCCGATAGGTCGATCACCAGACCACCGTCGCAAGCGCTATACCCAGCGCAACCATGCCCACCGCAACGCACGGCAAGGGGCATCCCATTGGTTTTCGCAAATATGACGGCCGCACGCACATCATCCGCTGAAGTACAGTGCGCGATCACTGCGGGGTGAAGATCAATCTTGGCGGCATATCCCCGACGCAACCTCTCATAATCGGGAGCGCCGGGAAGGTAGATGCCTCCCGCGATTCTCTTGGAAAGACCGACGATATCGCTACCCCGGGACGGCTTCTCGTTCGTGAGAACAGAGGCCAAACCCGGAGCTCCCAGGCCTGCAGCCAGCACGAATGCTGTCGCAGAAGTCCCTTGTGCGAGAAACGCCCTGCGTTCCATCTGCCGATCTCCCCTTATTTTGTTCGTCGGCAGTGTTTTCCGTTTAAGTAGAAAAAGTCAAATGATCCGCGAGAAGCGCGTCCAGTCGGCTATGGCTCCGCCGCCAAGATATCCACGACCTCAAGACCCAAGCCATCAGGGGTAAGGATGGCTCAAAGCGAACGACTGGTGGCCAGGCTGTTTAGCAAGGACGTTTGTGTGGAAAGCGATGAGGCAGTGAAAATCGATGCACTCGATGAGGGCTGCTGCAGGAAGGGATTGGTGGAAGCACCTGCCGTCGAACCAGATCCCACCAGCGCTTCACCAAGCGATGGCGTGGCGAAACTGGTGGCGCTTGTGGTGCTGGTTACCGTTGCTTGCGTCGAGCTAGTCGTAGCGGTCGCGCTCAACCGCTGAGGGGTGGAAGTCGTGGTAGTGGTTGTCGAGGTGGCTGGTGCCGTTGTGGTCGGGGAAGTTACCACGGCGACATTCGTAGAGGGGGCCGTAGTGGTTCCGGTCGTTGCGGATCCGGTGACCTGCGTCGACGTTTTCGCATAGTCGATCAGCGAAATGTCACCTATCTTCCCGGCAACGCTTGTTCCGTAGGGATTGCCCACCGCCAGGCCCCAACTCGCCATCATTCTCGTGGAACCCTGGACAGTACCCGAGCCTACCGACTTACCGTCGACGAATATTGTAGCAATACTCTTGGCCGAATCAAATGATACGTCGATGTTGTGATTGCTCGTATTGGCAAGATTGGCTCCCGCGCTGGTAATCCTGTACGATGTACCAACCTGGTTTTTCATCGAGAATTCCAGTTCACCCTTGGCGTTCAGTGCAATACCCCAACTATCATGCACGCCCAAGATGTAACCAGTGCCGGCGCCTGCAGAATCCCTCTGCAAAGAGAAGGATAATGTGAACGCCTTGCGGTTGAAGATCTGGTCGGCCGTCGCCTCGGGTGCCTCGAAGAAATTGGATCCCATCAGATGATAGGCGGTCCCGCTCGTCGTAGTAATCAATTTGCTCGTGCTGGTCGCACCGACGAACGGCGATGCATATGCCGACGTTTCCAGAATTCCCGTCTTGGTAAAATCGATATGCATCAAATATTGATCGACAACCGGGAGATCGTGTTTGCTGGTACTGATGTTTCCGAAGGCATCCTTCATGGTCAGCGTGACCGAATAATCACCCACTTTCGCATAATTATGGACAATATTCGCTCCACTGCCCTTTGTCCCATCTCCAAAATCCCAGCTATAGCTGCTGGTGGTAGAGGATGATTTAGCGGCGCTCGACAGTGTCGATAGCCCGGCATTAAAAGTGATTTGCTTGTGATCCGTCACGCCTTGGCTAGTCATGAAGACGGCTTGGGACGAAGCGGAAGTCGCCGAATAAACTGACAAACTGGATCCATAGCCCTTGCCGGCGATGCTGCTGCTCGGAATGATGGCGAGATCGGCCGCGGTTGCGCCAATGGTGAGCGCATTGATGAACACCTTGCCGTAATAATTCGCTGCGCCGGCATCCATACGCTGGAGCAAGAGATTACCGTTGGCATCTGGCCCCAGCGTTGCCGAAGCAGCTCCCGACAGGATATTGCGGGTGAAAGTCACGCCGGATGTCCCGTTCGTGAAGACGACACCAGGCGCTTGCCCCGTAGCGCGCGACTGAATGAAGCTGTTATCGGTGACCACGGCATTGTGATTGTTTTCCAGGCGAACGCCCTGGCCGTCATTATTGAATATTACATTGTCGGTGATCTTGACGTTATTGAAGCCAAGTCCGTTTCCATTATCGTCCATGTAGATACCGAGCAAAGGTGCGCCCTGGCCCTGGTCGATGAAATTGTTGCTCACCGTTATGTTGGAGCTCGCCGTGGTCTGCGTCGCGGGGTTGGTCCAGAAATGCACGAAATCGCCGTGATCGCCGCCAGTAAGATAACGCCATGGGTTGCTGTCATGGAGGTGATTGTTGGTCACCACCACATTGCTGACATCCGAACCGCTTACCGGCGATCCCCGCAAACCATGGATATCATTGTTGGAAATGGTGACGCCACTCGAGTTATCGAGCACTATTCCCTTGAAAAAGGTCTTGATTTCCGAGTCCACGATCTGGACCCCGGTGCTATTGCGAATGGAGACACCCCGGGCAACCGGGCGACCGATGACGTTGCCCGTGTTATCGAGACTTGTCGCGGACTCCGGCACGCCATTGACGGCAAGTCCACCTACCAAATCCGAGTTGCTGACCTTGATATTGGTGGATCCCAGAATCTCGAGCCCGGAAGACCATGACATCGTGCTGGCGCTGGGTTTGAATTGAACATTGACGCCGTCAAGCCAGAGATTTTTGGAGCTACTGAATTTAATCGAGGAAAAGACGGCCGGCTTTGAGGCATCAGCCGATTTTATTGTCACCGGAGAAACTTTATTCAAATTATAGAATAATATATCGCCATAGTTGCCGGCGGCCAGCAAGATAGTATCGCCCCCTTGAGCTTTTGTTATCGCCGTTAGAAGTTGACTCGCATTCGCCACAGAAACTGTTGCCATAAAACTCATTCCACTCTGAGTGACGAGCGATAGTTACAAGGACAACCCATTGCAGGATTGCCCATTCCATCGCCTTCGCTCGATCATTTCCGACTCGCCGTCGACTTTCTCGTAATTAACCATGTCGATCTTCCGCCCTCTTCGGCGCTCGCCACCGTAATGGTCAAGCAAGGCGAAATGATTTCACCGCGAATTCACCCGCATTCAACGCTTATGAGCGAGATGTCGGAGGTAATATCCGATAACTGCAAGCGATGGTCCCGATCGCGGCGCACATGTCCGAGATCGATCTGATATCGCTCGCCGCGCTCTCAATCCTGGAACGGTCGTGGTCAGCCAGAAGATATTCGGCTCGCCACTCCATGACCTCGTCGGTGCAAATCAGCGCAACAATATGATGTGAGGCAAAATCCAAGCATCGAGATCAGTTGCGCCTCAAAAATTCGTCAATCCAGAAGCCTGCCGACGCACAGCCTCCCAAAATGTCATATTTCAATGCATTCATCACGTCAGGAAAAGAATCATCAAACATAATTCGTTGAGGTAAAAGATCGTAACTTTAAGCGCTGTAAGTTCGACTATTTATTTATTAACCTCCTCTTTTGATTTCATACCAGGTTTTTCTTGTATCTATTCTGTTCGATATACGTCCAAAATGCGAAGATGACTTCAATCAAATTTCCTAGAAATTTTAAGTTCATCGCTCTAAAATAAAGCCTCGGCTTGAATATGTACGAAATCGTCATTGTTAGGATCGATTTCGTACATAACGAGTTGCCTGTAAGTATGCAGTGCCCCTGCCAGGAAAGCTCAAAATGTTACGTAGACGGAATAGTGCTGAGGGTGCGACAAGCCTTGAGCTTCGAAATCTCGTATTCAACGCTTTCGAACCCGCTATTCAGGATTTCCTTCGTGACAGGCTAGTGACCAAGAACATGTTGGTTGGTGAGATTCTGTACGAGGAAGGCAAGCCGATCACGCATATAATGTTTCCGCATAGCGGCGTGGTCTCGCTGCAGGCCACCATGCATGACGGACGCACCGTTGAGCGAACATCGGTTGGACTCGAGGGTTTTCTGGGCTTCAACCACATTCTTGGCGAACCCAAATTCCCCTGCCAGGCTGTCGTACAAATCTCGGGTCACGCCTCATGGCTTTCATTGTCCGAATTTGAGCAGGCCATTAGCCAATTCGAAGGCATTCGGCCAATTTTGCTGCGCTACACCATGTCGCATATCCAGCGAATAATGCAGGCCGTGGCTTGCGCGAGCTCGCATACGGCTACGCAGCGGATTGCGTGCTGGCTGCTCCATGCCAACGACCGCACGCTAGGGAGCAACTTCGAGCTTACCCAACTGGCTCTATCCAATGTGCTGAGCCTGCGCCGTGCTACGGTAAGCGAAGCCTGCTCCCATCTGCAGAGTCTGGGCTCACTATCCTATTCGCGTGGCATGCTTTCGATCGTGGATCGTGACATTCTCGAGGATCTTGCATGCGAATGCTATCGTGCCGTTCACAAGATCTCGCTACAATCCTGATCCGGTAGTGGAGCCCAACTTCGCCTCTGCATAAGCTTGCGTTCCGCGATGGATGACAAGGTCGCCTGGCAGAACTTCAGCGTCCCCCAGATCCGCCAATTTTTCGAGACGACCGTACAGCGGCGCGAAATCGGTATCGAGCGTCTCGCGCAAAAGCTGCTCGAAACTGTCGATGACAAAATAGGTCTGCTGATAGTCAGCGATTCGATATCGTGTGCGCATCACGCGTTCGAGATCGAAAGCGATGCGGTTAGGGCTCGGATCGTCCAGCGCGAAGATGCTCTCACCGTGGCTTGAGACGATACCCGCTCCGTAGAGCCGCAGGCCGTCGGGCTCACGGATCAATCCGAACTCCACCGTGTACCAATAAAGCCGCGCAAGCTTATGGAGCGCACCATATTTCAGGCTGCGCAATCCGCCTTCCCCATAGGCCTGCATATAATCCGCGAAAACGGGATGCGCGAGCAGCGGAACATGGCCGAACACGTCATGGAAGACGTCGGGCTCCTGGAGATAATCAAGCTGATCCGCTCGCCGGATGAAGCGGCCCGCAACGAAGCGGCGATTGGCGAGGTGCTCGAAGAAGACTTCCTCGGGGACCAGCCCTGGCACCGCCACGACACTCCAGCCGGTCCGTTCCCGCAAGCGCGCCGATAGTTCGTCGAAATCCGGAACGCCCGGCCTGGAAAGACGCAGGATATCCAGCCCATCGATAAATGCCTGGGTAACCCGACCGGGTAGCTGCGCACATTGTCGCGCGAACAATGTGTCCCATACCGAATGGTCGTCGGGTTTATAATCTTCCCACCGCTGCGGAATTGTCCAGTCGGCGGCGTTGGCCACGTTCAGGCAGCTTCACGTTGGCGCGAAGGATGAGCATCCGCGAATGGCGGCAATGCCTCGCATCGCGCGCGGACTGCGCTCAGCGATGGGTAGGCCGCGAAATCCATGTGGAAGCGATCGGCATTGAACATCTGCGGAATGAGCAGGCAATCCGCCAAGCCCGGATGGTCGCCATGACAAAATCCCTTGCCGTGGCGTGCAACCATCGCTTCCAGCGCGGCAAAACCTTCGCCGATCCAATATCGCACCCAGTCGTCAATCGAATCCTGATCAGCGCCGAAGCGCGCTTTTAGTGCCTTGAGCACCCGAAGATTCTGGAGCGGCTGGACGTCCGCAGCGATCACGGCCGCCATGGCCCGCGCGATCGCCTTCCCTTCGGCATCGGCCGGAAGCAGCGGCGGCTGTGGGAAACGCTCATCGAGCCATTCGATGATCGCCACGCTCTGGGTCAACACATGGCCATTCACCTCGATAGCCGGGACAAGCCCCTGTGGCGCAATCGCCACGTACGAAGCCGTCCGTTGCTCACCGGCGAGCAGGTCATGCGGCACGCGATCATAGCTCAAACCCTTGAGGTTCAATGCGATCCGGACTCGATAAGCCGAACTGGATCGCCAATAATCGTGAAGGACAAGCTTTTCGCTCATGAGGCAGGCCTGATCTCGGCGCGGCAGGGCCCGAAGCCAATTGGCACACAGCCATCTGCCTGCGCGGTTGCGGAAAGCACGACCATATCACCGTCCTCAAGAAATGTCCGCGTCTCGCCAGTGGGCAGGAAGAGCGGTGTGGATCCGCCGAGTGTTGCTTCGAGCAAGCTGCCGCAATGATCGCGACCCGGCCCGGAAATCGTGCCTGTGCCGAGCAAGTCGCCGGCCCTAAGATTGCAACCATTTGAACTGTGATGCGCGATCAACTGGGAAATCGTCCAGTAGAGATGGTGCGCCGCGCTGCGTCCGACGATCTGGGGGGCATGCCCCGCCGCTTTCATCATCGCGGTCTGCAGCGCCACTTTAAGCTTGATAGCATAGGCGCCATCCCGCTGATCGTCAGCATCGAGAAGATAAGCGAGAGGAACCGGATCGCCTTCCGGTCGAGGCGGCTGCGCCAGGCGAAACGGCGCGAGCGCCTCGGGAGTGATCACCCAGGGCGAGACGGTGCTATGGAAGCTCTTTGCAAGAAACGGCCCCAGCGGTTGATATTCCCACGCTTGGAAATCGCGCGCAGACCAGTCGTTGAGCAGGCAGAAACCCGCGATATGATCCGCCGCCTCCGCGATCGGGATCGGCGCGCCTTGTGGATTGCCCTTGCCTATCCAAATGCCGAGTTCGAGTTCATAATCGAGCCTGCGGGACGGGCCGAAAATGGGCCCATCAGCATCCAGCCCCTTACTCTGGCCATGCGGACGAACGACTGGCACGCCTGATGGCCTTATTGAGGATGCGCGGCCATGATAGCCGATCGGGACATGTTTATAGTTGGGCATCAAGGGCTGATCTGGACGGAACAGCGCGCCGACGTTGCGAGCGTGATGAATGCCCGCGTAGAAATCGGTATAATCACCCACCACGAAGGGAAGATGGAGCGTCGTCTCCTCGGCACGATGAAGGTGTTGGGCGACGGCAGGGCGGTGCGTCGGATCAGAAAGCAGAGTGGAAATGTGTCGGCGAAGCGACACGCGGTCGGCTGGTTCAAGCGAGGCGATTGCGTTCATCCCCTTCGCATCCACGGCGGCAACAGCACCAAGGTCCAGGATCATATCCCCGATCGCAACCCCGATCCTCGGCTCGTTCGTCCCCGGCGAAAACATGCCGAACGGCAAATTCTGAATCGGGAAATCGCGATGGCCATTTGCGCTCTCGATCCAGCTTGTCCGCATCGGATCATGCGTCTCGTTGATCCCCGGGCGGGTCATGCGTCGGGCTTCCGGTGGAGCCAGTCGGCATGACGGGGTGCCTTTTTGGTCCTGCCCCATTCCTCGAGCATCAGCGGCGCCACCCGGCGCAGCTCGGCATACTGCGCCTCAGTGCCGATGTTGCATGCCAGTTCGAGACGATGACCATTGGGGTCAAAGAAATATATCGATTGAAACACCCCATGCCAAACGGGACCGATCACTTCGATTCCTTGCGCCATGATATGCGCCTTGGCAGCCTCAAGCGCTTCAAGGTCGGGTAGCTTCAACGCGATGTGCTGGACCCATTCGGGGGTGTTTCGATCCCGATCCATGTCGGGTTGATTCGGCAGTTCGAAGAACGCCAGCACATTGCCCCCGCCGGCATCGAGAAACACATGCATGTAGGGATCATAATCACCGGTCGATGGAACATGGTCTTCGGCAAAGGCG
This sequence comes from Sphingomonadaceae bacterium, assembly GCA_947476425.1. Classification (GTDB taxonomy): domain Bacteria; phylum Pseudomonadota; class Alphaproteobacteria; order Sphingomonadales; family Sphingomonadaceae; genus CANJQJ01. The sequence continues at coordinate 14,733 of CANJQJ010000041.1, read as the reverse complement.
GTGACGAATTCCATTCCAAGCACGCGCTTGTAGAACTCCACCGTCTCATTCGCATCGCGGCATCGATAGGCGACGTGGTGAATTCCCGACAGGCTGAAGTCCATGGTCATCCGCCCACCTTGACGGGAATCACTCCCCGGCGCATCTGGTCGAGTTCCAGGCTCTCGAACAGCGCCTTGAAGTTGCCCTCGCCAAAGCCTTCATTACCCTTGCGCTGTATGATCTCGAAGAAGATCGGCCCGACCATGTTTTCCGTGAATATCTGAAGCAACAATCCACCGCCGGTCCCCGGCGCGCCGTCGATAAGGATCCCCCGTTCGCGCAACGCGGCAACGTCATGACCGTGGCCCGGCAAGCGCTTGTCGATCATCTCGAAATAGCTGTCAGGCGTAGCCTGAAAGCCGACGCCATTGGCGCGCAATCGATCTACGGTGGCGAAGATGTCATCGGTGGCAAGCGCAATATGCTGGATCCCCTCACCTTTGTACGCTCGGAGAAATTCCTCGATCTGGCTGTGCTCGTCCTGGCTTTCGTTGAGCGGGATGCGAATCTTGCCACGGGGCGCGGTCATCGCTTTCGAGAACAGCCCGGTGGACTGGCCTTCGATGTCGAAATAGCGGATTTCGCGGAAGTTGAAGATGCGCTGGTAGAAATCCGCCCAATAACCCATGCGGCCGCGATTGACGTTGTGCGTGAGGTGATCGAGCGTGTGAAGACCAACGGAGCGATCGTCCCGTCCGGCGACTGCCACCGGTCGGAAATCCACGTCATAGATCTCCGCCGCTCCATAACGATCCACGAGGTAGAGATTTGCCCCGCCAATACCCTCGATCGCGGGGATCTTGAGTTCCATCGGCCCTACCGGACCATCAACGCGCTTTGCACCGCGCCGGATCGCTTCGCCCAGTGCCACCGCAGCATCATGAACCCTGAAGGCCATGGCGTTGGCGGATGAACCGTGCGTCGCACGAAAATCGGCGACTTGCCCACGCGGCTCCATGTTGAGCAGGAAGTTGACATCGCCTTGCGCGTAGCGGCGAACATTTTTCGAGCGGTGGGTGGCGAGGTGAGTGAAACCAAGGGTTTCGAAAAACTTCGCGAGGGCGATCGGATCGGGGCCGGTGAATTCTACGAATTCGAAGCCGTCGAGGCCGAGCGGATTTTCTCGAACTTCAGGATCATTGCGCATATCGCAGCCTCAAAAATAATCCAGTATCATTTGAAACCATAATGCACCTGTCGCGAACTGGTGTCAAATGATACCATCACGATATGACCCGTCCAAACGCACTCAAGCTCGAGACCTTCCTGCCCTATCGGCTCTCGGTGGTATCCAACCTCGTCAGCGACGTGATCGCCACGGCATATGAGCGACTATTCGCGCTGAAGATTCCGGAATGGCGGCTGATCGCGGTGATCGCTGAATCGGATGGAATCACCCAGCAGAATATCGGCGCGAAAACCCGGATGGACAAGGTGACGGTCAGTCGCGCGGCCATCGCATTGATCGATCGGACGTTGATCGAACGTCGGCCCAATCCCGACGACGGCCGATCGCACCGGCTCTATCTGACCGCAACCGGACGGATATTATATGAGCAGGTCGCGCCAAAGGCACTTGAGCTGGAAGCGCGCATTTTCGCGGCATTCGACACCGAACAGCTCGTTTCGTTCGGACAGATGCTGGCGCGAATCGAACAGGCTGCGCTCGAAGCAGGTGAAGTGTCGTAGGCCCTTCGGGACGTCGTGATTGATTTTTGCCCGCTCTTGTCCTATATCGGGAAGGCTATCGTCGCCTGCGACGGATTTTGAAGCCCTGCGGGGATTGATTTTCCATTTCACGCTACCTGGCTCCGCTGGCACGCTGCCTGCGGACACCATTGTTTTCGTGAAGGAAAACACCATGCCAATCGGCACTGTCAAATTTTTCAATTCCGACAAGGGCTATGGCTTTATCGCAGCCGAAGATGGCTCGGGCGACAGCTTCGTCCACATCACTGCGGTTGAACGCGCCGGCCTCGGCACGCTCGATAAGGATCAGCGCATCAAGTATGACCTCGAGCCCGACAAGCGCGGCAAGTTCTCTGCCGTGAATCTCGAGCAGGCCTAACCAAAATGGCCAAAGAGGATCTCATGACCCTCGAAGGCCAGATCGAAGAGATTTTCCCCGACGGGCGCTTCCGCGTCCGGCTTGAGAATGATCATGCGATCATCGCTTATACGGCCGGCAAGATGCGGCGTTACCGCATCAGGTCGGTCGTTGGTGACCGCGTGCATGTCGAAATGACATCCTATGATCTGGACAAGGGGCGCATTGTCTTCCGTGAACGAACTCCGGGCGCAGGCCCTGGGCCTCGTCGCGGCCATCGGCGCTAGAGCCTGATCGTTTGAAGTGGAGTCGCTTGCGCTTCCACCGATGATGTGAATCAGGCCATAAGATGATCGTTTCGGGCCATATCAGCCCGAAACGAAAATCGCCACGAACCGGGCTTTGAGAGCCTGCTGCAGTTTCCACCACGACGCCTTGCGACTGGTCGCGAACGATCTGGCCCTCAAGCCATAATGACCACAAGAAGATGCGATCGATCGCATCCGGAACTAAAGTATCAAGACCATGAAAAATAACGGGACCGCCCATATGGCGGCCGCTCGGCACAAGCCGGACAACGCCGAACATCGGCTCCACGCGCGGCGCAACGCCACGCTTTCCCGGCGCGAACTGCGCCGGATCGTCGCCGAGATGCTCGGCTGAACAAAGCTGGCGGGCCTGTCCCGCCGGCACAACCTCCGCGAGGGAGCACATCCGATGTCGACGACCAGTCAATTCTATATGGCACGTGCCGAAGAGAACCAGCTGGCCGCGGATCGCGAGCCGCTCGGCAATGTCCGCGAGCGCTTTGAGCGCTCCGCCATTGCCTGGCGCGCGATGGCGGATCGCCTCATCCGGATGGAAACCATGCGCACCGAACAGGCGGACGCCAAAGCGCTCGCCGGCGAATTGCTGAACGACAGCGAACTGCTCTCGTCAGACGCGGCTTAGAGTTTCCCTCCCCCCCATCGTCATCCCGACGCATCTCCTCGTCACCCCAATGCCCCCCTTCGTCATCCCGGCGGACGCCGGGATCCACGGCACGGTGGTTTATCGATCGCGAGACCTGTGGGTCCCATGGATCCCGACTTTAGTCGGGATGACGAAGGGGGGCATTGAGACGAACCTCCCATCCCTTCCAAGAATGGGCCCCCTCACTTCGCTAGCGGCAACGCATAGGCGATCACCGCATCTCCCGCCTTCGTCCCAAGTCCGGGATTGCCACCCGCAGCGATCACCACGAACTGGCGGCCGCTGGCTGATCGGAAGCTCATCGGCGTCGCCTGACCACCCGCCGGAAGCCGCAGCCGCCGCAGTTCGCGACCGGTCAGCGTGTCGAGCACGCGCAGATAGCGATCGTGGGTGGCCGCGACGAACGTCAGCCCCGAAGCCGTCGTCACCGATCCGCCCATGTTCGGAACGCCGATCGGGATCGGCAGCATCGATGGAAGGCCGAACGGCCCACTATCGCGCCCCGTACCAAACGGCTTGCTCCACAACAGCGCGCGCGTCTTGAGATCGACGCCAGCTATCATCCCCCATGGCGGGCGCTGGCAGGGCACGCCGAGCGGCGACATGAAAGGGCGCATGATCGCGGCATAGGGCACGCCCTGCTGCGCGGCACCGCGCGAGGCATCGCCGTGGTTGCTGCTGGATCGCGGCGCGATGCCTTCGCGAAGCGCCTCTGCGCGCGGGATGAGATGGACGCCGATCGCGAAGCGATTGCTGTTGACGATCATGATCCCGCGCCCGCGATCGACCGAGACCCCGCCCCAGTTGATGCCGCCGCCATAGCCCGGATACACCATGCTCGGGCGATCGATGCCCGGCGGCGTCAGCGGCCCGTTATAGCGCATCCGCCGGAAAGCGAGCCGGCACCACGCCTGGTCGATCGGCGTCAGCCCCCACATATCGATTTCGTGCAGGGCCGGGCCAGAGAAGCTCGGCATTCCCGGCGAGAAGGGCTGAGTCGGCGACGCACGTTCGCCGGGGACATGACTTCGCGGCACTGGTCGTTCGACGACTGGCGCGATCGGATGACCAGTCCGGCGATCGAGCAGGAAGATTTCGCCCCGCTTGGTCGGCTGGATGACCGCTGGGATCACGCCTTTCGGGCCCGGCAGGTCGACGAGCGTCGGTTGGGCGGGCACGTCATAATCCCACAGATCATGATGCGTCGTCTGGAAGGACCAGCGCACTGCACCGGTTTCCGCATCGAGTGCTACCACCGAACTCGAAAAGCGATCGTCGAGCGCAGTCCGATGGCCACCAAAATAATCCGGTGTCGCATTGCCCGTCGGCACGAATACCAGCCCCATCCGCTCATCGGCGCTCATCGGCGCCCAACTGTTCGGGGTTCCCCGCGTGTAGGGCTGCCCCGGCGGCGGTGCACCACGGCGGTCCGGATGGCCGATGTCGAACGCCCAGCCGAGCTTGCCCGATACCGCATCAAATGCGCGAACTACGCCGGAGGGCTCGCCCACCATCTGCCCATCGGTGATCCAGCCGCCGACCAGCACCTTGCCGCGGACGACTTGCGGTGCCGACGTGACGAAATAATAGCCCGGATCGAACCCGCCCATGTCAGTCCGCAAATCGACCGCGCCAGCCTTGCCGAAGGTCGGGCAAGGCCGACCGGTCGAGGCATCGAGGGCGAGCAGTCGGGCATCGACCGTCGCGGTATAGATCCGCTCGGCACAGGGCCCCACGGAACCCGGCACGCGATAATAGGCCACGCCCCGGCACGTCGCGACCGGAATGCCGGTGACATTGTCAGCTGGATTATGCCGCCAGAGCAATCTGCCGCTTTCGGCGTCAAGCGCGATCACCTCGTTGAGCGCGGTGCATAGAAAGAGACGGCCGGCCACTTCGATCGGCGTCACCTCGAAGGTGACAGGTGTCGGCCCCGGATGGATCCCGGTGTGGAATATCCATGCGCGCCGCAGCTGCGACACATTGGCCGCATCGATCTGGCCGAGCGGGGAATAATGCGAGCCACCCGCATCATTGCCGTAATGGAGCCAGTCGCCCGCGACGCCCTCGGCGATGGGGCGGACAGGCGACGGCACCGCAGGCGCCGTCTCGCGTCCCGCCAGAAACAGCACCACCACCAGTACCGGCACGACAATCACGCCAGTCCAGCCAAGCACCCTGCCCGCGCGCGGACCGAGAAGCGGAATGCCAAGCAGCAGCGGCAGGCCGAGCCGCGGCGCCAGCGCCCAGCCGTCCAGCCCGGCTTCAGCCAGCGACCAGGCAATCGTTCCGGCGAGGAACACCCCATAGACGACAGGCGCACGCCGATCGCGCCGCGCCACCAGCACTGCGGTGACGAGCAGCGCGACGGCAGCGATCAGATAATATGACGATCCGCCGGCGCCGAGCAGGAGAACGCCAAGCCAGCCCAGCGCGCCACCGAACGCGAGCAGCAAGGCAATGTGGAGAAAGCGCGCCAGACCGATCATTGCATCCCCTGCCCTTTCGTCCGCGCGCGCATCGGAGCGGTCAGGATCCAGAACCACAAACCTGCAGCGCAATCCAGACCAGTGAGTGCGATTTCAATCTTAATCGTCATTCCCGCGAAGGCGGGGATGACGGAGTGGGTGCTGGGACTACGGCGTGGGCGCGGGGATGACGGAGTGGGTACTGGTATGACGGGTCAGTCAATTAATGCGCTTGTGCTGCCCTCGGGCGTCCGACTAGCTTGGCTCCGATAATATATTCGAACGGCGACGAAACGTCGTTCCAGCGGAGGATGCACGATGGAGATACCAACGGTCAGCGATGCCATGCGGCGGATCGAAAAGTCGATCGCCGCGCTCGAAAACCCACGCCATCGAGTCATGCTCGAAGTCTATCGCGATCACTGGATCGCCGAGGTTCGCAACGATGTACCGGCGATCATGGCGACTCTCCCGGATGGCCCGGTGAGCTATCGATTCGACGGCATCGGGCTGATGATCCCCGAATATCTCGAAATCCACCATTCCGAAGGCGCCCGCCAGCTCTACCAGGGCGCGGCGGACATGGGCCTGCCGATGGCCGGGCCGTTCGAGGAGGAGCGCTGGCTTTTCGCCGACTGGGGCATGGCGTTCGAAGGCATCAACGTCGCGATCCTGCGCGGTGCATCACTCCACGTCCAGCCACGGCCGCTCGACCCGCAGGGCCTGTACCTGGCAAAATGGCGCTCGATGAGCACGCACCCGATCGATGTCGAGCGCCGCCTGATGCTCGGCGAACAGGTGCTCACCGGGGGGCTGATTTCGGTCGATGAGGTCGATGCCTCGGCAGTCCAGCGAATGCTTGGCTGAAACGGGTAGCGACACCCGGCACGGCTCATCCTGAGGAGGGACCGAGCGAAGCCGAGGGCGTCTCGAAGGACGGCACCGCAGCGTCCTTCGGGACGCCCCCTTCGTCATCCCGGCGCAAGCCGGGATGACGAAGGGAGGACCACACCGGATCAGCCTGGACAGCCACGTCCGAAGAGCGACGCCCCCGCCCGGACGATCGCGGGCGAATCCAGCCCATAGGCGCGGTACAGGTCAGGCAGGTTGCCGGTCTGGCCAAACCCGTCGACGCCGAGCGCATTGACTCGATGGCCGATGACCCCACCGAGCCAGGACAAGGCGGAGGGCGAGCCGTCGAGGATCGTAACCAGGCGTCCGTCTCTCCCGAGCGGGCGCAACAATGTCTCGACATGGCAGTCGCCGACGGCTTGCCCGCTGGCGCGTTGTTCGGCGGCGGCGCTCCAATCCCGGTGAAGCAGATCGGGGGAAGTGATGGCGAGCAACCCGAGCCCCGGGAAATCATCGACCATCTCGCTCCAGGCCTGCACCGCTTCCGGGGCAATCGCTCCCATATAGGCAATCGCCTGAGTTCCCCTAGGTGGCTTCAGCCAATAGCCCCCCTTGAGCGCATCGGCTTTCCAGGCCTCATCTCGTCGCCCGGCCTGATGCAGCTTGCGGGTCGACAGGCGAAGATAGACCGATCCACCGTCGCATGCTTGAAGATGAGTGAACGCCCATTCCATCATTACAGCCAGTTCGTCGGCAAAAGCCGGCTCGAACGCGGTCAGGCCGGGCTGGCCCATGCCGATGAGCGGCGTGTTGATCGACTGGTGCGCACCGCCCTCGGGTCCGAGCGTCAGGCCGGAGGGCGTCGCGACGAGCAGGAAACGGGCATTCTGGTAGCAGCCATAATTCAGCGCATCGAGCCCACGCGCGATGAACGGATCATGGACGGTACCGATCGGCAGCAGGCGCGTGCCCCATAGCGGCGCGGCCAGGCCAAGCGCCGCCAGCATCAGGAACAGGTTATTCTCGGCGATGCCAAGCTCGATATGCTGTCCTGCCTCATGTCCCGCCCATTTCTGCGCCGAGGGAATTTTCGCCTGCCGGAACACATCGGCAAGCGCGTTGCGCCTGAACAGGCCGCGCTGGTTGACCCAGGCGCCGAGGTTGGTCGAGACCGTCACGTCGGGCGAGGTGGTGACGATGCGATCGGCCAGCGCGCTGCCGCCCTTGGCAAGTTCGAGGAGGATTTTGCCGAATGCCATCTGGGTGGACTCGTCAGTCCCGGCCGGGGGGGCGATCGCCGGGATCGGCACTGGCGGGGCGAGCGGTTCCACCGGTGTCGCTGCAAAGGCCGAAGCGTGGAGGAATGCCTCGAGCGCTGTCGCCGCATTGCCGCCCATGCCGCCATAGGGCTCCCATTCCTCGCCTTCCCGGACCCCGAGACTGTCGCGCAGGGCATGAATCTGGGTCGCGGTCATCAGCCCGGCATGGTTGTCCTTGTGACCGGCAAAGGGCAGGCCATAGCCCTTGATCGTGTAGGCGATGAACATCGTCGGGCGATCATCGCCGGCGGCAGCGAACGCCTCCATGAGCGACTCAGCGCAATGCCCGCCAAGATTCGTCATGAGCTGGCCGAGCAAGTCGTCATCGTAGCTCGCGACCAGTTCGAGCGCCTTGCTGTTGCCCTTCAGGTCCCGGTTCAGCCGATCGCGCCAAGCCTTGCAACCCTGGTAGGTGAGCGCAGCGAAATCGGCATTGGCGCAGGCGTCGATCCATTCCATCAGCGCCTGTCCGCCAGGCCGCCCAAACGCCTCGTGCTGGCGCTTGCCGTATTTCAGCGTCACGACTCGCCACCCGCAGGTCTCGAAGATATCGTCGAAGCGACGGAACATGCGGTCCGCCGTCGTCGCATCGAGCGACTGGCGGTTATAGTCGACTATCCACCAGCAATTGCGGACATCATGCTTGTAACCCTCGATCAGGCACTCGTAGATATTGCCTTCGTCGAGCTCCGCATCGCCCATCAGCGCGATCATCCGCCCGGCATCTGCCTCGGCGAGCTGGCCATGCGCGACCAGATAGTCCTGCACCAGGCTGCCAAAGGCTGTGATCGCCACGCCAAGGCCTACCGATCCAGTCGAGAAGTCGACCGGAATGAGATCCTTGGTACGGCTGGGATAGCTCTGCGCGCCGCCCATCCCTCGAAAGCGCTGGAGCTGATCGAGCGACTGGTTGCCGAGCATGTAATGGAGCGCGTGAAGCAACGGGCCCGCATGCGGCTTGACCGCTACCTTGTCCTGGGGCCGTACCGCCGTGCCGTAGAGCACCGCGAAAATTGTCGACATCGACGCGCAGCTCGCCTGGTGCCCGCCGACTTTCAGCCCGTCGATGCCGTCGCGCAGATGGTTGGCATTGTGGATCGTCCAGGCAGAGAGCCAGCGCAGCCTCGCGTCGAGTTGTTCGAGCATTTGCGTCGTGGACGCTGTGGTCGTCATGCTGTCAGGCATATTCTCGCCTTTGTTCCTGGCTTCTCTGGCGCGGACCACTCAGCCCTCATGCCCTGGCAAGGGTCTGTGGACTGGTATCGATCCCAAGCCCCAGCTTCCGCGCCTTGCCCAACACGCGAGCCGCGACAGCGAGATCCTGGATGGCCAGGCCCGAGCTGTCGAAGATTGTGATCTCATCGGAATTGAGCCGACCCCGAGCCGAACCGCTGACCAATCCCCCGAGCGGAGCGATCGGATCGGTCATATCCTGAAACTCGCCGATGACGCGCGATTGCTCGGGCAGATCGGCAAAGAGCCGCGCCTTTGTCGCAAGCGGCCGGCATAGCTCGCGTTTTCCCGGCGCATCTGCGCCCATCGCCGAAACATGGGTGCCGGGGCGGATCCACTCGGCGCGAACCAGTGGCTCCCTCGCAGCGGTTACGGTGATGACAATATCTGCGCCTGCGACCTGCTCCAGTGTTGCGCCAATGGCCGACAGACCTTGCTCGCGCACGACACTCTCGGCAAAGGCCTGCGCGCGGATCGGATCGCGGCTCCACACCAGCACGCGCTCTATCGGGCGCACCCGGCAAACCGCCAGGCATTCGAACCAGGCCTGATGGCCCGCGGCGACGATCCCGAGCGTCGCCGCATCCGCGCGCGCCAGATGCCTGACCGCGACCGCGTCCGCCGCGGCGGTTCGCAGGCCGTTGAGATAGCTCATCGCGATCAACGCGATCGGGAGGCCGGTCACCGGATCGAGCAGGAGGACGGTCGATCCATGGCTGGGCAGGCCGCGCTCGCGGTTCGTCGGCCAGTAGCTGCCGACCTTGAGGCCGACGATCCCCGAGGTCGCCGCACGAGCGCCCCGGATCTGCCCACTCTTCATGCTGAACGAGCTCCCCTCGAGCTGGCCCGCGCCATGCGCGACCGGGAATATTCGGGCCTCTCCCATATCGAGCGCCAGAAAGGCCTGCTCGATCGCCTCGATCGCCTCATCGATGTCGATGAGACCGCGCGCGGTAGCTTCGTCGATGATCAGCATAGCGATCCAATCGGCGCCATGGCGCGAGCGAATAAGGCGGGATCGACATTGCCGCCGCTCAGGATCGCGATGCAGCGCTCGGGATCGATATAAGCTTCGAGCGCGGCGGCGGGAGCCACCGCACCGCTCGGCTCGGCAACCAGCCGCGCTTCCAACGCGATGCGGCGCATCGTCGCTATGATCGCATCTTCGCTGACCGTCGCGATGTCGTCGACATGGTCGCGCACCAGCGGCCAGTTAAGCGCGCCGAGCCTCTGGACACGAAGCCCGTCGGCAATGGTCAGCGCCATCTGCTCGCCGGGCAATTCGACAAGGCGCCCTGCCCTCAAACTTGCCAGAGCGTCGGCTGCAACCTCGGGTTCGGCGCCGATCACCCGGACATGCGGCGCGAGCAGCTTGACCGCCAGCGCGATGCCCCCGATCAGCCCGCCGCCCGAGACGGGGACGTAGATCGTCTCGACATCGGGCTTTGCGTCGAGCATCTCGAGCGCGATGGTGGCCGTGCCGGCGATGGTCGCGGTGGCGCTATAAGGTTCGATCGGCGCCAGCCCTTCGGCGCACGCGATTTGGGCCGCGCGCATCGCGCGTTCGGAGCTCGCCGGACCGACGATTACGATCTCGGGGGCGTAGCGACGGGTCGCCTCCAGCTTGATCGCCGGCGCGTCGGACGGCATCACGATCACCGCGCGCACCCCGAGTGCGGCGGCTGCATAAGCGACCGCTTGCGCATGGTTGCCACTCGAATGCGCGACCACGCCCCGCGCACGCTGCTCATCTTCGAGCGACAGGATCGCGTTGAATGCCCCGCGTAGCTTGAACGCGCCGGTGGGATGCAGGCATTCGGCCTTCAGCCACAGTCGCGATGGCGTCATCTGCACAAGCGGCGTCGCTCGCACGTACGGCGCGATGCGCTCGGCCGCGGTCCGGATATCGGCGACGGTCGGCATCATCGCCTGGCGCGACCGTCGCGGAACACCGGCTGGGTCCAGGCGCGCTTGCCGTTGCTGTCGGTGATCGCGGCGCGCACATAAGCCTCGCCGCCTTGGAAGCGATAGCTCGGATGCGATCCGGTCACCTCGGCGAGCAGCTTGCCACTCTCGCCGATGAAGCGCGTGATGAAGCGCTGGGGCCCGGACTTGGCCTCGGCGATGACGATGGACAGCGCCCTGTCGTCGGCTGCGACCTCAGCGAGCGTCACCCCGGTCGATGCATAGAAGTCGCCGCGCTCGATCGCGGCGCGGATCGCACGCGACGAAAGCTCGGGCGCGCGGACCATGATCCAGGCCTGGCCGGGCGCGGCATCATTGGGATCGAGTGGGCCGGCAAAACCATGGGCATCGTCGCTGCCGACGCCCCAGATTATCTTGCCGCGCGAAAGCAATATATCCCAAAAACCTTCCGCCGAGGGACGCACATCACCCGCATCGTCGGTCCCGCCAAGATTGTTGATTGGTCCGATCCCGTTCCACACCTCGAGCAAGGTCCCGTCCGGGATCCCGAACAGATCCTCGGGCTTCACCGACCAGCGATAATTGGGATGGTTGACCTGCGCGATCCCGCCCTGCGCGAGCACGGCCGCGATATTGGCCTTGAACGTATCGCCGAGCGGCACCGCGGCATCGGCCGTCGCACCACAGCCCGAGCCGAGGCATTTGCGCGTGCCGACCGGCCAGATCACCGCGCGCGTGAACAGCCCGTTGACGTGCGCCGCAGACCGCTTCGGATCCGCACCCCACTGCGTGATCTCCTGGCCCGGTAGCAGCAGGAAACGCTCGGACGCGCCGAGGATCGCATTGAGCGGCCCCGGGTCGGTCAGATATTCATGATCGGTGATAAACAGGAACTGGTAGTCATGCTCCTTGTACCAGCGCGCTACCGTGTCGGGCGCGCTGTCGCCGTCGGAATTGACGGTGTGGGTATGAGTGTTGCCGCGGTACCAGTGGGTTTCGGGGGGCGCCGTCTGCGCCCCCGCAGCGCCCGCCATCATGACAAGCAACGCGGCCAACACCACCGACCCAAAAGCTTTGCGCACGCCGACCTCCCCGTCCATCATTGTGTAGACGCACGAACACGCAAATTCCGCACTGCAGCGTCCTTCGAGACGCCATTTCGACAAGCTCAATGGCTCCTCAGGATGAGCGGGGGTGGGTGGGGGCTCCCATTCACAGGATGGGCGGAAAAAGGAAGTCATAGGCCTCCAATCCGCTCATCCTCAGCCCTCCAACCCGCTCATCCTCAACCCCCCAATCCGCTCATCCTGAGGAGGGACCGAGCTTGCGGAGGGCCCGTCTCGAAGGACACCCCCTCTCGAAGGATCCTTCGAGACGCCATTTCGACGAGCTCAATGGCTCCTCAGGATGAGCGGAAAAAAGGAAGTCATGGGCTCCCCTGGATGAGCGGATGGGGAGGCATTCACCCACCTCCACCAACCGGCGTCGGCGTCCACTTCAGCAGCGGGGGCCGAGGCGTCTTCAGCACTTCGTCCTGCTGCTTGCGCAGCACCCGCCAGCGGGCATATTGCTCGGCGAGCGAGGCGGCGGTTTCGCCGTTCCAGGGGACGACCGCAGTCCGCTCCTCGTCCTTCAGCCAGAAGACGAACCAGTCGACCAGGAGCTGGTTGACGAGCAGGCGGTGCCCCACCTGAAACGCGTCATGTGCGGCGTCCGGGGTGTCCCACAATTCGATGGGCTTCTTGAGCTTGCGCAGCCCGGCATACCAATCCCACAGCGCGGAAGATGCATTGCCGCCCCACATCAGCATCGGGGTGCGGACGCGATCGAGGTTGAAGGTCGGCGCGTTTTCCAGCCAGCCTTTGATATCGCCGCCGAATGGGGCACCACCATATAATGCGTCTGGCCCATCGGGCGCTCCGGCATTCATATACCAGTACCAGCCGAAATCGGCAGTCTCCGTGAATGCGCCAGCCGCGAAGCGATAGGCCGAGTGGGTCAACGCATAGCCCATCTGCGGACCTGTCCTGCTCCAGCCCTGGATGCCGACGCGATTGCGATCAATCAGGCCGAGCGTATCGAGATGGTCGATCGCCGCTTCCCAGCCTGCCTGGACGGTGACATATTCGGCGGGCGTGCTGGCGACGTCCAGGAATTTTTCGTTGACCTGGAGCACGAGCACACCCTGCGCCGCCAGTGCCCGACCGGCATAATTGCGCGAAAGCCCATCCATCGAGAACTTGGACTTGTCGAAGCCGTGGGTCTGGATCAGCAGCGGATAGCGGACGCCCGTCCGGTAGCCCGGCGGATAATAAAGCCCGCCTTCCCAGGCTTTGCCATCGCGATTGGTCCACCTGATTATTTCGACCTTGCCTAGTTGGCGTTCGGCGAGCCAGGGATTGGGATCAAGCACCGTACGCTTTTCGCCCGTCTGTCCGTTGACGACAACTAGTAACGGCCGATCGTTGAGCGATTGTTCGATCGCGAGCCCGACGCCGGCCGCAATGGTCGTCGGGGCCTCGCTGGCGGCAACGACACGCGCGATCCAGTGATTGCCGGCGCGGCGGTAGCGCATCGTGGGCAATGGCGTCCGATTTTCATCTCGCGTCTCGACCGTGAGGCTCTGCGTCGCCTCATCCCAGACCGTGTTTGTGACATTAGCGGTGCGCGGATCTAGTCGGGCGATGCGGATCGTCTTGTTTGTCCGCGGATCAAATAGCAGCACGGCCAGCGATTCTGCGCGGCGTGCATGTTCGGCGGCGTCGACATTGACGAGCGGCTCGACGGCCCCCACCAACACGAGAAAACGTCCGCCGTCGATCCATACGGGATCAGACTGCTGGTAAACAGCAGGTGCATTGCTTAACCACGAGACAGCGCCGCTCTCCAAATCGAACAACATGAATTGCCGCGCGCAGCCGCGATCCCACAATTTGGCGCACGCCCGCAAATGCGGCGACGCACTGTACCCGTTCCACCACGGCAGCACCTGTGCCTTATGCTCGCACAAGCGCAGCACGAAGCGACCGTCGGGGGAAATACCACCGCCACTGACCTGGGGATCGAAACACATCTTGATCGTTGCGAGCTTAGCTTCGGGATTGTCGAGCGCTTTGATCGTTCCACTGTGAAGGTCACGGACCATGAGCGTGTTTGATCCTTCGTACGTTCCGGTATCGAGATCCCACAGCGAGCTCGCATCGACGCGGCAGCCAGTGCGCCTGCACTCGGGATCGGATGCAGCCGGATAAGAAGCCGCGACCACCGAAACAATCAACTTTCGGCCGGCCGGATCGATATCGTACCCGCTTATTTGCGAGGTCTCATGCGTTAGTTGATCGAGTTTCCCGGTGCGCACATTGATCCGATAAACCTGCGTTACCGCTTCGCCACGCGACCCGGCAAATACGATCGTTTCGTTGTCCGCCAACCACTTAACGAAGGCGAGCGGCTGAGCATTGGTCGCGGACGCGAATGCCGTCACCGACATCGGCTTGGCACCGTCGAGGAGGTCCGCCGTCCGATATACCAACAACGACCCGCCATTCGTGCCTTTGTCCAGATCGCCACCTCGCACCACGACCGCCACCTGCCGGTGGTCCGGCGAGAAGATCGAGGCCTTGCCAGCAGAATCGTCGTCGTTGAGCGCAAGCGGGTCGCCGATCGTAGCGAAGCGCACGAGATCTGAGACCGTAACCATCTCCCGTTCCGCAGATGGTGCCGGCCCGCTAGAGCGATTTTCGATCAGTCTGGATCATAGCCGCACGATGTGAAGTAGTTTGCGCATTCGTTTGGCTTGAAGATATCGATGAGCCTGCCGATCAGGTCCCAGAGGCCGTTCACGGTCCGCTCACCGATCTTTCTGAGCATGGCC
>CANJQJ010000040.1 GCA_947476425.1 Sphingomonadaceae bacterium | reverse complement strand
TCAGTTCCTCCAGAGGATCGCCATTGGCCGATAGCCGCTTCAAATGATCTGATAAACCGAACAATCCAGCCTGCTTCATAACCGCCCCCTGACGAGAAGAATGAATCAGATTATGCCCTCAAATGCCAGAGGTTTTTGGAGGTGCCCATGTGGTCCAACGTCGCCGAGCAAGTCGCGGCACATTGATTATTTCGCAAGGCAAATAATTATTCCGCGTTAACGATCATTTCGCAATTCCGTTAAATCTTTCGAAACACCTTCCGGCTTATTTTCAATATGCCTGCCGCCATAGGAACAAATTGGAGGGCAGGCCGGGAACATTGACTGGGCGTTGAACAAGGAGATTATCCATGCAGTTCGTTCGTAAAATGCTGAAGAACACCAAGGGTGCGACCGCCATCGAATATGGCCTGATCGCAGCTCTCATTGCGGTTGCCGCCATCTCGGCGATGTCGACCCTCGGTGGCAAGATTTCGACCACCTTCAACAACGTCTCGGCTAACCTGAAGTAATTCAGGCACCGATACGTCGAGACTACTGGAACGGCGGGGCTTCGGCTCCGCCGTTTTTGATTCCGGCCGCTTCAGCCTATCGCCAGGAACTTCTGCCGCCGCGCATCGCGCAGTGCGGCCGGAGACAAGCCAACAAGCGCGCTGAGCTCTTCACCGATCGCCTTCGCAAGATTGGCGATTGCGGCAGCCGGATCGCGATGCGCTCCACCCAGTGGCTCTTGAACGATGCGATCGATCACCCCCAGGCGCTTCAGATCCGAAGCAGTGATCTTCATCGCCTCGGCAGCGTCGGCGGCCTTGTCAGCGGTCCGCCAGAGGATCGACGCGCAGCCTTCGGGTGAGATCACCGAATAGATCGCATGTTCGAACATCAGCACGCGATTGGCCGCAGCGAGAGCCACGGCTCCGCCCGATCCACCCTCGCCAACCACAGCCGCAATCATCGGCACGCCAAGCGCGAGGCAAGCCTCGGTGGATCGCGCGATCGCTTCGGCCTGGCCGCGCTCTTCGGCCTGGACGCCAGGAAAAGCGCCCGACGTATCGACCAGCGTGACGACCGGCAGGCCGAATCGATCAGCCATTTCCATCAGTCTTATCGCCTTGCGATAGCCTTCGGGCTTGGCCATTCCGAAATTATGCTTGAGCCGGCTTGCGGTGTCGTCGCCCTTTTCGTGACCGATGACGAGGCAGCGCCGCCCGCCGATCCTGCCGAACCCACCGACGATCGCCTTGTCCTCGCCAAACGCGCGATCTCCAGCGAGCGGCATGAAATATTCCACGAAACCAGCTATATAGTCTTTGAAGTGCGGGCGTTCAGGATGGCGCGCGACCTGTGCTTTCTGCCATGGCGACAGTTTCGCATAGAGATCACGGAGCATCTTGTCCGACTTCGCCTCGAGCCTCGCGATCTCGGGCTCGATAGCACCTGCGGTTGCGCCTTCGCGCAGTTCTGCGATCCGGCTGTCGAGTTCCGAGATCGACTTTTCGAAGTCCAGAAAAGCGGTCATTGGCGCCGGTTAAGCTGAAGGCGCGACAAGGTCAACGAGCGGATGTCGCGCATTGACGAGCTCGATGAGCCGATGGCTGTCGACATGGGTATATATTTGCGTCGTTGCGATGTCGGCATGGCCAAGCAGCATCTGCAATGCGCGCAGGTCGGCGCCGCCCTCGAGCAAATGTGTCGCGAAAGCGTGGCGCAGCACGTGCGGGCTGATCCGTTCGGGCGAAATGCCAGCATCCATGGCGAGCGACTTGATCAACTGGTAGAGCCGTACCCGGCTGATATGCCCCTTGCCGGAAGGAAACAAATACGCTGCATTGGCTGGAACATGGATAATCCATGCGCGCACCGCAGCCAGCGCGCGATCGGAAATTGGCACCAGTCGCTCGCGCCCGCCCTTGCCCTTGATTATCAGGTAAGGCTCTCCCTGCCGCATCGCATTGCGGGGTAGCGAGACCAGTTCGGTTGCGCGCAGGCCCGATCCGTAAAGTAGCTCAATCAGCGCGACGAGCCGAAGCGTCTGGGGTGTCGGCGCGGCGGCAGCCCGCTGCACGAGCACATCGAACAGCGCATCGATATCGACATGGCTCAGCGTGCGGGGAAGCGGCCGTTGGGTCTGAGGGCGCGGGAGCGCAGCCGACGGATCGTCCACGCGCAGGCCATCATCGGCCAGGAAACCGAAGAAGCGGCGCAGCGCTGATGATTTGCGCGCCGCAGTCGATGGCGCCAGCGATAGCCAGGCCTCGCCGACGCGAACAAGTTCCTCTGCGCCTGCCGTCGCCAGGCCACCACCCAGCAATTCGGAGGCCGCACGCAAGTCCGAACCATAGGCCTGGATCGTATTCGCGGCCGCTCCGGCTTCGGCCGCAAGCATTTCCAGGAAACGCTCGATCAGGTGGCGATCGTCAGAAGTCGTCACTTGCCCTTTCACAACCGGCTTAATGCCTCGGCAGCGATCATCCGTGCCGTTGGCTCATTGCCAGTGCGGCTGAGTGCCGCAACGATATGATATAATTGCGTTGGCGGAACATTATGCCAGTTTCGAGTCTGCATGCCCGTAGCCGCAAGCAGCGCTACCGTTCCCTGTTCCCCGCGCGCCGCAGCACGGTCGATCGCGCGCGTAAAGCTCGTCTGCTGCCCGATCGCCAAATCATACCGGGTGGCCAGATTCGTCCGGTCCCGCGCCGATAGACGCCCAAGCCCGGCCAGACCTGCGATCAATATCCGCATCTTGTCGACTCCGCCATTTCCAAGGCGAGCGCCATAGCCATCGATGCGGCTATAGTTGATATCGACCGCGACGCGGGGCGCCCCCACCGCGAGCAACGCCCACGCCTGATCGGCGATCGACGGGCTGCTCGCCTCGACCAGCGGCGCCCAACGTGCCGCCTGGATATCGAGACCGGCCGAAAGCATCGTCGCGATCAGCCGGCCATAATCGGCCGCAAAGCTGTCGTTGGGCACTATGCGCGCAGCAGCCCGCGCGGTCAGTATCTCGGCTGCATAGAGCCCACCGGGCTGGCTATCGGCTTCGCTCCAGAAGCTGCGTATCGCATCCATCCGCGAAGCCGCGTCATCGCCGGCATAAGCGACATGAAGACGTGCGGCTGGGGCATCGCGCCCAGTATCGCCCTCGCGCTCCGAAACCTGCCCGTAAAGATCGACCAGCGCAGCATTCGAAAAGACGCCAAGCACTGCGGCGACGCGGGCCGCTCCAACCCGGTCCTCGGGGTGATACATTGGCGCACGGGCGCGCCATGCCAGCATCTGCGGCCCGCCCGTTTCGTAAAGCGCCGCCGGAATTTCCAGCCCGACCGATGCCGCCATGCCGAAGCGCCAGCTGTTCAGCCGATCGACCCCCTGCCATTCGATCACCGACGCACGACGCGTATTCGATCCGGCGCCGACCACCTTCTCGGCAAGCGAGTAGTCGATTGTCCGCGACGAACGTCCGCGAGCCTTATCGAGCAACATGCTCGACGTGGCACCCTCACCCGAAAGCGATGCGCAAATCGCGCGCGCATAGCCCCAGCCCCGATCGTCTCCGATCCGCGCCGCGGAATCTACCAGGGGGCAAAGCATCGTCGGATCGGCATTGGCAAGTGCGGCTTCCCGCGCGACCAGCAGGAGCCGTGGGCTGAACTTGTCGACATCGACGCTTTCGACGAGAACGCGGGCAGCATCGGCCTCGCCCATTCGAAGCAGCAGAAGTGCACGATCGGCGACCCAGTCTGCCGGGTCGGCGTTGATGGGAACCGGAACGCGAGAAAGCAGCGCACGGCGCAACAGGATCGACACCCAGCGCGATGCCACCGGTGCTTCGACCCGGCGCATCAACGCCGTAAGGAAACGGCCATCGGCGCGGCCGAAAGCTTCCGCACCAAGGCCACCCAGGTCAGGAGTCAGCGGACCGACCGCATCGATCGATCGCCGCGCTGCATCCGGAAGTTCGACCGGCTCGTTGGCCTGTGCAGTCTCATCCTGCCCCGGCAAGGCCGTCTCGGCGCCCGGCATTGGCTCGGTCGCGTTCTCGGCAGGCACTGGGGTGACCGGAGCCAGCTGGGGCGCGCCAGGAGTTGGTGCGGGCGCAGGCTGGCTCGGCGCCGGTTCGCCGAATCCCGGCGGCAAAAGCGATTCAGGCCCCTCGCCGAATGCAGGCAGGCTCAAGGCGATCGCGGCAGCCCCGGCGAGCGCTGCGACAAGAACGCGCTTACTTGGCTGGCGCATCTGCACTTACGGCCTTTTCCACGCGGATGGGAGCTACCGAAATATCCTTGTTTGCAAGGACAAAGGCAGCCGCCGTAAGCAGTACGAGCAGAATGAAGAGTAATATTGAACCACGTGACATGCGGATTTCCCGGTAACGAAGATGTAAGGGGCTTTTGCCCGATGCACGGCCTCTGTGTATAGCCCCGCCGTCATGATCGAGAATATGTCGCCCGGACCAGTTTTTCACCCCACCCGCCCTATCGTGCTGGTGGGACTGATGGGCGTCGGGAAAACGACGATCGGCAAGCGGCTGGCGGCACGACTCCGCCTCCCGTTTATCGATGCCGATCATGCGATCGAGGAAGCAGCTGGACTGTCGATCGCAGAGATTTTCGAGAAGTTCGGCGAGGCGCATTTCAGGGATGGCGAACGTCGAGTCATCGCGCGGCTGGTGGATGGCACGCCGAAGGTCATCGCCACGGGCGGCGGCGCCTTCATCCAGGAAGAGACTCGCCGCCTGATTCTCGACCGGGCCGTCGCTGTATGGCTGGATGCCGATATCGACATCCTGGCGGAACGAGTCCGCCGCCGCGAGGGCACACGTCCACTGCTCGTCGGTCGCGATCCCCGCCAAGTGCTGAGCGAACTCGCCAACGTCCGCAACCCAATCTATGCGCTCGCTCCGATCCATATCAGGAGCCAGGCCCAGCCGCATGAAACCACCGTCGATGCAATATTGAAGGCTCTCGAAACATGCCCTTGATCCCCGTCACGATCGACCCGCTTGGTCCCGATCGCAGCTACGACGTGCTGATCGAAGCTGGCGCGATCGACCGCGCCGGCGAACATCTCTCGCGCTTCGCCCGAAACGACGGTTTCACCGTCGTGACCGATACGCATGTTGCCAAGGCGCAATTGCCGCGCCTTGAGGCGGGATTGTCCGCCGCCGGGATTGCGCTCGATCCGATCATCCTGTCACCGGGCGAGCCCACCAAAAGCTGGGGCGAACTCGCGAAGCTTTGCGACGCGTTGCTCGAACGCGGCATCGAACGCTCCGATCATGTCATCGCGCTTGGCGGCGGCGTGATCGGAGATCTTGTCGGCTTTGCGGCGGCGATCCTGAAGCGAGGCTGCAACTTCATCCAGATTCCTACCAGCCTGCTGGCGCAGGTCGATAGTTCGGTCGGCGGCAAGACCGCGATCAATACCGGCGCCGGCAAGAACTTGATCGGCGCCTTCCACCAGCCCGCGTTCGTGCTGATCGATCCCGACACGCTCGACACCCTTTCCCAGCGCGAACTCCGCGCCGGTTATGCCGAAGTCGTCAAATATGGACTGATCGGCGATCCGAAATTCTTCGACTGGTGCGAGGCCAATGTCGCCGCGCTCCTGGCAGGCGACCAGGCTGCCCGTGCCCACGCAATCGCCACCAGCGTTGGTGCCAAGGCGGCTACCGTGGCGGCCGATGAGCGCGAGACCAGCGGCCGCCGCGCGCTTCTCAACCTTGGTCACACCTTCGGCCATGCGCTCGAAGCGGAAACCGGTTTCTCCCAGCGGTTGCTCCATGGCGAGGCGGTCGCGGCAGGAATGGCGCTGGCCTTCCGTTTCTCGGCGGCGCACGGCTTGTGCAGTCAGCCGGAAGCCGATCGAATCACGGCCCATCTTCGCGCGGCTGGCTTGCCGGCCGGTCTCGCGGATGCGGGGATATCGGCGTCAGGCGAGACCCTCGTTGTGCACATGCTTCACGACAAGAAGATGTCGGGCGGGAAGCTGCCGTTCATCCTGGCTCGCGGTATCGGCCAATCCTATCTCGATCGCGACGTGTCGCTTGCCGATGTCGCCGCTTTCCTCGATGCGGAGACACGCCGGATTTAATGTGTCGGCCGACGTGGCGAGACCCAAAGCAACTTGTTACGGGATCGAACTAATGCTGCTCGGATGAACAGGACGTTACCGCGCTGTTGTCGAAATTCCGGAATCGCGCGATAGAAAGCCCGATATCATGATAAATCCCGGCCCCCTGCCCCCGCTGACACCCTTCCCCTGGTGGGATCTCATCGTCATCCTCGCGCTGATCGCGTTGAACGGACTCTTCTCGATGTCCGAACTGGCGATCGTATCGGCTCGCAAGGCGCGTCTCGAGGCGATGGCGCGGTCCGGCCCGCGCGCGGGTCGCCGTGGCGCCCTGACTGCGATCGCGCTCGCCGCGAACCCGGGCAAGCTTCTCTCCACAGCCCAAATCGGCATCACGCTGATCGGTATCCTTGCCGGCGCCTTTTCAGGCGAAGCGCTGGGCGGCCCCGTTGCCGAACGTCTCGTTCGGCTTGGCGTACCGATGCGCAGCGCAGATGATCTCGGCTTTGCACTCGTGATTGCAGCCACCACTTTTGTCTCGCTGATCATCGGCGAGCTTGTCCCCAAGCAGTTCGCGCTACGCACGCCCGAGCCGATCGCAGTGGTGATGGCCTTGCCGATGCTGTGGCTGTCGCGAGCAACAGCGCCGTTGGTCTGGCTGCTCGACAAGACCAGCGGCCTCGTCTTCCGAATTATCGGCATCCAGCGCGAATCGGAAAGCCATGTCACTGCCGAGGAACTTCATCTGATCGTCGCCGAAGCTTCGACCGCCGGCGTGATCGAGGAGAGCGAGCGCGCGATCATCTCCGGCGTCGTGCGGCTGGCCGATCGCCCTGTGCGCGAGGTGATGACGCCACGTACCGAGATCGAGTGGATCAATGTCGATGCGAGCCAGGACGAACTGCTGAAGCAATTGTCCGAACTTCCGCATAGCCGGCTTCCCGTAGCCACTGGATCGGTCGACAACATCATCGGCGTGGTCAATGCACGTGATATCGTCGCGGCGCTAATAGCGCGGCAAACCGTAGATCTCCGCACGCTGATGCGTAACGCTCCGGTCGTCCCGGACCAGATGGACGCGATGAATGCGCTCGGGGTGCTTCGCGCCGCAGACGTGCCGATGGTCCTCGTCCACGATGAATATGGCCACTTCGAAGGCATCGTTACCCCCGCCGACCTGCTCACCGCGATCGCGGGCAATTTCGCTTCGGATGCCGATGACGATACCGATCCTCCGCTGGTCGAGCGCGAAGATGGCAGCTGGCTCGTCTCGGGATCGCTGGCCGCCGACGTGCTGGCCGAGAAGCTCGGCTTCGAACTCGACGAGGATCGCGATTACGCCACCGTCGCGGGCCTGGCGCTTGCCATCCTCAAGCATCTGCCGACCACCGGGGAAACGTTCCGCCACGGCCGCTGGCGCTTCGAAATCGTCGACATGGACGGGCGGAAGATCGATAAACTGCTGGTCAGCCCGAGAGGCGACAGGCGGGGCTGATTCGCACCAGCGCCCGCTCGCAGAGGAGAGAGCAATGCGCCTGGAAGGAAATGTCACCGAGATCTGCTACGTCACCCACGACATCGCCGCTGCCACTGCACGCTGGGCACGAACGCTCGGCGCTGGACCGTTCTTCGATATGGCCGTGCCCGATGGCGAATTGATGCTGCGCGGGAAGCCGGTGCGCGACAAATTTCGCGCGGTGCTGGGCTTTTCGGGCACGACGATCATCGAGCTAATCCAGCCCCTGAGCGACGGCCCGTCGCTCTTCACCGAAGTGCTTCGCGAAAAAGGCGAGGGCGCCATCCACCACGTCTACCCCTCGATCCGTCCGTTGACCGCCGAGGCATATGACAGCCTCTGCGCCGGCTATGAGGCCGAGGGGCTGGAACGCGTTCTCGATTTCACCGTGCCCGGCATCGGCCGCAACTGCTTCTACGATGCACGCGATCGCATCGGCAGCTTTATCGAGGTGCTTGAAGTGAACCAGCCAGCGTTCGACATGGTCTACAAGATGTACGAGGCACATCTGGCGGGGCCCGGCGACCGGCCCCTGCGCCCCTTTGCTGAGATGATGTAGCCCGCACGTCGCCGCAAATTGCGCTCAGGGCATCGCGTTGGTGCCGCCGTCGATCGAGATCGCCTGGCCAGTCACGTAGGACGAACGTGACGAGCACAGCCATGCCGCCAGTTCGGCAACCTCGGCGGCGGTGCCGACCCGACCCATCGGCGCATTGATGATATCGGCGAAATTGACCCCGGCATCGGCAAGCGCCTTGATTGGCGGTGTGTTGATTACTCCCGGGCAGACCGCATTTGCGCGAATACCGCGCGCCGCATATTCAACGGCCACTGTCTTGGTGACGCTGATCACCCCGGCCTTCGCCGCTGCATAGGCAGCGAGCATTGGCGTGCCATGCGTTCCCGCATTGGAAGCGGTATTTACAATCACACCGCCGCCCTGCTCGACCATGTGCTTGAGCTCGGCCTGCATCGACAGGAAGGTTCCCGTCACGGTGATGTCTATCGTATGCTGCCAGGTCGCCAGCGGCAACGCGGCAACCTCGGCCATCTCGTGCGCGATCCCGACATTGTTGAAAGCGCAGTCGATGCGACCCAGCTTAGCGGCTGCATCCGTCACCATCTTCTCGATTTGCGCAGGAACCCCGGTATCCACCACGAGTGCGTAGGCCTCGCCGCCCTTCGCGACGATTGCCTCGGCAACCCTGCTCACCGCATCGCCATTGATGTCGGCCAGCACCAGCCGCGCGCCATAGCCTGCGAACAACGCCGCTGCGGCTTCCCCGATGCCACTCCCCGCACCCGTGATAAGGATGCCTTTTCCTTCCAGCATGTCGATTATGTCCTCTTCCTATGCGCGGGCCTCCGCGTCACGATGCCCGTTCTGGCGACTGCCGATCGGGTTACATCCTGTCCTAGGATGGGGCGCTGCACTCCACGCCCATCGCGGCAACGGCGGCAGTAACGACTTCGTCGCCATGCGTTGCATCCTTGCGAGCACGCTCCCGCTAAATACTCATCAGCGCGCAACGAAAAACCCGGCGCTCGTCAGAGACGAAAGCCGGGCTCTTCAGCTTGGCGCATTACACAAAAGGATGACCCACTCCACCGTGGGATCCATTTATCGCAGGATGCTAATGGCATCGAAACTTCGCATTCTTGCCGTATCCTGGTTCCCTTCGGGATGACGCAGGAGTTGGCATCAGGCGAGCGTAACCGCGATCTTCGATTGCCGACGACGCATCGCGCCCCCAACGAGGCCGAAACCACCGATCATCATCGCCCAGTTCGAAGGCTCGGGAACTCCGCCGCCACCGCCGGCGGGCGAACCATTCACATCGAAGCGGATAACGGCCGGGCCGCCACAGCATTCGCCGTATGAGAGTTGGAAGTTATACAACCCGTCAGCGGGGGCCGTCACGTCGAATGGCGTATCGACCTCGGCAGTTGGCCCTGGCTCGTCAACGACAAGTCCGATGCCATCAATGTTGAGTTGAAGCCCGTCATCATGCGGAACGACGAAGCTGTTCACACCGGCGTGGAGGAACGTGCTGCCCGTGAACAGGAAAAGTGTATTGTTCAAGGCATGGGTTCCGATGGCGCCGCCAATCGAACTACCCAGGAAACCATCGATGGTGGTCACATTGCTGTTGCCCGTGCTGAAATTCAGCGCGCTGACAGTCGTGGTTGCGTCAGGGGCACCGAGCCCCGCAGCCACGGCCAGCGTGGCGTTCGTTACCGCGACGGGTTCGTCCGTCCACAACGAGACGTTGATCGCCGCATTTGCCGAACTCGAAATGCCGATCGCGAGTGCGATTGCAGTTGCGCAATGCCTCGCCCCTGTAAATCTGAGCATCTTCATATTTCCCTCCATGCTGCCACCCGCTGAAAAAATCAGCATTCAGGCGAGGGTTAATATCTTGTTAACCAAATTTTGTTCCGCGGTTCGTCTCAAACATGTCGAAATCCATCGCAACCGCCAGGTTTATTGGGGAAGATCGATCGCCAAATATCGGAATATCGTGATTATCACGAGTAAGGGAAGATCATCCTCGTTTCCGAACTCGAGCCAGGATGTTGAGCCCTTCGACCAAGGCTGAGAAAGCCATCGCGGCATAGATATAGGCTTTGGGGATATGCTGGCCGAAGCCATCAGCGATCAGCGTCATTCCGATCATGAACAGAAAGGCCAGCGCCAGCATCACGACCGTAGGATTGCGCTCGATGAAGCGTGCCAGCGGTCCCGCGGCCGTCATCATCACGCCAACCGCGACGATCACTGCGACGAACATGATCGGCACATGCTCGGTCATGCCGACCGCCGTTACGATCGAATCGATCGAGAAAACGAGATCAAGCATGATGATCTGGAAGATCGCCGATCCGATTCCGAGATTTGGCCGGGTCGTGTCGAACACGTCGTCATTAGGCTGGCTATCGACATTGTGGTGAATTTCCGTGGTTGATTTCCAAACCAGGAACAATCCACCAGCGATCAATATCAGGTCGCGCCAGGAGAAGGCGTGGCCGAACGCCTCAAACAGCGGGCGAATCAGCGTAACGATGAATGCGACGAGGCTGAGCAGCGCAAGCCGCAGCCCCAGCGCGAGACTTATCCCGATCCGCCGCGCCCGACCCCTTTGAGATTCGGGCAATTTATTTGTAAGGATCGAGATGAAGATCAGATTGTCGATCCCAAGGACAACCTCCATCGCGATAAGTGCAGCTACGGCTGCCCAGTTGGCGGGGTCGGCAAAAATGGATAGGATATCTGTCATGGTCGTCAGCGAATTGCCCTGTCATCGTGATCGGGTCAACGGCTTAGCGATGATGTCGCGACGGCGTACAATGTCATCCAAGCAAAATCGCTCGCCGGAAACGCATTTTTACTTTATGATGATTCTTTGGCCGCGCTCTGCCGGGGCCTAAAGGGGACTCGCGTGCCGCGCCCGGCTGGGAGTCTTCACGGTGACAGGGCGTATTTCGGGAAGAATTGGACGGCATGAGTTTTGATCGTGGGCGCCGCGGGCAGCGCGGTGGCAGGGACAAGCGCGACAGCTTCGGTGATGATAATTTCGGTGGCGGCGGCTTCGGCGGCGGTGATCGCTTCGGTGGCGGCGGCTTTGGCGGCGGCGGAGACCGGTTCGGTGGCGGCGGCGGTGGCGGTGATCGCTTCGGCGGTGGTGGCGGTGCCGGCGGTGGTCGTCCTTCGATGCCTGCCCAGGTTGTCGGCGAAGGCAAGGGTGTCGTAAAATTCTTCAATAGCCAAAAGGGTTTCGGCTTTGTCGTTCGCGATGATGGCGGCGAAGATGTTTTCGTCCATATCTCGGCAGTCGAACAGGCAGGCCTCACCGGCCTCGCCGAAGGTCAGCCCCTCGAATTCACGCTTGTCGATCGTGGTGGCCGCATTTCGGCAACCGATCTCAAGATTGAAGGCGAGCCGCTTCCGGTCGAGGATCGTGGTCCTCCGCGCGAACGAACCGATCGGCCCGCAGCAGGCGGCCCGGGTGGCGATCGTGGCGGCCCACAGCGTCAGCTGACGGGTGAGAAGGCAACCGGTACGGTCAAGTTCTTCAACGCAATGAAGGGCTTCGGCTTCATTCAGCGCGACGATGGCCAGCCAGATGCCTTCGTCCACATCTCGGCGGTCGAGCGCGCTGGCATGACCAATCTCAATGAGGGTGATCGCCTCGAATTCGAACTCGAAGTCGATCGTCGCGGCAAATATGCAGCGGTCAATCTTCAGCCAATGTCTTCCTGACACGCTGAAGCCCTACGAACCAAAAAGCCCGGTCCGCGCAAGCGAGCCGGGTTTTTTGTTGCCTGATTTGGAGTGGCCGTTGGTGGATGAGGCTGCGCCGCGACGGCGCGCCGGAGCGCATCAAGGCGCAAGTGGCTCATCTATAGTGATTGCCGGCAAGCGATGAACTTGCGACAAAAGTCGTTAGCGAACGCGCTCGGAGAAGGAATCGATACATGGATCTAGGCCTGGCGGGCAAGGTGGCGATCGTCACCGGGGCGACGTCGAACATCGGCCGCGCAATTGCGCTCGGGCTCGCGGATGAAGGCGTCAGGCTCGTCGCGGTGGGCCGCGATGTCGAGGCTGGCGCCCGCGTCGTTAGCGACGCGCGCGAACGCGGGGCGTTGGACGCGATCTTCCTGGCGATCGACTTGCTGGACAAGGATGCCGGCGACCGCATTGCCGCCGCCAGCCGCGAACGATTTGGCACGATCGACATCCTCGTCAACAATGTCGGCGGAAACGTCGCAATGGGGCCCTTCGCCGAATCGGATCCCGAAAGCTGGTCCCGGGATATCGACATAACGCTCATGACGACGCTGCGGGTGACCCGTGCCGTCCTTCCGGAGATGATTGCGCGCAAATCGGGTCGGATAATCAACATCGGTTCGACCGCCGGGCTCGTTGGCGATTACATGCTGGCGGTCTACTCTGCGGCGAAAGGTGCGGTTCATGCCTTCACCAAGGTGCTCGCAAAGGAGGTCGGCCAGCACGAGATCACGGTCAATTGCGTGGCGCCATACGCTACCTTTCCCGAGGGGGCGGCAGCGATGAGCAGCGGAAGTCGCTTTCACCCCGACAGCGGCTTTTTTACGAAGGCACTTCAAGGCATCGATGAGGCCGAAATCGAGAAGCTCAAGCGCACGGGCCCATTGCCGCGCACCGTTGCACGTGCGAGCGAAGTCGCGGCGGCCGTGCTCTACCTCGCCTCCGGGCAGGCGGCGTTCGTCACCGGCCAGATCATGCAGGTCGAGGGCGGTACGCTCTTGTGAGCGACGGAGAGGTCTTCACCCAACTCCTCGCACGCCCCGGTTGCCGCATCGAGCGGATCGTCTCGACTGGCCAGGCAACACCAGTCGACGACCCTTATGACCAACCCCACGACGAATGGATCATGCTGCTAGAAGGAGCCGCCAATCTCTGGATCGAGGATGAAGACGAAAGCGCCCTCTCTCCTGGCGACCATCTCCTGATTCCCGCCCATCGCCGTCATCGCGTGACGTGGACCCAGGCCGATCCGCCAACGGTATGGCTTGCCATCCATTTCGAATAACTACGACGGAGAAGAGAGAGGCAAGTCAGCCGAGAGCGGGGCCGATCGATTCTACGGAGATGAGATCGAGCCCGTAGAGTGTTCCGGCGATCACGACTTCCCGCTCGATCAAATTTTGCGGGATATTCTCCATCTCAAGCCACAGGTCGGCACCATCGCTGCGATGCAGCGCATAGCCGACATCCGTGCAAATTAGTCGGCCGATTTCCCTGCAACGCGGATGGCGCGTTGCCGGCTCGGACACGAAACCTGGCGCAAGACTGTCATTCTGCATCGGTTGGTCCCCCAGACTCAGGCCTAGTGGCAACCCCTCCTGCGCGGCAGACTATCCCTCTTGCGGCGCAACACAAGAGGGAAATATGACAGATTTACGGCATGAAAACGTCATTCCAGACGGCAAACAGAGAGGTGTCCTCGAATCTTCATGATCTGGAGCAAGATTATCTTCGCGCATCTCCAGAGCCTGCCGAGTCGTCCGGAAATGGGATATTTCACTTGCGATGACGGATTCTCGCTCTAGGAGAGGGCCCAAATATCCACCCCGATCGCGAGAGGGAGCCGCACCTTGAAACTCGTCCGCTTCACCATCAATGGCAAGACCGCCCTGGGCAAGGTGGTCGGCGACAGCGTCGTCGATCTGAGCTCCGTCGCCGGCACCGATTCCATGCGCACCCTGCTCACCAATCTTCCAGCCCAGCGCGCTGCACTCGAAGCCGCTGACGCCCCGTCGCATGCCCTCGGTGCGGTGACGCTCGAAGCGCCGATCACCGATCCGCAGAAATTTCTTGCGATCGGCATGAACTACCAGAAGCACGCCCAGGAAGCGCGCGATCTCGGCGTTCCCGTGCCGGACACGCAGCTCTGGTTCAACAAGCAGGTCTCGTGCATCACCGGCCCGACCGATCCAGTGGTCTATCCGAAGGTCTGCAAGGCGCTCGACTATGAGGCCGAACTCGCCGTCGTGATTGGCAAGAGCTGCCGTTATGTCAGCAAGGCCGATGCCCGTTCGGTGATCGCCGGCTATATGGTCACCAACGACGTCTCGGCGCGCGACTGGCAGCATCGCACGCCGACCTGGACGCTCGGCAAATCGTTCGACACCCACGGCCCGATCGGCCCGTGGATCGTCACCGACGACGAAGTCGCCGATCCGCACGCGCTTGAGCTGTGGCTCACCGTCAATGGCGTCGAGAAGCAGCGCACCAGCACCGGCGACATGGTCTACAACATCTACGAACAGATCGAATATCTGTCGCAGGTGATGACGCTCGAGCCCGGTGACATTCTCTCGACCGGCACGCCTTCGGGCATCGGCGCGGTAACGGGCGATCTCCTCAAGGTTGGCGACGTCGTTCGCGTCGTGGTCGATGGCCTCGGCGAGATCGAGAACAAGATCGTCACGGACGACCTCTGATCCGAGTCAAGATCGACGGGTTCATGGCCTCAATGGCGGCAGCGATCACGCTGTCGCTGTTGTGGCCAGAGCTTGGTGCGCCCGGCGGCCCGATCGATTTCGGATTGCTCACCAAGGCGGGCATCGCCCTGGTCTTCTTCCTTCATGGAGCAGCGCTGTCGCCCGCCGCACTCAAGGCGGGCGCAACGCACTGGCAGCTCCACCTCCTCGTCCAGGGCACGACCTTCGTGCTGTTCCCGCTGCTCGGCGGACTGATCTGGTTCGCCACGCCCCACCTGCTGCCTGAGGGCTTGCGGCTCGGCTTCTTCTTCCTTTGCGCGATCTGCTCGACGATCTCATCCTCGGTGGCGATGACCGCGATGGCCCGCGGCAACGTCGCGGCAGCGATCTTCAATGCCACCCTGTCAGGCCTGATCGGCATGATCCTGACGCCGTTGCTGATGGGCATCGTCAGCGCCCTCGGCCAGGGAGGTCCAACGATCGGCGCGGCGATCCTCGATATCGTCAAGGCGCTGCTCGCACCCTTCCTGATTGGCCACCTCTGCCGCCCGTTGATCGGCGACCTGATCGCGCGCCACAAGAAGATTGTCTCGCTGCTCGATCGCGGCGTGATCGTGCTGATCGTGTTCGTGTCGTTCGCCGAGTCCACCGCCGCCGGCCTCTGGTCGCGCTTCGGAATCGTCACGCTGGCGCTCGTTGCCCTGATCGCGTTGGTACTGCTCGGCATCGCGCTCGGCTGCACCACATTCTTCAGCCGCCGGCTCGGGCTGTCACGTCCGGACGAAGCCGCCGCCGTCTTCTGCGGGTCCAAGAAGAGCCTCGCCAATGGCGCACCGATCGCGAAGATCCTGTTCGCTGGCCATCCCGCGATCGGCATGATCGTGTTGCCGCTGCTGATCTACCACCAGATCCAGCTTATCGTCTGCGCGATGCTCGCCCGGCGCTATGCGGCGGCGGTTACTTCTTCCGAAGTTCGTCCCGAATCTCGCGCAGCAGGATAACATCGGCCGCATCCGGCGCTGGTGCCTCGACCTGGGCTTTCTGGAAACGATTGGCCTGGCGCACGATCTGGAACAGCACGAACGCGACGATCAGGAAGTCGATCAGCATCGTCAGGAACTGACCATAGCCGAGCATCGGCACGCCCGCGGCCTTGAGCGCGGCATAGTCGACAAGCGAGCCCTTGTAGCTCGCGGGTACCGTGCCCAAGATCAGGAACTGGCTCGAAAAATCCACCTTGCCGAAAATCGCGCCGACGATCGGCATGATGATATCATCCGTGAGCGACGAAACGATCTTGCCGAATGCCGCACCGATCATAACCGCCACGGCAAGATCGACGACATTACCGCGCGCAATGAATGCCTTGAATTCGCTGAACATGGTTCCGCATCCTCATGGTGAACGTTTGTTACACGCTTGATCGCGCAATGCCCCTTGGCTGGCAAGTCCGGCGAAACTAATTTACATCGCGCAAGTCCATCACGGAGAAACCATCCATGTCCGTCCGTTCGATCGCACTGCGCCTGCTCGCCCCAATGCTGATGCTCTCGCTGGCCGGCTGCGGCATCAACAGCATCCCGACCTCGCAGGAGACCGTCAAGGCGCGCTGGGCAGACGTCCAGAACGAATATCAGCGCCGCGCCGATCTCGTTCCCAACCTCGTCGCGACCGTAAAAGGCTATGCCGCGCAGGAGAAGGACGTGCTCATCGCAGTCACCGAGGCGCGCGCCAAGGCGACGTCGATCCAGGTCAAGGGCGACGATCTCAACGATCCGGCCAAGGTGAAGCAGTTCGGCGATGCGCAGGGGTCGCTCAGCCAGGCACTCGGCCGGTTGTTGATGGTCACCGAAAATTATCCCGATCTCAAGTCCAACCAGAATTTCCTGGCTCTGCAATCGCAGCTCGAGGGCACCGAAAACCGCATCACCATCTCGCGGCGCGACTACAATGAGTCGGTGCGTGACTATAACACGCGCATCCGCACCTTCCCCGAAATGCTGGCGGCCAAGATCATCTACGGCTCCAAGCCGATGACCCCGTTCGAAGCGACGACCCCCAATGCGCAGGCCGCGCCCACGGTGAAGTTCTGAGGCTCTCACGACGGCGTACCCCGGCGCAGGCCGGGGCCCAGCTGCAACGCTGGATCTGGATCCCGGCCTGCGCCGGGATACTGCTGGTACTCGGCCTCCTGCTCGCCGCGCCCGCCCTCGCGCAGACATTCCCACCGCTCTCCGGCCGCGTCGTCGATGCCGCCAACATCCTCACCCCCGAACAGGAAGCCGCGCTCACCGCCAAGCTCGCCGGCCTTGAGGCAAAGAACCGCCGCCAGCTCGTGATCGCGACCATTCCCGATCTCCAGGGCTTCGCGATCGAGGATTATGGCTATCGCCTCGGTCGCGCCTGGGGGATCGGCGAAAAGGACGTCAATAGCGGCGCGTTGCTGATCGTGGCGCCGAAGGATCGCAAGGTGCGGATCGAAGTTGGCTACGGGCTCGAGCCCATCCTCACGGATGCGCTCTCCAGCGTCATCATCCAGACGCGTATCCTTCCCGCTTTCCGCAACAAGGACATGCCCGGGGGCATCGCATCAGGCACCGATGCGCTGGTCGAGTTGCTGAGCATGCCCGACGAACAGGCCGAAGCGCGCGCGAAAAAAATCGTCGCTGATGCAAACAAGGGCAACCAGGGCATCCCCTTGCCGCTGATCTTCTGGGGCATCGTCGTTCTGGTCATGCTCGTCTCAATGATGCGCAACCGTGGACGCGGCACCGCATTCGGACGCAGCGGCCTGCCGGTGATCCTGTGGGGTCCCGGAAGCGGCGGCGGCTGGGGCGGCGGTGGCGGAAGCAGTTGGGGCGGCGGCGGCGGCGGAGGTTTTTCCGGCGGCGGAGGCTCCTTCGGCGGCGGCGGCTCATCGGGGAGCTGGTGATGAATTTAGATTCCGATCAGCGCGCGGCCATCGCCGCGGCAGTCACCAGCGCCGAGGCGCAGACCGACGGCGAGATCATGGTCGTCACGTCGGCGAATTCGGACGCCTATCATGACGTAGCGCTCCACTGGGCCGTGGCGGCGATGCTGCTGGCGCTTGCCGTGCTCGCCAGCTTCCCGGCGTTCTACACCGCGCTGGTCGACCGGATCAGCGGCGGCTGGCAGCATGTCTGGACCCCAAGGGAGCTGCTGACGCTCGCCCTGCTCTTCGCGGCCGGCAAGTTCCTCGGTGTCCGCCTGATCCTCGCGTGGCGCCCGCTTCGGCTGGCGATGACGCCGCGCGCAACCAAGGCGCGCCGCGTCCGTCGCCGCGCGATCCAGATCTTTCGTGCGGGGATAGAACGGCGCACCGCGACGCGAACCGGGGTCCTGCTCTACCTCTCAGAGGACGAGCACCATGCCGAAATCGTCGCCGACCGCGCGATCCACCAGAAGGTATCGCAGGAGCGCTGGGGCATCGCAATGGCGAGCCTCATCGAGGCTCTCCGCGCCGGTCGACCGGCCGACGGCATCATCGCCGCGATCGGCGAGATCGGGGCCGTACTTGCCGAAACCTTCCCGCGCACCGGAAACGATCCCGACGAACTCCCCGACAGGCTCATCGAACTATGACCGATCCCGTCGAGACGATGTGGCAAGGCCGTTTCATTTCAGTGTTGCGCGAGGGCCGCTGGGAATATGCGAGGCGCAACGGCGCCATCACTGCTGCTGTGATCATTGCAGTCGATGACGGCCACATAATCCTGGTCGAGCAATATCGGATACCGATCAAGGAACGCTGCCTCGAGCTGCCCGCCGGGCTGGTCGGCGACGATCATGCCGGAGAAGCCATCGAAACCGCCGCGATCCGCGAACTCGA
Organism: Sphingomonadaceae bacterium; assembly: GCA_947476425.1. Classification (GTDB taxonomy): domain Bacteria; phylum Pseudomonadota; class Alphaproteobacteria; order Sphingomonadales; family Sphingomonadaceae; genus CANJQJ01. The sequence continues at coordinate 5,763 of CANJQJ010000040.1, read as the reverse complement.
GGAGGAAACCGGCTACCGCGCCGGCCACGTCGATCTGCTCGGCGAATTCGCGTCATCGCCGGGCATGACGTCCGAGAGCTTCACGCTGGTCCGTGCCACTGACCTCGTCAAGGTCAGCGAAGGTGGGGGCGAGCCGGGCGAGGATATCACCGTCCACCGCGTCCCGCTCGATCAGATCTCAGCCTTCATCGCGGCAAAGCGCGCCGAGGGATTGATGATGGATGCCAAGCTGCTCATTCTGCTCGGCGCCGGGATTGTCGCGGACTGAGTAGTCGAGCTTATTTGAAATTATCCGCATAAGCCTGGAGCTTGAGCGTCTTCGCCGCTGCGGGCACGATATGCTCGACTGCGATGCTCTCGCGCGTCGCATAGGCCTGCGCGGCGTCCAGTGTCGGAAAGCTCAAGCAGACCTGGCCTCGGGTATCCCCGCTGCCTGCCCAGCCGGTCAACGGATCGGGGAGCTTTGCTTCGGCGGGTGAGAACTCGAGCACCCACTCCCCGGCCCGAGCGCGACCCGACTGCATGCTGCTCTTCGCCCGCTGGTAGATCCGCGCTTGCACCATGTTCGACAAACCCCTGAAAACGTCACGCGCCGCGTGCCGCAGAAATGGGGTGCCAGTCAAGACCCGCCTCGCCGCCCCCCTCGTCATCCCGACGAAAGTCGGGATCCATGGGGCCCACAGGTCTAGCGATCGAGCGACCACCGCAACGTGGATCCCGGCGTCCGCCGGGATGACGACGGCTCTCCCCTCAGGCCTCTCCCCGCCGCGCATCCGCCTTCTTCGTCCGCAAGGTTGCGCTCGCCGCCGCCGGATCGTCGGGCCAGGGATGTTTCGGATAGCGCCCGCGCATTTCCTTGGCGACCGCGGACCAGCTTCCCGACCAGAAACCCGGCAGGTCCTTCGTAGTCTGGATCGGTCGCCCGGGTGGCGAAGTCAGCCGTAACGTCAACGGCACACTGCCACCGCCGACCGTCGGGTGAGTCGTCATTCCGAACAATGCCTGGACGCGGACATCGACTGCTGGTCCGCCTTCCGCGCCATAGTCGATCGGATGCCGGCTTCCGGCGGGCGTCTCGAGATGCGTCGGCGCCAGCCGGTCGATCGCGCGCACGCCGTCCCAGCCGATCAGCCCTTGCAGCGCCGCAAGCAGATCGAGATCGGAAAGCCGCCGCCTGCCCGCCAGTTGGGGCGCCAGCCAAATATCGAGATCTGCCAGCAATCGTTCGTCGGAAAGATCGGCCATGCCCGCAAACCCCGCACGCTGGCGAAACGCAAGCGCGGCCTCGCTCCATGGCAAGACGGCCACCCCGTGCTTGCGCACCCCCTCGAGCAATGCCGCCGACACCGCTTCCGGATCGGCCTTGTCCGCAGGACCGCGCGCCAGCGTGATTGCGCCGAGCCTCCTTTCCCGCAATGCCGAGACCGAGCCGGTCTGTGGATCGAAGCGCATCACTATTTGCGTCTCGATCCTTTCCCCGAACAGCGCGACAATGTCCGCTTCGTCGATCGCGGCCGCCGACAGGATCCGCGCACCTGCCGCCATGCCTTGCGTCTCGGCAACGGCGAGCCAGTCAGCGCGGGCCAGCGACGACAGCGGATCAAGCTTGAAACCGCGCCCGCCGACCGAAATCCAATCGGCCCCGTCCGCACCCCGCCGCTTGGCTATGCGGTCGGGAAAACCAAGCGCGACGCAGGCCGCAATTTCCTCGCCCCGCGATGCAAGGGAGGGCGCAAGCTGCATCCACCGCTTCGCGAGCTTCCGCGCGCCCTCGGCACGCGGCCCCCGCTCGCTGCGCCAGCGCCGCAATCGCGTCTCCAGGTCTGGATCATTCCCGCCCAGCCCACGCTCGCCGAGCAGTACTGCGACCTCCGCCGCCGTCTGTCCCCAGCCACGCTCGCCCGCCGCGATCAACATATGCGCGAGCCGGGGCGGCAGCGGCAGCCGCGCCATCGTCTTGCCGTGCGCGGTCGGCCGCCCATCGCGATCGATCGCGCCAAGCACCGAAAGGCGGCCACGCGCCTCGGCGATCGCGGCGGCGGGCGGCGGATCGATCCAGCGCAGTTCGCCCGGGTCGGTCACTCCCCACAACGCGCAATCGAGCAGCAGCGCGGAAAGATCCGCCTCCATTATTTCGGGCGGATCATAAGGCGCGAGTCCGGCCGTCGCCGCCTGCTCCCAAAGTCGATAGGCGACTCCCGGCCCCTGCCGCGCCGCGCGACCCGCGCGCTGGGCCACCGACGCCTGGCTTGCCCGCTCGGTCACCAGCCGCGTCATTCCCGCCGCGCGGTCATAGCGCGGGCGGCGCGCAAGCCCCGAGTCGATCACGATGCGGACGCCATCGAGCGTCAGGCTTGTCTCAGCGATCGAAGTTGCCAGCACGAGCTTGCGCATGCCGGCAGGTGCTGGCCCGATCGCCGCACGCTGCTCCGCTGGATCGAGCGAGCCATGCAAACGATGCAGCGCGATCCTGTCCGGCAGATCGGCCAATCGCTCGGCAACGCGCTCGATCTCGGCAACGCCGGGAAGAAAGGCGAGCACCCCGCCTTCCGATTCCTCGGCCAGCGCCGTCCGGATTGCGGCGGCCATCACATCTTCAATCCGGGCCTCGCTCTTGCGTCCCAGATAGCGATGTTCGAGCGGATAGCTGCGCCCTTCGCTCTCGATCACCGGTGCGGCATTCATCAGCGCCGAAAATCGCGCGCCATCCAGCGTTGCCGACATCGCCACGAGCCTGAGGTCAGGCCGCAACGCCGCCTGCGCATCCAATGCGAGCGCAATCCCGAAATCGCTATCGAGGCTGCGCTCATGCACTTCATCGAACAGCACCGCCGAAATGCCCGCCAGTTCGGGATCGCCCTGGATGCGATTGACGAAAATCCCTTCGGTGATGACGAGAATGCGCGTCGCGGCTGACTGCTTGCTGTCGAGCCGCGTCGCATAGCCGATCGTCTGGCCGACCGGCTCGCCCGCAACATCCGCCATTCGCTCCGCAGCCGCCCGCGCGGCGAGCCGCCGGGGGCTCAGCAACAAAATCTGCCCACTACACCAGGCTTGGCCGAGGAGCGCTGGCGCAACCGCAGTGGTCTTTCCAGCGCCCGGCGGTGCCACGAGCACGGCGTTGCTGGCATGGCGCAGCGCGGAAATCAGGTCGGGAAGGACGGCCTCGATCGGAAGCGCGCGACTCATGCCTCGAAGAAGTTGAGCTCTACGAGGATGTCGTTCGGATCGCGCACGAAGATCTGGCGCAGGTTGATCTGCGGGAGGTCATTGAAGTTGAGCGTCACGCCCTTGGCCTCGAGTCGCGCGCGAACGCCGTCATAATCTTCGCACTTCAACGCGAAATGATCGATCGGCCCGGTGCCCTGCCCAGCCACGAACGGCGTGCTGCCGCCGCGCATGTCGGGCGTGCCGATCCTGCGCACATGCACGACCGGCTTGCCGTCCATCGCGTAGATCCAGCCGCCATCGTCGATGCTTTTCGCGCCCGGCGCCGCGCGCGGCTCCATGCCGAGCAAGTCGCGATAAAAGGCGTAGGTCTCTTCGACCGAGACGGTCCTGATATTGACATGGTCGAGCGAAAGCACGGTCATGGCGGTTCCTTCAATAGGCTCGCGCGATTGCGAACTCGACTGCTTCTGTTAGCGCCGCCTTGGCCGCGCCGCCCGGGAAAGCCCCGATCGCATCGATCGCGCGCTGGCCGTAATGCCGCGCACGGGCGAGCGTATCGTCGATCGCACCGGTATCGCGCAGCAGATGGTTGGCAAGCACGAGATCCTCATCGGTGATGCAATGTCCCTCCATCGCCGCCCGCCAGAATTTCTTGTCGGCATCCGATCCACGCGCATGGGCGAGGATGACGGGTAGCGTGACCTTGCCGTCGCGGAAATCGTCGCCCGCGTCCTTGCCCATGGTTGCGCCGTCGGAAACATAGTCGATGGCATCGTCGACCAACTGGAATGCAATGCCGAGATTGCGGCCATAGGCGTCGAGCGCTTCTTCGACCGCCTGGTCGCGCTCCGCGACCACCGCCGCGATCCGGCAGGCGGCAGCGAACAGGGCCGCTGTCTTGGCGCCGATGATATCGAGATATTTCTCTTCGGTCGTCTCAATGCGGCGTTGCGCGGTCAGCTGGTTGACCTCGCCCTCGGCGATCACCGCCGACGCGTTGGAAAGGATGCGAAGAACACGCAGGCTGCCATCCTCGACCATCAGTTCGAATGAGCGGCTGAACAGGAAATCGCCCACAAGCACGCTGGCTGGATTGCCCCAGATGATGTTGGCGGTGCGCTTGCCCCGCCGCATGCCCGAGCCATCGACGACATCGTCGTGCAACAGCGTTGCGGTATGAATGAACTCCACTGCGGCGGCGAGCTTGTGATGCCGTGCCCCGCCATAATCGAGCAGCCGGGCGCAGGCCAGCGTCAGCATCGGCCGCATGCGCTTGCCACCGCCCGCGATGAGATGCCCGGCAAGTTCCGGGATCAACGGTACCTCGCTCTGCATCCGCGCGAGGATTTCGCTGTTGACCTGATTCATGTCGGCAGCGACCAGCGCCATCATCGGATCGAGCGACGGCGAGGTTGAGCGACGAAGAGGCACGATATTCGAGGTCATGATCTCTCCGCCTCTGACGCCACCCGGCGATAAACGCAAGCACCGGATCCCAAGCAATGCTTGCGTCTGCGTCAATCCGGCAACAAAAGGCGATCTCTAAACCTAAGGCGGGGCAGGCCGCCCGAAACCCAACGGGGAAATTATGGACGACGCCACACTGGCAAGTTATCGCGAAAGCATCGACAATATCGATGCCGCCCTGGTCTTCATGCTCGCGGAACGCTTCAAGATCACCAAGGCGGTCGGTCGTTACAAGGCCGAAGCCGGCCTGCCCCCGGCCGATCCGGCACGAGAAGCCGCTCAGATCGAACGGCTGCGGTCACTCGCGCGCAGCGCCAATCTCGATCCCGACTTTTCCGAGAAATTCCTGCGCTTCATCATCGAGGAAGTCATCCGGCACCACCAGACAGCGCGCGACGGGGAATAAAAGCCTTACGCGCCCTTGTCGCTCGATCCCGTGATGCCGGCATAGATCCTGTCGCGAACGAGCCACGCCGGCGCAACCCAGTTGCGCTCGTGCGGCTGAATTTGCCCCGCCATGATATCGCCACTGGTTCGCACCCAGAGATAGGGGCCGGCTTCCTCATGGGACAGGCGCGCGCGAAAACTCTTGAGCAGGTCACGCGTTACCGCGCAATATTCCGGCCAGCTGCCCAGGGCCACCGCCGTCGGCCATTCCTTCACATGCTGCTGGGTGCGATCGAACAGCACCTCCAGCTCCTGTTTCGAACGGCGCGTGTTCGTCACGACATCGTTCCGGGGATCGCGTTCGAGGGGCAGATAGAGGGTCCGGTCTTCCAGCGCGAGATGCTCGAATATCAGCGAGGCCAGGCGCCAGCGGCAATGCGCCATTGCTTCCGGGTCCACCGGCGGCGTCGCGGGCGAGAGATAGGATTCAAACTGATCTATCAATGTGCGGATCTGCTGATGCTGTGCAAGTGACTGGCGATACATCAGGCAATTTCCAATTATACGCCCTTCATGCAAGGCACCCGGATACCTAGGGTCAGGACCTGTTAAATTGCTTGCATGATGGGCTGAGGGTTGATTCAATGGTGGCACCAGGAGGTGCTGCTTGTGGACGATCTGTTTATGCTGAGCGAGGTGCAGATGCGCCGGATCAAGCCATTTTTCCCGCGATCGCAT